>JBELAL010000049.1:0-78303 GCA_049508835.1 Holophaga sp. | reverse complement strand
CCGAACACGGCCGTTAAGCTCCGGAGGGCCGATGATACTGCCCGCCACATGGGTGGAAAAGTAGGTCGCCGCGACGTCAGATCCAAAGCCCCCGCTCCAACGCGGGGGCTTTCTCGTGTACGGGGGAAAACGGCGGTTCAGAACGAAAAGGTCAAGCCCAGGGTGAAGGAGGCGGCGACGAAACCGGAGAAGCTCGCCTGGGCCGGACTGGTGTACCCGGCCTGGGTCAGGTCCACCCTGCGGACCTGGCTGGGGAAGTTGGTGACCTGGAACCGCCCCTCCGCCGCGACGCCGCGGGCGAGCGGGTAGCCGGCGCCGAGGCAGGCGTACGGTGTCAGCTTGTTGGCGTCGTAACGGTAGTTGGGGGAGCCGGACCCGACCGAGGCGAGGACCAGGGTGCCGGAGCGGGAGGCGGTCAGGTAGCCGAACCCCAGGCCGCCCAGGAGGTAGGCCTTCGAACGGAGGTTGTACAGATAGTCCGCGCCATAGGTGATGATGAAGAGCTGGTCGTTGGAGGAGGCGGGGAAGGTCGCCTCGGCGGACCCGGGGAGGGCGATGGACTGGGAGTTGGGCCCGATGCCCTGCCAGGCGCAGTAGCCCAGCCGCATCCTCAGGACGCCGTAGGGGGCCAAGTCGAAGGAGTTCATGAGGTCGACGGAGACGCCGGGCCCTGAGCCCACCCACTGCCTCATGCCGCCCATGGGCAGCGCCGCGCCGACCTGGACGCCGAAGGTCCCGGTGTCCGCGTGGAGAGCGCACCCGAGCCCGGCCGCCAGGAGGAGGCGCAGGAGGAACGCCTGGGCCGGCTTCCAGTTCCGGGCCGGGCCGGCCGGTGCGGCCTCGCTGCGGGGAAACGTTCGTCGCTCTGCCACCTGGAATCCTCGCTTGGCCTTGCGGATCCGCCTCGTGAGGACACCCGGTTCCTGTCTGGACAATTAAATAATCATTATTCTGGGGCTTGCCGGACATGATCACCAGACGATGAGTGCAAGTTCCAGGTCAAGATAAATAAATTGATTATTGAGTCAAGATCCACTCCAACGGGATCCCTCCGCCTGGGGTCAGGGCAGCGGACCGGCCGCCTCCGCCGGGGCCGCGGCCGTATCAGGGGTTCGGCACCAACGGGTCCAGCAACCGGCCGGGACCCGGTCCGCGAATCGGTATTCCCTGGCCTGGATGCGGGTCGGCCCGGGCTCACCCTCCCAGCCGCACAGGATGAGGAAGGGCAGCTTCAGGCCCGCCACCTCCCGGTAGTCGGCGAAGGTGTAGCGCCAGGTCCCCTGGCGGAGCGTCCAGGTGACCCGGCTGACCAGTCCCTGGTCCGCATCCAACCAGCATTCCAGGGGCAGTGCGCCCCGGGGCTTGATGAGGAGCACGCGGTAGGTCGCGCCTTCCTCCTGCTTCAGGCCCAGGTCGGCCATGGCGGCGGGGAAGCGCCCGGGATACCAGTAGCCCCGTGCGTGCATGTAGGCGCAGGTCCGGGCAACCTGGTCCCGCAGCTCGCCGGGCACCAGGTACGACGGCCCCCCCACGCCGTTCTGCATGCGGAAGTCCTTGCCGTCGAAGCTCCACCAGCGCAGGGCCTCCCCCGAGCCGTACCACCGCAGGTAGCGCCCGTGGGCAAGGTCCTCCCAGGTCTCGCCGTCCAGCGGCTCGCCTTGGTCTTCCACCTGGACGCTCCCAGGCATGACCAGGACGCCCACCCGGTCCCAGGCGGACCCCCCGTGCGCGGCCTTGGCCCGGGCCAGGACTTCGGACGGCGTGGTTCCCGGGAGGGGAGCCGCGGTCCCCAGGCTGAACAAGATGGCCGTGATCCCGGCCCTCAATTCCGCATGCATCCGGAATCCTCCGCTGCAGCGAGGTGTCCCGCGGCTCCCCGGAGGTTCCCCCCCGCGGGGACTTGATGCGGGACTCGGCCTGCCTTCTGGGATAAGATGGGAGTTCGACTTTGAGGTTGCCATGCCCATCACCGTCCGCCTCCCTGATGATTCCATCCGCCAGCTGCCGGATGGGGCCACCGGCGCGGACCTGGCCCAGAGCATCGGGCCGCGCCTGCTGGAGGCCGCCCTGGCGGTCCGGGTGGACGGCAAGGTGCGGGACCTGAAGGCGCCGCTCGCGGACGGGGTCAAGGTGGCGGTGGTCACCGCCAAGGACCCCGAGGCGCTGGACCTGATCCGCCACTCCACCGCCCACCTGCTGGCCCAGGCGGTGCAGCGGCTGTTCCCGGGGGTGCGAGTGGGCATCGGCCCGGTGATCGAGGACGGCTTCTACTACGACTTCCAGGTGGAGAAGTTCTTCACGCCGGAGGACCTGGCCGCCATCGAGGCGGAGATGCACCGGATCAGCGGGGAGGCCATCCCCGTGGTGCGGGAGGAACTGGACCGGGACGCGGCCCTGGCGCGGTTCCAGGCCATGGGCGAGCAGATGAAGGTGGAGCTGGTCTCGGGCATCCCGGCCGGGGAGACCATCTCCGGCTACCGCCAGGGGGACTTCTACGACCTGTGCCGAGGCCCGCACGTGCCCGACACCTCCAGGCTGAAGGCGTTCAAGCTGCTGAGCACCGCGGCGGCCTACTGGAAGGGCGACGAGAAGAATGCCCAGCTCTGCCGCATCTACGGCACCGCCTTCCTGGACCTGAAGGCCCTGGAGGAGCACCTGAAGCGCCTGGAGGAGGCCAGGCTGCGGGACCACCGCAAGCTCGGCCGGGAGCTGGACCTGTTCTCCTTCCAGCCCGAGGCCCCCGCCTCCCCGTTCTTCCACCCCAAGGGGACGGTGGTCTACAACGAGCTGGTGAACTACATGCGCGAATGGTACCGGCGCGAGGGGTACGACGAGGTGATCACCCCCATGGTCCTGGACGTGGGCCTGTGGCGCACCAGCGGGCACTACGAGCACTACCAGGAGAACATGTATTTCACCTCCGTGGAGGAGCGGGAATACGCCATGAAGCCCATGAACTGCCCCGGCCACTGCCTGATCTACCGCAACGGCCGGCACAGCTACCGGGACCTGCCCATCCGCTACGCCGACTTCGGCCGCCTGCACCGCTACGAACGCTCGGGGGTCACCCACGGCCTCACCCGGGTGCGCACCTTCTGCCAGGACGACGCGCACATCTATTGCACCCCGGACCAGATGCAGGCCGAGATGCTGTCGTTCCTGGCCTTCCTGAAGAGCGTCTACCACACCTTCGGCTTCGACCAGATGCGGGTGAAACTGTCCACCCGCCCGGAGAAGCGCCTGGGCAGCGACGAGATCTGGGACCACGCCGAGGGGGCCCTGGCCGCGGCCTTGAAGGAAGCCGGCATGGAGTACGTGATCAACGCGGGGGAGGGCGCCTTCTACGGGCCCAAGATCGACTTCGAGGTGTTCGACGCCCTCAAGCGCCCGTGGCAGCTGGGCACGCTGCAGGTTGACTACTCCATGCCCGCCCGGTTCGGCCTGATCTACGTGAAGCCGGACGGCAGCGAAGGCATGCCGGTGATGCTGCACCGGGCTCTGCTGGGCAGCCTTGAGCGATTCATGGGGATCCTCATCGAACATTGCGCCGGGGCCTTCCCCGCATGGCTGGCGCCGGTGCAGGTGGCGGTGCTGCCCATCACCGACCGGGCCCACGAATATGCCCGCACCATCCGGGACCGGGCCGCGGCCATGGGCTTCCGGGTGGAGCTGGACCTGCGCAACGAGAAGGTCAACGCCAAGATCCGCGACGCCCAGCTGCAGAAGGTGCCGTACATGCTGGTCCTGGGCGACCGGGAGGCGGCCGCCGGCACCGTGTCCGTGCGCCACCGGCACCAGGGCGACCTGGGCGCCCAGCCCCTGGAGGCGTTCTTCGCCCGGCTGGAGGAGGAGATCCGCACCCGGGCTCGGTGAAGTTCGCTTGGTATTTTGACCCTTGGCTGGTAACCTAGCTTTCCTTGCGTTGTTGAGGAGGACCTTATTCGAGCAAATGAAACGCGTATCAACGATGGGATCCGGGCCCCGGAAGTACGGGTGATTGCTGAGGATGGATCGCAACTGGGCGTCATGACACCTCATGAAGCGATTCGGGTTGCCGAAAGCAAGGGTCTGGATGTGGTTGAAGTTTCCCCCAACGCCAACCCGCCCGTCTGCCGGATCATGGACTATGGCAAGTACAAGTTCATGGAAGCCAAACGGGAGCACGCCGCCCGGGCCAAGCAGAAGAACATCGTGGTCAAGGAGGTCAAGTTCCGGCCCCGCACCGACGACCATGATTTCGACTTCAAGGTGAAACACATCCTCCGGTTCCTGGAGGACGGCGACAAGGTCAAGATCGTCGTCATGTTCCGGGGCCGCGAAGTGGTCCACCGGGACATCGGATACCGGATCATCGAGGACGTCCTGACCCGAATCAGTGAGAAATGCATCATTGAAAAACCCGCCGGGATCGATGGCCGCGACATGCACGCCATCGTCATCCCCCGCCCGGTGGAGCAGGTCAAGAAACCCAAGACCGGGGCCGCCAAGCCGGCGCCGACCCCGGAACCGACCCAAGCCTAGAGGTACAAGATGCCCAAGCTCAAGACCCACAAGGGCGCTCAGAAGCGCTTCAAGAAGACCGCGAGCGGTCTCTTCAAGCGCGGCTGCTCCCACCAGCGCCACATCCTGTCGACCAAGCCCAGCAAGCGCAAGCGCCAGCTGGACATGGGCCGCATGGTGGACAAGTCCGATCTCGGCCGGGTCCGCGCCATGCTCCCGTACGCTTGATCCCGGTTCCCCCGCCACCGGTGGCTGACGCCACCCCCGACGTGGCCTTGAAAACCTCCCCGTTCCCCATCGCGCAATGACCGGCCGAGGTTGCCACCAGGAAAGGAAGACGAAATGACCCGCGTCAAACGAGGTTTCAAACGAGTCCAGCGGCGCAAGCGGATGCTGAAGTTCGCCAAGGGCTTCTACGGCGCCAAGTCCCGCCTCTACCGCAGCGCCAAGGAGGCGGTGGAGAAGGCCCTGGGCTACTCCTACCGCGACCGCAAGGCGCGCAAGCGCGATTTCCGCCGGCTGTGGATCGTCCGCATCGGCGCCGCCTGCGAGCAGAACGGCATGTCCTACTCCCGGTTCATGGGCGGGCTCAAAAAGGCCAGCGTGAACCTGGACCGCAAGATCCTCGCCGATCTCGCCGTGCGCAATCCCGAGGCCTTTACCAAGCTCGTGGCCGTGGCCAAGGGCTGAGCGAAGCATCTCTCAACATCGCAAAGACCTGAAAGGCCGCTCTCGCGGCCTTTCCCTGTATTACGAGGCGGTTATGGAACTGTCCCTGCTCCCCCCCGAGATCCAGGATGCCCACCGGGCCTTCCCCGGCGCCCTGGCGGAATGCCGCGACCTGGACGCCCTCATGCGGCTGAAGGGGGCCTTCGTGGGCCGGGACGGCAGCCATGCGTCCCGGCTGATGGACCTGCTCAAGGCCGCCCCCAAGGAGCAGAAGCGCGAGCTGGGCGCGACGGCCAACGCCCTCAAGGGCCAGTGGGAGGAGGCGCTCCGGAACCGCCAGGGCGAGCTGGAGCGCGAGCGCCAGCGGACCGCGGCCCTGGCCAACGCGTGGGACCCGGATCTGCCGCCCCCGCTGCCGCCCCGGGGGGCCCTGCATCCCCTGAACCGGCTCATGGACCGGATGGTGGACGTGTTCCGGCCCCTGGGCTACCACGTGGAGGAGGGACCCGAGGCGGAGACCGAGGCCCACAACTTCGACGGGCTGAACATCCCCGAGGACCACCCGGCCCGGGGCAGCGCCGACACGTTCTATTTCAAGGGCCAGGATGGGCTGCTCCTGCGCACCCACACCAGCCCGGTGCAGGTGCGGGTGCTGCTCCGGATCGGGGCCCGGGGGGCGGACGGGGTGAGCGCACTGGAGCGCACCGGCGGAATCCGGTTCCTGGCCCCGGGCCGGGTCTACCGCAAGGACGAGATCGATCCCACCCACAGCCCCATGTTCCACCAGGTGGAGGGCATGATCGTGGGCCGGGGGATCGGCATGCAGCACCTGAAGGGGACCCTGACCTACGCCATGAAGGCCCTGTTCGGCCCCGGGGCGGATGTGCGGTTCCGGCCCAGCTACTTCCCCTTCGTGGAGCCGGGGGCGGAGATGGACGTGCGCTGCCCCCTGTGCGGCGGCACCGGGTGCCGGGTGTGCAAGGGCTCCGGCTGGGTGGAACTGCTGGGGGCCGGGCTGCTGCACCCCAACATCCTCACCTATGCCGGGATCGATCCGGCGGTCTGGAGCGGGTTCGCCTTCGGCATGGGCGTGGAGCGCACCGCCATGATGGTGAGCCAGACGCCGGACCTGAGGCTCTTCTTCGAGAACGACCAACGGTTCCTCAGGACCATGGGAGGGCTGGACTGATGCTCATCGAGATCGACACGCTGACCAAGGAGCTGCCCCGGCTGGCCGGAATGGCCCCGGGCGGACTGTGCGAGCTGCTGGCGGGGCTCGGATTTCCGGTGGACGCGGTGGAGACGGTGGGGAACGCCACGGTGCTGGAGGTGGACGTCACCGCCAACCGGGGCGACGCCCAATCCCACCGCAGCCTGGCCCGGGACCTGGCGGCCAAGCTGGGCGCGGAGCTGAGCCCGCTGCCCCATGCGCCCCTGGCGGAAGGCGAGGCCAAGGTGCCCATCCACCTGGAGGCCGGGGCCGCGGGGCCCTTCTACTCCACTGCGGTGCTGGAGCTGGGCCGGGCCGGGAGCACCCCCAACCCGGTGCGGTCCTTCCTGGCCGCCATGGGGGCCACCGCCAAGGGCCTGCCGGCGGTGGACGCCTCCAACGAGCTGCTGCACCGTTATGGCCACCCCACCCACGCCTTCGATGCCGACCGGATCCAGGGCGCGGTCCGGGTGCGCTGGGCCCGGCACGGGGAGACCATCGTGACGTTGGACGGCGTCGAGCGCCAGCTCACGCCCCAGGACCTTCTGATCGCCGACGACGCCGGCCCCATCGGGATGGCGGGGCTCATGGGCGGCGACGGCACCAAGGTGACCGCCGCCACCCGGAGGGTGCTGCTGGAGAGTGCCTGGTTCGACCCGCGCACGGTGCGGGCCATGGCCCACCGGCACGGTCTGCACACGGACGCCTCCCAGCGCTTCGGCCGGGGCGCCGACCCAAGGTTCGCCCGGGTGGCCCGGGACCTCCTGGCCCAGCGCCTGCAGGACTGGGCCGGGGCGAAGCTGGTTTCGGCCTGGGCGGTGGGCGAACTGCCGCCCCCGGCGCCGGCGGTCCGGCTGCCCTGGGCGGTGCTGGACCGGGTGGCCGGCTTCCAGGTGGACCGCGGGGCCGCGAACGCCTTCCTGGAACGCCTGGGCTGCGCCGTCCGCCGGGAAGGGGACGGCCTGGAGGTCCACCCCCCCAGCTGGCGCCACGACCTGGCCCTTCCGGACGACCTGGCCGAGGAGGTGCTGCGCCTGGTCGGCTACGATGCCATCCCCGCGGCCCTGCCGCCCCTGGACTGCGCTCCCCAGGCCCTGTCGCCCGAATACCTCAAGCGGCGCAGGCTGGCGTCGCGCCTGGCCAACCTGGGGTTCTACCAGACGGTGACCCTGGGCTTCGGCGACCCCCTGGAAGACCAGGAGGGGTACGCCAAGGGCGACCATCCGGAACTTCGCACCCTCAAGAACCCCCTGGGCGAGGACTACTCGGTGATGCGGGGCACCCTGCTCCGGGACTTGGCCCGGGTGGCCCGCCTGAACCTGGAGCGCGGTGCCAAGGAAGTGAGATTGTTCGAGATAGCTCCGGTCTACGAGGCCCATCCGGGCCGGCCCCTCCAGGAGACCTGGACCCTGGGCCTGGTCTGGGCGGGCGAGGAGGGCGGGGAGGATCCCCTCACCCCGCCACGCAAGCTGTCGCGGCCGGAAGGGCAGGCCTTCCTGATCGGGATCCTGAAGGCCATCGGCGTGGCGGAAGCCTCCATCCGCGCCTTCGACAACTGGAAACTGACCCATGGGGAGGGGGGCACCACCGAGCACGGGGGATGGAAGTTCGAACTCCCGCTTGCCGAGATCCCGGACGAAGCCGAACGCATCGTCCCCCGGTTCACCCCCTTCAGCCGGTTCCCGGTGGTGGAGCGGGATCTGTCCCTGGTGGTGGACCTGGGGCAGCCGTACGAGCCGCTCCGGGCGTCCCTCGCCGCCGCCCTGGCGGAAGCGGGGGCACCGCTCCTGGACCTGCGGTGCGTGGATGTGTTCCATTCCAAGGGCCTGCCTCCGGGCCGCCAGGCCTGGCTCCTGCGGATGCGCTTCCAGGCCATGGACCGCACTCTCACCCGCGAGGAGGCGGACGGCTGGGTGGCGAGGGCGCTGGCCGCGGCCAGGGCCCTGGGCGCCGAATTGCGGGGTTAGCCATCAGCCCAGAGGGTGCCCGTGCCAGGCACAGCCATAGCGGGGGGCCCCCCGCAACGGCTGCTAGAATATTGAAATCGAGGCGATCATGGATCTTCTGAAGCAGCTCGAAGGCAAGCTGGAGGTTCTGGTTCAGCAGCGGAACCAGTACCGGGACGAAGCGGCCGCCCTCAAGGCCGAACGGGGCGGCCACGACGAGGAGCTGCACAGCCTTCGGCGGCGCCTGGAGGATCTGCAGATCGAACATGCCGCCCTGCAGAAGGAGCGGGAAACCGTGAGGAAACAGGTGGAATCCATCCTGAAGATGGTCGAGGGCCTGGAATGACCCGATTCGAGGACGTCACGCTGGAGGTGCTGGGCCGGTCGGTCAGGGTCAACACCCTGGCTGCGCCCGAGGAAATAAGCGCGGCGCTGGCAATTCTTGAGAATACCTTCCGGGACATGGAACGGGCCTATGAGCTAAGATGGGGTAATCCGCCATCGGCGCTGGACACATCCTCATGGCTGCTGATGGGGGCCCTCAACCTGGCGCACCGCGTGGCGCGACTGGAAAGGGAAGCCTGCCAGCAATCCAAGAACCTGGAACAGACTCTGTCAAAACTGCTCGATGATGTTCCGGACGAAGCCATTTCTCCTTCCGGTCCCCTGCTTCAAGGGGCTAGCCATTCTTCCGGGAATGGGCCAGAATTCTAATCCCTGCGAGGCCCGTGATTGGCCAAGCGCTTGTTCCGTAATACGCCATGGGAGACCTTCCCCCGGTGCTGTGCGTTCCGCGCGACGGCGCGCCTTATGCCGGGTATCTGGTTGCCCCCCTACTAGTTAGGGAACACGGCAAGCCTCCACGACCGAGCGGGGATCCATCTCGTCCAACAGGTTCCAGTGCCGGCGGCTCCAAACCTTCAGGAGCTCGAGCATGAACCCATTGGAATGGTTTTTCTTCACCCTGGCGATCCTCGCCGTCTGCGGCTTCATCTACCAGATGCGCAAGGCCCAGCAGGCGGTAGTTGATGTTTCCAAGGCCCAGGCCAAGGCCGAGGCCGAACTGAAGGCCGAACGGGAGCGGCTGCTGGCCGAGGCGGAGAAGGAGGCCGCCAAGGTGCTGAACCGGGGCCAGCGGGAAGCCGAGGCCCTGCGCAAGGAAGCCGAGCTCAAGGCCAAGGAGCAGGCCCTGCTCGCCCGCCAGGAGGCGGAGAAGCTTGCCAACGAACGCATGGCCACCCTGGACAAGCAGGAGCAGCGCATCCAGGGCAAGGAGGACAGCCTGGACAAGAAGCTGGCCCAGGTGGACCAGAAGACCCGGGAGGTGGAGGTCAAGACCGAGCGCCTCAAGTCGGACCAGGAGCGGGTGGCGGAACTGCAGACGGAGGTGAAGCGGGTCATCGAGGAGCAGTCCCGGCGCCTGGAGACCATCGCCGGCCTGACCCGGGAGGACGCCAAGAACGAGCTGGTGGCCCAGCTGGAGTACACCGCCAAGATGGACGCCGCCAAGCTGGTGCGGCGGATCGAGGACGAGGCCCAGGAGGAGGCCGTCAAGAAGGCGCGCTGGGTCATCACCGCCGCCATCCAGCGGGTGTCCTCGGACGTGGTGGCGGAGACCACCGTCAGCTCGGTGCAGCTGCCCAGCGACGACCTGAAGGGACGCATCATCGGCCGGGAGGGCCGCAACATCCGGGCCCTTGAGAAGGCCACCGGGTGCGACCTGATCGTGGACGACACCCCCGAGACTATCGTGGTGAGCAGCTTCGACCCGATCCGGCGGGAGGTGGCCCGCCAGGCCATCCTCAAGCTGCTGGCGGACGGGCGCATCCACCCGGCCCGGATCGAGGAGGTGGTGGAGAAGACCAAGGTCGACATGGACCTGCACCTGAAGGAGCTGGGCGAGGCGGCGGCCATCGGCCTGGGCTTCCCGGACGTGCATCCCAAGCTGCACAAGCTCATCGGCCGGCTGAACTACCGCACCAGCTACGGCCAGAACGTGCTGAACCACACCAAGGAAGTGGCCCACATCGCCGAGTACATGGCCGCCGAGCTGGGCGCGGACCAGCGCCTGGCGCGAAGGGCCGGGCTCTTCCACGACATCGGCAAGGCCATCGACCGGGAGGTGGAGGGCACCCACATCGAGATCGGCATGGAGCTGCTCAAGCGCTTCGGCGAGAAGGAGAACGTGATCCACGCCATGAGCTGCCACCACGGCGACTTCGAGCCCCGGACGGTGGAGGCCATGCTGATCACCGCCGCCGACGCGCTGTCGGCGGCCCGGCCCGGGGCCCGGCGGGAGATGCTGGAGACCTACGTCAAGCGCCTGGAGGCCCTGGAGGCCATCGCCAACAGCTACAAGGGCGTGCAGAAGAGCTTTGCCATGCAGGCCGGGCGGGAGATCCGGATCATGGTGGACGCAGGCCAGGTGAACGACGACCAGGCCTTCTGGATCGCCAAGGACGTCACCAAGCGGATCGAAGGGGAGATGCAGTACCCCGGCCAGATCAAGGTCACGGTCATGCGCGAGACCCGGGCGGTGGAGTACGCCCGGTAAGGCTACTTGACGGTCATGGTGCTCCCGGGGGCGGGGCCGGGCGTGCCGTTGACCCCGTGGTTGCTGCCGTCGGTGACCAGGAGGGACGCGGTGCCGGCCAGGCCCACGGTATTGTCGAACAGGTCGCAGCTGGCCAGGCGCAGGGAGCCGGAGGTGGCGCTGGCCGCGGTGGCGTTGCCGGTGAACAGGCAGTGGTGGGCGGAGACGGTGCCCCCCTCGGCCAGGATCCCGGCCCCGGTGGCCATGGTCAGGACCGAATCGGTGACCTGCAGGGCGCCGCTGGCGGCGTCGATGCCGTCGACCCCGCCCTGGACGGTCACGCGCTCCAGGCTGGCGGCGAGGGTGGCGCCGGCGGCGATGTGCACCCCGGTGCCGGCAGGGGCCGGAACGATGGTCACGTCCTGCATCACCAGCTGCCCGCTGGCGGTCGAGGCGACGTACACCCCAGCCTGGTTGAAGCCGATGATGCGGCAGTGGTCCAGGACCAGGCGGGCGCCGCTGAGGAATTCGACGCCGTTGAGGCCGGCACTGCCGGGGGTGGCGCCGCTGATCCCCACGCCGTTGAAGTCCAGGTTGCGCAGGATCACCACGTCGTTGGCCCCGGCGGCGACCGTGATCCCGTTGGTGCCGGCAATCAGGATCCCGGACAAGCCGACCCCGCCCTGGATGGTGATGGCCTTGGTGATGGTGAGGGCCCCGAAGCCGCCCGGATCGAGGATCTTGATCTCGCCGCCGGCGTAGGTCTTGCTGATGGCGCCGGCGCAGGTCTTGCAGGGGGCGGTGCGGGAGCAGGGGTTGGCGTCGTCGCCGACCCCGGAGATCCAGGTGATGGGGAACGGCTGGGAAAAGGCCGGGACGGCCAGGGCCAGGAGCGCGGCGGCGGCCAGGATGCGCGGAACAGGGTTCATGGGTGCCTCACTCAAGTGCCAGGACCGTGCGGGAGGGACGGGGCATGGGGATCAGAAGGCCGGGAGGGTCGCCGGCGGGGCGACTCCGGTCCCATTGCCGCCGGTGCGGTTGTTGCCGCCGGACACCAGGGTGCCGGTGCCGACGAAGGTGGCTCCGTTGTCGAAGATGTCGTCGTTGGAGGCTCGCAGGGTGCCGGAGGCCGACTGCAGGGCCGCGCCGACGTTGTAGCGCAGGGTGGAGTTGACCACGCTGACGGTGCCCCCGTCGGCCTTGACTCCGGCCCCGCCGTTGTGGGCTATGAGGGAGCGGTTCACGGCCAGGGTCCCGGCGAAGACGTCGATGCCCGTGCCCATCCCGGCGATGGTCACCTGGTCCAGGCTGGCCGTGTAGCTGCCGGTGCCGGCCGCCACACGCACCCCGGTGGTGGTGGAACTGAGGGTCGGTCCCCCGTTGATGGTCACGTCGGTCATCACCAGCTTGCCGGGGAACGCTGTGGAGAAGACGTTCACGCCGCAGACGGTGAACTCGCTGATGACGCAGTGCTCCACCACCACCAGGCCGGCCGAGTCGATCTGGATGCCGCTCAGTCCGCCGCTGATGCTCTTGAGGACCAGGTTGCGCAGGATCACGACGTCGTTGACCCCGGCCGCTACGGTGATGCCGTTGGTTCCCGACACCAGGACACCGCCCATGGTGCCGGTGCCGTCCAGGGTGATGGACTTGGTGATGGTGATCCCGCCGAATCCGCCCGGATCCAGGACGTCGATCTCGCCCTGGGCCGCGGTCTTGCTGATCGCCCCGGCGAAAGTCTTGCACGGTGCGGTTCGGCTGCACGGGTTGGCGTCGTCGCCGACGCCGGAGACCCAGGTGCGCGTGGCCTGGGCGCACAGCGGCACGGAGGCCGCGCAGGCCAGGAGGAGGGCGGCGGAGCGGCGCGGGAGGGGGAATCTCATGGGTGCCTCACTGGAGGGTGACGACGGCGGTGGGAGGCGTGCTGCCTGCGGTGTTGCCGGCGACCCGGTTGCGGCCGTCGCTGGCCACGGCGCCGCCCAGGCTCTGGAAGCCGGCGCCATTGTCGTAGATGCCGCTGTCGGTGGCCCGCACGGCGGCACCGGTGGTTGCCTGGACGCCGGCGGACCGGTTGCCGGTGATCAGGGACCGGGAGATCCCCACCGAGCCGGCGGAGGCCTGGATGCCCACCCCGTTGCCCTGGACCACCAGGTCCTGGAGGCTGGCCACCAGCCCGGACGCGGATGCGGTGACGGCCAGCCCGACCGCGCTGCCGGTGAGGATCACGTCCTTCATCACCAGTTGGCCGGCGGCGGCATCGACCTCGAGGGCGTTCTGGGTGAAGCCGTGGATCCGGCAGTGCTCCAGCACCAGGAGGGCGCCAGCCTGGAAGGTGATGCCGTTGCCGGTGGTCCCGGAACCGCACAGGTCCAGGTTGCGCAGGAGCACCACCGCGCCTGGGGCGTTGACCACGATCCCGGGCCCGGAGGGCACGGTGACGGTGCCCAGGGCGGCGCGCCTGTCCAGGGTCATGCCCTTGCTGATGGTGACGGTGCCGTACTGCCCGGGGTCCAGGACGTCGATCTCCCCGTCGGTGGCGGTATTGGCGAAGGCTCCGGCGAAGGTCGCTCCGGGTGCGGTCCGGCTGTCGGGGTTGGAGTCGTCACCGACGCCCGATATCCAGGTGCGGGTGGCCTGGGCCCGCGCGGCCGGGGCCAGGGCCAGGATCAGGAACAGGGGGAAGGCACGCTGGATCAGGTTCATGGCCGTATCCTTCCGCTACTGGAGGGTGAGGGGGGAGAGGGTGGCGGTGGTGGGGGGATTGCCGGCCAGGCGGTTGGTCCCGGCCGTGAGCAGGTTGCCGCCGCCGGTGCCGAAGGCCGCGCCGTTGTCGTAGAGGTCGTCGTCAGCCAGGCGCACGGTGCCGCTGACGGCCTGCACCGCGATGGCGTTGCCGCTCAGGGTGGAGTGCTCGATGCTGATGGTGCCGCCCTGGGTCTGCACGCCCACCGAGCTGTTCTGGGCGACCCGGACGTGGTCGAGCTGGGCGGCCCCGGCCAGGGCCGCCAGCCCGGTCTCGGCGCCTTCCAGCACGCAGTGCTCCAGGACGGCGTCCAGGGCGAGGGCGGAACTGGCGAGCTTGACCGAGCATTGGCCGCCGGTGATGTGCACATCCCGCATCACCAGCCGTCCGCCCCCGGCCAGGGCCACGTCCACGCCGGCCTGGGTGAAGCCGTAGATGGTGCAGTGCTCCAGCACCAGCAGGCCACCGCTTATGAACTGGACGCCGTGGGCCGCGGGGATGGGATTGCCGGAGCCGTCGAAGCCGGCGCAGTTGATCTCCAGGTTGCGCAGGATCACCGTGTCCCCGGCCCCGGCGTTGACCACGATCTCGCCGTTGCTGGAAGTGTCCAGCACGCCGCAGTGGTCGGGCCCGTCGAGGGTCACCGACTTGGTGATGGTGATCGGGCCGAAGTTGCCCGGATCGAGCACGTCGACTTCGCCCCCGGGCAGGGTCAGGGTCAGGGCCTTGGCCACGGTCCTCTCCGGCGCCGTGCGGGTTGCGGCCGGATTGGCGTCGTCGCCCACCCCCGAGACCCAGGTGTTGGCCGGGGTGGCCGAGGAGACCACGGTCAGGGCCGCGCTGGCACTGAAGGTGGTGCCGCCGTAGGGATCGGCGACCGCCGCCGAGAAGGTGGCGCCGTTGTCCCCCGGGTAGGCGGCGGCGGACAGGGTGTAGGTCGAGGCGGTGGCTCCGGCGATGGGGTTGCTGCCCCGGTACCATTGGTAGGTGAAGGCTCCCGTGCCGCTGGCCCCGACCGTGAACGCGGCGCTGGCACCCTGGGCCACGGTTTCCGGCATGGGCTGGGAGGTGATCGACGGCGGGGCGTACACATACAGAATCCCGCTGCCGCTCTGGGTGGTGAGGCCGTGGCCGTCGGTGACCAGGGCGCTGAAGGCGGCGCCGTTGTCGGCCAGGACCGTGGAGGCCAGGGTGCAGGTGGTGCCGGTGCAGCCGGTGATGAGCGAGGCGCCGCGGTACCACTGGAACGAAAGCGGTGCGTAGCCGGTGGCGGCCACGGTGAAGCTGGCCCCGGCGCCCTGGGTCACGCTGTCGTCGGCGGGCTGGGTGGTGATGCTCGGGGCGGGCGAAACCGACAGGTGGGCGGCGGCGCTGGTCAGGGTTCCCCCCGGGTCGATCACCCCCACGGTGAACGCGGCGCCGTCATCCGCCATGCTGCAGGCGGGGGTGGTGTAGGAGGCGGAGGTGGCCCCGCTGATGGGGGTGGCGTTCTTGCTCCACTGGTAGGTGAAAGGGACGGTGTCGGTGGCCGCGGCCTGGAAGGTGGCGGTCTGTCCGACCCCCACCGACTGGTCGGTGGGCTGGGTGGTGATCTGGGGGGGAGAGGCAATGGTGATGCTCAAGGCGGCGGAGGCGCTGCCGTCGCCGTTGGCGGCGGTCACCCGGTAGCTGGCCTGGAGCGTCGGCGCGGCGGGGGTTCCCGAGATGACTCCGCTGTTCGGGTCCAGGGTCAGCCCAGCGGGAAGGCCGGGGTTCACCGTCCAGCGGGTGGCTTGGCCGCCCGTGACCGTGGGCTGGTCGGGGGTGATGGCCAGGGTCGCGTCCCAGACGGGATTCATCACCGAGTAGGTGAGCTGGGTGGGTGGGTTGGAACTGCTGCCTCCGCCGCCGCTGCACCCGGTCAAGGGGCACAGGACCGTGGCCGTGAGGACCAGGGCCGGGGGGATGGCCAGGAGACCCAGCCAGCCCGGATGGGAACGGAACCAGGGGGTATTCATTGAATAATTCTCAATTCCTCCAGGTTCGCGCCGGGAGGATCCCGGGCACGGCCATCGCGCGGTTGGCCGTTGAACCCTGACGGGATGCCCAAAGGCGCCGGAAACGGACGTCGGGTGATGCCTGCAAGGAAACGGAATAGTGGAGTGGAGTTTGATAATTATATTATTTTTTTGTCACCCCGGCAACCGGATCTTTCCGGGGGTGGCCGGTAGTCGCAGGGAATTCTTCCCGGGGCGGTCGGGCGCTTCAGGCCAGGGCGCGCATCACCAGGAACACCCCGCCGTTCCACAGGCCGTGGACCAGGATGCAGGTGAGCAGGTTGCCGGTGCGCAGGAAGGCGAAGCCCAGGACCAGGCCCAGGGTGGTGAGGGTGGGCAGGCCCAGGGGCTGCATGTGCATGACCGCGAAGCCGACGGCGGTGACGACCAGGGCCAGGAGCCGCGCGGACCGCGGGCCCAGCCTGGGCTCCAGGCGCTCCCCCAGCCAGGGCAGCAGGAAGCCCCGGAACAGCAGTTCCTCGAAGGCCGGGGCGGCCAGGGCGACGGTGAGGAACAGGATCACGATGGTCAGGGGGCCGCGGAGGTGGGCCAGGAACTCCAGCAGTTCCTTCTGGGGCGGCTCGCCGTTGGGGATGACCGGGCTCAGGGCCAGCGAGACGGCCACCACCGCGGTGAAAGCCAGGGCGAAGAAGCCGAGGCCGATCGCCAGGGCGGTGCCGTGCCGGCCCGGCGCCACCCGGCGCCACAGGGTGGGCAGGTCCACGCCCTCGGCCCGGCACAGGTAGATCGTCCCCAGCACGGCGTGGAAGCCGTAGACCAGGGGCAGGTGGACCGGCCTCAGAGCAGGAACCGCGGCCACCAGGAGGGAGGCGACGGGACCGGCCGCCAGGAGGGTCAGGAACCAGCCCAGCATGACGATCAGCACCGCCCGGCCGGACATGCCGTACCGGGGCAGGGGAAGGGGGCGGGTGGGGACCAGGGCCAAGTACAGGGCGAAGCCCAGGCCCGCGAACACCAGCATGGTGGCGCCCAGGCCGGCGGCGCTGAGGAGCAGCAGGCGCGCGGTGGCCCAGGTCCGTGCTTCGGCCTCCAGGGGCCGGGGATCGCCGCCGGACCGGGCCCGCAGCCGCGCCTCCAGGATCCGGGCCGCATAGCCGTCCCCCAGGGCGGTGCGCAGGGTGGACACCGCGTCGGGCGGGGGCGGGTCGCCGGTGCCGCGGTAGCACCAGGTCCAGGCCCGGGCGAAGACTTCGCCCTGGGCCCCGGGCACGCCCCGGGCCAGCCGTTCCCCGGTGTCGAGGTCACCGGCCTCCGCCGCATGGACGGCCAGGACCGCCTGGTCCCAGCCGCTGTGGCGGGCGGCGGCCGCGGCGGTGATGGAGAGTTCCGGCCGGTTCCAGTGCCTGAGGGGGGGCCAGGCCTCGCCTTTGGCGGCCCCCAGGACCGCGTCCAGGATCCGGCCCTGGAGGGTCACGTGGTCGGCGCTGGCCGGGGGTTGGGCCGGGTGGAACCGGCTCCGGCCTCCGGCCAGGACCAGGATCGCCAGCAGCAGGACGGCGATGAACGGATCAGCCCAGCTTCGGTCGGGAATCCAGGGCTGGGTGCGGTGCGACGCCATGATCCAGGATGATACATTGGTGACGGGAGCCCCCATGGCCTTTTCCCCGCCCAGCCACGCCTCGTCCCCGGGTCCGGGGCAACCATGAAACTGGGAACGGTGGCCTGGAACGAGGGAACGACCGAACGCATCGCCCTGGTGGCGGCATTGCCGTCGGATCCGGCGCGGGTGGTGGACCTGAACCGGCTGGAGCATTTGCGCCTGGCCAAGCTGGGCGAAGGGTGGGCCGCTCGCCTGGCCGATGCACGGGTGCCCGCGGATCTGGGACAGCTGCTGGAGGGCGGTCCCCGGGCCATCCACCGCGCCCGCCAGGTCCTGGCCTATGCCGAGAAATGGGACCGGCGCAGCGGGCTGCCCGAGGCCCTGGCTCCAAAGGTCGATCAGGTGAGGCTGCTGCCCTGCCTGCCTCGGCCGGCGGCCGTGCGCCGCTGGGACGGGACTCTGCTGGATTCAGGGTCGGTGCAGGGACCGGGGGCGGTCCTGGGCTCCCTGCCCACGCCGACCCTGGCGTTGGTGGGGCTGCATGGGGATAGCCCGGCGGGCTGCTGCCTGGCCCTGGAGCATGCCCATGGCCTCGCCCTGGGCGCCTGGCTGGAACTGGACCTGGATTGGGAGGGCTGCCTGGACCTGCATCTGGGCGGCCGGCACCGGCGCCTGCCCCTGGATGCGTGGCGGGGGCTGATCCTGCCCCGCCTGGGGCCGGGAGAGGTGATGCTGGCCCCCCCGCCCCGGCTGCGGCTGGGGCAGGGGGGACCGGGCTCGGAGATCCGGTTCGCCTCCGCCTTCGAAACCTTGACCCTGCGCCTGGCCGACGCGGAAGTACATCCGGTCCTACAATAATCTCAGCTCAGTGCGAGCATCCGCTGCACCGGCCGCAGGGCGCGGATCCGCACCGCTTCGTCCAGCTCGACTTCCGGACGCAGGTCGCGCAGGGCGAGGTAGAGCTTCTCCAGGGTGTTCAGCTTCATGTACGGGCACAGGGAGCAGTTGCAGCCGCTGTCCACGGGGATGGGGATCAGTTCGGCGTCAGGCCTCAGCTTGTGCATCTGATGCAGGATGCCGGCTTCGGTGCCGATGATGAAGGACGTGGCGGGGCTGGCGTGGACATGGGTGAGCAGGGCGGTGGTGGAGCCGACGAAATCGGCCATCTGGCTCACGCTCAGGTCGCATTCGGGGTGGACGACCAGTTCCGCGGCCGGATGGGCGGCCTTGAGCTGGGCCACCCGCCGGGCGGTGAACTGTTCGTGGACGATGCAGAAGCCCGGCCACAGCACCATGTCCCGCCCGGTGCGGGCCATGACCCAGTGCCCCAGGTGGCGGTCCGGGGCGAACACGATCTTCCGGTCGGTGGGGATGCTGCGCACCACCTTCTCGGCGTTGGAACTGGTGCAGATGATGTCGGACAGGGCCTTGACCCCGGCGGAGCAGTTGATGTAGCTGACCACCACGTGGTCCGGGTAGTCCTTGAGCCAGGCGGCGAAGGCGTCCGCCGGACAGCGATCGGCCAGGCTGCACCCGGCGTCCAAGTCGGGGATGACCACTCGCTTGGCGGGGTTGAGGATCTTGGCGGTCTCGGCCATGAAATGGACGCCGCAGAAGGCGATCACCTGGGCGTCGGTCCGGGCCGCTTCCTGGCTCAGCTGCAGGCTGTCGCCCACGAAGTCGGCCAGGTCCTGGATTTCCGGGTCCTGGTAATAGTGGGCCAGAATCACAGCCTTGCGTTCCACCCGCAGGCGGTCGATCGCCTCCGGCAGGTCCAGGGTGGGATCCAGGATCTCCAGGGCTTGGGAAGTGAGGGCCGTTGCATCCATCAATCTATTCTACCTCCCTCCCTGAAGGTAGGCAGACGGCCCCGGAATGCCCGGATGATTATCGTTTTTTTCATATTGCAATCCTGTATTTTTGCGGGGAACCAGTTGAAATCGGCATCGGTTCACGTACCATGATGCCTGATCTGCCCGCAGTTCCTTGACTTCAGCCACGGCCCGGGGCCGGGTTCGTGCTTCGCTTCCATCCGGAGGTTCCATGACCAACGCGCAGGTAGTGAAAGGGTCGGACATCAACAGGCTGGACCAGATGAAGATCAGCCGGTTCTTCGGCTGCAACACCTTCAACGACCGCACCATGCGGGAACGGCTCCCCCGGGAGGTCTACAAGGCCTTCCGCCAGTGCATGAAGCGCGGCCAGCAGCTGACTCCGGAGATCGCCCACGGCGTGGCCCAGGCCATGAAGGAATGGGCGCTGGAGCAGGGCGCGACCCATTTCACCCACTGGTTCCTGCCGATGACGGGCGCCACCGCGGAGAAGCACGACGCCTTCATCTCCTGGGACGAGCCCGGGATCGTCATCGAGAAGTTCTCCGGCAACCAGCTCATCCAGGGGGAGCCCGACGCCAGCTCCTTCCCGTCCGGGGGGCTGCGCGCCACCTTCGAGGCCCGGGGCTACACCATCTGGGACACCACCAGCCCGGCCTTCCTCATGCAGGGGCCCACGGGCCTGACGCTCTGCGTCCCCACGGCGTTCGTGGGCTACCACGGGGATGCCCTGGACAACAAGGTGCCGCTGCTGCGCTCCATGGAGGCGGTGAGCAAGTCGGCCCTCAAGGCCCTGGCCCGCTTCGACAACCGCGCCTCCTCGGTGATGGCCGTGTGCGGGCCGGAGCAGGAATACTTCCTGGTCGACCTGGACCTGGCCCGTCAGCGTCCGGACCTGATGTTCGCCAACCGGACCCTGCAGGGAGCCCGCCCACCCAAGGGGCAGGAACTGGAGGACCATTATTTCGGCAGCATCAAGGAGCGGGTGCTGGGCTTCATGCAGGAAGTGGAGCTCGACTGCTTCAAGCTGGGCATCCCCTGCAAGACCCGGCACAACGAGGTGGCGCCCAACCAGTTCGAGATCGCGCCCATCTTCGAGCCGGCCAACATCGCCTCGGACCACAACCAGCTCATGATGGAGCGGATGAAGGCGGTGGGCGAGCGCCACGGCCTGGCCGTGCTGCTGCACGAGAAGCCCTTCTCCGGGATCAACGGCTCGGGCAAGCACGTGAACTGGAGCCTGTCCACCGACGAGGGCCACAACCTCCTGGAGCCCGGGCACACCCCCGAGGAGAACATCCAGTTCCTGTTCTTCCTCGCCGCGACCCTGAGGGCCATCCACCGGCACGGGGCGCTGTGCCGGGCCGCCATCGCCTTCGCCGGCAACGACCACCGGCTGGGGGCCAACGAGGCCCCGCCGGCGATCATGTCGGTCTACCTGGGCGCCCAGCTCACCCGCATCCTGGAGGCCATCGAGCGGAGCGACGTGGCCGACGCCAGCGAGAAGCAGATCGTCAACCTGGGCCTCGCCAGCCTGCCCATGCTGGAGAAGGACGCCACCGACCGCAACCGCACCAGCCCGTTCGCCTTCACCGGCAACAAGTTCGAGTTCCGGGCGGTGGGCTCCTCCCAGGCCATCGCCTTCCCCCTCACCGTGCTCAACGCCATCATGTCCGAGGCCCTGGACGAGATGGACGCCCGGATGGAGTCCGAGACCGCCGCCGGGCGCGGCGTCCGCGCCGCGGCCATGGCGGTGATCCGGGAGACCATCATCGAGACCCGGGCGGTCCGCTTCGAAGGCAACAACTATTCGCCCGATTGGCCGAAGGAGGCGGAAAAGCGCGGCCTGCCTCATGCCCGGGACACGGTGGCCGCACTGAAGGTCTGGGAGGATCCGGCCAGCCGCGCCGTGTTCACCCGCAACGGCATCCTGACCACCGGGGAGCTGGACGCCCGCATCCACATCCGCCACGAGCAGTACCAGAAAGTGGTCGCCATCGAGGCCCAGGTGCTCCGGGAGATGACCGAGACCATGCTGATCCCGGCCGTCCTGGAGGACCTGGGCGCGAGGGCCGACACCCTGGCCAAGCTGGGCGCGGTGGGGGTGCCGGTGCCCGCCCCGCTGCAGGACGCCCTGCAGACCCAGACCCGCCTGGTCGGCATCGCCCAGGAACGGCTGGTGGCGCTCAAGGCCGCCATGACCGCCGCGGAGCACGTGCCCGAGGAGGACAACGGCAGGCGCACCGAGGCGTACGGCCACGGCGTCCGCGAGGCCCAGGAGCTGCTGCGGGACGTGCTGGACCAGCTGGAGAAGGACTGCGCCGCCGACCGCTGGCCGATCCCGGTCTACCGGGAGCTGCTGGCGCCGCTGGTGTAGCGATACCAGGCCCCTCCTTCCCATCCCGGAGCGGGGGGCCCATTTCCACTTGGGCATCCGTGTCCCGACCAAGCTGTGTCTGCCGACGGCCCCCGAAGTGTCGTCCGTCCCCATTCCTCACGCGCCGACCCACACCGGGTCCCCCGGAATGGCGCCGACCCACTCTTACCGGGATCGATCCAAATCGTCCTCGCTTTTCATGGAAACGAGGCCATGGTTCCTGCCGGGTTGAGAACGGCTAACCAGCTTGACTTGATCGCGCGCAGCTTGCGAGCACGATCAAGTCAAGCTGGTACGAGTGTGTCGGCGCCTCTCCGGGGGACCCGGTGTGGGTCGGCGCGAGAACACAGGAGACGGACGACGCCGCAGGAGCCGTCGGCAGACACAGTCGGGTCGGGACACGGCTGCCCCGGCAGAACTATATACTGGGACCGGTCGCAGGAAGCGAGGTGCACTTGGACACGCGGAAACCCATCAACACCACCACCCGGCTGGCCCCTCCCATTCTCGCCTCGGCCTCGCCCCGGCGGCGGCAGTGGATGGAGGCGCTGCAGATCCCGTTCGAGGTCTGGTGCCCGGAGGTTGACGAGACGCCCCTGGAGGGGGAAGAACCGGTGGCGATGGTGGGGCGCCTGGCCCGGGCCAAGGCGGAGCTCGTGGCCCGGGCGAACCCGGACCGGTGGGTCATCGCCGCGGACACCACGGTGGCTGTGGACCACCATGTGCTGGGCAAGCCGGTGGATGTGGAGGACGCAGCGCGCATGCTGATGCTGATCCAGGGGCGCAGCCACCAGGTGCACACCGGGCTGTGCCTGCGCCGGAACGACCAGGTCCACGACCTGGTGGACACCGCCGAGGTGTTCATGAGGCCGGTGAACCCGGCCCAGGCCCGGTGGTACGCCGCCACCGGGGAGCCCATGGACAAGGCCGGCGCCTATGCCGCCCAGGGCATCGCGGCGCTGTTCATCGAACGGATCGACGGCAGCTTCGCCACGGTGATGGGGTTCCCGGTGGAGCGGTTCGGGGAGCTGGTCCAGCGGCTGGGCCTGCTGGGGGCCTGGCTGGCGATGCCAGCATTTGGAGCCACTTGATGTGGCTCCAAATGCTGGCATCGTAGTGCTTAGGGGCCCAAAGGGGCCCTAAGCGCTCGGGTGCCCTGACTTTCCGGAATGCGGCGGCCGGGAACCCCGCACGGCACCGGATCACTCATGTTGAGGAGTTCAATATGAGCATCCAGTCTGGCCACGCCCTTTCCGCCCTCCTGGCGGTCCTGCTCGCGACGTCCGGGCCGCCCTCCCGGCCCACGACCTTCCTCACGGTGCACAACCGCACCAACAAGACCCTCTCGGTCAGCCCGCCCGGGAGTCCCTGGCACCCGGAACCCTGTGATCCGCCCGCACCGGCGGCCCCGCGCCGGTGGCTGGGCCCCGGGCAGACGGCCTCCTACCGCCGCCAGGCGCCCGGCAAGGAGGTGGCGTCCGACGTGGTCATCCGCAGCCTGCACCAGGGAGAACGGGTCGAATGCGGCGGCTTCGTCATCCGGGCGCCGGATCCCGACCTCGATCCGCCCTGCGGCCAGCCGCCGGTCTGGCCCCAGGAGGCGGACCCGAGGGACAAGTTCATCGGCGACGAGCCGCCCCCCGACCCCGAGGAGTCGGAGCCGGATCCCGAGCCGTCGGCTTGGCTCTGGTTCTGGTGACGGACGAAGGCAGCGCCGGAATCCCTTGACCTGTGCCAGCCGCCCTCAGGGCCCGCCCGAGCGGATCCAGACAAGCACGGCCCACGCCAGGATGGCCAGGTAGGCCGCCACCAGGGCCGGGTGGGTCCGGGGCGGTTCCGGCCGGCGCGACGGGAACTTGGTCATGGGACCCGCTGGGCCATGGTGGCGACCCGGGACGGAGGGCAGGGCAGGAAGGGATCCGCGCTGACGGCCAGGATCATCACCAGGGCGAACAGGTTGATGCTCCAGAAGGTGGCGCGCAGGGTCCGGCCGTCCAGGGGTCCCTGGAGCAGGGCCGCGGCTCGCCAGACCAGCCACAGGGCGGCCAGGGCCAGGGCGGCCAGCACCGGGAGGGAGAAGACCGCGCCGAAGGCCGGCAGGAAGGCGCAGGAGAAGGCGGTGGCGGCCATCCAGGTGAAGGTGAGGCGGGCGCTCTGGTCCGGGCGGAAATGCCTGGACAGGGTGGGGAACTGGGCCCGCCCGTAGTCCTGGTCGTGCAGCAGCATCAGCATCCAGAAGTGCGGGACCTGCCAGAGGAAGAACAGCAGGCAGAGGGCGAGGAGAGCCGGAGCGCGCAGGTCGGCCCCGGCGGCGGCCCAGCCGATGGCCGGAGGAAGGGCTCCGATGAGGGCACCGGGAATGATGGCGAAGGCGGTCACCCGCTTGAGGGGGGTGTACACGCCGTTGTACCAGGCCAGGGCCAGGAGGCCCAGCAGGGCGGGAGCCCACCCGTGCAGCAGCAGCACGGCGAAACCGGAGACGCTCAGGGCGGCGCCCAGCAGGAATCCGGTGCGGCGGGCGACCCGGCCCGAAGGCAGGGGCCGGTTCCGGGTCCGCACCATCCGGGCGTCGTGGCCGCATTCCTGCACCTCGTTCCAGGCGCAGGAGCCCAGGGCCATGAGCAGGGTCCCCAGCAGCGTGGTGAGCAGGCCCCAATGGAAGGCCCGCAGGCCGGCCAGGTACCCCGCCGCGGCGGTGAGGGTGGAGGCGGCGGAGATGGACACCTTGGTGAGTTGGTTGAAGTCGCGCCAGGTCATGGTTCAGTTCAGGTTCTTGATGAAGGCGACGATGGCCTCCCGGTCACGGGGATCCAGCGTGACCGCGGGCATGGCGTCCGGATAGCCCTTCAGCCGAAGGGTGCGGGGAGACTGGAAGCTGCGCCTCAGGTGGTTCTCGTCCACCACCACGGTCCGGGTGCGGTTGCCCTCCACCACGTCCACCCGCTGGCCGAACAGGCCGCGCAAGGTCGGGCCCACCCCGACGCTGCCGTCGGTGGAGTGGCAGTCCAGGCAGCTGTGGCTGCGCAGGAGGGCCATGGCCGGGGGCTCGCCGGGCAGGGCGGCCTTCACCGGCGCCGGCGCGGGCTCCGGGGCCGGGGGCGGGGCGTCCTCGTCGCCGAAATACCAGCGGCGGAAGGCGTCCTCGGGCACCACCACCACGTGGCTGAGCATGAGGGAATGGTCGACCCCGCAGATCACCGTGCACTGGATGTCGTAGGTGCCGGTCACGATGGGGCGGAACCAGGCCGAGTTGGTGCGGCCCGGCACCGCGTCGATCTTCAGGCGGAAGGCCGGGACGAAGAAGCCGTGGATCACGTCGAGGCTCTGGACTTCGAGCTTCATGGGGCGCCCGATGGGGACGTAGAGCACGGTGGTGTGCTTCTGGTTGGGGTACTCGAAGGACCAGGTCCACTGCCGGCCCGTGACCCGCACCACCATGGAGTCGGCCGGAGCGTTGGTCTCGAATTCGTAGCCGGTCCAGCCGAAATAGAAGATGCCGATGAAGACCACCAGCGGCACCAGGGTCCAGACGATCTCCAGCCAGGTGCTGCCGTGGATCTGCTCGGCCTTGGGGTGCCGTTTCCGGTTGTAGAGGATCACGAAGGCGATCATGGTGCCGGTGATGCCGAGCAGCAGGAACACCGCCAGGCCCAGGATCCATAGGAAGATCAAGTCGGCCCGCTGGGCCCCGGTGGTTGCCTGTGTCATCCATCCCATGGCGGCCTCAGCGGAAAGCGACGTCGGCGAACAGCAGCGCGAAGAAGATGAGCAGCGTGCCCAGGGCCACGGCCACGATCCCCTTCAGCAGCGGCCCTTCGTACTTGAGGTGCATGAAGAAATAGAACACCAGGGCGGCCTTGGTCGGGGTGATGAGCAGCAGACCCCAGACGGCGGCGGCCTGCCCGGCGCGGCTGACCAGGACCAGGAGGGCGGTGAGCGCCACCAGCACCGCCCACACGGCCACGAACAGGCCGTAGCCGGGACTGGCGTGGTGGGCCTCGGGTTCCCCGAGGGCGGCAGTGTGGACGGGTTCGTTCATGGGCGCATCTCCGGGTCAGGCAGCCAGGTAGAACAGGGGCAGCAGGAAGATCCAGACCACGTCCACCAGGTGCCAGTAGAGGCCGCTGTTCTCCAGGAGCAGCGGGCGCTCCGGGGTGATCCGGCCCCGGACCAGCAGCACCGCCATGATGGTCAGCAACGCCATGCCGGCCACCACGTGCAGTCCGTGCAGGCCGGTCATGGTGTAGTAGAGGCCGAAGAACACCTGCTCGCCGGGCGGGTGGGTCGCCAGCACCGGAGACCGGGGGTACAGGCCGTGGCCGATCTCGTGGGTCCACTCGAAGGCCTTGTCGACCAGGAAGGCGAGCCCCAGCACGATGGTGGCGGCGACGCAGAGCAGCGACCGCCCGCGGTTCCCCCGCTGGAGGCTGACGATGCCCAGGGCCATGGTGAGGCTGCTGGTGAGCAGGATGAAGGTGTTGGCCACCCCGATCACGGCGTTCAGCTCGGACCCGGCGTGGTGGAATTCCGCCGGGTAGCGGGAGCGCATGTACGAGTACGCGATGAACAGCCCGGAGAAGAGCAGGATCTCGGTGACCAGGAACAGCCACATGCCCAGCTTGGCGCCGAAATAGTCGTGGTGCTCGGCCTCGTGCCCGGTCCGGTGTTCGTCCTGGGGCGGGGATTGGCATCCGGCATCGTGCGCATGCGCCTGCATCGCCGCCTGGGTCATGTCCGGGCCTCCTCTCCGTAGGCGTAGGCGCCGTGGGTGACGGTGGGGATCTCATGGAAGTTCTCCACCGGCGGGGGCGAGGCGACCGACCACTCCAGGGTCGACCCGCCCCAGGGGCTGGCGGCGGCCAGGGCGCCCCGATGCCGGGCCACCAGCAGGTTGACGAAGAAGATGATCAGTCCCGACACCAGGATCCAGGATCCGACTGTGGCCACCTCGTGCCCGGTGTTGAACATGGGCAGATGGTTGTAGTAGCGCCTCGGCATGCCCTCGAGTCCCAGCACCAGCATGGAGAAGTAGAGCATGTTGAAGCCGATGACCATGGGGAACCAGGCGATGTAGGCCACCCGCTTGGAGTACATCCGGCCGTACATCTTGGGAAACCAGTAGAGCAGCGCGGCGAAGAACCCGAACCCGGTGCCCCCGAACATGACGTAGTGGAAGTGCCCGACGATGAAGTAGGTGTCGTGGAGGTGCACGTTGACCGCCAGGGCGCCCTGCATCACCCCGGTCAGCCCGCCGATGGAGAACAGGAAGATGAAGGTGAGGGCGTACAGCAGGGGCGGCTCGAAATCGATGCTCCCCTTGTACAGGGTGGCGGTCCAGTTGAACACCTTGATGGCGCTGGGCACGGCCACGATCATGGTCAGCAGGGAGAAGACCAGGTTGCCGAATTGACTCATCCCGGAGGTGAACATGTGGTGGGCCCACACCAGGGAGCCGACCCCGGCGATGGCCAGGCTGGAGAAGGCGATGGCCTTGTAGCCGAAGATGGTGCGCTTGGCGAAGGTGGGGAGGATCTCGGTGATGGCGCCCATGGCCGGCAGGATCATGATGTAGACCGCCGGGTGGCTGTAGATCCAGAACATGTGCTGGTAGAGCAGCGGGTCCCCGCCCTTGGACGGGTCGAAGATGCCGATCCCGGCCACCCGCTCCAGCATGACCAGCACCAGGGTGATGGCCAGGATGGGAGTCGCCAGGACCTGGATCCAGCCGGTGGCGTAGAGCGACCAGGGGAACAGGGGCATGCGGAACCAGGTCATCCCGGGCGCCCGCAGGCGGTGGATGGTGGTGATGAAGTTGATGCCCGTGAGCATGCTGGAGAAGCCCAGCACGAACACGCCGAACAGGGCCAGGGTCACGTTGGTGCCGGTCCTGAGGCTGAAGGGGGTGTAGAAGGACCAGCCGGTGTCGGGCGGCCCTCCCCCGGTGAACAGCGCGGTCACCGCGATCAGGGCGCCGGCGACGAAGAAGTACCAGGAAAACAGGTTCAGGCGGGGGAAGGCCACGTCCCGGGCCCCGATCAGCAGGGGCAGCATGAAGTTCCCGAACACCGGGGGCAGGCCCGGGATCACGAACAGGAAGATCATCAGCACCCCGTGGATGGTGAACAGGGCGTTGTACCACTGGGCGTTGACCAGATGGTGGAAGGCCTGGAGCTGGACCAGGCGCATGACGATGCCCACTCCGGCGCCGATCAGGAAGAAGGTGAGCACGGAGTACAGGTACAGGATGCCGATGCGCTTGTGGTCGGTGGAGGTGACCCAGCCCAGGAATCCCTTGCGGGGACCGGTGTCGTCCAGGTAGCTCCCGGGGGGGATGGGGAGTACTGCGCTCATGCCTTCACCTCCGGCTTGCGGCGGAACACCAGGAAGGCCGCGAACCCCGCCGCCAGCAGCAGGGTCACCGCCGCGGTGATCTTGGTGACGCTGAGCACGTAGCCCCGGCCCCGGGGATCGTAGCTGAAGCAGAACTGCAGCCACTGGTTGACGGTGGGCCGGGTCTCGCCCCGGGCCGCCTCCAGCACCGCCATCTGCAGGTCCGCCGGCTGGTAGGAGATGCCGTAGATGTAGCGGGTGACCTTGCCGCCCGGGGAGAGCAGCATGAGCGCGGCGGCGTGGATGAAGTCGTCTCCCTGGGGCTTGAACTTGAAGCCCACCGCGTCGCACAGGGCCCGGGTGGACCCGGCCGGGCCGGTCAGGAACCGCCAGGCGGCGGGGGAGATGGGGCGCTTGATCTGCTTCAGGTAGTTGTCGTGCTTCTGCTGGGCGATCTCCGGGGTGTCCCGGGGGTCGAAGCTGACGGTGAGCACCTGGAAGTCCTGCCCGGGCTGGGCCTGGATCTGGTTGAGCACGTCCACCACCCCGTTCAGCTGGGGGGTGCAGATGCCGGCGCAGCGGAAGTAGTTGAGGGTCAGGACAGTGGGCTTGTCGATGAGCGAGCGCAGGGCCACCGGGCGCCCGTCCTCGTCGTTGAGGACCAGGTCCAGGGGCACGACGGCGCCCAGCTTCTCGTCGATGCCCACTTCGCCCGGAGCCGGTGCCGGCGGGATCGGCTGGGCCGCGGGCGGCTGCGCGGACGCCGCGGAAAAGGCGAGGGCGAATGCCAGGCAAAGGGACTTCATGGTGCTTCCTCCTTCATCGCCCGGTCCAGGGCCTTGCGCAGGTCCTGCCACTGCCCGGGGGTGTACAGGGCGACCTCGGGCCGGAATCCGTTGGCTGGGACGCCGGGCACCACCGCCGCCGCCAGGGCCTGGTCGCTGGCGCGCCATCCGGGCAGTTCGGCCAGGGCCTGGGCCGCCCGGACCGGGTCGGCCACCGCCTGGCCGAGGACCGGATCCCGGGACGGGTCGAACCCGGCCGGAGCCTGGTACTCCTGTTCCAGCTTGGCCATGGCCATGGCCACGGGAATGCGGTTGGGCAGGACCTCCCCGGCGGTGCGGAACAGCTTGGCCAGGGCCTCCAGTGCCTCCGGGCGCTCGGGGCCGTGGTCGAAGCTTCCCAGGGACCGCACATAGTGGACCAGGGCCATGCGGTCGCGCTTGGAAAGATAGGAATAGGACACCATGGAACTGCCTTTGATGCCTTCCTCAAGTGTCTTGTAGATGCTATCGATCCGGGGGCCGTTCTGCCACCCTTCGTTCTTGGTGAAATTCCGGGGCGGCGGGTTGAGCCCACGCCCGGCCGCGCCGTCGCCCTCTCCCTTGGGCCCGTGGCAGGACGTGCAGGTGGAATTGAACAGCGCCTGTCCCCGGGCCAGCAGCGCGGGGTTGGGAGTCATGACCGTGGCCGGGTCGATGGGCGGGATGGTGCGTCCCCGCTCCGGGGGATAGTCGGTGGGGTCCAGCCAGCCGGTCACGCCGGCGCCGCCGGAAAGGGGCGCTCCGGGGGATGGCTGGTTGGCATTGCGCATCCCCGGCACCACCAGGAAGCCGAACACCGCCATCAGGGCGATGAACACGATCACCACCAGCAGCGCCGAGAACAGGCGCCTGAGTTCCGCGGGACTGACGTAGCGCTCGATCATAGGTGGAACTCCAACCCTTCCTTGAGGAAGGGATCCCCTACCGGCATGTCCTCGCCCCGTTCCATGGCACCCCGCAGCCAGAGCAGGCTCCCCCCGAGGAAGAACAGGGCGAAGCCCAGCTCGGGCCAGGAGAGCTGCGGCCCCCGGCCCAGCGCCGGGAAGACCAGCCAGTACATGTCGGTCCAGTGGGCCACCAGCACCACCAGGGCGACCCAGCGCAGGCGCACCGGGTCGCCCTTGGAATCGAAGGTGACCAGGGCGAAGAACGGCACGAAGAAGCGCAGCAGGGCGAGGATCAGGGCCACCCACAGCCAGCCCCCCTCGGTGCGGGCCTGGTACCAGACCACCTCCGAGGGCAGGTTGCCGTACCACATGAGCAGGTACTGGGCGAAGGCGATGTAGGACCAGAACACGGTGAAGGCGAACAGCCAACCGCCCAGATTGTAGACGTGGTCGAACCGGATCCCCTCCAGCCGGCCGTGGGACCGCAGGTACAGCAGGGCCAGCACGCACCCCGCCAGCCCGGCCAGGAAGGCGGAGGCGAACAGGTAGACGCCGATCACGTCGCTGTACCACTTGGGTTCCAGGCCGCCGACCCAGTCGAACGCCGCCTGGGTCACCAGCAGGGCGAAGATGGCCATGCAGACCGGGGCGAACCGGCGCGCCCGGATGTTGAAGGCGGGGTCGCGGCTGAGGTCCTGGCGCAGGGACCCGCGGATCAGCACCGCCAGCGCCACCAGGCCCAGGCCCAGGCAGATGGCCACCCGGGCGGAGAAGAAAGGCAGGCTCAGCCACAGGGCCTTCCCGGCCAGGGCCGGGTCGGAGGCGGCCGCCGGACGGGAGCCGGGGAACAGCACCGGCACCGCCCCGAGGGCCACCACGCCCACGGCGCAGAGCGGGACCAGCATGGAGGCGAGGCGTTCGGGGATGCGCCGCAGGGGCACGCTCCAGCGGGCCGACACCAGGTGCTCCAGGGCCACCAGGAACAGCGCCCCCAGGGCCAGGGTGAACAGGAACAGGAACCAGACCAGCCAGTTGGCCCAGAACCGCTCCGGGCCGGCGACGAAATAGGAGGCCGCCGCGGTAGCGCCGCCCAGGGCGGTGAGGATCCAAAGACGCTTGGCGGTGCGGTCGGCGTTCATGGGAGGTCCTCGCTCTTGGCGTTCCCGGCCCGCTGGAGCGCGCGCACATAGTGGACCACCGCCCAGCGGACGTCCTCCGGCAGGTCGGCGGCGTACGACGGCATGGCGTTCTTGCCCAGGACGATGGTTCCGTAGATGGCGCCGTCGGTGTACGCCCTGAAGTTGGGGGCCAGGAGGTTGGCGGGCTTGGCGCCGTAGGCGGCGGTCAGGGTGGGCTGGCCGTTGCCCAGGGGGCCGTGGCAGACCAGGCACCGGACCTGGTATTCCGCCCTGCCCTTGGCCAGCACTTCCCGGGTCCGGGGCAGGGGGTTCACCAGGCGCGCCGCCTCCTCCTCGGTGGCGAACGGCGGCGGCAGGAAGCCGCGGGCCACGGTTCCGGGCACGGGGAGCTGCATCCCGTGGCCATCCCTGAAGAAGGCGCTGGGCTTCTGGGGGTCCAGGCGGGGCTGGTCGAGCATGTGCGAAATGGGGGGCAGCACCGGCAGCACCTTGATCGCCCCGTACATCAGCAGCCCGGAGCCGACGCAGGCCAGGGCGATGCCGGCCAGGGCCCTCTGGATGTACACGGCGGTGAGGGAGGGGCCGGAGTCAGGAGCCGGCAGGATCTCCGTCTCCAGGGCGCCGGCCCGCTCGAGCGCGGCCTGGGCGGCCGCGGGGTCGAACCCTTCTTCCGCTTCCACCGCCAGGGCGAAGCGGTCCCTGGTGATGCTCCGGATGGCCCTGGACTGCAGCACCGGGTGGCCGAAGAAGGGCAGTCTGGCCAGCAGGGCCAACATGCCCAGCCCGGCGGTGAAGGTGGCGAACAGCACCATCACCTCGAACATGATGGGAACGAAAGCCTGCCAGGAGGTGGGCGCCTTGCCTCCGGTGACCAGGGGGTAGTCCACGCCGCTGGTCCACCACTGGAACAGCAGGGCGGTGATGGCGCCCAGGAGGCCCATGACCAGGACCATCCCGCCCAGGGGCGAACGGCGGTGGCCCAGGGCCCGGTCCAGTCCGTGGACCGGGTAGGGGGTGTAGGCTTCCAGGCGTCCACGGCACTGGTCCCGCACCTTGGGCACGGCCGCCGCCAGCGCCTCGGCGCTGTCGAACAGGCCCAGGACGGCGAACGTCTCACGCATGGTCCGCTCCGTGCCGGGGCTGGGCCCCGGGAAGGTCCACCTTCATCTCGGTGGTGGCGATCACCGGCAGGATGCGCGCGAACAGCAGCACCAGGGTGAAGAACAGGCCGAAGGACCCGGTCAGGATGCCGTAGTCCACCAGGGTCGGCTTGTAGATGTGCCAGGCCGAGGGCAGGTAGTCGTTGTACAGGGAGATGACGATGATTACGAACCGCTCGAACCACATCCCCGCAGTGACCGCCAGGGCCACCAGGATCATCCAGGGATAGCTGCGCCGGCACCTGCGGAACCACAGCAGCTGCGGGATGAGCACGTTGCAGCTGATGGTCAGGCATCCGGCCCAGCCGTAGAAGCCGGTGATGTAGTTCATGAAGGTGTGCTGGACGAACGTGTCCATGCTGTACCAGGCGGTGAAACCCTCCACGGCATAGGCGTAGCCCATCAGGCAGCTCATGCCCAGGATCACCTTGTTCATCACCTCCAGGTGGAAGTCGGTGATGAGGTTCTTCAGGTCCATGGTCTCCCGCACCACGATGAGCACCATCAGCACCATGGCGAAGCCGGCGAAGATGGCGCCGACCACAAAATAGGGCGGGAAAATGGTCATGTGCCAGCCGGGCACGATCGACGTGGCGAAGTCGAAGGACACCACGCTGTGCACGGACAGCACCAGCCCCGTGGCCAGGCCGGCCAGGAGCACGTAGGCCTTCTCGAAGTGCCGCCAGTGGTCGGCGGCCCCGCGCCAGCCCAGGCTCAGGACCGCGTAGATGGGCTTGCGGATCCGGCTGGAGGTGCGGTCCCGCATGGACGCCAGGTCCGGCACCAGGCCCAGGTACCAGAACAGCAGCGAGACCAGGAAGTAGGTGCTGACCGCGAACACGTCCCACATCAGGGGCGAGCGGAAGTTGGTCCACAGGCCGCGCTGGTTCGGGTAGGGCACCAGCCAGTAGGCCAGCCAGGGCCGGCCCACGTGGATGGCTGGGAAGATCGCCGCGCACATGACCGCGAACAGGGTCATGGCCTCGGCATAGCGGGCGATGGCATTGCGCCATCGCTTGCGGAACAGGAACAGGATGGCGGAAATGAGGGTCCCGGCGTGGCCGATGCCCACCCAGAACACGAAGTTGATGATGTCGAAGGCCCAGAACACCGGACTGGTGTTGCCCCAGGCGCCGATGCCCAGGTAGAAGGTGTAGCCGATCAGCGAGAATCCGAGGACCGCGGCGGAGGCGCTGACGGCCAGGGCGAGGTACCACTTGAGCGGCGGCGCCTGGGCCGGGTAGCGCAGTACCTGGTCGTCCAGGCTGCCGGGGGTGACTTTGCCCACGATCAGGGCCGGGGCGCGCAGGACCTCGGGCAGTTCGGCCGGGAAGGGAGCGGTTTCAGGATTCATGGTCCTCCCCCTCCAGGGCGGGGTTCCTCAGGTTGGCCAGGTAGGTGATGGCCGGGCGGGTGCCCAGTTCGTCCAGCACCTTGAAACCCCGGTCGCTCCGGGACAGGCGCGAGACCTGGCTGTCCGGGTCCTTGAGGTCGCCGAACACGATCGCCTGGGCCGGGCAGGCGGCAGCGCAGGCGGTGACGATCTCGCCGTCCCGCACCGGCCGGCGCTCGGCCTTGGCCCGCAGGCGCCCGTCCTCGATCCGCTGGACGCAGAAGGTGCACTTCTCCATGACGCCCCGGGGGCGCACGGTGACTTCGGGGTTGTAGACCAGGGACTCGGGCTCCCGCTTGTAGGCGGTGTACTCCAGGAAGTTGAACCGGCGCACCTTGTACGGGCAGTTGTTGGCGCAGTAGCGGGTGCCCACGCAGCGGTTGTAGACCATCTGGTTGAGGCCCTCGGAGCTGTGGTTGGTGGCGTTCACCGGGCACACGTTCTCGCACGGGGCGTCGTCGCAGTGCTGGCAGAGCATGGGCTGCTGGACCACCCGCGGGTTCTCCGGCGGGCCTTCGTAGTAACGGTCGATGCGGATCCAGTGCATCTCGCGCCCCACGATCACCTGCTCCGGCCCCACCACCGGGACGTTGTTCTCCGACTGGCAGGCCAGGACACAGGCGCTGCAGCCGACGCAGGCGCTGAGGTCGATGACCATGCCCCACTTGTGCTCGGGGAAGACCTGGTCCGGGTAGAGGCTGGGCGGGTTGGCGGAGGGTTTGTGCAGGACCTTCTTCCGGGCGTACTCGGCGAGGGAGAAGGAGTGCACCAGGTCACGGCCTTCCAGCCGGTGGTGCCCCTGGGTGATGGGCAGCGGATGGCCCGGGCGGGGCGGGGAGATCCGGACCCCGAGCCGCAGTCCGGCACAGGCCGGGTCCTGGAGCGGGAAGGCGTTGGCCCCGATGCCCTTGGCCACACGGCCCGCCTGCCGCCCGTAGCCCAGGGCCAGGGCCAGCACGCCGGGTGCCTGGCCCGGCTGCACCAGCACCGGCGTCTCCAGGCTGGCCTTGCCGGCGGTGACCGTCACCAGGTCCCCGTCCTTGAGCCCCAGGCTCGCGGCGTCCTGGACCGAGACGGCCAGGGGGTTGCCCCAGGTGGACTTGGTGGCCGGGTCCGGAAATTCCTGGATCCAGGCGTTGTTGCCGTACCGGCCGTCGTGGACCCCGGCGCCCGGCTGCAGCACCAGCTCGAAGTCGGCGGGAGCCGCGGAAGCGTTGGCGTGCGCGGGGCGTCCCGCGGCGGCCGCGGCCGCGTCCAGGGCCGCCGCGGCCGGGACGGGAAGCGGCCGGGACGGGGTGGGCACGGACACCACGCCGTCGTGCAGGGCCGTGTCGAACCAGCGAGGGAAGGGCACCAGCCCGCGGCCGGGATACACTTCCCGCTGCCAGCGCGCCTTGAGGTAGGCATGGTAGTCCGCCGGCAGGTCCGCGCCCACCCCGCGCAGAAGGGCCAGCAGCACGTCCTCGCCCTGGCGGGTATCGTAGAGCGGCCCCACCGCCGGCTGCTGGAGGGTGAGGCAGCCGTCGCCGCCGTCATGGTCGCCCCAGGCCTCCAGCCAGTGGTGTTCCGGCAGCAGGATCTGGCACCGGGCCGCGGTCTCGTCCTCCTGGAGGCCGATCCACACCCGCAGGGGCACCCGCTCCAGGGCCGCGGCCCAGGCGCCGGGATCCGGCGCGGCGTAGGCCGGGTTCACCCCCCAGAGCAGGACGGCGGCATACCGGCCGGCGGCCATGGCCTCCGCCTCCCCCGCCAGGTCCCGGGCCGTGGCCAGGGGCTCGGCGGGAACGGCCTCCAGGGTCTCCACCCGGAGCATGGCGTTGAGCAGGTGGGCGGCCTGGTGGGCCTCCACCGGCATGCGGTCTCCGCACAGGACCAGGGCCGCTCCGCCCGCGCCCTTAAGGTCGGCCAGCAGGGCGTCCCAGGCCGCGGGCGGGATGCCGAACTGCCCGGGGCCGCCCGCCGCGGCACCCAGGTCCACGCCCGCGGGCGTCGGCACCCCGTGCTTCTCCTTCAGGTCCCGGGCCAGGGCGAACGCGGCCTGGGCCAGGCGCGACGGGGGAACGGGGAAGCGGTGGTCGGCCTTGCCGCCGGTGAGGGTCATGGGGCCCTCCAGGGCCCACAGCCGCTTCATCTTCTCTCCCGGCGCGCCCGGTCGATTCGCTCCCGCCTCGGCGGGTCGGCGCCCCGCCGCGAAATCGCGCACCGCCGCCGGGTCCGAGCCGTCCAGGAAGTCGCAGCCCAGGGAGAGGATGACCTTGGCGGCGGCGATCCTGGGCCGGAGCGCAAGGTCGGCGCCGAAGGAAGCGCGGACGGCCTCCGGCCCGGACCCGGCGGCCGGCTCCCAGGCCAGGTGCCGGAGGGCGGGCAAGGCGCGCCGCAGTTCCTCCACCAGCGCCTTGCGGGTGGGGGACTCCAGCGCGCCGGTGAGCAGCAGCACCGGCGTCCCCGCTGTGCGGGCCGCGGCCAGGGTCTGGACCACCCGGTCCTGGGCCTCGTCCCAGGAGGTCCCGCGGCCGTTGAGCCTGGGGCCGCGCAGCCGGTCGGGATCGTACAGGCGCAGCACGTCGGCCACCGCCCGGGGCGAGGTCAGGCCGCGCAGCACCGGGTGCTCGTCGTTGCCGGTGACGTGGATGGGCCGGCCTTCGCGGGTCTTCACCAGCACGCCGTAGGAGCGGGGCCCTTCCTGGAACGTGGAGGCGTAGTAGTTGGCCACCCCGGGCACCACCTCGGGCGGACGGCGAGTGTAGGGCACGATGCCGCCGCGCCCGCGGGAGCAGGCCGCGGTCGTGGCCAGGGCGGTGGTGGCGCCCACCAGTTCCAGGAACCGCCGCCGGGACAGGCCGGTGGGCGGGTCGGAGGCGCCCGGAGCGAACTCGTTGGCCGCCGCCTCCCGGGCCGCCGGGGTTCCGGCGCGCTCCTCCAGGGAGCGCCAGAAGCGGCCCTCCTCCGGCCGGGAGAGGGGATCCGAGGGGGTGCGGACAGGTTCAGCCACGGCGTTTCACCGATCGGGTTGGGGGGGTGATGGCGGACGGGGCCGCCGGGCGCGGACCGGGATCCGGGCCGGGAAGGCCACCGCCGCGCCGGAACAGCGCTGGCAGCTCGAGGCCGGCGAGGCCGAAGGCGCCGGCCAGCAGGGCCAGGTTCTTCAGGAACCCCGCCCGGCTCATGACGGTCGCCGTGTTTTCCGCTTTGGGTTCAGACATGCTCGTCATTCCTCACTGGTGGCCTCCCTGGTGGCCTCGCTTGCGGGTTCCTACCGGTGGCATACCCCGCAGTTCTCGGAAGCTTTCGTGATGGGGCTGTCCGCGGGCACCGCCGCGTGGGGGTCCCGGTGGCAGCCGAGGCAATTGCTCATCCGCATGGACATGTGCTGGGAGACGACGTCCATGGTCTGCACCTCGCCGTGGCAAGTCTGGCAGGCGACGCCCGCGTTCACGTGCGGGCGGTGATCGAAGAACACGTGGTCGGGCAGGCTGTGGATCCGCTGCCAGACCAGCGGCTGGCCGCTCTTGTAGATCTCCGCGAGGCGGACGATGTCCGGGCTGTCCACCTTGGTGACCCGGTGGCAGTTCATGCAGGTCTCCACCGCGGGCACTCCGGCGATGCGCGAGCGGCTGGCGCCGGAGTGGCAGTAGAGGCACTGGATCTGCATGGTGCCGGCATGCAGGCGATGGGAGAAGGGGATCGGCTGGACCGGCGCGTAGCCCCGGCTGAACCGCTCCGGCTGGGCGAACCAGCCCACGCTCAGCACCGTGGCCAGCACCGCACACGCTCCCGCAGGCAGCACCAGTCGGGCGGCTCGGTCATAGGGATGCATTCACGTTCTCCACCAGTCACTTACGCCTCATAATCTAACGTCAGTTTCCATCTGACCAGCAAAATTCCATTCGGCCGGGACCATGCGCGCACATTTTTGCCATGGAGCTGATTTTGCGTATCACTCGCGCTTTTGTCAAACCGGAAATCGGTCCGGGGTGGGCGGAGATCCGGGCCTGTGTGGGGGTCTGTTGCTGTTTCTCTGGGGGGGGGGCCCCCCCCCCCCACACAACCCACCCCCTCCGCCCCCCGGCCCCCCGGGGGGGGGCGGGGGGGGGCCCCCCCCCCCCCCACGTCCGCGGTGAGGCCTTGATGGAACACGGCTGGCGGCTGGGCCCCCACTGGTATGCCTGCGTCGCGCAGTTGGCCATGCCGGAGGAGCGCGGCGCGGAGGCGGGCTGCTCCTGGGCCGTGGTGCGCCGGGACGGAGAGGGGCCGCGCTGGCTGCTGCAGCTGTGGGAGCCGGCGCCCGGCAAGCGCCTCGACGCCCTCAAGGAGGAATTCCTGCAGCGCTTCTCCCGGGCCGAAGCCGTGGATCCAGGCGCCTGCCGCCTGGGCTTCGACCCGGCCAAGGCGTGGTTTCTCCAGGAACTGGCCGGGGTCCCGCTCCCGCGCCTGTGGAACGCGGCCGGCCGGGACGGGCGCCGGGAGCTGCGGGCCCTGGTTGCCGAAGCCCTGGGCGGGGCCCGGGCGCCCCGGATACTGGCGCCGGATGTGATCGGGATCGAGCCGGGCCGGGTGCTGGCGCCTCGGATCCTGGGCGGGGCGCAGGGCAGCCCCGACGCCCTGTTCGCCGCCCTGGACCGGGCGGCTCCAGCGCCCGGCGCCGGCGGCCGGGAGCGCCCCTGGGACGGTCCTCCGGACCTGCCCGGGGGTTCCCGGACGCTCCTGCGGGGCCGGAGCCGAGAGCTGACCTACCTGAAGTCCCTGGTGCTGGGCCTGGGCGCGTCCGCGCCCATGGAGCGGGTCCTGGTCCTGCTGGGGGAGGAGGGCCTGGGCCATGACCGGCTGTGCGACTGGGCCGCGGCCGTGGCCGAGACGGAAGGGTTCTGGGTCGCGGACCTGGAGATCCGTCCGGAGCAGCGGGGCGGTGCGCTGCTGGAGCGGCTGCTGACCGAGCTGGTCTCCGGGCTGGAGCCGGACCTCTACGCCGCGCGGCCGGCCGTGGCCCGGGCCCTGGCGGGACGGCTGGCCACCTTCGGGTTCCTGCGCGGCGGGAAAGGCGCCGGGACTGGGGAACGCCCCGCCGGGCCCGGGGAGATCGCGGCCGCCCTGGAGGCCATCGCCTTCGCCCAGGCCCGGCATCCCCGCCTGATGGTGGTGCGCGGCCTGGAACGGGCGGTCCAGGACGTGCCGGACCTGGTGCGGGCCCTGGTCGAAGGCTCCCGGGCGCCCTGGCTGGTCTCGGCCCGGGACCCGGGACCGGGGCCGGCGGCGGGAGCCTGCCTCGATGCCCTGAAGAACCGCCCCGACGCCGCGGCGGTGGTCCTCGGCCGGCTCGAGGACGGCCACCTCCTGGAGGCGCTGGAGGATCTGCTGGGACCCCACGACCTGCCTCCCGCCGTCCTGGCAGACCTGTGCGCCGCCGGCCTGGGCAACCCGGGCCTGCTGCGCAGGAACCTGGAGCTGGCCATGGCCCAGGGCGCCCTGGTCCGCGACCGGGGGCGCTGGACCCGCGCCCCGGAAGGGGGACCGGTCCTGGAGCCGCGCCAGGACCTGGCGGCGGAGGTCCTGCTGGGCCGCCTGCGCAGGCTCCACCCGGGCGCGTCGGCGGCGGTCCGGTACCTGGCCCTGGCGGACGAACCGCTGCCGCCCGCCCTCCTGGGCCGCGCCCTGGACCTGGACGGCGACGGCGTGGAGGAGGCGCTCAGGCCCGCCCTGGAGGCCAAGCTGGCCCTGGCCTCGGAAGGCGCCGTCCGCATCGCCGGCGCCCAGGCCCGGGACCTGGTCCTGGCCCGGATGCCGGCGCGGGACAAGGTGCGCTGCGCCCGGGACCTGCTGCGGACCCTGGACGGGGACGGCGGCCGGACCCTGCTGACGGTCCGGCTCCAGACCTTCGCCCTGGACCGGGAGGCGGCCCTGGCCAAGGTGCTGGAGGCGGTGGAACGGGCGCGGTGCGGCCCGGGGGAGGCGGAGCGGATCATGGAGGAGGCCGGCCGCCTGGAGCCCGATCCGCGCCAGGAGGCGCGGCTGTGGGAATTCCTGGCGGATGCCCGGAGCCGGCCCGCAGGAGGGGACGGGCAGGACCCCGGGATCCGGACGCCCTGGGACCAGGCTCTGGAGGCGCTGGACCGGGCCGAGGCCTGCCTGCGCCGGGCCGGCGGAGGCTGGGCGGTGGAGGAGCGCGCGGCCCGGCTGCTCCGGAAGCGCAGCCTGCTGGAATTCGGGCTGCGGCGCCTGGACCGGGCCGAGCGCGCCGTCCGGTCGGCCTCGGCGCTGCTGGCGGACCACCCGTTCCACCCGGAACAGCCCCTGCTGCGGCTGGCCCAGGGCCGGCTGCGGTTCGCCCGGGGTTCCCGCGCCCAGGCCGAGGATGCCTGGGAGGACGGCTTGGCGCTGCTGCGCCAGAAAGGGGCCGCGGGGGACTCCCGGGACGAGGCCGCCCTGATGCTCGAACTGGGCCGGGCCCAGGGCGAAGGAGGCCGGCTCCAGGCCGCGCTCGCCGCCCTGGACGGCGTCCGGCACCTGGCGGAGCACCTGGGGGACCCGCGACTGCGGGTGGAGGCCCTGGCCGCCCTGGGCCAGGTACGCCTGGAGTCCGGGCCGGGGGAGGCGGCGCTGGAATGCCTGCGGTCGGCCGCAACCCTGGCCGCGGGCGCGGACGATCCCTGGCTGCTGGCGGAGTGCCGGTTCGCGCTGGGGTCCTTCTGGAGCGGTCGGCAATGCCTCGGGCCCGCCCAGGCCAGCCTGGAGAGCGCCGCCTCGGGGTTCGAACGGCTGGGGGACCGGGACCGGGCCGCCCAGGTCCGGGCCTGGCAGGCCCGGAACCTGACCGCCCTGGGCGAGCCGGTCCGGGCGGAACTGCTGCTGGTGCGGGACGCCGGGGGCGGGGACGGCGGCGGCGCGGCCACGCCCCTGGAACTGGCGGAGCGGGCCTTCCTGGAGGCCGAGAGCGCCGGGTTCCTGGACGCCTGGGGCGAGGCCCGCCGGTGCTACCTGGCCGCCGCCAACCGGTTCGAGCACGCCGGCCTGGTCTGGCGCAGCCTGCTGGCGCGGCTGCGCTGCATCCAGGCCGAAGCCCAGGAGCCCGCGGCCCAGGACGGCGCGGGGCCGAGGCCCGCCTGGATCCGCCTGGAGCGACTCAAGGGACCGGTGGAGGGCGCGGGCTCGCCCTGGTTGGAACTGGAGTGGCACCGGGCCCGCGCGCTGCTGCTGGGCGCCGTCCGCGCCGACTGTCCGGGGCCGGCCGAAGCCCTGATGGCCTGGGGGGAGGTCATGGCCGGCGCGCGCCGGCTCAGGTTCCCGGCCCTGGTGGTGGAAGCCGGCGCCCGGTCCTCGGAGCTGCTGCTGGAAGTGGGCGAGGGGCTGGGAGCCCGGGCCCGGATCCAGGACGCGGTGGCCAGCTTCCAGGAACTGGGGTGGAAACTGCCGGAGGGCTCGGACCAGGGGTTCCTGGGCCGGAAGGACATCCACGGCTTCCTGCGGGCGGCGGACCGCGCCGGACTCCGCATCCCCTGGCCGCCCACGGGGGATCCTCTGCCAGACTGGACCTTCGCCCCGGCCGAGCCGGTCGGGGCGCCTTCTCTTCGAGCCGAGCCATGAGCCACGCTACCCGATCTTCCAGCGCCAACATTCCCGACCTCCAGCGCAAGGCCGCCGGCGGGGCCAGACTGGTGATGACCACCGCCTACGACGCGGTCACCGCCCGCATCGCCGACGCCGCCGGGGTCGACATCATCCTGGTGGGCGACAGCATGGGCAACGTCTGCCTGGGCTTCGAGAACACCCTTCCGGTGACCATGGCCATGATGAACCACCACCTGGAGGCCGTGGCCCGGGTCCGCCCCCAGGCCCTGCTCCTGGTGGACATGCCGTACCTCAGCTACCACCTGGGCGTCCAGGAGACCCTGAGCAACGCCGGGGGGTTCATCCAGCGGGGGGCCCAGGGGGTCAAGCTGGAAGGCGGGCGGAACCGGATTCCGGTCATCCGGGCCCTGGTGGATGCGGAAATCCCGGTGATGGCCCACCTGGGCCTCACTCCCCAGTCCATCCACCGGATGGGGGGGTACCGGGTCCAGGGCCGGGCGGGCAAGGACGCGGTGGCGCTGGTGGAGGACGCCCTGCGGGTCCAGGACGCCGGCTGCTTCAGCATCCTGCTGGAAGGCATCCCGGCGGAGCTGGCCGAACGGGTCACCCGGGAGGTCTCGGTGCCGACCATCGGCATCGGGGCGGGCCCGGGATGTTCGGGACAGGTATTGGTTTTTCATGATATCGTTGGGTTGAGTCCTGACCTGCCTCCACGCTTTGTTCGTACCTATATGAATGCCTTTGAACAGATCCGAACCGCCCTGGCGGCCTGGGGAGAGGATGTCCGGGCGGGGAGGTTCCCAGGCCCGCAGGAGTCATATATGCTTCCAGAGGATGCCCGGGAGATGCTCAACGCGTGGCACCCCTCCACGGATCCGGGTGGAGACCATCAGCAACCGAGCGAATGAGGATCCTTTTCGTCCATGCGTATCGTCCGCACCATCCCTGAATTACGTGTCGCCCTCCGAGCCGTCCGGGAGGCCGGCCAGAGCATCGGCTTCGTGCCCACCATGGGCTACCTGCACGAGGGGCACGCCTCCCTGATCCGGCAGAGCACCGCCCGGTGCGACACGACCGTGGTGTCGGTGTTCATCAACCCGACCCAGTTCGGCCCGGGCGAGGACCTGGCCCGGTACCCCAGGGACCTGGAGCGGGACCAGAACCTGTGCCTGCGCCTGGGGGTGGGCATCCTGTTCATCCCCGAGCCGGCGGAGATCTACCCCACCGGCTTCGCCACCTCCATCGAGGTGGGGCCCATGGGCGACACCCTCTGCGGCCGGTTCCGCCCCGGCCACTTCCGGGGGGTGGCCACGGTGGTCACCAAGCTGTTCAACCTGGTCCAGCCGGACCTGGCGTTCTTCGGCCAGAAGGACCTGCAGCAGACCTCCATCATCCGCCGGGTGGTGAAGGACCTGAACCTGCCGGTGGACATCCTGGTGGCGCCCACCGTGCGGGAGCCGGACGGCCTGGCCCTGAGCTCCCGCAACGCCTACCTGGACCCCTCCAGCCGGGAGCGCGCCCTGGGGCTCAGCCGCGGCCTGTTCGCCGCCGAGCGGGCCTTCCAGGACGGGGAACGGGACGCGGCCGCCCTGGTGGCCCTGGTCCGGCGCGAGCTGGGCGGCCTGGACGAGGTCCAGTACTGCGAGGCGGTGGATCCCCTCACCCTCGACCCCCTGGAAGGCCCCATCACCCGCCCCGCCGCCCTGTGCGCGGCCGGGGTGGTGGCCGGGACCCGGCTGATCGACAACGTCCTCCTCGCCCCGGGGGGAGAGGCGGCGCAGTTCATCAGCCATCTGCCCTGAGGTTGGGGAGGTCCGGGTCCCGGTGCGACCGCGGCCTGTTCCCGCCGTGTCCCCCGGGTAGGAGCCGACCCACCCGTACCTCGTTGATTCAAGTCGTGCTCGCTACGCTGCGCGCGACTTGAATCAACGAGGTTTGCCGTCCTCCAACCGCCGAACCATGGGCTGCGATTTCTTGGAGGGCCCTTCTCCGCGGGGGTCAGGGTGCCTCGATTGGAGGCTTGGCTTCGGTCTGGACGGAGGTCCAGGCAAGGACCAAGGATAGGGTTGAATTTGCGAAAAAAAAACGAATATAATCCAGAAACCGAAGGTACTTGCCTGTATCCAAGAGTTGTCGAACAAGTCCCCTTTTTCCAAGTAGCTTGACAGAAGAAAAAATGCAATGCATTTTATTGGAGGTTGGTTTGCGCTTCATCTGGGATGACCAGAACACGGCACACCTGGCGACCCATGGGATCGACCCGGAAACCGCCGAGGCAGTGTTTTTCGAGGAGGACCGGATGGTCCAGGAATCCACGAGGGGACTCGGACGATACGAATGCGAAGCGACCCATCAGGGTCGGCTCTACCGTTTGATCTTCACGGCCGTTGAGGAAGACGCCATCTATCCCATTGCCTGTTTCCGCATTCGCAAATGGAGGGGCCGATGAGCAAACCCATGAACTCGACCCTGAGCGAAATCCTGGGGCATCCGGCAACTTTGGCCCCGTCCCTCGAGGAAGTGAAGGCCAACTACGCCCAGGTCGTCGCGGAGGTGGAGGCCGAGCTTGGTCCGCAGGTACCGGCCAGGCTCGTCGGCCGTGGTCGTCCGCGGAAAGGCATCCAGGTGGAGGCGACCCATACACACAGCCTGCGCCTGGCCGACAGCGTCTGGCAATCCATGGCGGCCAAGGCAAGGGCCTCGGGCATCAGCTTGAATCAGGCAGCCAGTCTCGCCCTCATGGAATGGGCAGGGCGCTGATGGGGCCGATTCCCTGGGCCCAGGCCCATCAGGGCGCTTCGTCCGGGGGCTTGGCTTCCGCCTGGAGGGAGGCCCAGGAGAGGCCCAGGGTGGTCGTGAGCTTCCAGTGGGGCCTGAGGGTGCCGGAGCGGATGTCCTGGGCCAGGGGCAGGGGGAAGTACCGGAGAGCCTGGCCGGGGGCGGAGAACTCCAGCATCATCAGGTCCCAGGTGTCCCGGGGGATGTAATCCTTGACCCAGCGGCGACGGGCGATGGGGAGGCGGAAGACCGGCAGGGTGGCGGCGCCGTCCGGGTCCAGGGGCACCTGGATGGGGGAGGCGGCGAACAGGGCGGGGCCGGTCCACCGGGAGCGCGGACCGGCCCAGGCCTTGACCTGGGCGCCCGGGGGGGCGTTCCGGATCTGCACCTTCACCACCAGGGAGGCCGAGGCGAGGACCGGGGGCCGCTCCCACAGCACCAGGGCCCAGGCGCTCAGGAGCAGCAGGGCCACCCAGAGCGCGTAGGCCCAGCGGCGGCGGTAGTGAATGGAGCGCTGGGCCGGGGGCGCGGCGGCGAGGGGGGAATGGTCGGGCATGAAGCTAGGATGGCCGATTTCCCGGCCTGGCGGGAGTCCCTGCCGCAGGGACGAGGCGCGGAGCCGGCCCGGCCTATTCCAGCCCCTGGACCTGGGGGATCTCGGTCAGGGGCATGGGGCCCGGTCCGCCCCCGGCGGTCACAGTGTCCGCGTCCATCTGGTACAGGGAGCCGAGGTACGGCCCGGCCCAGTGCTCCTGCACGTGGAAGGTGCCGACCACGTCCACGGTGCGGTCCCTGAGCGGCTCGGCGGACTCGCCCGCCATCCGGACCTCCATGATGTCGGAGATCTGGGGCGGCAGCCCGAAGCAGCAGCTGGCCTGCATGCGCACCAGCAGGAAGCTGCGTACCCGGGCGCGCTCGGTCCCGGTGGGGATCATGAAGCCCTCGATGACCACCCGGTGGTTGTCCAGCTTGCGGATCCGGTCCGGCACCCCCTTCAGGTAGTCGCCCTGGCGGGCTTGGCCCGGGTCGCCCGGCAGGTCGGTTCCGGCCAGGTCGGCGAAGGAGACCAGGGTGGCCCCCGGAGGCACCTTCACCCGGGGCGGCAGCGCGGCCAGTTCGGCGCCCAGGGCGTACACCAGGATCCCGCTGACGCAGGCAAGGGCGAGGAAGCCGGGGAGTTTCATGGAATGGGCCAAGGGGTCGTCGGACGGTCGGCAGGCGCCGGCCCATCCGTTCTGAGCATAGGGTTCCGCCCGGTTCCCGGCAACCTATAGGGAGGCCGGGGGCCGGCCGGCGGGTGCCCCTTCCGGGCGGGCCGCACCCCGAACTTCTCCTTCCCATAATTCCTTAGACTTGTTAAAAAGGGTACGCTCCCGGTCTGGTACGGCCGGGGGCGCCTGGGGGACCGCCCGTTGCGTTCCGGCCGAGTTTTGGAGAGGTACAAGCCATGGAAGTCCGACGGTCCCTCGTGGTCAATGCGACCCCGCTGGAGACGCGCATAGCCCTCCTGGAGAACGGGCAACTATGCGAATTGTTCATTGAACGGGCCACCCAGGCCAGCCAGGTGGGGGATGTGTACAAAGGCAAGGTGGCCAAGCTCCTGCAGGGCATGCAGAGCGCCTTCGTGGCCATCGGCGGGGCCAAGGACGGCTTCCTCTACCTGGAGGAGCCGGAGGCTCACCGATTGCCCAGCGAGGAAACCGCCGAGGACGAGGACCTGGAGAGCGGCACCCTGGATTTTCCGGTGACGCCCATCGCCCTGCCGCCGGTGAAGGAGGGCGAGGACATCCTGGTGCAGGTGGTCAAGGATCCCATCGGCAGCAAGGGCCCGCGGCTCTCCCGGCACATCAGCTTCCCCGGACGGTTCCTGGTGTTCATGCCGGGCATCGAGCACGTGGGGATCTCCCGCAAGATCGTCAGTCCCCAGGAGCGCGAGCGGCTGCGGGCGCTGATCAAGGGCCACGCCCAGCCGGGGGAGGGCTTCATCGTCCGCACCGCCGCCATCGGAGAGAAGGACGAGGACCTGGTCGGCGACGTGGCCTACCTGCGCGAGCTGTGGGCGGACCTGCAGGCGAAGTGCCAGCAGAACCACGCCCCGAGCCTGGTGTGGAAGGATTTCCGCCTGCTGCAGAAAGTCCTGCGCGACTTGTTCCGGGAGGAGGTGGCCAGCTTCTGGGTGGACCGGGACGACACCTACCGCGAGGTGGTGGACTTCGTCAGCCGCCTGCATCCGGAATGGGTGGGGCGGGTCAAGCACTTCACCAGCGACCTGCCCATCTTCGAGGCGTTCGCCATCGAGAAGGAGATCGAGGCGGCCCACCAGCCCAAGGTGTTCCTCAAGCACGGAGGCAGCATCGTCATCAACCAGACCGAGGCGCTGGTGAGCGTGGACGTGAACACCGGCAAGTTCGTGGGCAAGAAGGACCTGGAGGAGACGGTCTATCTCACCAACATGGAGGCCATCCCCGAGATCGTCCGCCAGCTGCGCCTGCGCAACCTGGGGGGGATCATCGTCATCGACTTCATCGACATGATGGACCTGGCCCACCGGGAGAACGTGATGAAGCGGCTGCAGGAGGAGCTGGAGCGGGACCGGAACCACGCCCGGGCGGTGGAAATCAGCGACTTCGGGCTGGTGGAGATGACCCGCAAGCGCACCGGGCCCAGCCTGGAGCGCCTGCTCACCTCCGCCTGCCCCCACTGCGGCGGCTCCGGCCGGAGGCTCAGCGCCGAGACCGCGGTGCTGGGGGTCTACCGGGAGATGGCGCGCCAGGGGGAGCGCCTGCGTGGGACCCTGGTGCGCCTGACCCTGCACGTCGAACTCAAGAACGCCCTCCAGCCCGAGACCCGGGAAGGGGTCAACGCCCTGGCCCGGACCCTGGGAGCGCAAGTGCTCTGGGTGGAGCGCTCGGACGGGCCGGTGCAGGAGATCGCCATCGATGTCTCGCCGGGGTGACGGGAGGTCTGTGCGCTCCGTGTACAATTTCCCCCAGGAGCCTCCATGACCGAACGCGGCAACCTCAAGGACGAAGTGTTCCTGCGCATGGCGATGGAGCTGAGCCGCCTGGGCACCTGCTGCCGGCTCAAGGTGGGCTGCGTGCTGCTCCGCCCCGACGGCGGGATCGCCTCCGGAGGCTACAACGGGGCCCTGCCGGGCATGCCCCACTGCACCCCGGAGACCTGCGGGCCCGGGCAGCGCTGCCTGCACACCAGTCATGCGGAGGAGAACGCCCTGGGGTTCTGCGACGGCCCGGTGGCCGCCGCCTACGTCACCGACGAGCCCTGCCTCACCTGCACCCGGGCCCTGGTCCGGCGGGGGATCCGGCGGGTGGTGTTCCTGCGCCCCTACACCAGCATGGGGGATCAGGAGCGCCAGGAGCGGCAGGCCATCCTGGACCACTTCGGGGTCGGGTGGGTGCATCTGCCCCTGGCCTAGGAGTACGCTTTAAAGACGCATGATTTTTGCGTATATTGGTTGTCCAGGAGCCGTCCCATGTTCCGAAAGCGCAGGGCCGAAGGGTTCAGCCTCATCGAGTTGCTTCTGGTAATGGCCATCATGGGCATCATCGCCGCCATCGCCATCCCCGCCTTCGTCTCCCAGCGCCGCCGGGCCAGGCTGATCGGGGACGCCGAGTCCAACGCCCAGGTGCTGCGCATGCAGCTGGAGACCTACAAGGCGGACGCGGGGATCTACGGGACCTCCGGGGCCCAGTACGCCTGGACCGGCGGGGTGCTGACGGCTGGGGGAACGGCCGCCTCGGCCCTCAACTTCACCCCCAAGGGCAACAGCAGAATGAATTTCTCGGTAACCGTCGGAGGCGCTGGGCTCACCTACGCCATCAACGTGATGGATCCCTCCCTGGGCGCCAGCTACGTGATCTACACGGTCAACCAGAACGGCTCGGCGACCATCACGAAGTACTGAGCGGTCAGTTGCCGAAGATGGCCTCGGGCGAGTGGGCCGCCAGGGCGTGCTTGATCTTCTCCTTCTCCGCCTTGTAGGCGTCCTCGGAGACCGTGGCGATGGACGTCAGGGTGAAGTCGTCGTACAGGAAGCGGTGGGCGCCGCCGGCCTTCAAGGGGCGGATCACCTCCAGCTGGGCCCCGCGCCCCCAGGCGACGGTCACGTCCTCGGCCCGCTCCGAGGCGGGCTTGTCGTAGCGGGTGAACCAGATGCCGCCAGGGGCGATGCCGGTGCCCCCGACCAGCGAGGACATGGTCACCAGGCGGTACTCGGCCGGTTCCGTCGTGAGCAGGGACAGGTCCAGGCAGTGGTAGCGCATGGGCGCTACGGGGCAGTCGTGCTCGATGAAGTCGGGGGTGATGGGCGCTCCGGTCTTCAGCACCCGGGCGATGCCGTCCCGGAGGGACAGCACGCTCACGGTGGCGGTGCTGGGCGGGGTCCCGGCCTGGGCGGCGAAGCCCGGGCCGGCGATCTTCAGCATGATCCGGGCCTCCCAGGGGTCCAGGTTGTAGCCGTGCACCCCGCCAAGCTGGATGTCGTTGGTCACGTGGTAGAAGCGCTCGCCGTGGTCGGAAAACAGGATGCGGGCGGCGTCCTGGTACATGGGATCCTGGGCCAGGCCGTTCCAGATGGGCTCCCAGGCCTTGAGGATGGCCTCCATGCGGATGGCGTAGATGTTGAACGGGTCCCGGCGGGGATCATAGTGGGCGGCCCGTTCCGGGGTCACCTGCTGGCGGGCGACGTAGGGCTCCAGTTCGTAGGGGGCGAGGGTCCACCAGCGGGGGATCCGGGCCAGTTCCTCCCGCCGCGGGAAGATGGGCTGATGGGCCAGGCAGGAGTGGAACATGACCCACTTGCTGCCCCGCCCCAGGCGCAGGGTTTCCCTCAGGCCCGCGTCCAGGGGCGCCCAGGGGTTGGTGGTAGGGAAGGCCCTGCCCCAGTTCTCCCAGGCCGCGAAGAGCGGGAAGGAGCCGCTCAGGTTGGAGTTGACGAAGTTCTCCCAGCCCGGGGCCGGCATGAGCATGTCGTCGAAGGCCAGCTGCCGTCCGATGAGGCCGATGGTGCCCCCGTCATCGATGTAGAACCGGGGCTTCCAGCCCATGCGCTCGGCGGCGTCCACCAGGGGGAGCATGGGCGTTCCGGTGTACTCCTCCAGGGCCGGCGGGGCGTGGCCCACAGTGTAGAAGAGCGGGTCGCCCCCCCAGAGGATGTGCCAGAGCAGGCGGGTGGCGGGAATCACGGTGTAGGCGTGGGTGTAGGAGGTGCCGACCCACCCCTGGGTGGCCGCCTGGCCCACGTCCTCCCGCAACCCGTCCAGGCCGATGATCAGCACCTTGGCCGGGTCGGAGCCGCCCCGGGCCGGGCTCAGCAGCCGGGGCAGGCGCTGGGGGGCCCAGGGCAGCAGGGACCAGACCAGCAGCCAGCCCGCGGCCAGGGCCGCGCCCCGCCCCCAGCCCAGGCCCTTGGCCCGCAGCCACCGGACCGGGTAGCCCAGGACCACCACCAGGAGCAGGGGCAGCAGCAGCCAGAAGGACAGTCGGCGCAGGCCCGGGATCAGCCACAGGGTGGAGGGGACTTCCCACCACAAATACAGGTGGACCCAGCCCAGGGCGGCCAGGGTGAGCTGGAAGCCCTCCCGGGCCTTCCAGACATCGGAATACCCCTTCACGAAGGCACTGGCCAGGGCCAGGGCCAGGCTCCACATAAACAGGCCCGCCAGCATGTAGAAGGGCAGCATGAGGGTGAGGGCGAACCGGAGGGCGAAGGCCTTGACCGGCCCGGTCATGAAGCCGCTCCCCACCAGCACGGCCAGGCCCGCCTCGGCGGTCTTGAACCGGATGAGCAGGGCCAGAGCGAGGGCCAGGAAGAACACCGCCCCCGCGCCCAAAGGGGCCCCCCACCTGGCCAGCCGGTGCCGCTCCATCTCTTGCCTCCACAAAAAGAGAGGGGGTGCAGGACCCCCTCCCCTGTCTGCTTGAAGTTTACAGCTATTCGATGGCGGAGACCTTCACCACCGTGTTGGAGCCCTCGACCTTGCCGTCGATCAGCACGCAGCCGCCGAGGAAGCCGGGGATGTTGGTGCCGGGGAAGGAGATGCCGAAATTAGCCTGGCCCTTGGTGGCTCCCGCGGCGATGACCCGGAGGGCGGTGACGGCGTTGCTCTGGGTCGTCCAGACGCCGGAGCCTACGTTGTCTACCGTGTAGACGAAGGCGGAAGCGGCCAGGTTCCAGGGGTTCTTGTCGGCCCCGCCCGTATGGGTGAGGTAGGCGGTGAGGCTGGTCGCGATGGAGGTGTTGGTGTAGCCCGCTTCCTTGAACTTGTCGTACTGGCCGATCAGGTCGCCCACGCGGCCTTCCATGTTGCTGATGCAGGACTTGTCGCGGGCCCGGGCGCGCTGGCCGAGCAGGGCCGGGATGGCGATGGCGCTGATGATGCCGATGATGGCGAGGACCAGCAGCAATTCGATGAGGGTGAAGCCGGACTGTTTCTTCATGGGATGTCTCCTTGACGGGTACCGACCCAGAGGTAAGCAATGGCGGTACCATTTTGTTTCCCGGATCCGAGGTGTTCCGGTCCACCTTACCTCCAGCTTGGAATCCTGGAAAGAAGGAAGGTGGAACTTTTCAACATCCGGCCCCGGATCCCGCCAAGAAGGTGACGCGGGGCGTCAGTCCCGGTGACGTCCGGGGGCCAGGGTCAGGGAACCTTGGGCTCGGCGCCCGGGGTGAACCGCGCCAGCGCCGTCTTGCCCGAGACCATGGCGGCCAGGAAGGCGGGGCCGCTCCCGGCCACCGCCTGGTCCGGGAACGCGGCGAACAGGCCCAGGGCCTGGAGATTGGCGGCCGGGTGGTCGACCCGGCTGAGGTTGTAGCGGGGAGTGGCGTATTCCAGGAAACGGTTGCGGTCCGTGTTGACCACCAGTGGCACGTTCGCCACCAGGCGGGCCATTTCCTCGGGCGCCAACAGCCGGCTGGCCAGCACCGAGCCCAGATAGTCCCGGGCCCGGTCCGGGGCGATGCCCAGCCCGGCCGCGCCCCGATCCAGGAACCGGGCCACGGCCTCCGGCTGCACCGCCTGGGGTCTGTCGCTGGCCACCAGGATGCCCTGGTGCCCGAACACCCAGAAGCTGACGTCCGGGAACACGGAATGCAGGGTCGCCATGACGCAACCCACCTCGTACGGCCCGATGTGGTGCAGCTGGATCCACTGCTGGAAGATGCCCCCGGGCCGGAGCCGGGCCTTGGCCAGCTGGTAGAACTCGCGGCTGTACAGGTTGGTGGCGCCGGCGAACCAGACGCTGGTGAGCTCCATGGTGATCAGGTCGTAGCTGCGCTCCGGGTGCAGCAGCAGCAGGTTGCGCCCGTCCTCCAGCTCCAGGTGCACGTTGGGCTGTTCCAGCACGCGCCCGTTGAGGTCGGCGAAGTGGCTGCGGGCGGCCTCGGCGACCCCCGGGGCGATCTCGGCCACGTCGATGGACCCGAAGCCCATGCTCTCCACCACCTGGGCGGTGCGCCCCACCCCCAGGCCGATGACGCAGGCGTCCCGGAACGACCGGGCCTGGAGGATGGGGATGAGCGCGAACCCGGTCTGGGCGTCGGTCTCCCAGGCATCGTTGCCCTGGAATTTCCCGTTGGTGAGCAGGGTCTGGTAGGGCCTGGGCCAGTTCTTGGTGCCGGCCGGGTTCTGCACCACGGTGGTGATGCCCCCGCGGGTGTCCTCCTGGAAGAACGCCAGGCGGGTCTGGGTGCCCACCTGGTCGGGGCGAAAGTAGACGTGCTCGCCCGAGGTGAGCTCCAGCTGGTTCCAGGGGGCCTGCACCGCCCACAGTACCAGCACCAGCACGCCCGCGGCCAGGGCGGCCTTGCGCACGGGGCCGCGGGTGAAGTGCCAGGCCAGGAGGCTCCCCAGGGCCCCGCACAGCCCGCCCACCAGGAGCAGGCAGGTCTCGGAGCCCCAGGCGGGGATGAAGATGAACCCGGTGGCCAGGGCGCCGACGATGCACCCCACCGAGTTGGACGCCCCCATCCATCCCGCGAAGGCCGCCCGGTCCTCCAGAGGGAACCCCTCCAGGCGGAACAGGGACGGATAGACCATGCCCAGGACCACCGCCGGGGGCAGCACCTGGATGCCTGCCTGGATCCAGCGCAGCACCTCGCCCTGGGCGAAGGTGGTCAGCCCCGCCCCCCAGACCGTGAAGGCGTGGGGGACCTGGGGCCAGCGGTCGAAGGTCGCCAGCAGGGCGGCCGATCCCAGGAAGTAGAGCCCGGCCAGGATCCAGCCCGGCAGGGGCCGGTCGCCCCGTCCCAGCCGGCTGCCCAGGACGCCGCCCGCCCACAGCCCGGCCAGCACCAGCCCCAGCATGGCCGCGAAGGCGTAGACACTGTTGCCCAGCACGGTCGACAGCAGGTGGGTCCAGAGCACCTCCAGGGCGAAGAACACGCCCCCGGAGACCAGGGCCACGGTGAGCAGGACCGCCCGCCCGGGATCCAGGGAGCTCAGCCGGAACCGGACCGGATCCGCCTGGGAAAGGGCCGCCGGGGACCGGCGCAGGCGGGCCGATTCGGCCAGGCCGAAGGCGGCCAGGAACACCAGCCCGTCCAGGGTGAAGGTGAACAGCAGGGTCCCGTCAACGCCCCAGTGGGGGAAGGCCAGGTACGGCCCAACCAGCGAGCCGGCCACCGCCCCCAGCAGGTTCAGCGCGTAGAACCCGGCCATGGTCCGGCGCGGCCGGGGACAGCGCAGCCCCGCCAGGGAGGCCACCACTGCCGGGAACGTGGCGCCCATCAGGAAGGTGGAGGGCAGGATCCAGACCATCGCCACCACCATGCGCAGCAGCTGGAGCAGCCAGAAATGGCCCGCGCCCAGGCACAGCAAGGGCGCGAATACCGTGGTGAGCTGGGCGAAGCCCAGGTACAGGACCAGGGCCCACAGGGCGATGCCGCCCTCCAGGTAGGCGTAGAGCCGGAGCGGGTTGCCGCTGGCGCGCAGAAGCCGGCCCCCGCAGGCGGCGCCGGTGGTGAGCCCGAGGAAGTAGACCGCCAGCACCACCGCGGCCGCCGGGGTGGAAGCGCCCAACAAGGTGCCCAGCAGCTTCTCGAAGGCCTGTTCCGCCAGGAGGCCGGCGCACCCGGTGGTGACGAACAGCAGAGCCAGGATCCCCAGCCGTGCCCGAAGCGAACGCAGGGCCGCCAGGGGCAGGGCCGGAAGCGGGATTTCCGGGGTCCAGAAGGCGGCCGGCAGCTTGCGCACCGCCGCCCACACCAGGCCGGTCCATAGCAGCCCGGCGATCAGGTCCACGCCATAGTGGAAGCGCAGCACCACCGTGGCCAGGGTGACCCCCGAGGCGCCGACCACCGCGGCGATGCGTCCCAGGCGCGGCAGCTTCCGCCAGGCCACCACGGGCAGCAGCCACACCAGGGCGGTGTGCAGGCTGGGGAAGCAGTCCCAGTTGAAGCGCAGGTCCGAGAACACTAGCGTCCGCAAGGCCGGCTGGGTCAGGATCGGCCGGGAGAAGCGGTCGCCGATCAGGAACAGGGGGCCCGCCACCGGCACCAGCAGGTAGAGCACGTAGCCGCCCAGGAGACATGCCACCAGGGCCCGCCTCAGGGTCCGGAACAGGTCCTCGTCCTCGAGCACGAAGTAGGCCCACCCCAGCAGCACCACCGGCCCCAGGTAGTACACCCAGACATAGAAGAGCCACATCACCTGGGAGAACCAGGGGGTGCCCAGGGGCTCCAGCCACAGGGGCAGCGCCTTGCCGAAGAACAGCCGCTCGTCCAGCCAGAGCATGAGCCCGTCCTTGGGCAGGATTCCCAGCCACTCGGTGATCCGGTTGGCGTGCATGTGCTTCAGACTCTCGTACACCAGCAGGACGCCCACCACCGGCCACCAGGCGCGCGCCAGCCCCGCGATGCGGGAGCGCTTGCCCCGCAGGGCGGACCACAGCACCAGCAGGACCAGGGCCAGCAGGGTGAGGTAGGCCAGGCGGCTGTTGGACAGCTGCTCGAACAGGGGGGTGGCGTTGGCCCAGCCGAGCAGGAACAGGCCCACCAGGGCCAGGAGGGTCAACAACGACTCGGTTGGGATGTGCATGGATCAACGTTACCCGTAAACCCTCACGGGCCTGCGGGCGGGCGGGCCAAATTTTCGTATTTCCCATATTTCCTATTGGAGTTCCTTGAGCAGCCCCTTGGCCTTGGTATCCTTGGGATCCAGGCGCAGCGCTGCCTGGGCCGCGGCCCTGGCCTCCTCCTTGCGACCCATCGCCTTGAGCACCTGGCCCCGGCGCCAGTGGGCTGTGCCGTAGCCCCCCGACCCGCCTTCCAGGGGCTCCTTCAGGACTTGGTCCAGGCACTTCAGGCCTTCCTCCAGGTGCACCCCGAACCGGGCCGAGATCTTGCCCAGCTGCAGGCGCAGCAGGCTGGGGGCGTCGGAAGCCGGCAGGGCTTCCCTGGCGATGCGCCAGGCGTCCTCGGGCTTGCCGGCGTCCAGGAGGGCGTCGCACACGGTGGTGAGGGGACGGGCGTGGTTCCCGCAGGCGGGCAGGAGGCGCATGGCCTCCTGGGCTTCGATCTTGCGCTGGGGCTCGACGCCCAGGACCTTGCGGGTCTCCCGGCTGCCCAGGGCGTCCAGGTAGCCGTAGATCACCTCCGGGTCCCTGGGGGCGGCGGCCAGGGCGCGGTTGAAGCAGGTCAGGGCCTCCGCCCAGCGCTTCTCCATGGCCAGCACGGTGCCCTCCAGCACGTCGCCCCGGACCTTGTCCACTTTCTTGAGGCTCTCGGCGCAGGCCAGGGCCTGGCGGGTGGATCCGCCCAGGATCCCGGGCAGCTGCTCGTAGGCCAGGCCCAGGGACATCCAGCCGTTGACCAGGGTGGGGTCGGCCTCCACGGCGGCCTTGAGGTCGTCCATGGCATAGGCCATCTGGCGCAGGCTCCCCAGGTTGCGCTGCTGCACGGCGATGCCCCCCTGGGCCAGGGCCCGGGCCAGGAGGCCGTCGGGGAGGCCGGACTTGAGGGCCAGGGCCTTCTGGGCCGCCTCCAGCGCCTCCGGGAGCCGGACCAGGGCGGTGAGGGCCTGGGACTTGGCGGCCCAGGCCAGGGCGTTCTCCGGCTGCTGCTTGAGCACCGCCTCGGCGTCGCCCAGGGCCTTCAGGTAGCGTCCCGCCTCCAGGTCAGGCCGGGGGGCGTACGTCGGGGCCGGAATGGGGGCCGGGCCGGGTGGCTGGGCCTGGGCGCCGACAATCAGGAGGAGGCAAGGGACGGGATTCATCGGATTGTCCAGGAAACCCCGTCCTTTAGGGCGGGGAGGAATGGATACTTGACAACCATTCGGGCTGGCAAAAAATAACGAAATGAAACGAACCGGCTCCTTCAAACTGTTTGACGACGCCGCTGCAGGCTGAGGCGTTTTCTGATCTCTCGAGGCTCTTTTCCGAGGCCTGCAATGCGATGGTCCCGTTCGTCCAGAAGCACCGGTGCTGGAACCGGGTGCAGCTGCACCACCTAGTCTATTACCAGATCCGGGAGACGTTTCCCACCTTGGGCAGCCAAATGGTCTGTCAGGCCATCCACCGGGTGGCGGACGCCTACAAGGCGTTGCGAACCCATGAGGGCATCCCCAAGGACCAACCTGTCCCGGCGATCACCTTCAACCCCACGTCCGTCAACTTTGATCGCCGCACCTACTCGATCCAGGGGGTGGAGGGCTCGGCAAACGGGTGCAGCATCGCTTCGCCTGTTCCTGTGGGAACCTGGCCCACAGCGACGTCAACGCGAGTCGGAACATAGCCAGGTTTGCTGGACTTTCCAGTCCTGCAAGGACCTTTAGGGAGGGGTTGTTTACGGTATTTGTTCCATTCTCGCTTCAGGGTACCCTGGCGAGGGCTCGCTCCGGCCGACCAACCCTGAGGCGATGTCGCGGATCTTTGAAGGAGGCAACATGCTCATGGAGGGGAAGCGGGGACTGGTGGTGGGGGTCGCCAACAAGTGGTCCATCGCCTGGGGCATCGCCCAGAAGCTGGCCGCGGAGGGGGCGGAGCTGGCCATCACCTACCAGAACGAGCGGCTGGGCAAGCACGTGCGGGAACTGGCGGAGACCCTCGAAAAGCCCGTGCTGATTCCCATGGATGTCACCTCTGATAAACAGATTATCATGACCTTCGAGCTGCTCAAGCGGGTCTGGGGCCGCCTGGACTTCCTGGTGCACGCGGTGGCCTTCGCCCCCCGGGAAGCCCTGGAGGGGCAGTTCGTGGCCACCAGCCGGGAGGCCTTCCACGTGGCCCACGACGTGAGCGCCTTCTCCCTGGCCGCCCTGGCCAACTCGGCCCAGCCGCTCATGACCCAGGGGGGCGCGGTGGTGGCGCTCACCTACCTGGGCAGCACCCGGGTGATCCCCAACTACAACGTGATGGGCGTGGCCAAGGCCTCCCTGGAGGCCAGCGTGCGCTACCTGGCCTCGGACCTGGGCCCCCAGGGGATCCGGGTCAACGCGGTCTCGGCGGGCCCCATCAAGACCCTGGCCGCCTCGGGCATCTCCGGCTTCGGCGGCATGCAGCGCCAGCACCGCAACCGCGCCCCCCTGCGCAAGGACACCGAGACCGAGGAAGTGGCCGACGCGGCGCTGTTCCTGCTGAGCCCCCTGTCCCGGGGGATCACCGGGCAGGTGCTCTACGTGGACGGCGGGTTCAACATCATGGGGGACTGAGCGGGGCCCGTCCCAGGCCCGGGATCAAGGCGACACGGTCTGGTAGCTCTGGAAGGTGGCCAGGGCCCCTTCAGTGATCCGCGTGACCAGGGCAGGCCTCGAGCAGCTCGGGGATGGGGATGCCTTGCACCTTCAGGACGTCGTCGAAGGTCTGTCTGATGCCGTCAGCGAGGACGATGGCATCCGCCAGGGAGAAACCCTGTTCCCCGCGATCACGGGCGTGAGGACCAGGCAGACCCAAGGAACGGTCCTGGGCACCGGTCCGGGTCAGACCTTGACCTTGGCGCGGATGCTCCGGCGGACCGGAACCGTCGTCGACTGTAGCGGCTTCCCGTTCCTGCATGCCTTGCGGACTCTCGACTCCCAGTCCGAGCCCACCCAGGTCTTGCCTTTCTCGGCCATGCTCACCAGGGCCTGGGAGCAGCCAAGCCGATGGGCCAGTTCCACCTGGGTCAACTTGGCCTCGACCCTCAAAGCTCTGATTCTCAGGGCGCGAGGCAGGAGCACACCAGTGGGTGGCTGCTGTCCAGGGATCCCGTGAAGGATGGTTTCAATCCCCAGAGCCTCCTCAAGTCGAGGCCAGTGGATCAGCCTCCCGCCGCCCATGATCTTGAACGCCAGTAGTTCATGCTCCCCCGCTCCGGCCAGACGGGGGTACCAGGCGATGGGAACGGCGGCTTCCCGCCCATCCTCCATTTCCACGTGGACCTTCGCCGCTTCGATCCAGTACCGGATTCCCTTCACTTTCTCGTCATTCACTCGGACGGCTCGCATGCCACAACTCCATCAACTGCGCCTTCTTCATTTCCACCAGGGCCACTGCCTTCTTGACTTGGCCTCTTCTCATGGCTCGGCAAGCCAGTACCTTGAAATTTGCCAAGTCGATCTTCACCTCTCCATCCGCGTCGTACACATGGACGTGCGGAGGTTCCATGGACTTGCCACGTCCTTCATTGGGATGCACCACAGCGAGCAGTCCATAACCTAAGTCCTTCAAAGGGGCCAACGTTTACCTCTCTAAAAATATAACCTTATATTGGAATTGCAAGCTTCTTTTCTGAAAATCGATGTTTTAAAATTATTGGAGTTAGCTTGGAACCGGTGCCGTGGAGGAGGGTGCGGCGCCGGGTCCGGCCTCACCCCTTCTTCAGCCCCTCCAGCACCTCCAGCACTTCCTGCACGTGCCCCTTGACGCTGACCTTGGGCCACACGTGCCGGACCACGCCCTGGGGATCCACCAGGAAGGTGGACCGGATGATCCCTTCGGTCTCCTTGCCGTACATGACCTTCTTCCCCCAGGCGCCCAGGGGCGCCAGCAGGGCCTTGTCGGGGTCGGACAGCAGGGGGAAGGGCAGCTTCTGGTTGGCCCGGAACTTCTGGTGGGAGGCCACCGAGTCCCGGGAAAGGCCGTAGACCTTGGCGCCCGCCGCCTGGACCCGGGACCAGCTGTCGCGGAAGTCGCAGGCCTCGGTGGTGCAGCCGGGGGTGGCGTCCTTGGGGTAGGCGTAGAGCACGGTCCAGGCGCCCTTGAAGGCGGCCGGGGTGACGGTTCCGCCCTGGTCGTCCGCCAGGGAGAAGGGGGGGATGGGCTTGCCGACGAGGGACATGGCGCCTCCGGTGACAGGAACGGAAGCTATGATGAATGGATTTGGAGGATCTGTGCAATCTGGCCCGGCCCAAAGCGAGCCCTGGTGGTGGAAGCTGGTGGCGCCCCACCGTCGGATCCTGACGCTGGGCCTGGCCTCGACCCTCTTGTGCAGCCTGGCCGCGGCCTGGGTGCCGTACTGGTCCGGGCGGGCGGTGCATGCCCTGGAACTGCGGGCCTGGGCCGTCAGCCGCACCTACCTGCTGTGGATGCTGGGCTTCACCCTGGTGGCGGGGATCGGGCGCTACCTGATGCGCAACATCCTCATCGGGCTCAGCCGGGCGGTGGAGAAGCGGCAGCGGGAGCAGATCTTCGACTTCCTCCTGGCCATGCCCCACGCCTTCTACGAGCGCAGCCTCACCGGCGACCTGATGAGCCGGATCGGCGACGACGTGAACACGGTGCGCATGGCCACCGGGCCCGGGCTCATGAGCCTGCTCCAGACCGCCAGCATCCTGCCCATGACCCTGGCCCTGATGGTGCACGCCAGCCCGCGCCTGGCGCTGGCGGTGCTGATGCCGTTCTCCCTGCTGGCCCTGGGGTTCTACTTCATCGGCCGGACCAGCCACCGGCTGCAGCAGCGCATCCAGGTGGTGACCTCGAAGCTGAACACCTTCAGCCACGAGACCATCTCCGGGGAGAAGGTGGTCCAGGCGTTCGGCCTGGAGGACCTGCGGGTGGAGGCCTTCGGCCAGCTGAGCCGGGAGCAGGCGCGCATGAACATCCAGCAGTCGATCATGTTCGGCAGCTACCTGCCGATGTCCGCTTTCACCGCCGGGCTCTCGGCCCTGGTGCTGGTGGCCTATGGCGGGACCCTGGTGCTGCACGGAGGGCTGACCCTGGGGGACCTCACCGCCTTCACCGGCTACCTGGCGGCCCTGGCCTGGCCCATCATGTCCCTGGGCTGGGCCGCCAACCTGTTCCAGCGCGGCAAGGCCGGGCAGGAGCGCATCGACTACATCCTGGACACGGCCCTGGCGCCGCTCCCGTTCGCGGACGGCCCGGCGCCGGCGCCTCCGGATCCCGCCGCCGCCCCTGCCGCCGCCCCTGCCGCGCTGGCCGGGCGGGGGATGGTGCACTGGTTCGAGTCCGAGCGGGGGCTGGGCCCCCTGGACCTGGACCTGCCCGCCGGGAGCCGGCTGGCGGTGGTGGGCCCCATCGGCTCGGGCAAGACCATCCTGCTGCAGGTGCTGGCCGGGCTGCGGGAACTCCAGGCCGGCGCCCTGGACCTGGACGGCGCCCCCCTGGGCCCGGACCGCCTGCGGGCCCACTGGGCGGGCATCGGCTGGGTGCCCCAGGAGGCCTTCCTGTTCTCGGTGACCCTGCGGGAGAACCTGGCCATGGGCCGGCCCACGGCCAGCGAAGAGGAACTGTGGGAGGTGGCCCGGGTGGTGTGCCTGGACGACCTCATCCGCCGCCTGCCCATGGGCCTGGACACGGTGGTGGGCGAGCGCGGCGTGGCGCTCTCCGGGGGCGAGCGCCAGCGCGCCGCCCTGGCCCGGGCCCTGCTGCGCCGGCCCCGGCTGCTGCTCCTGGACGACGCCCTGTCGGCGGTGGACGCCGAGACCGAGGCCCGGATCCTGGAGAACCTGCGCGGCTTCCTGGGCGACGTGACCCTGGTGCTGGCCACCCACCGGGTGTTCGTGGCGGAACTGTGCGACCGGGTCCTGGTGCTCAAGGACGGCCGTGCCAACCAGCTGGGGACGCCCCAGGAACTGGCCGGCGTGCCCGGGCACTTCGCCCGCATCCGGCGGCTGCAGAGCCTCGAGCGCGAAATCCTGGGCAGCCGGGCGGGGTAAGGGGGGCGGAGTCCGGGGGTGTCTTCCGGGTCCCGCCCATCGCCCTGGCCGTCTCCGGCCATTCGCTGGCGCGAACGTCCAGAGACGAAAAAGCTGGCCGCCAGGGATCCGGAGATGTGTTGCACATTCGAAGAAGGTTCGAACAGGGGGGAGCGAGCGGGGGTGGGCGTCTCACCAGAACCTGGCGGACGGACGAACGACTATTGGGATCCAAAAATGGCCCTTGACTTTATATTTTATTAATTTGTAAACTATTTTTTTGACGGTTTTTTACCGGAGACACCATGCTGAATCAACGCCTCGTGAACGCCATCAACCAGCAGGTCATGGCGGAGTTCTCCTCCGCCTACCTCTACCTGGCCATGGCGGGGCACTTCGAGACCGCCAACCTCCAGGGTTTCGCCGCCTGGATGCGGGTGCAGGCCCAGGAGGAGGCCTCCCACGCCTTGATCCTGTTCAATTTCCTCACCGACCGCTCGGCCCAGCCGGTGCTGGGGCAGCTGGAGGTTCCCCCCGCGGAGTTCGGCACGCCCCAGGAAGTGTTCAAGCAGGTCAAGGACCATGAGCGCAAGGTGTCCGAATCCATCAATGCCCTGGCGGACCTGGCGGTGGCCGAAAAGGACCACGCCACCCGCGCCCTGCTGGACTGGTTCACCACCGAGCAGGTGGAGGAACAGGCGGTTTCGAGCAACATCCACGCCCGGCTCAAGCTCCTCAACAACGACCCCACCGGGATCCTGGTCATCGACCAGGAACTGGGCCAGCGCAAGTACGTGCTGCCGCCGCCCCTGGCCGGAAGGATCTGAGCAATGTGAACGAGGGGGACCGCCCGCTCGCGAGGCTCGCTCTGCGTCCCCCTCGTGCTCCCCACAACTTGCCCGGGCGGAGCCCGGGCAGGTTGTCTAGACCGGATCCTCGGGCCACAGGTGCCGGGGGTAGCGCCGGGACAGGGCCGGGCGCAGTTCCTGGTAGGCCCGCTGCCAGAAGCCCTTCAGGTCGGTGGTCACCTGCACCGCCCGCTGGTTGGGGGCCAGCAGGTGCAGCACCAGGGGCACGGCGCCGCCGCCGATGCGCGGGCCCTCCTTCAGCCCCAGGAAGTCCTGGAGCCTTGAGGCGATCCAGGGGGCTTCGCCGCCGTAGTTCACCTTGACCCTGCGCTTGCCCAGGGGCACCGCGTCCGGGGCCCAGGATTCCAGCAGCCCCCAGGCGGTTCCGCCCAGCAGGCGGCGCAGGGCGGCGGCCAGTTCGGCCCCGTCCAGGTCCCCCAGGGTGGTCCGTCCGGCGCAGGCCTCGGCCACCAGGGCGGCCAGCAGGTCCGGAGGCGGGGGAATGCCCAGGTCCGGGCGCAGCCCGGCCAGGAAGGCGCACCGGGCCAGGAGCTGGTCCGCGGCCTCCTGGGCGGGCCCCAGGCCCCGGGCCAGGACCGCCCGGGCCAGGCACGCGGCCGCGCCCGGGTGGCCCGGGGGCGCGGCCCGGCGGGTCTCGTCCAGGGGCAGGTCCCGGAACCAGAGGGTGGCGCGCAGGTCCACCCGTCCGGCCCCGGGGTTGAAGGCCAGTTCCTCGGTCTCCCGCAGGTCGTCCGGGAAGGCGTCCAGCAGCCAGTCGGGCTCGATCCTGGAGGCGGTGCGCACCAGCACCTGGGTGCCGGCCCCCTGGCTCTGGACCTCGGCCTCCAGGGCCAGGATCCAGTCCGCCCGGCGCACCCGGCAGGCCGGGTCCAGGCGGGCGCCGCCGCCGCCCGCCAAGGTGCAGGTGGCATTCGGCCCCATGCGGGCCACCCGGTCCGGATAGGCCCGGAGCAGGGCCCGCAGCAGGCGGGCCTCGGCGTCGGCCGGTTCCGGCGCGGCCGCGCCCCGGCGCCCGGCCAGGGCCTTGCAGGCCAGGCTGGCCTGGCGCACCGCGGCGGGATCCAGGCCCGCGGCCCGGCAGGCCCCGGCGTGGAAGTGCGCTGCCTCGGCCTCCCGGTACTGGTCCAGGCGCAGGAACAGGTCCGAGTCCAGGGCGTGGGCGGCGGTCTCTCCCTGGCGCTCCAGCCCGGCCCGGGCGCCCAGGTCGCCGGTCTCCAGCAGCACCGCCCCCAGCCGTGCCAGGTCCGGGATGCCCAGGTCCTCCCCGGCGGTCACCAGGCGGGCCAGGCGCGGGTGCAGGGGCAGTCGCGCCATCCGTCGCCCCATGGCCGTGATCTTTCCCTGCGGGTCCAGGGCGCCCAGGTCCCCCAGCAGGCGCGACGCCGCCTCCAGGGCCGCGGCGGGTGGCAGCTCGAACCAGCCCAGGTCCGGGCCCGGATCCAGCCCCAGGTCGGCCAGGGCCAGGACCGTCTCGGCCAGGTCCGCCCGGCGGATCTCGGGGGGGTCGAACTCCGGGCGGGCGTTGCCGTCGCTCTGGGTGAAGAGGCGCAGGCACAGCCCCGGCCCGGTGCGCCCGGCCCGGCCCGCCCGCTGGACGCAGCGGGCCTGGCTGATGCGGGCGGTGCGCAGCCCGGGCAGCCCGGACCAGGGGGAGTGCACCGCCTCCCGGCCCAGGCCCGAATCCACCACCGCCGCCACCCCCTCCAGGGTCACCGAACTCTCCGCCACGTTGGTGCTGAGGATGACCTTGGGCTCGGCGCACGGGGCCACGGCCTCCTGCTGGGCGTCGAAGCCCAGGCTGCCGTGCAGGGGCAGCAGCCGCAGCCCGTGCCGGGCGGCGGCGGGAGCGCAGGCGGCGAGGCCTTGGCGGATCTCCGCCGCCCCGGGCAGGAACACCAGGGTGTGGCCCTTGAGGCCGTCCCGGTACAGGCCGTCCACCGCCTCGGCCACCTGGACCGGGAGGGGACGATCGTCGGGATGGGGCAGGTGGCGCACCTCCACCGGGAAGGGTCGCCCCGGGCACTGGACCACGGGCGCGTCCAGGAACGCCGCCACCGGCCCAGGGTCCAGGGTGGCGCTCATGACGCCCAGGCCCAGGTCCGGGCGGGAACGGCGCCGCAGCCGGGCCAGCAGGGTCAGGGCCAGGTCGGTCTGCAGGTGGCGTTCGTGGAATTCGTCCAGCAGCACCGCGCGGATGCCCTTCAGGACGGGGTCGTCCTGCAGGCGCCGGAGCAGCAGCCCCTCGGTGACGAAGCAGATGCGGGTGTCCGGGGAGGTCCGGTGCTCGAACCGCACCGCGTAGCCCACGGTGCGGCCCAGGGGCTCGCCCAGCTCCGCCGCCACCCGGGCCGCGGCCAGCCGCGCCGCCAGCCTCCGGGGCTCCAGCACCCAGCAGGCGCCGTCCCGGAGCAGCCCGGCGTCCAGCAGGGCCCGGGGCAGGCGGGTGGTCTTGCCGGCGCCGGGCTCGGCGGCCAGCACCAGGGTCCCGGATGTCTGGAAGACCTCCAGGATCCGGGGCAAGTGCGGATCGATGGGCAGGGGGGACAGGGCCATGGTCCCAGCATCCCATGGCCCGGTCCCCGGCGGGTCGGGAGGGCCGGGTTGCCGTCCGCAAGCTCCGGAAACGGTCCAGGCGATGGTGTTGCAAAAACCAGGAAGGGTTGAAAAGCAGATTAAATTATTTATATTCTGGCCAGACTGTCTGCCCACCGGAGGCTCCATGTCCCGTCCCTTGCGCTGGCTCCTGCTCAGTTTCCTGCTGGCTCCCTCCCTCCTGGCCGCCGGGAACGAACTCCCGGTCCTGACCTTCGTCACCACCGGGGACTGCCGGGTGGATCCGGAATTTCCCCCGGAAAACCCCATGCAGGCCAGCTACCTTCCCGCCGCGGTGCGGGGGAAATTCAAGAACAAGAAGAGTGACAGCATCTACCCCTTCGCGTTCAACTACGTGCAGCTCAAGCAGACCTTCGACGACATCGACAAGATCAACCCGGCCCCGGCCCTGGTGTTCTTCACCGGGGACCTGGTCATGGGCTTCGGCGCCAACGACAAGGGGAAGAAACTGGAAGAGGAACTGGCGCCCTTCCAGGAAGTGGTGAAGGACGACGTCAAGGACCTGCGTGCCAAGAAGTGCCAGGTGGTGTTCCTGCCTGGCAACCACGAGACCACCTTCAAGGTCTTCGTCCCCACCAAGAGCTCCGGCGTGGACGAGGACGACACCAGGACCTGGAACGACTGGATCAAGAAGAACGGCTACGAGCCCAAGAACACCGATGGTCCGAAACAGGAGAACGCCGACGCCGCGACGGGGAAGGCCGGCGCCACGGTCGTCGGCGACTGGCGCAAGAACACCTATTCCATCAACGTCCAGACCCAGGGGGGCATGGTCCATTTCGTGGTGCTCAACACCGACAGCCTCACCGGCCAGGGCAACCCGCGGACCCTGGGCCTCCTGCCCCTGGAATGGGTCAAGCGGGACATCGAGGCGGCCCAGGGGAACGCCTGGATCAAATGGATCTTCGTGGTGGGGCACAAGCCCATCCGTCCGCCGTCGAACTTCCAGGGCGCGGGTCCGGACGATTCCCTGAACAAGGACGTGGCCGAGCAGCTCCGCCAGGTCCTGGTCAAGAACGACAAGGTGGTGGCCCTGATCTGCTCCCACGCCCACATGTGGAAGGCGGATTCCCTGGTGCCGGACGAAGCGCCCCACGGCCCCGGCGCCCCGGACTACCGCCGGCCGGTGCAGATCGTGGCCGGCAACGCCGGATGCCCGCTGGAGGGCTTCTGGCGTCCCGAGGAGGACAAGGGGCTGGAGGGGCGCTGGCTCAATGGCGAAAAGCCCGGCCCCTTCTTCGGGTTCACCGTGGTCAAGGTCTACAAGAACGGCAAGGTGACCTTCAACTCCTGGCAGCGCCCGGTGCCGGCGCCCTACTACGCCGAGTACGCCGGCGCGATGGCGGGCAAGGCGGCGGCCAGGGCCCGGGCGATGGACTGGGAGATCATGGGCACCCGGCAATACGAGGGAGCGGCGGCCGGCAAAGCGGCCGGAAAGGCGGCGGACAAGCCCCATGCGGGGCACCGAGTGGCCCAGGGAGCCGGGAACTAGCGCAGTCAGCGCCCCCCCAGGGCCTTGACGAACCCCCGGAAGATGCCCCGGGCCGCGCTCCCGGTGCCGTTGCCCATGGCCACCAGGTTCTCCGGGTGCCACTGGACGCCCACCACGAAGCGGCCCGGGTCCGGGGCCTCGACCCCTTCCACCAGTTCCAGGTCCCGGTCCGGGTCCCGGTACCAGGCCACGGGCTGCAGGCAGGGCGCCACCCGCAGCACCGCCTGGTGGTGGCGGCTGTTCACGGTGGCCATCAGGCTGCCCATCAGGGCGGCCAGGCGGGACCCGGGCGCGACGGCCACCGCGTGGGCCTCGTCGGCCTCCTCGACGTTGCCCCGCATGTGCACCCCGTGGGCCAGGCCGCAATGGTCCGGGATGTCCTGGATCAGGCTGCCGCCCAGGGCCACGTTGAGCACCTGCACGCCCCGGCAGATGCCCAGGATCGGCAGCCCCCGCTCCCAGGCTTCTCGGATGAGGGGGATCTCCAGCTCATCCCGGGGTTCGTCCGGTTCGGCGGTGGGGTGGAGGGGTTCGAGTTCGTCCCAGCGGCGGGGGTGGATGTCGTAGCCTCCGGTCAGGAGCAGTCCGGCGGCCTCTTCCAGGGGTGGCGCCGGGGCGCTCGGGGACGCCACCAGGATCTCGCCCGTCCATCCGGCCATCCGTACGGCCGGAATGTAAGTGCGAGCTACCGCGGACTTGTTCTGGCAGGTCACGAGAAGGCTTGACACATCCACTCCATGGAGGATCATGAACACCCTACCACCACCTCGGATAGACTGAGATCGGGTGAGGCGGAGAGCTCCGCCGGAAGCTAAGGAGGCAACGCATGTCGGGCTCACTGAATAAAGTCCTGTTGATCGGCAACCTCGGTCGCGACCCCGAACTGAAAGTCACCCCGTCCGGGCAGGCCCTGGCCCGGTTCTCGGTGGCCACCACCGAGACCTGGAAGAATCCCCAGGGTGAAAAGCAGTCCAAGACCGAGTGGCACAACATCGTGGTCTGGGGCAAGCAGGCCGAGACCGCCGAGAAGTTCCTGCGCAAGGGCAAGCAGGTGCTCATCGAGGGCCGCATCCAGTACCGTGAGTACACCGACCAGGCCGGGGTGAAGAAGACCGCCTGTGAGATCCGCTGCGACAATTTCGTGATGCTGGGCCGCATGGAGGAAGGCGCCCCCGGCCGTACGTTCGCCGCCGAAGGCCGTCCGGCGGACGAGTACGAATCCACCGGCCCGATTCCGCCGGCCGCCAGCGGCGGGGGCGGGTACGAGGACGACATCCCGTTCTGAAGACGGGCAACCGGGCAAGAAGCCCCGGCCGGGTCCCGGCCGGGGCTTCTTGCTGTCGGCTGGCCGGCCGGCCAGGTCCACCCCTTGCGACCAACCCCGGGTGTGGAACGGGGCGCTGGCTCCCCTTTCGATCTCGAAATTGGCTAATACGTTAGCCAAATTCGAGCGAAATCGGCTAACGGAGGAATTCCTGGTCGCCGAGCGGCGCAAGCGCTTGCCGCACGGGGTTTGGGCGTTCGAGTTCAAGGTTTCACCCAAGGCCCGGGCCAAGGCACCGGCCCGCTGGGCCGAAACCTACCCGGACGCGTCCTGGGAAAAGATCGGTCGTAGCAATTATATAAAATTTATTACGACCTAACGGAACGCGTTGGGCGATCCCCAGGGATACCGTCCATGGATCGACGGGACTTGTCCATGATCCGCTGGGGCGGCGGCCGGCCCGGGTTCCAAATGCCCAATAAATACTGAGTCATTGCCCTAGGGTTGAGTACCGTTCATCGACGCGTGAACAATCACCCATGCTGTGCCGAGAGGGGCCCCTCAGGCCTCCGGACCGGCGCGACTAGGATAAAAAAGATCCTCCGGTTTAGTGCAAGGCGCCTGTAGTAAGGCAATTGCCGAAACGGGATCGAGACCTATATTCATTCCCACCACGGTCGACCTAACGTCAGTGCTGCTTCATGTAGGTTCTTTGGGAGCTAAATCATGAGTGGTTTAGGTAAATTGTTTATAACCTATCCACAAATGAGTTATTCGACAGCACTTGCGACCATCCTCATCGGACTGGGGCGCCTGCGCACCGGTTCCATCCGGGCGGGGCTGGCCGTCCTGGTCCTGTTCGGAGGCCTGGGTCTGACCCTGGGCTGCGGTTCCAGTCATGTGAACCCGCCCACCATCCGGCTGCTCGCCACCCGGAACCCCATCACCACCGGCTCCAGCACCACGCTGATCCCCCAGTTCCCCACCCGCTACTCCAGCGCCTCCATCGACCAGGACATCGGCTCGGTCTCCAACGAGGTGCCGGTGACGGTCAAGCCCACGGTGGACACCACCTACACCCTCACCTACACGGACCCCCTGGGGACCCTCACCACCTCCGTGACTGTGGTCGTAGTAGGCGTGCCCGCCATCACCAGTTTCACGGCGGCGAGCAGCCTGGTCACCGTCGGCACCGGAACCACCCTCACGGCGGTGTTCAGCGGCGGCGCCGGGAGCGTCGACCACGGCATCGGCCCGGTGACCAGCGGCGTGGCCGTGGCCACGGGACCCCTGGCCGCGGACACCACCTTCACCCTGACGGTGAACAACGGCGCGGGCCTAACGGCCACCGGGACCGCCACCGTGGCCACCACTGCCGCCCCGGAGGCGGTGGTGATCACCGCCCCTGCGGACGTCACCGCCGGGGCCACCGGCCTGGTCGCCTCGGTGCCGGCCCAGGCGGGCGACACCTACGCCTGGGCCATCACCGGCGGGGTCCTCACCGCCGGCGCGGGCACCAGCGGGATCACCTTCTCCGCCGGCACCTCCGGGAGCATCGTGCTGACCTGCGTGGTGACCAACGCCGCAGGGACGGCCAGCGCCCCCGGCACCGCCACCATCGCCATCGTCCCGGTGCCGGGCACGCCGGTCATCACCAGCCCGGCCTTCGCCACCGCCGGGGCGGCCGGCCTGGCCGCCTCGGTGCCGGCGGTGCCCGGGGATCTCTACACCTGGACCATCACCGGTGGGACCATCACCGCCGGCGCCGCGACCAACGCCATCACCTTCACGGCCGGCGCGGCCGGGTCCCTGGAGCTGACCTGCGTGCTCACCAACCTGGCCGGCACCTTGAGCCCCACCGGAATCGCCTTCACCACGGTAGTGGCCGCGCCCACGGTCCCGGTCATCACCGCCCCGGCAAGCGTCACGGCCGGCGCGGCCGGCTACAGCGCCACCACCCCGGCCCAGGCCGGTTCGACCCTGGCCTGGACCATCACCAACGGCACCATCACCGCCGGCGCCGGGACCAGCGCCATCACCTTCACCGCCGGGGCCTCCGGGTCGGTGGGCCTGTCCTGCGTGGCCACCAACTCGGCCGGCGCCGTCAGCGCCCCAGGCACCGCCACCTGCGCCATTGTCGCGGCGCCCACGACGCCGGTCATCACCGGCGTTCCGGCAACCCTGACCACCGGAACCGCCGGGGTCACCGCCTCCGTCACCGCCCAGGCGGGCTCCACCTACACCTGGACGGTCACCGGGGGCACGGTCAGCGCCGGCGGCACCGCCACCAGCACCAGCGTCACCTTCACCGTCGGGGCGGTGGGCACCCTCACGGTCACCTGCGTGGTGATCAACGCGGGCGGCACCGCCAGCGCGCCGGGGACGGCCACCAGCACCGTGGTGGGCGCTCCCGGAGCCCCTGTCATCACCGGCGTCCCGGCGGTCGTCACCACCGGGACCACGGGCATCACCGCGTCCACCACGGCCCAGGCGGGCTCCACCTACACCTGGACGGTCACCGGGGGCACGGTCACCGCCGGCGGCACCTCGACCAGCACCAGCGTGACCTTCACCGCCGGGGCGGTGGGCACCCTCACGGTCACCTGCGTGGTGACCAACGCCGCCGGCACCGCCAGCGCGCCCGGGACGGCCACCTGCTCCGTCGTGGCGGCGCCCACGACGCCGGTCATCACCGGCGTCCCGGCCAGCCTCACCACCGGGACCACCGGGGTCACGGCCTCCGTCACCGCCCAGGCGGGCGCCACCTACACCTGGACGGTCACCGGGGGCACGGTCACTGCGGGGGGCACCTCCACCGATACCAGCGTGACCTTCACCGCCGGGCCCGTGGGCACCCTCACGGTCACCTGCGTGGTGACCATCGCCGGCACCGCCAGCGCGCCGGGAACGGCCACCAGCACCGTCGTGGCGGCGCCCACGACGCCGGTCATCACGGGCGTTCCGGCCGACCTCACCACCGGGGCCACCGGGGTCACCGCCTCCGTCACCGCCCAGGCGGGCGCCACCTACACCTGGACGGTCACCGGGGGCACGGTCACCGCCGGGGGCACCTCCACCGACACCAGTGTGACCCTCACCGCCGGGCCCGTGGGCACCCTCACGGTCACCTGCGTGGTGACCATCGCCGGCACCGCCAGCGCGCCGGGAACGGCCACCAGCACCATCGTGGCGGCCCCGATCACACCGGTCATCACCGCGCCCGCGACCATCACCCCCAGCACCACCGGTTTCGCCGCCTCGGTGCCGGCCCAGGCCGGCATGACCTTCGCCTGGACCATCACCCCCGACGCCACCCTGGAGACTTCCACCGGGACCAGCATCCTCTTCGACACCGGCACCAGCATCGACATCACCTTGAGCTGCGTGGCCACCAACGCCGCGGGCACCGCCAGCGCCCCGGGCACGGCCGTCTGGAGCGGCGGCGCCTTGACGGCCATCCGCCTGGGCGTGATCGACGCCAGCAACCAGGACTGGGCGGCCATCGGGATCAAGGTCCTGGGCATCGGCCTCATCCCCCAGGGCCTGGACGCCGGCAGTGCGGTGCCCATCTACACGGCCCCCGACCCGGCCCCGCTGATCAACCTGGCCGAACTGGACCGGGTGGGCGACATCCTGGGCGCGCTGGGGGTGCCTCCGGGCACCTATTCGGGCGCGGTGGTGACTCTGGGGGCCGATCCCGGCGACGTGGCCCTGGTCTCGTCCCCGCAGCCGTCCTCGGGCTTCCCGGATTCGCCGGGGACGCACGTCCCGCCGGGCCGGATCCAGATCCAGGGCGCCACGGGCGGTTCAGGCCGGCAGACGGTTGCGGTGACGGTGCCCTTCGTCTCCAGCCTGCAGGTGACGACGGGGCAGACGGTCCCCCTGGAACTGGATTTCGATCTCTCCCATCCGGCTTTCCTGGTGGACCACCGGGCCCCGGGCGATCCGGCGCCGCTGTGGGCGGTCAACTTCAACGGCCCTGTGCGCCAGGATCCGACCCCGGCCGACCAGCTGGTCCTGCGCCATCTGTACGGGGCCGTGACCGCCCTCGACCCCGGCGGCCTCACGGTGGCCAAGGTGTTCCCGGCCTGGGCCCCGGCCGGTCCCGGCGGCTGGAAGACTTCCTCCCAGAGCCTCCGGATCCTGCCGGACACGGCCCAGGGGACCGTCTTCCTGGACCTGGACACCGGCGCCGGCGGGATCCTCCAGGATTTCACCTCCCTGGCCGGAACCCTGTCCGGTCGTTACGTGCGCATCGCCGCCCGCTCCGGAGCCGGCGGCTCCCTGGTGGCCGCACGGATCTGGGCCGGAACCGACCTCGCCGCCGTCCAGGCCGGGCCGGAGGGGCATGTGCTGCAAGTGGACCCGGGCAACGGCCTCCTCACGGTGATGGACCAGGCCGGGGCCTGGGCGCCGGTCCAGATCACCCCCGCCACCCGGTTCTACCTCCGCAACCCGGCCGATCCCCATGCGGACGCTTTGCCCATCGCCACCGGGCTCGACTTCCTGGGGGGTCTGCCCACGGGCTTCAAGGTCCATGCGACGCTGGATCCGGCCGCACCGGCGCCCACCGCCCTGAGCGTAGACATCGAAACCTACTCGGGATCCACCCATTCGGCCTTCCTCAAGGCCACGGCCCTGCCCCTGGGAACGGTGGCCACCCCCTGGAACGGCTCAGTCTTCGGCCTGGCCTTGCCCGGAGGCACCGGTGTGCTTCAGGTGGCCCTGGGCGGGCCGGATCCCCTGGCCTACCAGGTGGACCGCACCGGCGGGACGCTCACCGTCAGCCCCATGGACCAGAACAGCCTGGCATCCGCGCTGGTGACCGGCGCGACGGTAAGGGTCTACGGCATCCTCCAGGCCGATGGCCAGGTCCAGGCGATGGTAGTGTTGCTCTATACCGGGATCCTTCCCGGCTGACTAGGCCCCCTTCAGGCATCCTGGGCTTCCCGCGCTTCGGCGGATGGCGTTGGCTTCCCGGTTCTTCTGGACGGTGATGATGACCACGGAGAGGAGGATGACCACCGTGGCCCACAGGGAATGGGTGGTGAGGCGTTCGCCGGCGATCAGCCAGCCCACGAACACTGCCACGATGGGGTTGACGAAGGCGTAGGTGGAGACCCAGGTGGGGTCGGCGTTCTTCAGCAGCCAGATGTAGGCGCTATAGGCGATGATCGAGCCGAACAGGACCAGGTAGCCCATGCCCAGAACCGATTTGAGGGTCACCCGGGCCAGGACCAGGCGCGGCCATTCCCCCAGCAGGCCCGAGGCCAGCAGCATCAGGGCGCCCCCCACGATCATCTGCAGGCTGACCGCCAGCAGGGGCGAGGCGGGCACCCGGGCCCGGCGGGAGCTGAGACTGCCCAGCGACCAAAGGAAGCTCGCCACCACCAGGGCGGCGATCCCCGCCGGGTTCACCCGTCCGCTGGCGCCGCCCGCGGGCAGCACCAGCAGGCCGATCCCGGAGAACCCCAGGAGGATCCCCACCAGGACCACGATCCCAGGCCAGCGCCGGTCTTTGCCCAGGAGGCCCAGCAGGATCATCCACAGCGGCACCGTGGCCACCAGCAGGGCGGCGATGCCCGATGGCACCAGCTGCTCGGACCAGCAGATAAGGCCGTTGCCTCCCAGCAGCAGCAGCCCGCCGGCGATACCCCCGTCGATCCAATGGGCGCGGAGGGGAGGTTCGGCGCCGGTCAGCCGGGCGTATAGGTAGACCAGGGATCCCGCCAGCAGGAACCGGGTGCCGGCCATCAGGTAGGGGGGGATGGTTGCCACCGCCAGGCGGATGCCCAGGTAGGTCCCGCCCCAGAGGAAATAAACGATCAAGAGGGCGGTGAGGGTGATCAGGCGCTTGTTCATGCTCCGGCTCCACTTGCAGCATCGCCGATCCTGCCGCGCCGGGCGACCCGCTTCTTGCGCCGTGACGGAGGCTGTGGGTGGCTGGAAAGTAATTATTGATTTATAGAGATGGAGCAGGTATGGTAATCAACCACTCTTTTTGCCAAGGATGTTCCAGTCCAGGCAAGGAGCGGCCGCCCGGTTGTGCCCCGGCGCCTCTCCCTCGGGAGGTCCCCTTACTTCCACCCCAAGCGATGCCCCTGCTCCTCACCGTGGCCGTCAGCGCCCTGATCGGGGTGGGCCTGCGGGACTACTACGAGCGGGAGGGGAAGTTCGACACCTTCGGCACGGTGCGGACGTTCATCTTCCTGGGCCTCCTGGGCTTCGTGCTGTACCTGATCCCGGTGCCGGCCCATGCGGCCTACCTGCTGGGCCTGGGCGTCATCACCCCGTTCCTGCTGGCCTACTACAACCACAAGATCCGCCAGTACAAGAGCCTGGGCCTGATCGGGGTGATCATCGCCTTCCTGACCTACGCCATGGCGCCCATCGGCATCCACGAGCCGCCCTGGTTCCTGCTGGCCATCGCCATCTCCATCCTGCTGGTGCTCCATTCCAAGGGCCGGATCCGCCAGTTCACCAACCGCCTGGCCACCGGGGAGGTGGTCACCCTCTGCAAGTTCCTGGCCATCGCCGCGGTGATCCTGCCGCTCATCCCCCAGGCCATCCCCGCCACCGGGCTGGCGGGGCGGATCTTCTCCGTGCTGCCGGTGACGCCCCGCCAGATCTGGATGGCGGTGGTGGTCACCACCGCCATCTCCTACCTGGGCTACGTGTTCCAGACCTACCTGTACCCGCGCCGGGGCATGCTGCTCACCGGGCTGGTGGGCGGGCTCTACTCCAGCACCCTGGCGACCCTGGTGCTGTCCAGGCGGACCCGCAACCAGGAGGGCCAGGCCCGGGAGGCGGCGGCCGCCATCCTGCTGTCGACCCCCACCATGTACCTGCGGATGCTGTTCCTGGTGGTGGCGTTCCGGCCCCTGACCGGGCTGGGCCTGCTGCCGTCGTTCCTGGTGCTGTCCGTGCTGATCGCCGGGTATGCCTGGTGGGTCCGGCGGGGCCAGCCCCCGGAGGCGCCCGCGGAGGCCGGTCCCGGGGCCGAGCAGCGGGTGGAGGTGGCGGACCGCAACCCGCTGGAGCTCTCGGCGGCATTCCTGTTCGCGCTGATGTTCGTCTCGGTGGCGTTCGTCACCAAGTACGTCCTGCTGCTGTTCAACGGCACCGGGCTGCGGGCGTTGTCCCTGGTGGTGGGCGCCTCGGACATCGTCCCGTTCGTGGTCTCGGTGCTGCAGAGCAGCCTGGGGCTGACCGAACCCCAGATCCTGCACGCCATCATCATCGCCACCGCCAGCAACAACCTGATGAAGGCGGTGTACGTCTACCTGTTCGGCCACCGCCGCACCGCCCACCTCACGGCGGTGGGCATGGCGGGGCTGGCGCTGCTGTCGTTCCTGTACGTGGCGGTGGTTTAAAACCTTGCCGTGTTCTGGATCCCGAACTGCCACCGGGACTGGCCGGGCTGCTGCGCCAGCAGAACCGAGACGGTGAGGGCGACCACCTTGGCCATGGAACTCTTCAGGTCGCCCAGGCGCAGGCCGACCCCCAGGTCGGGATAGACCGGCGACCAGCCGTGGCCGTCGATGCGGCGCACCGCGCCGGCGTCCAGGAAGCCCACGAAGCCCAGCCGGAACAGGCCCCACCAGCGCTGCTCGGTGAAGAAGCGGTTCTCCACCGAGAAGAGGACCTGCCCGTCCCCCGGGTGGATGAAGTTGCGGTAGCCGCGCAGGCCTTCGGCCCCGCCCACGTACAGCAGGTTCTCGGGATCCGGGTCGCGCACCAGCTTCAGGGCCAGGTACCCGGCCAGCGCATAGGCCGGGGAGGCCTGGTAGTAGGTGGCGAGGCTGGATTCGACCTTGAGCCGCTCGGCGTCCACGCCCCCTCCCCGCAGGGAGGCCCTGCCCTTGAGCAGGGTGAGGTGGCGGGGCCGGCCGGCCCAGCCACGGGTCACCTGGAGCTTCAGGTACGGGCCCGGACGGGTGGAGCCCCGGCGGCGGCTGTAGGAGCCCAGTTCCACCGACCCGCCCCAGGCCAGGTTGTAGTCCTCGGCCACGTCCATGCCCTGGATGTCCTGGAAGGTCTGGAAGGCGTCCTCCTGGTATTCCAGGGTGAGGGCCGGGCCGCGCTGTCTGCGGCTGTCCACGGGCGGAGGCGGCACTCCGGTGGCGGGGACGGTCAGCACCTCGGTGCCGTAGCGGCGGTCCTCCAGGGTGACCGCGGCGCCCGCCCGCCAAGCCCGGTCCTCCTCCCGGCGGACCGCCCAGGCCGAAGCCAGGCGGAAGAAATTCAGCCAGTACTGGGCCTGGTAGATGCCGGCGCCCTGGTCGTAGACCGCCAGGATGGCGCGGCGGGTTTCCATCTCGGCGGTGGCCGCCCAGGGGGTGCGCAGGGCGAAGAAGGGACGCTTGAGGGCCAGCCTGCTGGAAGCCCGCGTCCACCTGGAGGGTCCAGGAGTCCCGCACCCACACCTGGGCCCGCGCCTGGTCCGGGCCCAGGGGCTCCAGCTGGATGCGGGCTTCCTTGATGAAGGGCAGGGCGCGCAGGATGCGCTCGGACTCGTAGATTTCCCGCGCCACCACCGGGCTGCCCTCCTTGAACAGGAGCGCCCGGCGCACCACCGCCTCCCGGGTGGACACGTGCACCTTGTTGGCTAGGCGGCCGAACCACACGTTTTCCGACGGCCTGCTCAAGTCGAACACCGGCTGGACGTGGATGACCATCGCGGCGATGGTGGCTTTGCGGGCTTCCAGGGCCTTCCAGGCCGGGGGGCGCCCGGGTGGGGCCGCCCCCGGGAGCGGCCCCCAGGCCAGAGCGGGCAGCAGTTCCAGGGCCCCGCGCAGGATCCGCGCCGCCGCTCCGGGCGCGTTCACCGGGGGGCCGGGCCCGTGCTCAAGGGGCCTTCCGTCCCCGCAGCAGCTGCAGCAGGATGGTGGCGGCCGCCAGCACCAGGAAGAGATGGACGAAGGCGCCCAGGGTGTAGACCCCGACCCGGCCGAGGATCCACAGCAGCAGGAAGACGAAGGCGATGCCCCAGAGCATGGTCGACCTTTCCTGGGTGAAGACCGGGACGCCGGGCCTTCCCCACCGGGAATCGTGCTGCGAGGCGCGGGGCGGTTCCGGGCGGGGAAAGGAATCCCCCGCCCGTCCGGGTGGATGGTCGCGTTCGCGAAGACCGGTGGGATGCATCCAAGGGAATGTTCCTTCCCCGGCTTGGATGCCGAAGCCGGGGGCCGGATGCCCTTGTCACGACGCTATAAAAATTTATTTTACCTTTGACCTCCGGTCCCTGGCCCTGTACACCCTCACCTCGGATCGGCAACCTATGGGAGACCACGGCGGTCCGCGAAATCCGCGTCCAGGCCGCCGCCTTGGCGGAGGTCTAGAGGGCAGCCAGCACCCGGCGCACCACCGCGTCCAGGAGCGCCGGGTCCACCGGCCGCCCCAGGCGCGCCTGGACCGCGTCCTTGACCCGGCGCAGCAGGTCCTCGTCCGGGGTCCGCTCCTTCGCGGCGGAGGCCGCCGGGACGGGCAGGATCCGGTGGGACGGCTCCACGAAGGGCACCACCCGCACCCCGGCCTTCCGCAGCAGCTCCAGGGCCGCGTGGGTGACGGTCACCGACGGGTGCACCACCAGGGTGGTTCCGCCCCCGGCCAGCAGGTCGGGCACTTCCGCCACCGTGTAGATCATCCGCTGCCCGGGCGGGGCCTCCAGCTCCCGGCTCTCGCCGGCGGAAGGAGGGGCGGCCGGGGCGCAGGCGGGGGCGGTCGCCGGCCGGACCGTCTTCAGGAAGTCCAGGGCGGCGGGGGTGAAGCGGGTCCCGGGCGGGTAGTCGGGGATCCGGCCTCGGCCGTTCTGCCATGCCTGGCGCAGTTCTTCCTCGGTGATGACCATCTACCTGCCCTCGATGCCGTCCAGGGATTCCAGGGCGTGCAACGCCGCGTCCCGGGCCTGGAGGATCTCCGACTCGGTGCCGGACAGCCACATGCGCCCGAACCGACCCAGCCCGGAGATGTGCACGATCTCGATGGAGGCGCCCTTCTCGGCCTCGTTGGCGGCGAAGTTGATGTAGGCCGCCGGGGCCACCTCCAGCACCAGCATGGTCCGCCCCGGCACCAGCATGGAGCCGCGCCGGAACCGGTTGATCAGCTGGGCCTGGTACGGGTCCACGTTGGTGATCACCTGCACCGAGGCCAGGGCGGGCCTGATCCGCTCCTCCTGGCGCAGCTCCAGGCGGTCCAGCACGATCCGCCCGGCCTCCAGCACCTCGGCCTGGGAACGGGAGTGGACTTCGAACATGCCGAACTCCCGCTCCACGATCTGGGCGCCGGGGCGGGCCTCGGTGGCCTTGACCGCGATGTCCACCAGCCGGAACACCTCGTTGCCCGGGGCCACTTCGATGTACAGCGCCGCCATGCCGGCGGTGGGCAGGTCGCCCTGGGTGACGGTGCCCACGAAGGCCGCGTACTGGGGCTGCATGCGGTCCAGGAACGAATAGACGCGAAGCTGGAAGGAATCGCCCATGGAGACCCTCTCATCATTGCCGGGTCACGGCGCGGGACGTTCAGGACTGGTGGCGTCCACCGATGGCGCCCTTGGTGTTCTGGGGGATGATCATCTCCACCTTGGCGTCGGGGCGCGGGATCACGTGCACGGAGACCAGCTCTCCGACCCGCTTGGCGGCCGCGGCGCCGGCGTCGGTGGCCGACTTCACCGCGCCCACGTCGCCGCGCACCATCACGGTGACGTAGCCGCCGCCCACGTACTCGGAGCCGATCAGGGTGACGTTGGCGGCCTTGACCATGGCGTCGGCGGCCTCGATGGCTCCGACCAGGCCTTTGGTTTCGACCATCCCCAGGGCGATCAATGCTGGGTCATTCACGATGACCTCCGTGTTCTGGTTGGGAAAGATGAGCCATTGTGCCTATCAAAAGCGCAAATCCGCAAGGACCTGCTGGACGATCCGTTCCACCAGGTCATCCGGGGCCCGGGGCCGCGCCGGCGCGGGATTCCCCGGCGCGGCCGTCCCGGCGCCCCCGGCCATGGCCGCCGCCGGCGCGGCGCGCAGTTCGTAGGCCAGGGTCTTGACCGAGAACAGGTGGCGCACGCCGATGTTGTCGCCGGTGATGGCGCCGCCCACGCCGCCCGGGCCCAGGGTCATGCTCGGGGCCATCCCGGTGGTCAGTCCTGTGGCGCCCAGGGCGCACAGGGTGTTGACCACGATCCGGTGCACGGGCTTCTCCAGGGCGAAGGCCATGACCACCTCCTCGTCCCGGGCGTGCAGGGCCAGGGAGTGCCCCTCGCCGCCGAAGGCGATGAGCTCCAGGCAGCGCTCGCACCCGGCCCGCCACCCGTCCGCCTCGTACCAACCCAGCACGGTGGTGAGCTTCTCCCGGGACAAGGGCTCCCCGGGACCCACCCGGTCCAGGCGCGCCACCAGGATCCGGGCCCGGTCGGGCGCCCCGAAGCCCGCCATCTGCGCCAGCACCTGGGGCGACTTGCCCACGGTGGCGGGATTGATGCTGCCGTCCGGGTGGAACAGGGTGCGGCGCAGGGCGTCGGCTTCCGCCGGGGCGACGAAGTGGGCCCCCTCGGCGGCCATGAGGCGGGCGAATTCCGCCGCCACCGGGCGGTCCACCACCGCGGCCTGCTCGGTGGCGCAGATCACCGAGTGGTCGAAGGCCTTGCTGGCCACCAGGTAGCGGGCGGCCTGGGCCAGGTCGGCGCTGCGGTCCACGTAGCACGGGACGTTGCCCGGGCCCACCCCGAAGGCCGGCTTGCCCACGGAATGGGCGGCCCGCACCATGGGCGTGCCGCCGGTGGCGAGGATCAGGGACACCGCCCGGTGGCGGATCAGCTCCTGGGTGCCCGGGAGGGTGCACCGGGACATGCAGCTGACCAGGCCCTGGGGTGCGCCGGCGCGCACCGCCGCCTCGGCCATGACCCGGGTCGCCGCCAGGGTGCACTGGGCCGCGGCCGGGTGGGGGGAGACGACGATGGCGTCCCGGGCCTTCACCGCGATCATGACCTTGAAGAAGGCGGTGGAGGTGGGGTTGGTGCTGGGCACCAGGGCGGCCACCACGCCCATGGGCTGGGCCACCCGGAACAGGCGGTTGGCGTCGTCGCGCTCGATCACCCCGACCGTCCGGATGTCCCGGATGTAGTCCCAGAGCAGGGTGCTGCAGAGCTGGTTCTTGAGGGTCTTGTGCTCGGCCACCCCGTAGCCGGTCTCGCGCACCGCCTGGGCGCCCAGGTCGGCGGCGGCGGCGGCCCCGGCCTCGGCCATGGCGGCGCAGACCCGGTCCACCTGTTCCTGGCTGGCGCGGGCCCACTGTTCCTGGGCGGCCTTGGCGGCCAGGGCCAGGGTCCGGGCCTCCTGGATCGAGAGCAGATCGGCATCGAGTTCGGACATAGACAGGCTCCTAGTTGTCGAGGCTAAACAGGTTGTTCACCCTTGAGGCGGGAGGCCTGCCTCCCAGGGACGAATGCGGTCGATGGTTATTGTAGTAGTGAAGCCAAACCGCCAGGGCTTTGCTC
>JBELAL010000048.1:0-37749 GCA_049508835.1 Holophaga sp. | reverse complement strand
GGCCCCCTTGCCCCTATTTCTGGGCTACAGGCGATAAATCCCGGGGGCCCGGGGGCGGAGCCCCCGGATGCCTCATGCTCCGAGCCCCTTAATCAATGCGGGGCCGATACATGATGTCTAGCGCCATGGTGTGTCACCTTGTTCATCCGACGATACCAGTGCCTCTATCGGGCCGCAGCCAGAGGTCCAGGTTGCTCTATCAAAACTGCGGGAATCCGTCCAAGGCGTGGATTGGGAGCCATGGCGCCATTGGGGTCGCCGGAGAGGGCGGTTTCCCCGGCTGATTCCGTGACCGCGAGTTGCTTGGTTGCAAAGGGTCAACACCCAGAGAGTGTGGCTGGGATGGCGGAAGGAGGCTGGCATGGTGAAAATTTAGCGAATCAAATTTAAATTGCAACCTTTTTTTCTATAATGATTCCATACATATCATGCGCATTCCTAAGATGAATCTTCGCCGTGGCTTCCCCTGGCTCAGGGCTCGATCCGGGTCCCCGCCGTCAGGATCGTCCCCTTCGGGATGACCACGATCCCGTCCTGGACCACCCAGTCGCCATGGTCCGCCTCCGTGCCGCGGGGGAAGGGCTTGATCACCACCCCGTCGGCCAGGCTGACGTTCTTGTCCAGGATGGCCCCTTCGATGTGGCAGTTGGCGCCGATGCCCAGGGGGTACAGGCCCCGCTTGCGCTCGAAGTAGTCCGCGCCCATGAGGATGCTGTCCTTGATCCGGGTGCCCGGGCCGATCTTGCTGCGCAGGCCGACGATGGAGTGGGTGATCTCCGCCTTGCGGACCACGCAGCCTTCGCACAGCAGCACGCGGGTCAGCCGGCTGTCCTCGACGATGGAGCCCGGCAGGAACCGGGAGTGGGTGTAGATGGGGTGGGTGGGATCGTAGAGGTTGAACGGGGCGCCGGGGTCGGTCAGCTCCAGGTTGGTGTTGTAGAACGAGCGGATGGTCCCGATGTCCTGCCAGTAGCCGTCGAAATCGAACCCGAACACCGACCGGCGGTCGATGCTGTGGGGGATCACGTGGTGGCCGAAGTCGTCGAAGTCGGGATTGCGGGTCAGCAGGTCCACCAGCACCTCGGTCCGGAACACGTAGATCCCCATGGAGCCCAGGTACGGCCGCTGGGGGTCGTCCCGGCTGACCATCCGGGCCTGGACCTGCGGGTCCTTGGGCTTCTCCGCGAACGCGTGGATCCTGCCGTCGGCGCCCCGCTGCAGCAGGCCGAACCGGGTGGCGTCATGGACCGCCACCGGCTGGGTGGCGATGGTGATGTCGGCCCCCTTGGCCACGTGGAACTCGATCATGGGAGCGTAGTCCATCTGGTAGAGATGGTCCCCCGCCAGGATCAGGACGTGCTCGGGGCCGGCGCTCTGGATCTCGAACAGCTGCTTGCGCACCGCGTCGGCGGTGCCCTGGTACCAGGCCTCGCTGGCCAGGGTCTGCTCGGCGGCCAGCACCTGCACGAAGCCGGAGGTGAAGGCGTCGAACCGGAAGCTGCTGGTGATGTGCCGGTGGAGCGAGACCGAGTTGAACTGGGTCAGCACGTGGATCCGGTAGATGCCCGAATTGATGCAGTTGCTGATGGGGATGTCGATGAGGCGGTACTTCCCGGCGATGGGCACCGCCGGCTTGGAGCGGACCTTGGTCAGGGGATACAGCCGGCTGCCGCGCCCGCCCCCGAGAATGACCGCCAGGACGTTGTCGAGCGCGGGCATGGCTGCTCCTCCTCACAAGGCGGACCTGCACCCGGACCGGTCCGGCCCTTCAACTATAGCCAATATTCATGACCGCTACCGGTCCACCTTGATGACGATGGACTTGGAGAAGATGTCCTCCAGGCCCTTGCGCTCCGCCCCGAGGATGAGCAGGTAGGGCACCACGGCCATGGCCAGGCCGATGATCCGGTGGAACAGGAGGGCCGCCAGGAACAGTCCGGGAGCGGCCAGGGGGAAGGCCAGCACCAGGAGGATGGCCATCAGGGCCCACATGACGACCCCGCTGATCAGGCCGTTCACCAGGTAGCCCAGGATCCTCATCACGGCGCCGTTGAGGTCGATCCGCCCGGCCGGGTCCGCCTCCGGCACCACCCGCAGTCTCATGAACTTCTTGCCCGGCGAGGCGCCGCAGCGCATCCAGTACAGGGGGAAGAGGAGCAGGTAGGCGATCGCCAGGGCCAGGTTCAGCAGCCCGAACAGGGTGGCGAACATCAGCCCGCCGGCCCAGGTGAGGAATCCTTCCAGGATCCCCAGGACGAGCATGGGCGAGTAGTCGATCAGCGCGGCCAGGAGCCGGGTGGAGAAGTCCCCCCGCACCACGGTTCCGTCGGGGGTCCGCAGGGGCAGGGCAGTGTCCGGGGTGTCGGGCAGGAAGGGGTGGAGGAAAGCCGGACCGGGTTTCGGGCCGGGGGCGGCCAGGGGCCGGGCCGGGGGCGGGGCGGGGGTCGGGAGGTCCGCCGCCGCCGGGGCCTCGGATCGGGCCGGAGCCGGGGGGGCCTCCGCTTCCGCTCCGGGGTCCATGGTGCTGGCCCGGAGCTTGGCCAGGGCCTCGGGAGCCATGCGCACCGTGCCCAGCGGGTTGGTCTCGGCGCCGCTGGCGGCGGGCGGGTCCAGGAAGGTGAGCTGCATCTGCCCCAGGGTGATCCGGTCCCCATCATGGAGGGGGGAGGAAGGGACCCGGGTGCCGTTGATCAGGACCCCGTTGCTGCTCTGGAGGTCCTGGATCTCGTACCCGGACCGGCCCTGCCGGATCACGGCATGGTGCCTGGAAATGCTCGGATCGGACAGGCGCAGAGTATTATCCAGTTCACGCCCGATATTCACTTCGAGATCCACCAGTTCGAATTCCCGTGCTCCATTACTCTCTTGGACGAGCAGCTTGGCCATGGGTCACCTTTATCGGCAGGATGTGAGGTGAAGTTTAATGGTGTGTTCCCGGCAATGCAAACAATGTCCGCCGGGGAGGCGGAAAGGGGTGTTCCGGACCGGGTTCTGCCTTGACCTGGACCCGCCGGATCGGCCAAGCTGGCATCCATTCTCCTGGGCGGAGGCGACATGGTCCTGTTTAATGCAGCTACCAAAGAGCTGACTGCGAAAATCGTTTATTACGGTCCGGGACTGTGCGGGAAGACCACCAACCTGCAGAACGTCTACGATGCCCTGCCCCAGGAAGGGCGAGGCAAGATGCTGTCCCTGGCCACCCAGACCGACCGGACCCTGTTCTTCGACTTCCTGCCCATCGAACTGGGGACCGTCCGCGGCATGAAGACCCGGATCCAGCTCTACACGGTCCCGGGCCAGGTGTTCTACGACGCCACCCGGAAGCTGGTGCTGCGGGGGGCGGACGCGGTGGTGTTCGTGGCCGACTCCCAGGCCCAGGCCCTGGACGGCAACAAGGAGAGCTTCCAGAACCTGATCGACAACCTCAAGGAGCAGGGATCGGACCTGGAGAAGCTGCCCCACGTCATCCAGTTCAACAAGCGGGACACCCCCAATGCCCTTCCGGTGGACGTGCTGGAGCGGGAGCTGAACCGGTTCGGCGCCCCCACTTTCGAGGCCTGCGCCACCCAGGGCCGGGGCGTGCGGGAGACCATCAAGGGCGTGGCCCTCCTGGTGCTCCGGCACCTGGCCGAGAAATACGGCGGGGGCGCCGCGGAGACCCCCGCCGGCCAGCTGTTCTCCCAGGCGCCCGGGCTGGCCGGGACGCTGGACAGCATCCGCGCCACCGGCTCCGGCCCCCTGGAGGTGGAGGACCTGGGGGCGGGGGAGATGCTCGAGGAGATCGAGGAATTCCCCGAGACCGAGGCCGGCGGCGTGCCCGGGGCCGGCACCGGAAGCCACGGGGCCAGTGTGGTGGAGGTGCCGGTGGTGCTGGACCGCAGCCTGTTCACCGGCGACACCCCGGTGGAGATCCGACTTAAGCTGTACCTCAAATAGGGCTCCTGGGGCAAACTAGGAGACTGGGCCTGGTTCCGAGGCCCGGTTCCGCGAGAGGTTTGGATGTCCCAGCGCGTTGTCACCCGGTTCGCCCCCAGCCCCACGGGGATGCTGCACATCGGAGGCGTCCGGACGGCGCTGTTCTGCTGGCTGTTGGCCCGGAAACATGATGGGATTTTCATCCTTCGGGTGGAGGACACCGACCTCACCCGCTCCACCGACGAGAACATCCGCATCATCGAGGAGGGCATGGCGTGGGTGGGGCTGGACTGGGACGAAGGCCCGGTGCCCGGTGACCCCAAGGCCTTCCGGGGACCTCACGGCCCGTACCGGCAGATGCTGCGCATGGACCTGTACCGAGCCCGGATCCAGGACCTGCTGGACCGGGGGCTGGCCTACCGCTGCCGCTGCACCCGGGAGGAGCTGGACCAGCGCAGGAGGTCGGCCGAGGCCCAGGGCCGGCCCTTCCTCTACGACGGCCGGTGCCGGGAGCGGCACTGGGACGACTCGGAGCCGGCCGCCATCCGCCTGCGCATGCCCACCACCGGCGAGATCGTCCTCCACGACCTGATCAAGGGCGACGTGAGCGTCCCGGCGGACAGCCTCGACGACTGGATCATCGCCCGGGCCGACGGGACCCCCACCTACAACTTCTGCGTGGTGGTGGACGACACCGACATGGGCGTGACCCACGTGGTGCGGGGCGACGACCACGTGGCCAACACCCCCAAGCAGATCACCCTGTACCGGGCCCTGGGCTTCGAGCTGCCGGCCTTCGCCCACGTGCCCATGATCCTGGGCAAGGACAAGCAGAAGCTGTCCAAGCGCCACGGCGCCGCCAGCATCACCGAGTTCCGGGACCTGGGCTACCTGCCCGCCGCCGTGCGCCTGACCCTGGCCAAGCTCAGCTGGACGCCCAAGATGGACGGCCGCGCCGCGGAGAGCGTCGAGGAGGAGCTGCTCACCGACCAGCAGATGATCGAGCTGTTCGACCTGGGGGACATCCAGAAGAGCGCGGCGGTGTTCGACCTGGACAAGCTCACCTGGGTCAACCAGAAGCTGATCCAGCGCCTGGACTGGCGGGAGATCGAGCCCCACCTGCGCTGGCAGTTCCGCCTGCGGGGCCTGGAGGACGCCTGGGCGGCCAGGCCCGGGGAGTGGCAGGCCCTGGCCATCAACTGCAACAAGAACCGCGCTACCCTCAAGGAGATGGCCGACCACCTGGAATTCCTGTTCCGGCCGCCCACGGCGTTCGACCAGGCCTCCGTTGACAAGTTCATCACTCCCGCCATCCGGCCGGTGCTGAAGGAAGTGCTCGCCCTCACCGACTACGGGCACGACTCCCTCAAGGACGCCTTCGACCGGATCCTGGCCAGTCACGGCCTCAAGCTCAAGGACCTGGCCCAGGCCCTGCGGGTGGCCTTCACCGGACGCCCGGTGAGCCCGCCCATCTTCGACACCATGGCTCTGCTCGGCCCGGAGCAGGTCGCCGCCCGGATCCAGCCCTGGCTCTAATCCCAGCCCTTCACGAAAGCCGCCATGACCGCAGAGACCCCCGCTCCCGAAAGCCGCAGCCTCAACTTCATCGAGGAGATCATGGAGGCCGACCTGGCATCCGGGAAGCACGCCGGGCGCATCCTCACCCGGTTCCCCCCCGAGCCCAACGGCTGCCTGCACATCGGCCACGCCAAGTCCATCTGCATCAATTTCGGTCTGGCCCGGAAGTACGGTGGTGCGACCAACCTGCGCTTCGACGACACCAACCCCACCAAGGAGGAGGTGGAGTACGTGGACTCCATCCTGGAGGACGTGCGCTGGCTGGGGTTCGACTGGGCCGGGGAGTACTACGCCTCGGACTACTTCCAGTTCCTCTACGACTACGCCGAGTACCTGGTGCAGACCGGCAAGGCCTACGTGTGCGACCTGTCCGAGGAGGAGATCCGGGAATACCGGGGCAACTTCTTCAAGGCCGGGCAGCCAAGCCCGTACCGGGACCGGAGCGCGGCGGAGAACCTGGAGCTGTTCCGGAACATGCGCGCCGGGGCCTATCCGGACGGCTCCCGGGTGCTGCGGGCCCGGATCGACATGGCCAGCCCCAACATGAACCTGCGCGACCCGCTGATGTACCGCATCCGCCGGGCCGCCCACCACCGCACCGGCACGGACTGGCTCATCTACCCCATGTACGATTACGCCCACGGCATCTCCGACGCCATCGAGGGGGTCACCCACTCCATCTGCACCCTGGAGTTCGAGGACCACCGGCCCCTGTACGACTGGTTCCTGGAGCAGGACGTGGACGGGAGGTTCTTCCGGCGCCCGCTGCCCCGGCAGATCGAGTTCGCCCGGCTCAACCTCACCTACACCGTCATGAGCAAGCGCCGCCTGCTGGCGCTGGTGAAGGAGGGCATCGTCCGGGGCTGGGACGATCCCCGCATGCCCACCATCAGCGGCCTGCGCCGGCGGGGCTACACCCCCGAAAGCATCCGCGCCTTCGCCGACAAGGTGGGCGTGGCCAAGCGGGACATGGTGGCCGATGTGGGGCTGCTGGAGCACTGCGTGCGGGAGGACCTGGGGGCGAAGGCCCGGCGCGCCATGGCCGTGCTGCGGCCCCTGAAGCTGGTGATCGAGAACCTGCCCGAAGGCGAGGTGCACTGGCTGGACGTGGCCAACCACCCTGAGGACGCGGAACTCGGCCGGCGCCTGGTGCCGTTCTCGCGGGAGGTGTACATCGAGCGGGACGACTTCCAGGAGGTGCCGCCGAAGAAGTGGTTCCGCCTGGCCCCCGGCGCCGAGGTGCGCCTGAAGAACGCCTGCCTGGTGCGCTGCGCCCGGGTGGTCAAGGACGCCGCCGGGGAGGTGGTGGAGCTGCGCTGCACCTGGGACCCCGCCTCCCTGGGGGGCGACGCCCCGGACGGACGCAAGGTGAAGGGCACCCTGCACTGGGTGTCCGCCGCCCACGCGGTGCCCGCGGAAGTGCGCCTCTACGACCGCCTGTTCAACGCCCTCGACCCCATGGACGCCCCCGAGGGCGGCGACTGGCGCAACGGGCTGAACCCGGGAAGCTGCGAGGTGCTCGCCGGAGCCCGGCTGGAGCCGTCCCTGGGCGCCGCCAAGCCCGGGGACCGGTTCCAGTTCGAGCGGATCGGGTACTTCGTGGCGGACCCGGACTCCGGGCCCGGAGCACCGGTGTTCAATCGCACGGTCGGACTGAAGGACTCCTGGGCCAAAACCCAGGCGGACTGAGCAGGTTCCAGGGTTTCTGCCTGAGCCGGGCCGGACTGGACCGGAAGGCCTTCCGCATCCCCGCCGACGACAGCACCATCGTCTGCCGCTGCGAGGAGGTGCGGCCCAGCGCCGGATGGTCCGGGCTACATGGGGGGATTCACGTTCAGGATGGCCGGGTCGCTGGTGACCGGGTTGCCCACGCCGTTGCTGACGGTGACCGTGTAGGATTCGCCGTCGTTGGCCATGGTGGTCGGGCCCGTCGTATAGGAACTTTTGGTCGCCCCGCTGATGGGGGTTCCGTTCAGGTTCCATTGGTACGCGGGGGGAGGGTTGCCCCTGGCCGTCACCGAGAAAGTGGCGGGGGCAGGGGCTTTGACCTGCTGGTTCCTGGGCTGCGCGAGGATGACGGGCTCGCCCTCAGGTTCGGGCTTCTGGGGCTGGAGACCCGGCTGGGGCGGATTGGGGGCCGGCTGACCCCCGGGCGGCGCGGGCAGCGGACCCGGTTGAGGGCTTTGTCCGCGGCCGTACGGTACTGCCAGGACCCCGATCGCCAGCAGCCATATGGGCAGGGTCTTGATTGCTTTGGTCATGAGCGCCTCCGTTCTGGTCTGGGCCTCCACCCCTCGACGTGTCCTGGCTCCAACTGGACACCTCCGGACCGGGAGGCGGTGGGAAGACCCATCCGGGGTTGGTGGTGGGACGGGTCACTTCAGGAACGGTTCTCCCCGGATCTTGAAAAAAGCATTATCATGTTTTGTCGGGCAATTTCAAGAGGTGCATTTGGCAAAAAACGATACAAAGGTCGGACGGGGGGCCCGCAGGAGCCTCGGCGCCGGCCCCGTGCCCGGATAGAGGGCGGTCGGAGGCGGGGCCAGACCATGGCGCTCCATCCGGAACAGGTCGCTCAGGCTGTCACGCTGTTCATCGTCGTCCTGGTCATCGACCGTTGGGAGCGCCTCCGGCCGGGGTACCCGGTGGACCGGCGACGCGAATTGCCCCTGAACTTGCTGGCCATGGGGGTGGTGATTTTCCTCGGAGAGCAGGCCAAGCGGATCGCCCAGGTCGTCCTGGGCCTGTACCAGCTCGGTTCTTCCCCGCTGCCGTTCCTGGCCGGCCTTCCAGGAGCCGTGAAAGTGCCGTTGGCCGTGGTGCTCACGGACTTCTCCCTCTACTGGGTCCACCGGGCCATGCACGGAAGACTCCTGTGGCCCACCCACCGCTTCCACCATTCCATCGGCGAGGTCTGGTGGCTGTCCGGGGCACGCACCAGCTTCACCCACCTCTGCCTGTTCGCGCTCCCCCAGATATTCATCGCCCATGTCCTTCTGAGGCTTTCCACGGCGCAGGTGGGAATCGGGCTTTCCCTTGGGGTGGCCGTCAATATCTGGCTGCACGCCAACATCCGAGTGGACCTGGGGGTCCTCGAGGCGGTGCTCATCACCCCCGGCTACCACAGGATCCACCACGGGGCCAAGGGCATGACGGACAAGAACCTGGGCTTTCTCTTCAACTGCTGGGACAGGATGTTCGGCACCTACGTCAGCCCGCGGGCCACCGGCCTGGATGTTCCGCTCCATGCGGAACCCACCGAAAACCGCCTGCTGCGGATGGTCCTGGGGATCTAGGTTTCGGTCTACCGGTAGCCCACCACCAGGATCTGGAAAGTTCCCGGCAGGATCGGCGGCCGAGAAGGCTTCCCGGCGACCACCGGCGCCGGGCCGAACTCGGCGGTGGGCAGGTAGATCCGGTGGGTCCGGGGATCCACGGCCAGGGTCCTGGCGCCCTTGCGGGTGGGGATGGCGGCGATCACGGTGAAGCTGCCGGCTCCGTCCGGAGCGACGACGGTGAGGGTGCCGTCGCCGTTGGCGGCGTAGGCGCTGCCGGTGCCCGGATCGAACCCCGCCCCGTCGCAGCCGGCGCCGATGGGCAGGGTCTTCAGCACCCTGCCGCTGCCGGCGTCGACCACCGCCATGAGCTGGTTCCGGCCCACCGAGAACAGGCGCCGCCCGGCCCGGTCCAGGGCGAGACCGGTGGGATCCTCCAGCGGCTTCAGGGACCAGCGGGCCGCCACCGTGCGGGTCCGGGCGTCGATGGCCAGCAGCTCGGAGGTGTCATCCACGTTCACGAACACCCGGCCTTCGCCGTCGGCCACGGAGAACTCCGGCTTGCCGCCCAGGGCGATGGTCCCGGTCACCGCGAGGGTTTCGGCGTCGAACACGGTCGCGTTCCGGCCCCGGCCGTTGAAGGTGAAGACCTGGCGGGTGGCGGGGTCGAAGAGGATGGAATCGGGATTCCCGCCGGTGGTCTGCACGGTCGCGACCACTTCCAGGGTGGACAGCTTGAACACCGTCATGGTGCCGGCCTGGCCGTTGCTGGTGAAGCCGCGGTCCAGGTCCCTGGCCAGGGCGACGCCGTGGACGCCGGGGGTGGCCGGGATCTCGCCCCGGGTCCGGCCTTCCAGGTCCAGGACCATCACCCGGGTGGAGCGGGGGACGTACAGCCGCTCCGCCTCGGGGTCCAGGGCCACATAGTCCCAGCCGCCTTCGCCGCCGACCCGCAGGGTGTCGACCACCCCCATCCGGGCGGGTGCGGCGGCCGGCGCCCCGGCGAGGAGACCCAGCACGAGGACGATGGGGAGGCAGGCGGACATGGGCGTTCCCTGGGTGGATTCCCAGCATAGCCGCTAATGAAGTGTGGACTTGGGTGCCGATGGCGATTGAACTGGAGGCACGGCACGGCCCTTCTCCAGCCGGCCCGATTTCGTCGAGACCCCAGGATCTCTGGAGCAGGCCATGCCCCTTCCCTTGAAACCGTTAGCTCTATTGCTGGTCTTGTTCACGTTCCGCCTGGGCGCGGGGGAGCCCCCGGCCGCGCCTGGGCTCCGTCTGGAGACGGGCATGCACACGTCGGCGATCGAGAGCCTCGCCGTCGATGGCACGGGACGCCTCCTGGCCACGGCCTCCGCCGACAAGACGATCCGCCTGTGGGACACGGCCACCGGAGAGATGCGGTCCATCCTCAGGCCGCCCATCGCGGATGGGGATGAAGGCAGGCTCTACGCCTGCGCCCTGAGCCGGGACGGGAAGGTGCTCGCCGCGGGCGGGAACACCGGTTCCGCCTGGGACGGCTCCTGGTGCATCTACCTCTTCGAGGTGGCCTCGGGCCGCCTCCTGCGGCGCGTGGCCGGACTGCCCGGGGTGATCCGGGACCTGGCCTATGCCGAGGACGGGCGCCTGGCGGTGTGCCTGGACCGGGGCGGGCTCCGGGTGTTCCGGCCGGACGGCGAGGAAGCCTTCCGGGACACGGACTACGCCGGCGCGGGCACGACCTGCCACTTCGATCGGACCGGACGCCTGGCGGCCAGTTCCCGCGACGGCTATCTGCGGCTGTACGATCGGGCGGGACGGCTGCAGGCCAAGGTCATGACCGAGGGCGAACCGGCTACCGTCCGTTTTGCCCCGGACGGCGCCAGCCTGGCCGTGGCCTACGGGGCCGTCACCAAGATCGAGGTGCGTTCGGGCCTGGACGGGGCGGCCGACCTGTTCAAGAAGGGCCGCATCACCGTGAGCGGCCTGGACGCCTACCTGGGCGACCGGGTGCCGACCCTGACCGGCGGCCGGCAGACCCCGACGGTCATCAAGCCCGCGGCGGTTCCGGACTTCCCCCTGGCGCTGCTGCGGTAGGCGGACTGGGCGGCGCAGGAGTTCTGGATCCAGCCCAGGGAGGTTATGATCTCCTCACAAACGTTCAATTAGCGAAGGATTGGGTGAGGGGATTCCCTTGGCGAACCTGGGCAAGCGTGAGCTCGTTGTGATTGGCGCCGGCGTGGTGGGCGCCTCCATCGCCTGGGGCCTGGCCCGGGCTGGAGCCAGGCCGCTGGTGCTGGACGAGGGGGACCTGGCCCCCAGGGCCTCCCGTGCCAACCATGCCCTGGTCTGGGTCCAGGGCGAGGGGCAAGGCCTGGCGGAGTACGGCCTGTGGACCCTGGGCTCGGCCAGGCGCTGGCCTCAGCTGGCGGCTGAACTGATGGCCGAGACCGGCATCGACGTGGACCTGTCCCAGCGGGGTGGGTTCAATTTCTGCCTGAGCCGGGCCGAACTGGACCGGAAGGCCCGCATCCTGGACTCCGTCGACCGGGAGACCGGAGGCCGGGCGTCCCCGTTCATGGTCCTGGACGGCAAGGAGACCCGCACCCGCCTCCCCGGCGTGAGCGCGGCCGTGGCCGGGACGATCTTCTGCCCGGACGACGGGCACGTGAACGTCCTGCGGCTGTTCCACGCCCTGCACGCGGCCATGGCGGTCCGCGGCTGCGAGTACCGGGCCTGCCACGGGGTGGAGGCCATCGCGCCGGTCACCGGCGGCTTCAGGCTCACGGGAAGCTGGGGCGAGGTGCAGGCCGAAAAGGTGGTCCTCGCCGCCGGCCTGGGCAACGAGCGCCTCGCGCCGATGGTCGGGCTGCATTCCCCGCTGAAGCGGTGCAAGGGGCAGATCCTGGTCACCGAGAAATGCGCCCCGTTCTTCCCGTACGCCTCGCTGCTGATCATCCAGACGTCCGAGGGCGGGGTCCTGATCGGCGCCAGCAAGGACCCTTCCAGCCTGTCCCCCGCGACCAGCCAGCCCATCAACGCAGTGCTGGCGCAGAGGGCCCTCCTGGTGTTCCCGCAGCTGGCGGCGCTGAACCTGGTGCGCTCCTGGGCCGGCTTCCGGATCAAGACCCCGGACGAGTTTCCGATCTACGAACAGTCCGCCAGCGCCCCCGGAGCCTTCGTCGCCACCTGCCACTCGGGCGTGTGCCTGGCAGCCAACCACGCGCTGGTCCTGGCGCCCCAGATCCAGGCCGGCCAGCTCGACGCCGGGCTGAGCCCCTATTCCGCAAGGAGGTTCCGTGTTCCGCAGGATCATTGAGCCTCAGGAGACCTTGACCTTCACCTTCGATGGCCGGCCCATCCAGACCGTCCCCGGGGAAAGCGTCGCCGCGGCGCTGCTCCAGGCCGGGGTGCGCGTCTTCCGGACCAGCGTGCCCGGGGGCGAGCCCAGGGGGCCCCACTGCCTGATGGGCATCTGCTTCGACTGCCTGGTCACCATCGACGGGGTCGCCAACCGCCAGAGCTGCCTGGTGGACGCCGCCGAGGGCATGGTGGTGGAGAGCCAGCACGGCGCGCGCATCGTGGAATGGGGGGACCGGCCATGACCCTGACGACCTGCACCACCCTCGGGGCCCTGGCGCCGGACTACGACCTCATCATCGTCGGGGCCGGCCCGGCCGGGCTCGCCGCGGCGCTGGAAGCGGCGCCCGCCGGCGTCTCCGTCCTGGTCCTGGACCAGCACCCCGGCCCGGGCGGACAGATGTACCCGGCCCTCACCCGCAACGCCCCCGAAGCCTTCAGCTTCCTGGGGCCGGACTACTGGCGAGGGGCGGTCCTGGTGGAAGCCTTCCAGGCCTGCCCGGTCCAGTACGCGCCCCGGGCCACCGTGTGGAGTCTCCAGCCCGGGACGGATGGTCCGGATCCCGGTCTGGAAGTGGGCGTCTCCCAGGGCGGCGAGGCGCGCCAGCTGCGGGCGCGCCAGGTGATCCTGGCGTCCGGCGCCCAGGAGCGGCCCATGCCCATCCCCGGCTGGACCCTGCCTGGGGTGATGCTGGCCGGCGCCGGGCAGATCGCCCTGAAATCCGCGGGACTGGTGCCCCAGGGCAACGTGGTGCTGGCGGGGTGCGGCCCCATGCTCTACCTGCTGGCCGGACAGTTGCTGGACGCGGGGTTCACCCCGTCGGCCATCCTCGACACCACCCGCCCGGGCCAGTGGCTCCGGGCCCTGCCTCGTCTCCCGGGCCTGCTGGCCTCGGCCTATGTCTGGAAGGGCCTGAAGCTGCTGCTCAAGGTCCGCACCTCGGTGCCGTTCATCCGGGGGGTGAAGGCCCTGGAGGCCCTCGGCGCGGGCCGGGTGGAGCGGCTGCGCTTCCGCACCGGCGGGAGGTGGAGGGAACTTCCGGCGGATCTGGTGCTGCTGCACCAGGGCGTGGTGCCGGAGGTCAGCCTCTCCGGCGCTGCGGGCTGCGCCCTGGAGTGGAACCCGCGCCAGCGCGCTTTCCAGCCCAGGCTCGACGGGTCCGGCCGGACCTCGGTCCCGGGTGTCTCCGTGGCCGGGGACGGCGGCACCGTCGCAGGCGCCCTGCTGGCGGAGGTGACCGGGCGCCTGAGCGCCATTTCCGTCCTGGCCGCCCTGGGCGCCCTGGACCCGGCCCGGCAGGCCGAGCGGGAGCGGCCCCTGGTCCGGGAGCTCCGGCGGCTGCGGCGGGGCCGGCCCTTCCTGGACCTGCTCTACCAGTCCCGGGAGGCCTTCCGCATCCCCGCGGACGACCGCACCATCGTCTGCCGCTGCGAGGAGGTGCGGGCCGGCCAGGTCCGGTCGGCCATCGCCCTGGGCGCGCCCGGCCCCAACCAGCTCAAGGCCTTCCTCCGGTGCGGCATGGGCCCCTGCCAGGGCCGCCTGTGCGCCCTGACCGTCACCGAGATGATGGCGGCCCAGCGGCGGGTGGATCCCGGGGAGGTGGGGATCTTCCGGGCGCGCATCCCGGTGAAGCCCATCACCCTCGGAGAGATGGCCTCCCTCCCCGCCACTCCCGAGGCCCTCGTCGTCGTCACCGGTGCGGCCACCCCGCTGAAAGCCGGCGGGTAGGGAATTCAAACGCCTCGAACTTCCCATGCCCGTGCCAGAGGCGAGGAGGCCGAGGCCATCCGGCAGGAGGCCTGCTTCAGGGAGCGGTGGCGCCTCTCCCATGCAGCCGTGCCGAGGCGCGCTGCCCGTGGGGGCAGCCGTGCAGGCACAGGCCGCAGGCCGCCGTGGCCGGGTCGATCTCGATCATCGACTGGAAGTACGCGTCGCACTTCCGGGCGTCGAAGCGCAGGGCGCGGGGCTCCTCCGGGGCGAAGGCCCGGCCGGTGAAGGCCTGGGCCGGGCACGCGGCGACGCAGCGGTCGCAGTCGCCGCAGCGCGGCTCCATGGGGGTTCCGGTGGCCGGCACCGGGGCGTCGGTGAGGACCGTCGCCCAGCGCACCCGCGGGCCGTGCTGGGGGGTCACCAGCAGACAGCTTTTGCCGATCCAGCCCAGCCCGGCCAGGTGGGCGGCCAGCTTGTGGGAGAAGGCGCCGCACAGGCGCTCGCCGTCCACCGTCCGGGAGGCGGGGACCGGATGCGCCCGGAGGCCCTGGCGCTGGAGCAGGCTGCCCAGGCTGGAGGTGATCTGGTCCAGGCGGAGGTTGATGACCTCGTAGGCGTGGTGCAGGTAGTCGATGGCCACCTGGCGCTGGTCGCGGTGGGGAAGCTGGTCGACGATGGCGTGGGGGAGCACCACCCCGACCGAAAGGGCGCGGGGGTAGGCCGCAAGGGTCTGTCCCCCTTGGTCGGCCACGAATTCCCGCACGCCCTCCAGGTCGGCGATCCCGAACAGGTCGGCGCCCAGGCCGAGGGCGGTCTGCTCCAGACGATGGGTCAGGCGGTCCTTGTCCATGCTTGGCTCCGTTTACCTGATTCTACTTGGTCGCAGGCGCGGGCGTGATGATCAGGCCGCCGAAGGTCATGCCGTCCTTCTCGTCCAGGCGGTAGATGACCAGTTCCGTGTCCAGGTCCTTGCCCTCGAAGCAGAACATGGCCACCCCGCCGGCCTCCAGCAGGTAGGGGCTGGAGGACTGGGAACCCAGGTCCGCCGCCTCCCCGGACGAGGCCAACCGGGCCTGGCCGGGCTCCGCCGGCTTCGGGAGCGGCAGTCCAGGTCCGGTCTCGGGTCCGGTCTCAGACTTGGCCTTCTCCCAGAACGGGGGTGCGGTGCGCCAGGACTGGGGCTCGGCGCGCCGGGGCGGCGGCGGGAGGCGCCGGAGCACCCGCGGATCCTCGTCGCTCCGGGCGGTGATTGGGATGGGCACGCCGTCCGGGCCCGGTTCCCTGGAGACGAGAAGATCACGCCCCGACCGGTTGCAGAGGGTGACGGTGGTGCTCGCCTGGATGGGCAGGATGGCCAGGGCAGCCGCCAGGAACGCCCGACGTCGGGCCCTGGGGAAGGTTCCAGACATGTTCGCCTCCGGTGCGGACGCCCGCCCGGTGCCGGGAAGAGCGCCCTTCGGCCCCACCGGTGGGATCGGGGCCGGGAAAGTTCCCGGTGGGCCGTTGAACGGGAATCTCAAGACCGGGCTGGCAAGGGCTCCAGAGGTGGAACAGCCGGAACGGCGCTAAAGCTTCAGCCGGAAGCCATACACCTGCAGCTTCTCCTGCATGAAGTCCAGGTCCGTGGAGCGCTGGAAGCCCCGGGCCTCGTACATCCTCCACGCCACCGCCATGGCCTTGGTGCTGTGGATGATCACCTGGGCGTTGCCGTCCTCCCGGGCCTGGGCGATGCACGCCTCCATCAGCGCCCGCCCCGCGCCCTTGCCCCGGGCCGCGGGGTCCACGCCCAGGAGGCGGAAGCCCGAGGCGCCCGTTTCCCGGGTGGCCGTGCCCCCGGAACCGTACTGGGTCATGTCCGAGAAATAAACCACGCCGCCCAGGAGGGTTCCCCCGGCCACGGCCACCAGCAGGCGGGTGCAGGGCTTCTGGGTCATCTGGCCGATGTTGCGGAGCATGTCGTAGTAGCGGGGCTGCTCCTCGGGCTTCGGGAAGCCCTCCAGGGCCGAGTAGACCCGCACCAGCAGCTCGCCCAGAGCCTGGAATTCCCCGGGGAGCGCATCCCGGACCTGGATCCCGCCCGGCCCGGAGCAGGGTAGCACGTGGGTTGAAGCCTGGGGCTGGCTCATGTCGTCTCCTTCTCAAGTCATTCTCAATTTACGTCCGCCCCCCGCCAGGGCACCATTGGCAAGATTGACAACTTTGGGAGAGATCCGACGGCGTCACCCTCCGGGCCCTGCTGCGCCGCCGCCTGGGGAAGGGCATCCGCGACCTCCGTCAGGGGTGATGGAACGTCTTCAGGAACCGGAAGGCCAGCAGCAGCATCAGGAAGACCAGGTAGAAGCGCAGAAAATAGAGGGCCGTGCGGGTGGTGCGGGTCAGTTTCACTCTCGGCATGGGGGCTCCTCAGGCTTTGACGCCGCTCTTCATCATGTCACCGTGGCGCACCACCCCCTGGATGCGGTCCTCCGCGTCCACCACCGGGATCATCCGGAAGTGGTACTTGGTGAACAGGGCGGTCAGGTCCTCCCGCACATCGTCCACTTCGGCCGTGACCACCGGGCTGACCATGAGCGAATCCATGGTCTCGGCGTTGGTGGCCAGCAGGATCTGGCGGATGTCCACCACCCCCAGCACCGGGCCCTGGTCCACCTGGACGTAGAGGTAGGAGATGCCGTGGTAGTCCAGCCCGGAGGTGCGGATCCGGGCCTTGGCGTCGGCCACGGTGGCCTCCGGGACGATGGTGAGGTACTCCTGGTCCATGAAATCGATGGCCTTGGCTTCCCGCTCCGAGAGCATGGCGCGGACCCGGGTCTGGCGCGGCTCCGGCAGCAGCGCGCACAACTCCAGCTGGTCCTCGTGGGGCAGGACGGTGAGCAGGTCCACCAGCTGGGGGGTGGAGAGGCTGGCCAGGATGGTCATGGCCCGCTCCGTCCGCAGGTTGGCCATGATCTGGCGCTGGGCCCGGGGCTCGGCCTCGGTGAGCGTCTCGGCGGCCTTCTCGGGCTCCAGGGCCGAGAACAGGGCGGTCTGCTCCTCCCCGGACAGTTCCTCCAGGACGTCGGCCAGGTCCTCCTTGGGCAGGTCCTGCAGCTGGGCCCGGGCCACGGACAGCTGGAGGGTCTCCGACTTGGTGGCGTCCTCGATGGACAGGGGCTGGACGAACTTCCAGGGGATCAGGTCGTCGCGGATGAGGGTCTCCAGCCAGGGCAGGCGCCACTTGCGCAGGAACCCGTTGAAGGAGGTGTCCACCGCCACCAGCCGCCAGTGCTGGTCCACCTGCTGCAGGACCACGTCGTTCACCGCCTCGATCTTGCGGTCGTCGATGTCCAGGACGGTGCGGCCCATCAGGTGCTTGTCCGCCAGGAGCCAGCCGGGCTGGTCCACGAACGCCGGGTAGTGCTCGCCCTGGTCCGGCGCCTTGACCAGGATCCCGGCCCGGAACAGGTCCACCACCCGGTCCCAGGGGACGAACTCGTCGGGCTCGCCCCAGCCGTGGTCGAGGTAGACCCCCACCGCCCGGGGCGTGGGCTCCTCCAGGGCGAACACGATGTCGCTGACCCGGCCCAGGCGCTTGCCCTCGCCCGAGACGTGCACCGGCTTCTTGAACAGGCGGGAGAAGTACACGGTCCTACCGCCGCTGTCGTGGGCGGAATGGCTTCCGGCGGTGGTCATTTGGTCCTCCCGAACAGGCCTTCCAGGAACCCGGGGAACAGCGTGGAGATGGCGAACAGCGTGGACATGACCGACACGATGAGGACGATCACCCAGTTGGCGGTGTTCTGCCAGCGGGTGCTGGTGTGCTTGCCCATGAAGCCCTCGTCGTTCAGCAGCAGGATCAGGAACACCAGGGCCGAGGGCAGCAGGGTGACCGCCACCACCTGGACGAACAGGGTGATGGTCACCAGCGGCGCGCCCGGGATGAGCACCACCGCCCCCGAGGTGAGCAGCATCACCAGGTAGATGGCGTAGAACCAGGGGGCGTCCTTCACGCTCTTGTTGAGGCTGTGGGCCCAGCCGAACACCTCGCCCACCGCCCAGCTGGAGGACAGGGAGATGCACAGGGCGCCCAGGAACCCGGCGTCGAACAGGCCGATGGCGAACAGCTTGCGCGCCAGTTCGCCCTGCCCGTGGGGCAGCAGGGGCACCAGGGCCTCGGCGGTCTTGGCGGCGTCGTCCACCACGATGGGCGGGTTGTGGTGGTGCAGGGCGGCGCCGGTGGCGATGATGATGAAGGCGGCCACCACGCAGGTGAGCAGGGAGCCCACGAAGGTTTCCACCTTCCCGAACCTGATGTCCTTGAGGTCCAGCCCCTTGTCCACCACCGCGCTCTGCTGGAAGAAGATCATCCAGGGGGCGATGGTGGTGCCGATGTTGGCCAGGATGATCATCAGCATTTCGCCCGAAAGCCCGTTGCCGGCCAGGTTCGGGATCAGCAGCCCGGCGCCCACCGCGCCCCAGGAGGGGGCCTGGGGCAGGTCCATGGCCCAGAACGCCGCCGGGATGTAGACCAGGTTGAAGCAGCAGAAGAACAGGGTCATCTTCTCGAAGGTCCAGTAGCGCCCGGTCAGCACCACCAGGAACAGGACCAGGGTGACCCCGAGGAAGGTGACCAACGGGGGCACCCCGAACATCTGGCCGGCCGCGATCATCCCGATGTACTCGGTGATCAGCGTGAGCCAGTTGACGATGGCCAGGTCGGCCAGGGAGAACCAGCCCCAGAAGGGGCCGAAGCCCTCGAAGATGGCTTCGGCGTGGCCGCGCTTGGTGACCGCCCCCAGGCGCACGGTCATCTCCTGGACGTAGTAGGCCATGGGCACCAGGATGATGAACAGCCAGAGCAGGCTGAAGCCGTAGGTGGACCCGGTGACGGCGTAGGTGGAGATGCCGCCGGCGTCGTTGTCCGCGACCATCACGATCATGCCCGGGCCCAGGACGGCCAGGAACACCAGGAGCAGGCGCCGCCAGCGCTCCAGCTTGTGGATGCTCTTGCTGATCAGGTACACCGGCGGTCCTCCAGACAGGGCGGGCTGACGCAGAGGCCGGGGCCGGACGTCCCGGACCTCGAAGGCCTCTGGCCCCGCAGGCGGTGCCGGAGGCGGGTTGGTGAATAGTCCTATGATGGGCGATCATTCAAGTTATGCCTACCCGCTTTCGGCGGCCCCGGGTAACAAACGCAAGCCCGACGAGTAACGTCCAGGGAACGGCGCTGGGACATAATGGGATCCAGGCGCTGCGATCCCTATGGAACCCGAGCCTGATCCCCGGGAGGCGGAACGGCGGTGGCGGACCGCCGAATTGGGGATCCTCGTGGCCCTGGCGGTCAGAGGGGCTCGAACCCCGGTTCCGTCCGCGCGGCGTTGCCCGCCACCGTGTACGAGTAGTTCTTGGGCAGGAACCACGACAGGTTGCTCATGGCGAAATGGAAATCCTCCAGGCTCCGGAACGCCTGGGGCGTGAAGGCGAACACCAGTTCCAGGGACCCGGGCCCGGCGTGGTCCCGGGCGCCGAACCGGAACCGGGGCGCAGCAACACCCAGGCGGACCAGGAAGCCCCGCAGCACCGCCCTGGCCTCCCGGGGCAGCCTGGCCTCGGAGGGCAGGCCCGGGTCCCGGCCCGGGGCGGCCCCGGCCTGGGGCGGGTAGAAGGCGCCGTACAGGTGGAAATGCAGGATGTCCCCGTAGCTGAAGGCCCAGTCCGCGTCCTCCCCCCGGGGGTTGATGACCGCGCCCAGCCCGTGCTCCAGGAGGACGTCGTCCTTCAGGTGGTGGAGGACGTGGGTGGGGAAGGGCTGCTCCCCGGGGGTGGAGTGCAGGGCGAAATAGGGGAAGGTCCCGGTGCCCCGGATGATGCTGGGAGCGCGGGTGAAGAAGGCCGCGTCGGCCACGTGGGCCATGAGCTGGTGCGACCAGGCCAGGTTCCGGTCGGCCACCGGGACTTCCAGCAGGCTGTGCACGATCCTCGTGCTGGTGAGGGTCCCGGGGTCCAGCGGGCGGAACCCCGCGTCCCGGTCCCCCTGCCGGTCCAGGAAATCGAAGAAGCCCATCCCAGGTCCCCCATCCGTCCTGCACGGTAGCACGGCCTTCAGACTGTCCCTGCCGGTGGATCTCGACAATAATATGGGATCCCAAATAATTCTGCGGGCGCCAGGATCCTTCCAGGGCGAATCCAGGGGCGGGAGGCGCCCATGAACGGTCCCGATCCGCTTCTCCCGGGCGACGGGATCCCGGTGGCGCCCAGCATGGAACCCTCCCTGGCCCAGGCCCGGGTGCCGCGGATCCAGCCGGTGGTGGACGGCCGGGTGGCCCTGGTCAGCGCCCTGGCCGTGGGCCTGGGCCTCCTGGCCGGGATCGCCGCTGCTGGGAGGGTGCGCGGCCGCCTACATGATCTCGGCCTTCGTCATGCGCCACGGGATCATGACCGAGAAGCTGGCCCGGCGGGGGGTGCGGGTCCCGGCCGAGTACCACGCCGACCACCTGGACCAGGTGCTGGTGAGGGACTACGCCGCCCGGGACGTGGCGTCCTTCGGCGCCCGGCAGACCGTTCGGACGATGGATGGGTCGCCTGAGCTTGGTGGGGACTTCAAGAACCATTGCATTCGCCCAGGGCCAGCCCATACTTGCTCATGTTTAATTTATTTCGAGACGCCACCGGGCCTCGCGCCCTGTGGACTCCACGGAGAGCCGGCCTGACCGCTCTCCGTCATCCACCGGCGACGGTGGAGCCAAGGGAACCGTTCAAGGCAACGGACACTGGCATGTTCGGCAACGGCAACACCCGGAGGGGTCAATGATCAACGAATTTCCCCTGGGAGATCCCAGGGCAGTGAACAAGTACCGCAGCGACATCGTGCGGATCATCCAGGGCCTGGTCCCGCCGCCCAACTTCAAGGTCGTCCTGGGGATCGACAAGGGCAGCGAGAACCTGGTCCTGCGCGTCCTGAGGCGCACGCCCAAGCAGTACAAGCTCTTCGGGCGCACCGTCTGGACCCACACCCCGTCCTGGGAAAGCCTCGGGTGCGAGCAGCGCCGGCTGGTGGCCCGGACCTACGAGGATCTGTTCATCCAACTCCAATCCCACCCGGAATTCCTTGAATTCGAGTTCACGGTGGAGGGGTCCCTGGAGCACAGCACGGCCGTGAGCGTGTAGAGAAAAAAATTAATAATTATTAACCCAGTGCCCGGGACCGGCCTGGACCTACAGACCCCACCCGGGGAAATCCAGGTGGTACTTCTGGCGCATCTCCCGCCGGGTTCCGGGCAGCACATCGGCCTTCCGGGCCTCCTCCTCCGCCTTGAGCACCGCCGTGCGGATCGCCTCGGCGCTGTCCTTGATGGAGGCGTAGGGCTGCTCGAACCCGGGCGCCGCCCGGCCCTGCATGGCCCGGTCCTCCCAGAGCACGTACCAGGGATGTTCGAAGCCGCCCTGGGCCTGGCCCTGCCAGCCCCCGGCGGCCATGAAACGGTGCCAGTAGTCGTCCAGGGCACCGGCCCGCTGGGCGATCCAGGCCATCTTCGCCTCGTAGGCCCGGACGCCCTGGGCCTGGAGCTGCTCGCTCTCGGTGGACGCGGCCGCCGGCAGGCCCGGGGTCTCCAGGGCCGGATTGGCGGCGGCCACCGCCGACGCCGCGGGCCTTCCTTCCACCAGGGCCTTGCCGTGCTCGATGGCCACCGCGAACGAAAGCCCGGAACCCACCCCCTGCCCGCGGGCCACGAAGGTGCTGATGCCGATGACCGCGCCGCTCCGGTCCAGGACCGGGCCCCCGCTGTTGCCGGGATTCAGGGCCGCGTCCGTCTGCACCACCAGCACCGGCCCCATCCGCCGCAGCCCGCTCACGATGCCCCGGGACACGGAGTTCTGGAGCCTGAGGGGCGAGCCGATGGCGACCACCTCCTGGCCGGGCTGGAGCCCGGCCGCCGCCCCCATGGGCAGGAAGGCCTGGCCGGCCCTGGGACTCTGGGCTTTGAGCACGGCCAGGTCGAAGTCCCGGCTGGTGTCGCCCACGTAGGCGGTGGAGGTCTCCCCGCCCTGGTGGTGCAGGGTCACGTAGGAAGCGCCCGCCACCACGTGCAGGCTGGTCAGGAGGGTGTCCTGGGACACGAAGAAGGCGCTGCCCCAGCCCTTCGGCGTCTCCACTTCCACCACCGCCGAGGTTCCCCGCCTCACCACGTCCTCCAGGGAGGGCTGGGCCCCGGGCCCCTGGGAGGTCGGAGCGGCGGGCATGGCCGGGACCGGCCCGGGCTGTGGAGCGGCGGGAGCCGGAGCGGAGGCGGCCTGGGGCGGGGCGGCGGGCGCCTGCACGGGAAGGTCCAGGCGCCGGACCATCACCCAGGCCATGGCCAGCACAGCCAGCGCGGCCGCGGCCCATCCGGTCCAGGCGAGCGCGGAACTGCCTTTTGCGTGCGGAACCAGTCTGGGTGGAGCCATGGGGGGCACCTCCGGAACGGCCGGCCGCTGGAGCGTCGGATGGCCTCATTGAACTCCAGTCTGCGCAGGAACGCAAACCTGAGAACGGTTCGTTTCGCCCGGCGAAGGCGTTATGATTTTCGCATGAACCCCATGACATCTGCCGCCCGAAACGTGCTCGCCTGCCTCGATCCAGAGGAGGTCGTGGCCATCGCCAAGGACCTGATCCGGATTCCCAGCCCCACCGAGTCCGAGCGGGAGGTCGCCGAGCACCTCCACGCCCTGCTCAAGCGGGAGGGATTTTCAGTGCAGCTCCAGGAAGTCTCTCCCGGACGTCCGCAGGTGGTCGCCCGCCTGGAGGGCGGCCCAGGCCGCTCACTGATGTTCAACGGCCACATGGACAACGATTCCCTGACCGAATCCTGGCACTGGGACCCCTACGAGCCGAGGGTGGAAGGCAACCGGCTGTGGGGCGCGGGCATCCACAACATGAAGTCCGGGGTGGCGGCGATGGTCGCGGCGGGCATCGCCCTGAAGCGCTCCCGCACGCCCCTGGCCGGGGACCTGGTCATCGCCTGCGTGGTGGGCGAGCTCCAGGGCGGGAAGGGCACCTTGCACTTGCTGCGGGAAGGCGTCCGCACCGACATGGCCATCGTGCCGGAGCCCTATTCCACCGCCACGGTGATCACCAAGTGCGTGGGCGTCCACAACTGCGCCATCACCACCATCGGCCGGTCGGTGCACACCAGCCGCAGCGAGCAGGGCATCGACGCCATCGGCAAGATGCTGAAAGTGATCGCCGCCCTGCCGCGGCTCGGCCTGGGCAACGACGACCCGGACTACCCCGCCCTGCCCAAGATCGTGGTGGGCTCCATCATCGGCGGTCGCAGCCGCGACTACGACCTGGCCGGGCCGTGCAACCTCCCCGACTGCTGCACCGCCATCCTGGACGTGCGCTACGCGGGCGGCTGCACCCCCGAGGTCATCGACCGGAAGTTCATCGAACTGCTGAACCGGCTGCAGGCCGAGGACCCTGATCTGCAGTACGAGTACCACCATCCGCCGCCGCCCCGGTTCAAGGTCGGCGGCGCCGAAATGCCGTCCATGGACCTGCCGGCGGACGTGGAGATCGCCCGCATCGTGCGCCAGGCCCACCTCCAGGTCACGGGCCGGGAGATCGAGCGGTGCGGGGTGGTGCTGCCCTACTCCTATTGCGGCAACGACACCGCCCACCTGGCGAAATTCGGCATTCCCTGCTGCCTGCACGGACCCCGGGGGTACCCGGACGAGACCGAGAAGCACGTCCGCATCGACGAGATGGTGGACTGCGCCCGGGCCCTGGCGGTGGCGGCGGTGGAAGTGTGCGGCCGGACGTGAGCGACCGCTGTTACTCTATTTGAAAGAATGTTTCGACTTATTATTCCAGCTGGGCCACCCGTTTTTTCCCAGAGTGGCGGAGCGCCCGGGACGCCCCTGTCATTGGCCCTCCCGGGCCCTCCCTGCTAACTTGAAGGCTCGGGTTTCCCCAGGAAACCCCGCCGGAAGCCGCACATGGAATCTTTGGCCAGCCTGCTGCACCTCATGCCCGAAACCGTCTGGATGATCGCCAAGCTGGCCATCGTCTTCCTGGGACCCCTGACCCTGGCGGCGGTGCTCACCTGGGCCGAGCGCCGGGGCAGCGCCATGATCCAGGACCGGGTCGGGCCCAACCGGGCGCTGCTGTTCGGGCGCTGGCGGCTGCTGGGGCTGCCCCAGCTGGCGGCCGACGGGATCAAGTTCTTCCTCAAGGAGGACCTGGTCCCGGCCGACGCCAACCCGGCCCTGTTCTGGCTGGCCCCGGTGCTGGCGTTCGTGCCCGCGGTGATGGGCTTCGCCATCATCCCCTTCGGGCGCAGCTTCAGCCAGGACGGGCACACTTACCACCTGAGCCTGCTGAACCCGGGCAACGGGATGGGCATGCTGTATCCCATGGCCATCGGCGCGGTGGCGGTGTACGGCATCCTCACCGCCGCGTGGAGCAGCAACAACAAGTGGTCGATCCTGGGCGGCATGCGCTCCTCGGCGCAGATGGTCAGCTACGAGATCTCGATGAGCCTGGCGGTGATCGCGGTGTTCCTGCGCGCCGGGGCCTACGACCCCGGGCAGATCATCGACGCCCAGGCCCGGATGTGGAACGTGCTGCCCCAGATCATCGGCTTCCTGGTGTTCTTCGTGTGCATGTTCGCCGAGACCAACCGCCTGCCGTTCGACTTCGCCGAGGGGGAGAGCGAGATCGTGGCCGGGTTCCACACCGAGTACGGCTCCATGAAGTTCGCCCTGCTCCAGCTTTCGGAATACCTGCACATCGTGACCGCCTCGGCGCTGATCGTCACCCTGTACTTCGGCGGCTGGCGGATCCCGGGGCTGGCGGATCCGCCGGTGCTGCTCTCGGTGGCGGCGTTCGCGCTCAAGCTGCTGTTCTTCTGCTGGGTCTTCATCTGGGTGCGCTGGACCCTGCCCCGGTTCCGGTTCGACCAGCTGATGTTCCTGGGCTGGAAGGTGATGCTGCCCCTCGGCCTGGGCAACCTCCTGCTCCAGGCCTGGCTGATGCGCGGGGGAGGCTGAGCCATGGCGGTGGTGGTCAAGAAAGTCGAACTCACCTGGCTGGACCGGACCTACGTGTGGCCCGTGCTCAAGGGCATGGCGGTCACCATCCGCCACTTCCTCAAGCAGATCACCACCCTGCCCAGCCGGCGCTACACCATCGCCTATCCCGAGCGCAAGCGGGTCCCGGCCCCGGGCTACCGCGGGCTGCACGAGCTCAAGCGGTTCGAGGACGGCTCCATCAAGTGCGTGGCCTGCTTCATGTGCGCCGAGGCCTGTCCGGCCCGCTGCATCACCATCGAGTCGGAGGAGTACGGCGACCTGAACCGGACCCAGGGGTTCGAGGAAAAGCGCCCGGCCGTGTTCAGGATCGACATGCTGCGCTGCATCTACTGCGGCATGTGCGAGGAGGCATGCCCCAAGGACGCCATCTGGCTGCGCACGGACTTCGAGCAGGCCTCCTACGACCGGCTCGCCATGCAGTACGGCAAGTGGGACCTGATGAACACCTACGCGGACCAGGACGGCAAGCCCAGGATCACCGCCGACCCGACGCCCGCCGTGCCCCGGCCTCCCGTCCGTCCGGAGGACCTGCCATGTTCCTGACCTTCGCCCTCCTGACCCTGCTCGGCGCCGCCGCGCTCCTGTTCCAGCGCAACCTGGTGGTGGCGGGCCTGTGCCTGGTGCTCAGCTTCATGGGCGTGGCCGGGCTGTTCCTGCTGCTGGCCAACCCGGTGGCGGCGGCCCTGCAGGTCATCGTCTATTCCGGCGCCATCGTGGTCCTGGTGCTGTTCGTGATCATGCTGCTGAACGAGCACCAGGAGGAGGCGCCGGTCCAGGCGCGGCCCCTGCAGCGCTGGGCCTCGGCGGCGGTGACCGCGGCCCTGGGGGCCGGGGCGGTGTGGCTGGTGTCCCGGTCCCAGGCGCTGCGCGCCCTGGACCAGGGTCCCCTCCCCGGAGCGATGACCCTGGGCAGCCTGGGCGAGGCCCTGTTCCGGGACCACCTGGTGGCGTTCGAAGCGGTCGGCCTCCTGCTGCTGGCCGCCATGGTCGGCGCGGTGGCGCTGGTGAAGCGGGACCTGTGAGGAGCCCATCATGACCACCCTGTCATCGATCCTTTGCGGGGGCCTGCAGGGCTACATCCTGGTGGCCCTGCTGCTGCTCCTGCTCGGCATGGCGGCCGTGCTCTGCCGGCGCTCGATCCTGGTCCAGTTCATGGGCGTCGAGCTGATGCTGAACGCGGCCAACGTGGCCCTGCTGGCCTTCGCCCGGTTCCGGGGCGGGGACGTCCAGGGCACCGTGTTCTACCTCTTCATCCTCGCCGTGGCCGCCAGCGAGGCGGCGGTGGGGCTGGCCCTGGTGGTGGGGCTGTACCGGCTCCGCCAGAGCACCGACACCGACCGCGCCGACGCCCTGAAACTGTGAGGCCCTGATGCAAAAGGTCGCCTGGCTCATCCCCATCCTGCCCCTCCTGGGCGCCGCCTTCCATGGGCTGCTGGGCCGGCGCCTGGGCAAGGGCGCCGTCACGGCGGTGGCCCTGGCGGTCATGGCCGGATCCCTGGTCCTGGCCCTGCTGGGCTTCCTGGCCGTCCTGGACGTGCCCGGGCGCCGCCTGGACCTGCCCTACCTGGAGTGGATGGCCGCCGGTACCCTGCGGGTGCCGTTCGGGCTGGTGCTGGACCCGCTCAGCTCGGCCATGGCCCTGGTGGTCACCGTCGTCGGCACCCTGATCCACTTGTATTCGGTGGGCTACATGGGCGAGGAGGAGGGCTACGCCCGCTACTTCTGCTACCTGAACCTGTTCGTGTTCTTCATGCTGACCCTGGTGCTGGGCTCCTCCCTGCCGCTGCTGTTCGTGGGCTGGGAAGGGGTGGGCCTGTGCAGCTACCTGCTGATCGGCTACGCCTTCGACACCGAGGTGGCATCCAGCGCCGGGCTCAAGGCGTTCCTGTACAACCGGGTGGGCGACCTGGGCATGACCATGGGGATGATGGCCCTGTTCGCCGCCTTCGGGACCCTGAACGTGGGCGAGATCCTGCTCTCGGCCGGGCGCCTGGTCCCGGAGCCGGGGTTCGGGATCCTCACCTTCGCCACCCTCATGATGTTCGTGGGGGCCACCGGCAAGAGCGCCCAGATCCCGCTCTACCTCTGGCTGCCCGACGCCATGGCCGGGCCGACCCCGGTGAGCGCCCTGATCCACGCCGCCACCATGGTGACCGCGGGCATCTACCTGGTGTGCCGGTTTGCGCCGCTGTACCTGCTCACGCCCATCTCCCTCACGGTGGTGGCCTGGGTGGGCGGGGCCACGGCGCTGTTCGCGGCCCTGATCGGGCTGTTCCAGCGGGACATCAAGAAGGTCCTGGCGTACTCCACCGTCTCCCAGCTGGGCTACATGTTCCTGGGCCTGGGCTCGGCCGGCTTCGCCGCCGGCTTCCTGCACCTGTCCACCCACGCCTGGTTCAAGGCGCTCCTGTTCCTGGGGGCCGGCAGCGTCATCCGCGGCCTGCACCACGAACAGGACCTGTTCCGCATGGGCGGGCTCCGGGGCCGGATGCCGGTCACCTTCTGGACCATGGCGGTGGCCACCCTCTGCATCATGGGCTTCCCCGGGACCTCGGGCTTCTTCAGCAAGGACGAGATCCTGTACCAGGCCTTCCTGCGCAGCCCCGCGCTCTACGCCCTGGGGCTGGCCGGCGCGGCCTGCACCGCCTTCTACATGTGGCGGCTGATGGCGCTGGCCTTCTGGGGCGATCCCCGGGACCGGCACGCCTTCGAGCATGCCGTCGAGAGCCCGGCCACCATGACCGTGCCCCTGGTGTGCCTGGCCCTGGGCGCCCTCCTGGCCGGGCTGCCGGGCCTGCCCCGGATCTGGGGCGGCTCGTTCGCCATCGAGTCCTTCCTGGAGCCGTCCCTGACCTTCGGCATGGCGCACGCCAGCGCCGAAGCCCCGGGCGGCGCCGGCCTGGCCTGGGGGCTCATGGCCCTGTCCACCGCCGTGGCCCTGGCCGCCGGGTGGCTGGGCTGGCGCGCCTACCGGCGGGGCCCGGAGGCCGAGCTGGCGTTCGCCCAGCGCCACCCGGCCCTGTACCGGGCCGTGGCCGGCAGGTTCTACGTGGACGAGGCGGTGGAGGCCTGGATCCTGGGATCCATCCGCTGGGGCTCCCAGTTCCTGTGGAAGGCCTGCGACGTGATCGTCATCGACGGGCTGGGGGTGAACCTGCCCGGGGCCCTGACCCGGGCCGGGGGGGACCTGGCCGCCCAGGCCCAGACCGGCAGGGTGCGCAACTACACGCTGGGCATGGCCCTGGGGGCCGTGCTCCTGCTCTGGATCTTCTTGAGGTAGGATGCCGTCGTGATCACCGCATGGATCAACAACCACCTCCTCAGCTTCCTGGTGTTCGCGCCGCTGGTCTGGGGCCTGGCCCTGCTGCCCCTGGCGGAGCGCCAGGCGCCCCTGGCCCGGCTCCTGGGCCTGCTGGGCGCCACCGGGGTCCTGGCGGTGGCGGCGGTGCAGCTGCTGCACCTGCCCGCCGACCCCCTGGGGCAGATCTACGCCGAGCGCTTCCCCTGGTTCACCGCGGTGGGGATCCCGGTGGACTACCACCTGGCGGTGGACGGGCTGAACCTGTGGCTGGTGCTGCTCACCACCTTCCTGGTGCCGGTGACCCTCCTGGGCACCTGGGACAGCCTGTCCCGGCGCTCCGGCGCCGCGGTGGCGCTGTTCCTCATGCTGGAGACCGGCATGCTGGGGGCGCTGGTGGCCCAGGACCTGCTGGTGTTCTACCTGTTCTGGGAGGCCATGCTGCTGCCCATGTACTTCCTCATCGGCGTGTGGGGAGGGGAGGAGCGCCAGTACGCGGCCACCAAGTTCGTGCTGTTCACCCTGTCCGGGTCCCTGCTCTGGCTGGTGGCCCTGCTGTTCCTGGCCGGGAAGGCCGGCAGCTTCGCGCCCGGGGTTATGGCCCAGGCGGTCGACCTGCTGCCCGCCGGCGCCCGAACCCTGCTGTTCCTGGCCTTCGCCCTGGCCTTCGCCATCAAGGTGCCCATGTTCCCCCTGCACACCTGGCTGCCGGACGCCCACACCGAGGCCCCCACCGGCGGCTCGGTGATCCTGGCCGGGGTCCTGCTCAAGCTGGGCTCGTACGGCTTCCTGCGCTTCGCCCTGCCCATGTTCCCCGACGCCGCGGTGCACTTCTCCCGGGGGCTGGCGGTGCTGTCCGTGGTGGCCATCATCTACGGGGCCCTGGTGGCCATGGTCCAGACCGACATCAAGCGGCTGGTGGCGTACTCCTCGGTCAGCCACATGGGCTTCGTCATGCTGGGCATCGCCTCCATGACCGTGATCGGCACCCAGGGCGCCATGCTGCAGATGCTCAACCACGGCATCTCCACCGGCGCGCTGTTCCTGCTGGTGGGCATGCTCTACGACCGGGCCCACACCCGGCGGATCGCCGACTTCGGCGGCGTGGCCCTGAAGATGCCCATCTTCACCGCGTTCTTCCTGGTGGTGACCCTCAGCAGCATCGGCCTGCCGCTGACCAACGGGTTCGTGGGCGAGTTCCTGATCCTGAACGGGACCTTCGTCTCGGGCTTCCCGTGGGGGCGGGTCCTGGCCTGCGTGGCCGCCCTGGGGGTGGTGCTGAGCGCCGCGTACATGCTGTGGATGGTCAAGCGGGTGTTCTGGGGCCCGGCCAACGACCGCGAGGACAGCGGCACCGCCCACCTGCACCAGGACCTGGGCACCCGCGAGATCGCCGTGATGCTGCCGATCGTGGCCCTCATCCTGTGGATGGGGGTCCACCCCCAGACCTTCCTGGTCCAGTCCGAGCGGCAGGTGGGCCGGATGCTGGAGCAGGCCGGGGCGCCCCCGCCACTCCGGCCGGTACTCTCGGCTGAGGTGCGTCCATGACCCCGTCCGCCGCCGAACTCTCCGCCATCCTGCCGCTGCTGATCCCGGCGCTGGGGGCCTGCCTGCTGCCCATCGCCGCCCTGGACTCGGACCAGGCCACGGTCAAGTGGATCCGCGCCTCCATGTTCTTCATCGCCCTGCTGGCCCTGGGCGGGGCCTTCCTGTACCTGACCCGGCTGTGGGCCTCGGGCGCCCAGCCCACCTACGGGGCCCTGCGCATGGACCGCCTGGCCCAGTTCGGGGGCATCTTCGTGGTGGTGGCGGCGGCGCTGGCGGTGCTCCAGCTCTGGGACCACCTGCACCAGGAAGGCTGGGTGAAGGGGGAGACCCTCTCCCTGCTGCTGTTCTCGGTGGTGGGCATGATCCTGTTCTCGGCCACCGGCAACCTGCTGCTGCTGTTCCTGGCGCTGGAGCTGCTCTCCCTGCCCCTGTACGCCCTCACCGCCACCGTGCGGATGCGGGCCAAGGCCATGGAGGGAGGCATGAAGTACTTCCTCACCGGCGCCGTGGCCTCTTCCTTCTTCCTCATGGGCTCGGTGCTGCTCTACGGCGCCACCGGCAGCCTGGACATCTCGGTGATCGGGAGCCGCCTGGCCCAGGCCGGGCCGGTGGACCCCATCGCCCTGGCCGGGGCGGCCCTGCTGCTGCTGGGGTTCATGTTCAAGATGAGCGTGGTGCCGTTCCACCAGTGGACCCCCGACGTCTACGAAGCCGCGCCCCACCCCATCGCCGGCTTCATGTCCGTGGCCACCAAGGGGGTGGCGGTGCTGGCCCTGCTGCGGGTGCTGGCGACGGGGCTGCCGGCGGTGGCCCCCCGCATGCAGTCCGCCTTCGCGGTGCTGGCGGTGCTGACCCTGATCCTGGGCAACCTGGCCGCCCTGGCCCAGTCCAACGTCAAGCGCATGCTGGCCTACTCCAGCATCAGCCACGCCGGCTACCTGCTGCTGGGCCTGGTGGCCGCCACCCCCGGCGCCTACGCCGGGATGCTGTTCTACCTTCTGGCCTACCTGGCCATGAACATGGGCGCCTTCGGGGTGCTGGCCGCGTTCGGGCTGGTGGGGGAGGGGGTCACCTTCGACCACCTCCGGGGGCTGGGCTGGAAGCGCCCCGGGCTGGGCATCGCCGCCACCCTGTGCATGTTCTCCCTGGCCGGGCTGCCCCCGATGGCCGGCTTCTACGGCAAGTACATGATCTTCAAGGAATTGATCCTGCAGGGGCACATCGCCCTGGCGGTGCTGGGGGTCCTGGCCAGCCTGGTGTCGGTGTACTACTACCTGGCCCTGCCGGTGGCCCTGTTCGTGGCGCGCCCTTCCGAGCAACAGGCCCGGGAGGCCGCGGAGCGCCCGGTGGTGGCGGCCCCCCTGGCGGGCGCCACCGTGCTCATCTGCGGGTTCCTGGTGCTGGTGCTGGGGCTCATGCCCGGCACCGTCATGGACGGCTTCGCCCGCACCGCCACCCAGGAGTCCCTCCATCTCCTGCCCTGACGATCCGCCTGCTTTTGGCTCTAGCACCATCTGGATCCGACCGGGTTTGGGCGCCCGTTCCAGGCACAAGCGACCCTAGCGGGGGAATTCCCCCGCTAGGGTCGCTAGAATTGAAGGTTCGGCACGCGACTGCAGCGCCGGCCTCAACCTTCGGGCCGCCGGCCGCCTCTCTTGGTATGGCAAGGTCTGTGAATTGAGGTGGGAATGAAACGGAAAGTCTGGATCGGGTCGGCGGTGGTCCTGGCGGCCGCCGCCGGAGGGGGATTCCTGGTGCTGCACAACCACCGGGACGAGATCAAGTGGCGCACCGCCAAGGTGGACCGGGGCTCCATCACCCAGCGGGTCACCGCCACCGGCACCCTCAACGCCCTGATCCAGGTGGCGGTGGGCACCCAGGTGTCCGGGGTGGTGGTGGACCTCAAGGCGGACTTCAGCAGCCTGGTGCGCAAGGGCCAGGTCATCGCCCAGATCGACCCGACCCCCTGGCTCACCAACCTCAAGGCCGCCGAGGCGGAACTGCAGTCGGCCACCGTCACCAAGGCCAACGCCGAGATCGTGTACAAGCGGAACTCGGCGCTGTGGAAGGAGAAGTTGATTTCCGACAATGACCTGGACGGTTTCCGCCTGACCCTGCAGACGGCCGAGGCGAACCTGGACAAGGCCCGGGCCGACCTCCAGACCGCCAAGACCAACCTGGGCTACTGCACCATCACCGCCCCCGTGGACGGGGTGGTGGTGTCCCGGCTGGTGGACGTGGGCCAGACCGTGGCCGCCAGCTTCGCCACTCCCAGCCTGTTCATCATCGCCCAGGACCTGTCCAGGATGAAGGTGGCCGTGGCCATCGACGAGGCCGACATCGGCCAGGTCAAGGTGGGCCAGCGCGCCTTCTTCACCGTTGAGAGCTACCCGGACAAGCAGTTCAAGGGCGTGGTGAGCGAGGTGCAGCTCAACCCGTTGGTCACCAACAACGTGGTGACCTACAACGTGGTCATGGAAGTGGACAACGAGCCCCGGACCACCTACGTGCCGGAAGGGATGGGAACCGCCGGCGCCGGCAAGGGCCCGGGCGGAACCGGGGCCCGCCGCCCACCGGCCGATCCTCCGGCCAGGGGCAAGTTCGGAAACCTTTCCATCGGCCAGGCCGGGACCCTGGAGTACACCACGGCCCGCTACATGCCCCCGGGCAGCCCGGTGTACAACGGCAACCTGGCCCTGTTCCCCGGGATGACCGCCGATTGCTCCATCGTCACCAACCGCAAGGAAAACGTGCTCCGGGTGCCCAGTTCGGCCCTGCGCTTCAACCCGGCCGCCTTCGTGCCCATGTCCGAGCTGGCGCCCTCCGCCTCGGCCCAGGGCTCCCTGGTGCCGCCGGCCCAGAGCGGCGGCCAGCGCGCCGGCGCCCCCGGGGCGGCTCCCGGCGCTCCCAGGACGGCTCCCGGCGCCCCCGGCACGGTCCCCGGCGCCCCCGGTACGGCTCCCGGCGGCACCACCGTGGTGTCCCGGGGCGTGGTGGCCAAGTCGGAGGACCGGGTGTGGGTACTGGCGGACGGGCGGCTCAAGGTCCTGTCGGTCAAGGCCGGAATCAGCGACGGGATGTACACCGAGGTGAGCGGCGAGGGGATCACCCCAGGCCTGGCGGTGGTCACCGGCGTCGAGGAATTCAAGAAGATCCTGACCCAGGGCGGCGCGCCGCTGATGGGCGGGATGCACCACTGAGAATCCACCATGGCCCTGTTCGAATTCCTCAAGCTGGCGCTGTTCGCCATCACCCGCAACAAGACCCGGGCCTTCCTGACCATGCTGGGCATCATCATCGGGGTCGGCGCGGTCATCGCCATGATCGGCATCGGCGAAGGGTCCCGGAAGGCGTCCATCGACATCATCCAGAACATGGGCTCCAACATGCTCACCATCTTCAACGGCGGGGGCAGCGGGTCCAACACCCGGTTCGGGCCCCTGGGGCTGGGCAGCGTGGCCATCCTGGAGGCGGGCGACGCCCAGATGATCGAGCGCGACCTGAAGGGCTCCAGCGTGGTGGCGGCCACCCCCCAGGTGCGCACCATGCGTTCGGTGGTCTACCAGAACAACAACTACTTCACTTCCATCCAGGGCTCCGGGGTCCAGTTCCTCCAGATCCGGGGCTGGGAGGTGGGCCAGGGGCGCTTCTTCACCGAGCAGGAGATCCGCTCCATGGCCAAGGTGTGCGTCCTGGGCACCACGGTCCGGGACAACCTGTTCCCCGACGGCGAAGACCCGGTCGGCAAGATCATCCGCATCTCCTCCCTGCCGTTCGAGGTGGTCGGGGTGCTGGAGTCCAAGGGTGCCGGCATGCTGGGCGACCAGGACGACGTGGTGGTGGCCCCGTACACCACGGTCATGCACAAGATCCAGGGGTTGGACCGGATCCAGAACATCCTGGTGAGCGCCCAGGAGGGCAAGGCCGACCTGGCCGAGCTGGAGATCACCGCCCTGCTGCGCCAGCGCCTGCGGCTCACCCCCAAGGACGACAACACCTTCATGATCCGCAAGCAGGACGACTGGGTGAAGATGCAGGACCAGCAGGCCGAGGTGCTGACCACCTTCCTGGCCCTGGCCGCCAGCATCTCCCTGGTGGTGGGCGGCATCGGCATCTCCAACATCATGCTGGTGAGCGTCACCGAGCGCACCCGGGAGATCGGCGTGCGCCGGGCCATGGGCGCCACCCGCGGCAACATCCTGTGGCAGTTCCTCACCGAGGCGGTGGTGCTGTCCCTGTTCGGGGGCATCCTCGGGGTCGGCTGCGCCTTCCTGACCATCTGGATCCTGCGCACGTTCACCGCCCTGCCCGCCCTCACCGACACCTGGGCGGTGGCCCTGGGGCTGGGCTTCAGCGGCCTGGTGGGCATCGCCGCCGGGTTCCTGCCCGCCCTCAAGGCCGCCAACCTGGACGTCATCGACGCGCTCCGGTATGAATAGAGCTTGATGAACGACGGCCGGGACCCATACCAGGCACTGCGCCTCAGGGAGTACCGCTGCTTCCTGGGCGGGAGCGTGGCCCTGACCATGGCCACCCAGATGCAGACCTTGGCCATGGGCTGGCAGGTCTACCACATCACCCGGGACGCCTTCTCCCTGGGGTTGATCGGTCTGGCCGAGGCGCTGCCCTTCATGAGCCTGTCCCTGATCGGGGGCCAGACGGCGGACCGCATGGACCGGCGCCGGCTGACCCTCATGGCCCAGGCTGGGCTGCTCTTGGCGGCGCTCCTGCTGGTGGCCCTGAACCTGGGCGGGGAGCCGCGCATCGCCTGGCCCTTCTACGCCATCCAGGCCCTCTCGGGGGTGGGCCGGGCCTTCTACCGCCCAGCCTCCCAGGCCCTGAGCACCGAGCTGGTGCCCCGGGAGGCCTACCAGAACGCCGCCACCTGGCGCAGTTCGGGCCTGCAGTTGGCCCAGGTGGCGGGCCCGGCCCTGGGCGGTCTGCTGCTGGGATTCGGCAATGCCCTGACGGCCTACGCCGGAGAGGGCGTGCTCATGGTGGCCGCGTGGCTGGCCCTGCGCGGCGTGGCGCCCCGGCCCCGGGCGGCGGCCCCCGGCACCCCCCTGCTCAAGGGCGTGGGCGAGGGCGTGGCCTACGTGTTCCGGCACCAGCTGCTGCTCAGCGCCATGGCCCTGGACCTGTTCGCCGTGCTGTTCGGCGGCGCGCCGGCCCTGCTCCCGGTGTTCGCCGCCGCCATCCTCAAGGTGGGCCCCCAGGGCTTCGGCCTGCTGCGCACCGCCCCCGCGGCCGGCTCCGTGCTCATGGGCCTGTGGCTGGCCCACCATCCCCCCCGCCGCCGCGCCGGCGTGGTGCTGTTGGCCTGCGTGGCCGGGTTCGGCCTGTGCTGGATCGCCTTCGCCCTGTCCGCCTGGTTCTGGCCCTCCCTGCTCCTGCTGGCCCTCAGCGGCGCCCTGGACAACGTCAGCGTGGTCCTGCGCCACACCCTGCTCCAGGCCCGCACCCCCCCGGAGATGATGGGCCGGGTGCAGGCCGTGGGCGGGTTCTTCATCAGCAGCAGCAACGAGCTGGGCGCGTTCGAGTCGGGGCTGGCCGCCAAGCTGATGGGGGTGATCCCGTCGGTGGTGTTCGGCGGGTTGATGACCCTCGGGGTGGTGGGGGTCACCGGTTGGAAGGCGCCGGAGTTGAGGAGGCTGGGGAAGATCCTAGGGTAGGGCCCAGGAATCCGATTTCCATTTTCAAATCCGAAAATGGACTATGTTGGTTGGCGAGGCCGATTCCATGACCCGGATGACCCAAGCCCGAAAGCCCTTGCGTTCGCCCCGGAAACCCCGGTCCGTGAAGCCTGCGGCCACCGCCCGGTCCGCCGGCTCCCGTCCAGCAGCGGTCAACCCCCTGGCCGCGGCGCTTCAGGCGTTCGACCAGGCGGCCGTGAACCTTGGCCTTGATATCGACGCCAGGCTGAAACTGCTGAACCTTGGCCGGTCCAAATACTTCGAGCTCCGCTCCGAGGCCGAGCCCGTGCTGGACGTGGACCGCCAGGACCGCCTGGGCTACTTCCTGGCCATCTACGAACTCAGCGGCCGCCTGGTGGGGGCTCCGGGGGATTGGCTGAAGGCCGCGAACCGGGCGCCCCTGTTCGGGGGCAGACCGCCCCTGGAGCGGCTCCTGAAGGGGCACATGGAAGACCTCATCGCCACGGTCTCCTATCTCAAGGGCACCTACGGGGGCTGGGCGTGACGGGCGGCGAACCAACCCTGGCTCCAGCTTTCAAGCACAACGGGACCACCTGGTTCAACCTGAGGGCGGTTCCCGACTACTCCCCCACCGCCATGCTGGCGGGCTCCCCTTCGGAGCGGGCCGGCCTGATGGCGTTCCTTCGAGGCTACGGTGTGGAGCTGGTCCTCGACCATCTTGCCGATCCCCTGGTGAAGCTGCGGGCTTTCCTGGCCCGCCCGGGAACCGGGGTGGCCAGCCGGTTCAGCGACGGCAGCTTCCGGGTGGTGTACATGGCTGACACGGAACAGACCACCCTGGCGGAAGTGGGCCACCACCTCGCCCGCCACCTGGCCGACACCGATGCCGACAAGGGGAAGACCCACTATTTCCTCCTGGCCCGATTCCGCCTGTCCGGGGCCACCCTGGACGTGCGGAGGGGCTTTCCATCCCTGCATCGCCGGGACGAATGGACCCCGGCCCAGGCTTTCGGAAGCCGGGCCTGGTCCCAGGGGGCGAAGGGGATCACCTTCCGGTCCGTCCGCCGCGCCCGGGCCCATAATGTGGCCGTATTCAAGGCGGATCTGGTCAAGGCCGGAACCCGGGTCAAGCTCGTTGGCCTGCGCTGGGACGGGAAAGGGCTGGCCCAGCTTTGACGCCGGGCCAGCCCCTTGCCTGGGCCGACCTACTTCAGCGCCCCCAGCGCAGCCTCGTAGTTCGGCTCGTGGGCGATCTCCCCCACCAGCTCGGTGTGCAGCACCTTGCCCGCCGCGTCCAGCACCACCACGGCCCGGGCCAGCAGCCCGCGCAGGGGGCCGTCGCTGAAGGTGACGCCGTACTCCTTGCCGAAGCCGGGATTGCGGAACACGGAGGCGGGGACCACCTTGTCCAGGCCCTCGGTGGTGCAGAAGCGGGCGGCGGCGAAGGGCAGGTCGGCGGAGATGCACAGCACGGTGGTGCCGGCGGCCTTGCTGGCTTCGGCGTTGAACTTGCGCACCGAGGTGGCGCAGGTGGGGGTGTCGATGCTGGGGAAGATGTTCAGGACCAAGCGTTGGCCCTTGAAGTCCGACTGGGAGACTTCGCTCAGGTCGGTGCGGGTGAGGGTGAAGGCCGGGGCCTGGCTCCCGACCCGGGGCAGGTCACCGACGGTGTGCACGGGATTGCCTCTAAGTGTCACTTGGGCCATGGTTTTTTCCTCCTGGTCTCCCGGTCACGACTCTCGTGCGGGCCGTTCCATTCTACGCAGGGTCCTCCGGGGACAACACCAGAAGGTGCGGTAAATTCCAAGCGCCCCGGACCGCCGCCGGGTGCGGCCGCTACAATGGTTCCTGGAGGAAGTCATGAAATTGCTGGGCATCAACCACCTCGGGATCGCCTCTCCCGCCCTGGAGGAGGCCATGGGACGCATGGGCAGGCTGTTCGGGATGGAGGCGGAACACGTGGAGGAGGTGGCCGACCAGAAGGTGAAGACCGCCTTCTTCGGGGTGGGGCCCAGCAACCTGGAGTTCCTGCAGCCCACCGAGCCCGCCAGCGCGGTGGGCAAGTTCCTGGAGAAGAAGGGCCCCGGCATCCACCACGTGGCCTTCGAGGTGGACGACGTGGACGCGGCGGTCAAGGAACTGCTGGCCAAGGGGGTGCGCATGATCGACCAGGCGCCGCGCCCGGGCGCGCACGGCGCCCGCATCGCCTTCATCCACCCGGCCGAGACCGGGGGGGTGCTCATGGAGCTGTGCCAGTCCAGGAGCCTGTCCAAGACTGGGTGCCCTGGCGGGCACCCCGAGGGCTGAAAACATGCTGGCGCTCCGGTAACTTGGGGCGCCAGGTATTTTAGGTGCGGGCCAGACCCCCTTAGGATGATT
>JBELAL010000047.1:0-39128 GCA_049508835.1 Holophaga sp. | reverse complement strand
GCGGAGCAAAGCCCTGGCGGTTTGGCTTCACTACTACAATAACCATCGACCGCATTCGTCCCTGGGAGGCAGGCCTCCCGCCTCAAGGGTGAACAACCTGTTTAGCCTCGACAACTAGGAGCGAAGCCGAGGCCCCCAACGCAATCTGCAGGTGTGCCGGGGAGACCCGGACCCATACCTTGGGCAGGCTCCTTGCGACCCACCGCCCCGGCCGCCGCCGGCGGGGATCCTGCCGGTCGCCGCCGGCATTATTAGCTTGTTGATTGTTGGGTTATTTATTAATTTTTTCTAGGATCCGGCCCTGGGCTGGATTGAGATTTTGGTTAAATTTCATAGCGGAAGAGGCCATAACTTGAATAAATTAAACAAGGATTTTATGTTTAAATAATTGCGATTTTTTCCGGAGGTGCCATGGGACGGAATGGGTGCTTGGCCCGCTGGGTGGGCACCACGACGCTGACCGCCCTGGCCCTGGGATATGCCGGTGCGGCTCCGGAGGCGGCGGAACCGCCCTCGGCGAAGGTGGATGGGGGACAGCGGCGGCCGGCGCGGGTCGTCACGGAGATCGAACCGGACCGGGTGGCGCACCGGTCACTGCGGTTCGTGTCCCTGGCTCCCCACCATGCCCGGGAGGGGGATCCCTACCTGTATCATTTCCTGCTGGACGAACCCCCGGACGAAGAGGTGACGGTCGCCCTGGTGCGGGCACCGGAAGGCGCCGTCCTGGACGGGACTTGGCTGATGTGGACGCCCAGCCATGCCCAGGCGCGTCACCGCCAGCGGTTCACCCTGCGGGCGGTGGACCAGTTGGGGCAGGAGCGGGACCAGTCCTGGAGCGTGGTGCCCGGACCCGAGCACCTGCACGCCGTCCTCGCCGGGCCCCGGCATCACCACTGATCAGGCCTCGTAATCGTTCCGGTCGCGCAGGGCCACGGCGGCCTGGTAGGCGGTCAGCACCGCGCCGCGCACCCGCTGGTAGCTGTTCTCGGTGACCTTCGTATTGAAGGTCAGGGTGGCCACCAGGAAATGCCCCTCGCCGTTGGGCAGGGGCTGGGGCGCGGCCAGGCTCACCTGGGGCGGCAGGATGGCCGAGGAGCTGTCCTCCCTCAGGCGGACGCCGATGCGCTCGGCCCAGGCCTGGAGCCGGGGGGTGGCGGCCAGGCCCGCCGCCTCGTCCGGCACCAGGATCCGGCCGTACAGGGTGAAGAACAGGCGCAGCTGGGGGTAGTCCAGGGCGCTGTTCAGGAACCCGGCCATGGCGGCGATCTGCTGGAAATCTTTCTGCAGCGCCTGGAGGCGAACGGAGGACTGGGGGTTGGGGTGCTGGGGCATGCCCCATTGTCGCGCCGTTCGGCTCCCGCGGGGACCGCTCCCCCTTGCCCTTCAGGTCCCAGAGTGGAACCCTGGGTACTTCACATCGCCCCGGAAGCCGGGAAGCAGGTCCGAAGCCTGCGCTGCCCCGCAACGGTAAGCACCCCGCCACCTTCCATGCCGGCGGGAGACCGGGAGGCCCCCGCCATCGGGAGGCTTCCCGTCCCGGTCCACTGGGGCGCCGCCCCGGGAAGGGCGGGGAGGATGCCCGGACGGCATCCGCCGCGTGCGAGCCCGGAGACCGGCCCGGAGCCATTCCCTCGCCGTGGGAGCGAGAAGGAGCCCACCTCATGCTGCTACCGACCCTGCCGGTCCTGGACCCTGCGCGCCCGAAGGCGATCCAGGCCCACCTCGACGATCTCACCAAGCCCCAGGGGAGCCTGGGCCGCCTGGAGACCCTGGCTTTGCAACTGGCCTGGATTAGCGGCCAGGACCGCCCGGCCGACCCGGAGGCCTTCATCCTGACGTTCGCCGGGGACCACGGCATCGCCCGGCAGGGCGTCTCGGCCTACCCGCCGGAGGTGACGCCCCAGATGGTGGCCAACATCGCCGCCGGCGGGGCGGCCATCTCGGTGCTGTGCCGGGCCCACCGGATCCGGCACCAGGTCATCGACGTGGGGGTGGCGGTGCCCTGCCCCTTCCCCGGCGTGGGCCAGCGCAACGTCATGCGCGGCACCGGGGACCTCCTGGCCGGGCCGGCCATGACCCGGGCCCAGGCCGAGGCCTGCCTGCAGGCGGGAATCGACGAGGTGGAGGGCCTGCCCCGGCTGCCGTTCGCCCTGCTGGGCCTGGGCGAGATGGGCATCGCCAATTCCACCGTCGCGGCGCTGCTGGTGGCCGTGTTCACCGGGCTGGACCCGGCGGCGGCGGTGGGCCCGGGCACTGGGGTCCGGGGCGAGGCCCTCGGGCACAAGCTGGACGTGATCCGGCGGGTGCTGGACCGCCGGCGCCCGGATCCCGGCGACCCGGTGGAGGTCCTGGCCGCGGTGGGCGGCTGCGAGTTCGGCGCCATGGCCGGGGCCATGCTGGCCGGGGCCGCCCGGGGCTGGGCGGTGATCGTGGACGGCTACATCGCCGGGGCCGCGGCCCTGCTGGCCCTGGCCCTGGATCCGAAGGTACGGGACTTCCTGGTCTGGTCCCACCGCTCGGCCGAACCCGGCGCCCGGCTTCTGCTGGAATCGCTGGGGCTGGAGCCGGTGCTGGACCTCAGCCTGCGCCTGGGCGAAGGCACCGGCGCGGCGCTGGCGGTGCCGATCCTGCGCAGCGCGGCGGCGGTGCTGCGGGAGATGGCCACCTTCAGCGGGGCGGGCGTCAGCAATGGCGTAGAGAGGGGTGCCAACTGATGTTCACCGGCCTGCTGGCGGCGCTGCGGTTTCTCACCCGGATCCGGGTCCCCGGGCCCGAGACCCGGGCCGAAGACCTGGGCCGGGCGGTGGGCTGGTTCCCCCTGGTGGGCGCCCTGGTGGGCCTGGCCACGGCCGGGGTGCACGCGCTCGCCCTGTCCTGGTGGCCGGCGCCCGTGAGCGCGGTGCTGGCGGTGGCCTTCGGACTGCTGCTCACCGGGGGCTTCCACGAGGACGGCGCCACCGACGCCGCCGACGGACTGGGCGGGGGCTGGACCCGGGAGCGGGTGGTGGAGATCATGCGCGACAGCCGGATCGGCGCCTACGGGGCCATGGCGCTCTGGGTCCTGCTCGCCTTCCGCTGGGCCGCCCTGGTGGCCCTGGACCGCCGGGCCCTGGTGGCCCTGCCCCTGGCCATGGCCTGGGGCCGGTGGGCCATCGTCGTCATCCTGGCCGCCCTGCCCCCCCTGTCCCAGGGCCTGGCCGGGCAGGTGTACAAGAGCCTGGGCCGGTCCTCCCTGGTCCTGGGGACCGCCCTGGCCGCCCTGGTGTCGGCGGCGGCCTGGGCCCTGGGCTGGCGCCGGTTCTGGCTGCCTCCGGCGGCCGCCCTGCTGGCGGCCGTGGTCTGGATCCTGTACCTGAAGCGGCGCCTGGGCGGCCAGAGCGGCGACCTCCTGGGGGCCGGCGAGGCGCTGGCGGAAGCGGCGGTCCTGTTAGTCTTGTTGCTGAAATGACTACTTACTATCTGCTGCGCCACGGCCCCACCGACGCCGTGCACAAGGGCGCGCCCCTAGGCCGGCTGGACCTGCCGGTGACCGAGGCGGGGCAGGCCATATGGCCCCGGGTCAAGGCGGAACTGCTGGGCCTGGGCCTGCACCGGGTGCTCACCTCCCAGTTGGCCCGGGCCCGGGACCACGCCCGTGACCTGGGCCTGCCGCTCCGGGTGCTGCCGGACCTGGCCGAGCAGTGCTTCGGTTCCTGGGACGGGGTGCCCTGGGTGCAGATCAAGGGCGCCGAGGCCTTCCTGAACGACCCGGTGCACGCGGTGCCCCCCGGCGGCGGGGAGTCGTACGCCCGCTGCGCCGACCGGGCCCGGGAGGCCATCCGGGGCACCTGGGACCCGGACAAGGTAACCCTGGTGCTGGCCCACGGCGGCAGCCTGCGGGCGATCCTGGCCCACTTCCTGGGGCTGCCCCTGGACCGGGCCCTGGACCTGGCCTGGCACCCGTTCGGCCTGACCAAGCTCGAGATCTACCAGGCCGGCCGGGGCGTGCTCTGTTTCCACAACCGTCCCTTGCCCTCGGGCCTCCAGTCTGGGATTCTTTAGCCCTACATCGCGTGCTGGATGTTCGGGAAGCAGGTGTGATGCCTGCGCTGCCCCGCAACGGTATGCACCCCGGCTCCCCCCGGCGTCCGCCGGGACGTTCCAGGAACCGGGAGACTAAGCCGGAACCACTGGGGCGCCGCCCCGGGAAGGAACCGGGGACGCCGCCAGGCGCCCGTCGTGTGCGAGCCCGGAGACCGGTCCTGCATTTCCCAACACCGCCGTGGGGGCGGGGCGGGGCCCTTTGGGTGCCGTTCCACAGCCCGCGCGGCTTCATGCGCGGAGCATGACATGGGCAAAACCCGGTTGATCTTCCTTCTCGCCCTCGGGGCCGGCGGCGCCTGGGCCGCGGCGCTGGACACAAGCGCGCCGCCGCCCCCGGCGGAGGCCTCGGCCACGGTGACGGTCACCGCCGAGGCGGTGCCGGTGGAACTGGAGCGGACCCCCAACCCGGTGACGGTCATCGACAAGAAGGCCCTGGAGCGGCGCGGCGCCGGGAACCTGGGCGACCTGCTGCAGGAAGTGCTGCCCGGGCAGGTCCTGGCCACCGGCGGGGTGGGCACCGTCACCAGCATCTACCTGGGCGGGACCCGCCCCCAGGACACGGTGGTCACCTTGGACGGCCTGCGTCTCAACGACGCCACCGGCCTGGGCGGGGTCAACGCGGGTGTCATCGGCCTGGCCGGCATCGAGCGGGTGGAGATCCAGCAGGGCCCCTGCTCCACCCGGTTCGGCTCCGACGCCCTGGGCGGCGCCGTGGCCCTGTACTCCGCGGGCAGCGCCCCGGAGGGGCTGTCCGGGGAGGCCCGGGCCGCCGCCGGCAACCAGGGGGTGCGCCGGGGCGCCCTGGCCGCCGCCTACGGCTGGGACCAGGGCTGGGTGCGCGCCTCGGCCGCGGCCCGGCGGCAAGACCAGGCGCTGGACCCGGCCAACCCCTACCGCGCCGTGGACACCTACCTGGGCCTGGGCCGGCAGCTGGGCGACAGCACCCTGGTCACGGTCAACTACTACAACAGCTTCGCCGGGGTGCCGATCCCCATCGTCTACGTGAGCGGCGCCGCGCCCCGCACCCCCGGACAGATCGACCTGGACCGCCAGGACTTCAACCGCACCCAGATCCTCAGCGGCACGGTGCGCGCCGAGCTGGACCCGCAGGTCACCGCCGAGCTGACCGTGGGCCAGGTGCTGCAGAACCGGCTGGAGCCGGACGTGAACACCAACCTGCCCACGGTCCCCTACCTGAGCCGGCGCAACCAGTTGGTGGGCCACGTCACCTGGCGGCCCTCCGACGCCGCCTCCCTGCAGGCGGGCCTGGACGGGTCGGAAGATTTCGCCCGCGACCCCGACCTGACCGGCGCCAACACCCTCAGCGCCACCGCGCGCCACCTGGCGGTGCTGGTGGACGGGGAGCGGGAACTGGGGGGAGGGGTGCGCGCGGTGGCCTCCCTGCGCACCGAGCAGGACCGGGTGACGGTGCCCACCGCCCAGAGCGGGACGGTGGAGAGCAGCCTCACCCAGACCACCGGCAAGCTGGGGCTGAACTGGGCCCTGCCCCGGGGCTTCCGGGCCTACGCCAGCGCCGGCAACGGGTTCAGCAACCCGCTGCTGTACCAGTCCCTGTTCAACGCCAACTACGGGGGCGAGGCCCTGGCCAACGAGAAGTCCCGCACCGCCCAGGCCGGGCTCACCTACGCGTCCGGGCCCTGGAAGGCCGGGCTGGAGGTCAGCCGCACCCTCTTTTCCAACCTGGTCTACTACGATCCCAGCGGCGGGATCCCCATCCCGGCCTGGGGCGGGTTCCCGTCCGGCATCTACCGCAACGGGTCGCAGATCCGGATCCAGTCGGCGGAACTGAAGGCCGGGTACGAGACCGCGGCCTGGGGGCTGGACGGGTTCTACCGCAACCAGGAAGCCCGCGACCTGCAGGCGGCCTCGGGGCAGCAGCTGAGCAGCAGCGCGGTGGTGAACCGCCCGTTCCAGACCCTGGGCGCCAATGCCTACCGGGTGCTGGGCCAGGTGCGGCTGGAGGCGAGCTGGTCCTGGATCGGTCCCCGCTACCAGTACTCCCTGCCGTCCGGATACCGGCAGCATTTCAACGACCTGGGGGTCTCGGCGGCGTGGGCCGCCCGGGAGAACCTCACCCTGGTCCTGCGCGGCGAGCACCTGCTGCAGCCGAACACCACCGTGGACCAGTGGCTGGCCCAGGCCCGGGACTTCCAGAACGACGCCGAGCAGGTCTTCGGCTACCCGGCCCAGCCCCCCACGGTGACCCTGGAGGTGCGCTACCGTTTCTAGGGAGAGATGGTAGGAAGGTTGCGGATCTCAACCCGCCCGTCCCCGTCCCCTCAGCCTTTCATTCAGGACACCCCGCATGAAAAAGGTCCTGCTGCTCATCCTGCTCGCCCTCCCCGCCCTGTTCGGGGCGAAGACGCCCGCGCGGGTGGTGAGCCAGACGGTGGGCACCGACGACCTGCTGACGGCCCTCGCCGCGCCGGGCCAGATCGCCGCCCTGAGCCACCTGGCCCGGGACGCCCGGTACAGTCCCGGTGCCGAGGCCGCCCGGGGCTACCCGTGCCTGCGCAACGGCGAAGCCGAGGACATCCTGCGGTTCCGGCCCGACCTGGTGCTGGCGGCCTCGTACACGGCGCCCGAGACCGTGGCCCTGCTGCGCCGGGCCGGGATCCAGGTGCTGGTGTTCGACCATTTCGACACCCTGGAGGAGCTGTACGCCAACACCCTGCGCCTGGGCCAGGTCCTGGGGCGCCAGGCTCGGGCCGAGGAGCTGGTCCAGGCCTGGCGGACCCGGGTCCGGAACCTGGAGGCGCGGCTCAAGGGCTGCGTCCCGTTGCGGGTCCTGGCGGTGGGCTTCTATCCCTTCACCGCCGGCAGCGGCACCACCTTCCAGGACCTGTGCGACCACGCCGGCGCCCTGAACGTGGCCGCCGAGGCGGGCCTGCGCGGCCACGTGCCCACCCCCAGCGAGAAGGTCCTCACGTGGAAGGTGGACGTGCTGGTGGCCCCGGTGGAGGAGGGCATGGACCTGCGGGCCCGCCTGGGCCATCTGGCCCCGTACAAGTTCATGGCCGCCTTCCATCAGGGCCGGGTGGTGCAGCTGCCGGCGGCGCTCATGGCCAGCACCAGCCAGGCCCGCCTGGACGCCTACGAGCGGCTGGCCCGGGCCCTGCACCCGGAAGCGTTCCGATGAAGGGCCGCACCCTGGGCGCCACCGCCGGCCTGAGCCTGCTCCTGCTGGGGGCGGCCCTGGCTTCCCTGGCCCTGGGGGACGCCAACCTGCGCCCCGGGGAGGTGGTCCGGGCCCTGTTCGGGCGGGGCGACGACCTGGCCCGCACGGTGGTGTGGGACCTGCGCCTGCCCCGCACTCTCGTGGGCATGGCGGTGGGGGCCGGGCTGGCCGCGTCGGGGGTGGCCATGCAGGCCTTCTTCCGCAACCCCCTGGGCAGTCCGGATCTGCTGGGGGTGAGCGCCGGCGGGGCCCTGGGCGCGGTGTCCGCCCTGGCCCTGGGCGGGGCCGCCACCACCGTCTGGACCGTGCCGGGGGCTGCGGTCCTGGGGGCCTTCCTGGCCACCGGGGCGGTGGTGGCCCTGGCCCGGCGGGGCGCCAGTCCCGAGCATCTCCTGCTGTGCGGGGTGGCCCTGAACGCGTTGTTCGGGGCCGGCACCAGCTTCCTCCTGGTGATCTCCGCCGGCCAGTTCCAGGTGAGCGGGCAGATCCTGTTCTGGCTCATGGGCGGGATCGAGAACCGCACCTGGGAGCACGTGGCCATCGCCCTTCCCCCGGTGCTGCTGGGCTGCGCCCTGATGCTGCCCCTGGGCCGGTCCATGAACCTGCTCAGCCTGGGCGAGCCCTCGGCCCAGAGCCTGGGGGTGGACGTGCGCCGGCTGCGCTGGCGGCTGATCGGGCTGTCCACCCTGCTCACCGCCCTGGCCACCGCGGTGGGCGGGGTGGTGGGGTTCGTGGGGCTGGTGGTGCCCCACCTGCTGCGCCTGGGCTTCGGCCCGGACCACCGCCGGCTGCTGCCCTGGTCCATGCTGGGGGGCGCGGCCCTGGTGCTGGTGTGCGACCTGCCCACCCGGTTCCTGCCCGGCGGCCTGCGCCTGGGGGTGGTGACGGCCCTGCTGGGGGGCCCGTTCCTGCTCTGGATGCTGCGGAGGCGGCCGTGCTGACCCGGGGGATCGCCGCCGAGCACCTGGCCCTGGAGCACCGCCTCCGGGACGTGAGCCTGGCCCTGGAGCCCGGGCACCTGGTGGCGGTGGCGGGGCCCAACGGCGCCGGCAAGTCCACCCTGCTCCAGGCGCTGGCCGGGCTGCTGCCGGTCCGGGGCCGCATTCGCTGGAACGGCCGGGACCTGGCCCGGATCCCCTTCCTGGAGCGGGGCCGGACCCTGGCCTGGGTGGGCCAGGAGGCCCAGGCGGAATTCGCCTTCCCGGTGCGGGAGGTGGTGGCCCAGGGACGGCACGCCTGGAGCGACGACGGCCAGGGGGTGGAGGAGGCCATGGCCGCCCTGGACATCACCCACCTGGCCGACCGCCCCATCACCCAGCTCAGCGGCGGCGAGCGGCGCCGGGTGTTCCTGGCCCGGGCCCTGGCCACCGGCGCGCCCCTGCAACTGTGGGACGAACCGGCTGCGAGCCTGGACGTGCGCCATGCCCTGGAGGTGCTGCAGCTGGCCCGGCGCCTGGCGGACCAGGGGGGGATCCTGCTGGTGAGCCTGCACGACCTGCGCACGGCCCTGTGCTTCGACCGGGTCCTGGTGCTGGACCAGGGGGCCGCGGCCGATTTCGGCCCCCCCGGGGAGGTGCTCACCCCGGACCTGATCCAGGCGGTGTTCCGGGTGCGCGCCAGCCTGGCCCCGGCGCTGGTGCTGGAACTGCCTTGATCATCCCCGCGGGCAGTCGGACCACGACCGCCGTGCCCTGCCCGGGCGCGCTGCGGGCCTCCAAGGTGCCCCCGCTCCGCTCGATGATGGCCCAGGCGGGGATCCAGGTCCAGCACCAGGCGGATGTCCTCGCCCGCGATCCGCCGCAGGAAGGTCTCTCCATCTGCCAGCAGCCGGTTGAGGTCCACGCTCCGGGGTCCCGTCGCCTGGTCCCGGAACAGGGCCAGGAAGCCCCGCACCAGGTGGGTGCCCTTCAGCCCGGTGGCCCGGATCGTCTCCAGCAGGTCCCAGGCGGGATCCGCCTGGTCCATCTGGAACTGGCCCAGTTCCGCCTCGGCGTTGATGAGGTGAAGCAGGTTCCTGCGGTCGTGGGCCAGTCCCGCGGCCAGCGTCCCGCTGAACCGGTGGAGGTCTTCCCGGACCCTGCGTTCGGCTTCCCTCTTGCGGAGGGCGAGGATTCCGCAGGCGAGGCCCTATGGACTGGTCCGGGTCGTGTTCAAAGTACCCCACCCAGGCCATGGCGCAGCCACAGTCCAGGGTGACGATCCGGCAGACCTCCCGCAGGTAGGCGGTCTCGTCCCCGGCCATGGCCACGGCCTGGGCGCACTGGCCCAGGGCCCGGATCAGGGGTTCCAGCCCGGGCGGCACCTGGTCCCGGACCGGCCGCGGGGCGGAGGTCCGGTTCCATCCCGCGATGCGCATGCGCCGGGAGGGGACGCCGGAACGGAGCTGGGCGGCCCGACGCGGTCCGAGCCATCGCAGGTCCCGTCCCCCGGCGGGGGGCCTGGAAGATTCGGAAACGCGGTCTGGGAAGCATGGCAAACCACCCCCCACGGTTCTGGGGCCCAAGATTGCAATGAGGTCGCGGGAGTGTCCAGGACATTTTATAAGTTCAAACATTCTGTCTCTCCCCCGGACCGGAACGGGAAGGAATGAACATATAATCAATATCTGGAGGCACAGCCATGGCCAGCAGACCCACCCGAGAAGAAGCCTGGAAGCTGCTGGTGGAGTGCGTTCCCAGCGACAGTCTGCGGCGGCACGCCCTGGCGGTGGAGGGGGTGATGCGGTTCATGGCCCGCCGGGCCGGAGAGGACGAGGACCTGTGGGGGCTCGCGGGCATGGCCCACGACATCGACTACGAGCGCTGGCCCGAGCAGCACTGCGTCAAGGCCCGGACCCTGCTGGAGGAGCACGGCTGGCCGGAGGAGCTGGTGCGGGCAGTGGTCTCCCACGGCTGGGGCATCTGTTCGGACGAGGAGCCCCTGAGCCTCATGGAGAAGACCCTGTACGCGGTGGACGAGCTCACCGGGCTGGTGAGCGCCGCCGCCCTGGTCCGGCCCTCCCGCAGCGTGCTGGACCTGCCGGCCAAGTCGGTGCTCAAGAAGTGGAAGGACCGCTCCTTCGCCGCCGGGGTCAACCGGGAGGTGATCGAGAAGGGGGCCGGGATGCTGGGCATGGACCTGCCCACCCTCACCGAGGCCACCATCGAGGGCATGCGCGCCGTGGCCGCGGAGATCGGCCTCAAGGGCAATCTTTGACGATTAATTGGTTATGTGGTTCAGGGCCGCCCAGCCGGTCCACATGATCTCGATGCCGATGCACAGCAGGATGAAGGCGAACAGGCGCATGATGACCATCTCCCCCACGTCTCCCAGCCTGGCCATCACCCGGCCGGCGTGCCGGTAGCTCAGGTAGATCGCCACGGCGGTCATGGCCGTCCCCCTCCCGGTCGGTCAGATCGACCGATTGGTGGGCGATGGCCTGGTGCACCTCGTCTCCCCCTTTGCTGGCGAGCATGTGCCAGCCCGAGGCGGCCACCAGCAGGCCCCCGCCGATGCGCACGACCTGCAGGGAAATGCCGAAGATATCCAGGACATAGACGCCCACCAGCATGGAGCCCACCAGGACGAACCAGCTGTTGACGGCGACTTGGCGGGCGAACTTGCAGACGACCATGCGGTTGGTGCCGGCGGTGGCGGTGAAGGCCGGTACCGCGCTGAGGGGATTGATGATCGGCAGCAAGGTCAGCGGCACCAGTATGAGATATTTAAGAAAGGGACCGGGCGATTCCACGGTCACTCCATGACAAGTCCGTTCCGGTGGCGGATCTTTCCATTCTGAAACCGGAGGGAAGGCCCTGGAACCCCTGTCCCATCGAAGGCATCTAACCAGGGTCGCGAGAACCTCCTGTCTGCACGCCGGGCGCTCACCAAGTCCACCGGCCCCCGCTTCCCCGACGCGACTGGGGCCGCCGGAATCCCTGGGAGGATCTTTGAAGGCATCCGGCATCTACCTTCTGATGATCAGCGTGCACGGCCTGATCCGCGGCACGGCGCCGGAACTGGGCCGGGACCCGGATACTGGCGGCCAGGTGCTGTACGTGCTGGAGTTGGCCAAGGCCCTGGCGCGGCAGGAGGAGGTGGCCCAGGTGGACCTGCTGACCCGGCTGGTGGAGGATCCGGCGGTGGGACCGGACTACGCCCGCCCCGAGGAGGCTCTGGCCCCCGACGCCCGCATCATCCGCCTGCCGTTCGGGCCCCGGCGCTACATCCGCAAGGAACTGCTGTGGGACCACCTGGACCACCTGGTGGACCGATACCTGGCCTACACCCGCGGGCTGCCCCGCCTGCCGGACCTGATCCACAGCCACTACGCCGACGCGGGCCACGTGGCCCAGCGCCTGTCCGCCCTGCTGGGGATCCCCTTCATCCACACCGGGCATTCCCTGGGCCGGGTCAAGCGGGCCCGGCTGCTGGAAGCGGGGGGCAAGGAAGCGGCCCTGGAGCGGACCTTCCACTTTGTCCGCCGGATCCAGGCCGAGGAGGAGACCCTCCGCCACGCGGCGCGGGTGGTGGCCAGCACCCGCCAGGAGATCACCGAGCAGTACGGCCTTTACGCCCTGTTCGACCCCCGCCGGGCGGTGGTGATCCCGCCGGGCACCGACGCCTCCTGGTTCGCCCCGCCCTGGACCCGCAAGCCGGACCCCGCGGTGGCCGCCAAGCTGGACCGGTTCCTGGCCCGGCCCCGCCGGCCCATGATCCTGTCCATCGCCCGCCCCGTCCCCTCCAAGAACCTGCTGGGCCTGGTGCGCGCCTACGGCTCGGACCCGGACCTGCGCGCCCGGGCCAACCTGGTGCTCCTGGCCGGGTGCCACGAGGACATCCAGGACCTGGACGACGAGGGCCGCGCCACCTGGATGGAACTGCTGCGGACCCTGGACCGCCTGGACCTGTTCGGGTCGGTGGCCATCCCCAGGAACCACCTGCCGGCGGAAGTGCCCGAGATCTACCGGCTCGCCTCCCTGCGCCGGGGCATCTACGTGAACCCGGCCTTCGCCGAAAGCTTCGGGCTCACCCTCATCGAAGCCGCCGCCTCGGGCCTGCCGCTGGTCACCACCGACAGCGGCGGCCCCCGGGACATCGTCGCCAACTGCCGCAACGGGCTGGTGGTGGAGCCCAACAACGATTCGGCCCTGGCTGCGGCCATGAAGGACGCCCTGGGCGATTCGGCCCGCTGGGCCCACTGGGCCCGGAACGGGGTGAAGGGGGTGCGCGACTGCTACACCTGGGACGCCCACGTGCGCCGCTACCTCAAGGTGGTCTCCCGGATCCTGCACCGGGGCCGCAAGCACCGGCGCCGGGAGCTGGTCTCGGTGAGCGCGGACGGGGACTCCTCGCCGTTCCTGCACACCCAGGGGGTGCTGGTGTGCGACCTGGACGACACCCTCCTGGGCGACCGCCCGGCCCTGGAGCGGCTCCTGGAATGGATCCGGGCCCAGCGGGGCGGCCTGGCGTTCGGGATCGCCACCGGCCGCAAGCTGGACAGCGCTCTGTACATGCTCAAGGAATGGCAAGTGCCGGCGCCGGACGTGATCATCAGCGGCATCGGCACCGAGATCCGCTACGGGTTCACCGGTAGCCCGGACCTGGGCTGGGAGAGCCACATCCGCCAGGGCTGGCGCCGGGAGGACCTGGCGGCGGCCTTCCGGGACGTGCCCGGGCTGACCCTCCAGAGCCGGCGCAAGCAGGGCCCGCTGAAGCTCAGCTACAACGTCAAGCCGGCCCGCTTCCCGGGGCTGGAGGCGCTGCAGGAGATCGTCCACCGGGCCGGGCTGCAGGCCAACCTGGTCTATTCCCAGTCCCGGCACCTGGACGTGCTGCCCATCCGGGCCTCCAAGGGCCAGGCGGTGCGCTACCTGGCCTTCAAGTGAGGGATCCCCTTGGACCGCTTCCTCACCGCCGGCGATTCGGGCAACGACAAGGACATGCTGTTGGGGGACATGATGGGCATCGTGGTGGGCAACCACAGCTCCGAACTGGCGCCGCTGCGGGGGAGGTCGCGGGTGTACTTCGCCACCCTGCACTGCGCCGCCGGGATCCTGGAGGGGATCCGGCACTACGCCCTGCGCTATCTGTTCCCGTCCCAGGACCAGGCGCCGGGCGGGCCCTGACGGCGTCAGCCCGGCCTGGGGGGAAGGGCCCCGGGCACGCCGCAGGTGAAGGCCGCCCAGCGCCGGCCCCGCTCCAGGAACCGTTCCGGGTCCTCCCCGGCCGCCAGTCCCGCGGCCATGGCCGCGGTGATGGCGTCGCCGGCCCCCACGGTGTCCACCACCGGCGGGGCGCCCTCCGCCCGGCTCCAGACCGGGAGCGCCAGGGGGGCCTTGCCGGGCTCCCGCCAGGCCAGCCCTTCCGGGCCAAGAGTGGTGCAGACGCCCCGCAGGCCCCATGCGGACAGGAATCCCGAAGCGGCATCCGGACCTCCCAACCCCGCCAGCGGCGCCAGGAAGGCTTCCTCCTCCTGGTTCACCTTCAGGAAGCGGCAATGGGCCAGGCACCACAGGACCACCTCAGGCTCGGCCCAGCCGGGACGCAGGTTGAGGTCGCACAGGACGGCCGGGGCGTCGCCGCCCCATGTCTCCAGCAGGGACTCAAGCAGCCGCCGGTTGCTCCCGGCATGCATGGCCAGGCCCCCGAACACCAGCACCGCGGGAGGGGCGGGCGCGGCGCCCGGGCCCGGCGCGCCGTCCACGGGGTCCGCTCCCGCCAGGTCGGTCCAGGCGCAGCCGCCGTGGATGGTGAAGGTCGGCAGGCCTTGCGCTCCCATGGCGACGGTGACGGTCCCGGTGGGAAGCCGGGGATGCACCCGGGCGCCCGGGATCCCCTCCTCGGCGAGGAAATCCAGGGCCCGCTGGCCCGGCTCGTCCCGGCCCACCGCGGTGAGCAGGGCCGCCTTACGGCCGTGCCGGGCCAGCTGCACCGCGACGTTGAACGGCGCCCCGCCCAGGAAGCGGCGGTCAGGGTAGCAGTCCCAGACCAGTTCGCCCAGGCAAAGGACCTCAGGGCTGGCCATGGTTCGGGGGCTCCAGGAACCGCAGGGACAGGGAGGACAGGGCGATCTCGGCGCTCTCCAGGAAAAATCCCAGGCGCCGCCCGGAGAACCGCGCGTCCACCAGCGACAGACGCACCACGCCGTTGACCGACAGCTCGATGTAGCTGCCCCAGCGGATCAGGCGCAGGGCGTAGCGACGGTCGGCGATGGGGGTGAACTCCCCGTTCTGCAGGGTCTCGTAGATGTAGTTCTGGAATACCCGCTCCGGCCGGCTGCCCCAGGCGCGGATCTGGGCGGAGCCCCGCTCGGTGTCCAGCGAGACGAAAAAGCCGTTCAGCAGGTCGTCCAGGTTGAACACCAGCCCGCAGCCGCCGGGCTGCAGGGTCTGCCACTCCAGGTCGCAGATCCAGAACGGCTCGGCGGTCACCGTGGTGAACAGCTCGAACCCGCTCCGGCACGCGAAGCGCATGCGCTCCCCCAGGCAGTCCACCGTAGCGGTGGGATTCTCCAGGCAGGCCTTGAAGTCGTCCCGGCGCAGCGCCGCGGCCGCGCCGCGCAGCTTCTCGCTCCAGCGGTGGTAGCTGACCAGCTCCAGCTTGCCGTCGGAGCGCCGGCGCAGCTGCTTGGGCGGGGGCAGGCTGCGGGTGCCGCTCTCCACGTTCAGCCCGTCGATGTAGAAGGTGTAGACCAGCACGAAATGGCCGTCGCGCATGATCCGGGCCGCATAGTTCCCCTTGGGCATGAGCACATTGTCATTGAAGGCCCGGTATTCGCCCCGGAAGGTTTCGCACCACCAATAGTGGACCTCCACGTCTTCACGGATGGAGCCGATGAGGTAGTAGGTGCCCTCCAGCTCCACCAGGCACGGGCACTCGATGTCGTCGTACATGCGCGGGTAGAACAGGGGCGGCTCCAGGTGGTAGCCGTCGGCGGTCCGGCGCACCAGGCCCACGCAGCCCCGGCGGTTCACCTGCCCTCCCAGCACCCGCGCGCAGAGCAGCATCCACTCCTGGCCGGCCTGGCGCAGCAGGAAGGGATCCCGGAACGAGATCCAGCCCCGCTCCGAGAATCCCGGGCCTTCATAGTGGGAGCCGCTGGGGTGCAGGGGCAGATTGTGCTCATTCTCCTTGCGCCAGCGCAGGAGGTCCCGGGACACGGCCCGGCCGATGCGCTGGACGAACCCGTTCTCGGCCCGGTGCAGGCCGGTATAGAACATCTCGTAGACCCTGCGGACCGGGTCCAGGGAGACGTGCATGGTCCAGAGCATGTCGTCGTCCCAGGATCCGGGCTCCCCGGTGAAGATCGCGTTCCGGGTCCGGGTCCAGGTCATGCCGTCCTGGGAGACCGCGTGGGCGATGTAGTCGTGGTTGGGGAGGACCAGGTGGAACAGGTGGAAGGTGCGGCCCCGGCGGACCACGTCGATGTCGCCGATCTCCCATTCCCTGAATCCGCGGGAGGTATACATCCGGTCCGCCTTGGACAACCGTTCTCCCTAGTTGGATTCCCCGCGCAGGCGAAACGTTCCAGGAAGGGGCCGGACCGGCGGTCAAACCATCCGGTCCGGGGACTTCCCGGCCCGGCGCCAGGGGACCGGGAAGAGCCGGGGCACCTCCCGGCGGTAGGCCGCGTAGACGGGGCCCAGGGACCGGAGCAGGTCACGCTCCTCCAGCCAGGTGCCGGCCAGGATGTAGACGGTGGTTCCGGCGGCGAACACCAGGTGGCCCACGGTCATCCTCGGCGCGGCCCAGAACATGGCCAGGAACCCCAGCATGAGGGGATGCCGGACCCGGGCGTAGACCGCGCCCAGGCGGAAGCCCGGTTCCCGGTACGGCCGGCCCCGGAACCGGCACCAGACCTGGCGCAGCCCGAACAGGTCCGGGTGGCTGACCAGGAAGGTGCTGGCCAGGGCCAGCCCCACCCCGCCCCAGAAGCCGGCCTGGACCGCCGGGCGCAGGACGGGCCCGGGCAGGTCCCACAAGGTCGCCGGCAGGGGGCGCCAGAACCGGAACAGCGCCGCCAGGGCCGCGCTGGAGAGCAGGACGTAGGTGCTGCGTTCCAGCGCGGGGGGCACGATCCGGGTCCAGGCGCGCTTGAACCCGGGGCGGGCCATGAGGCTGTGCTGGACGGCGAACAGGGCCAGCAGGCCCAGGTCCGCCGCCAGGGCCGGGCCCGGGGGCCAGGACGGGCCGGCCGAGACCGAGCGGGGCACCCCCAGGTCGCCCGCGAACGCCACCAGGTAGGCGAAGGCCGCCAGGAAGGCCAGGTAGCAGACCGACCCGTAGCCGAGGGCCAGGATTCCCATGGCGCGGCGGTCACAGCTGGCGCAGGAAGGCGACCAGGTCGGCCTTCTCCTGGCGGGTCAGCTTCCGTTCCAGCACCAGGTTGAAGAACTCCACCGTGTCCTCCAGGGTGAGCAGGCGCCCGTCGTGCAGGTACGGCGGGGCTGGCCAGCTTCGGGTCCAGGGTGGCGTCCACCCGGAGCTTGGGCGCCGGCGGGAAGTCCAGCAGTTCCTGGAATTCGGCCATGTCGTGGACCTGGCTGCCGCGCTCCAGGATGTTCACCCCCTTCTTGGTGGCGGTCACCGGGTCCCCGTCGAAGTAGGCGGCCCGCTGCTCGAACTCGGTGAAGTCCTCCACGGTCTTCAGGGCCCGCTGGGAGCCGAACAGGCGCTGGATGTTGACCCCCCGCAGGCTGGGGGTGTCGCTGCGGTGGCGGTACTCCTGGGGCCGGGCCTCGCCGGTCAGGTGGGTGGCGCCGTTGGTGTGCCCGTTGGCGTGGCAGTCGAAGCAGGCCACCCCGCGGCTGGGACGCAGGGACCGCCGGTCCTCGGTGGTGTTGAACTGCTGCTGGGGGAAGGGCGTCAGCAGGAGGCGCAGGCCCTCCAGCTGCTTGGGGTTGAGGATGCCGTTGAACATCTCGTAGTAGTTGTCCAGGGTGATGGCCTGGCCCCGGGACACGTCCCCCAGGTCCGGGCGGGAGGTCAGGTACATGGGCGCCGGGAACTCCGGCAGGAAGGGGTCCGGCAGGTCCAGGTCCAGGTCGAACCGGGCCAGGTCCCGCCCCTCCTGGCGCAGGGTCTCCTCGATCTGCCGGTGGGGGAAGACCATCCCCCCGGCCGGGTGGTCGGGGTGGGGCAGGGGCAGGAAGCCCCGGGGGAACAGGTCCCTCGCCTTGACCTGGGCCGGATCCAGGGCGGCCAGCTGCTCCCAGGACGTGCCCGGAGGCAGCTTCACCCGCACCTCGCCCTGCACCGGCTTGCCGCCGGACATGGTGACCCCCGGCGCCGGGCGGTCGCCCAGGTCGTAGCGGTCCTCCAGCAGGGCCTTCTGGCGGGCCATGGTCTCCTTCTTGCCGGCGCTGAGGCGGTCGCGCAGGGCGGGAAAGGGCTCCGTGAGGTCCATCGGCAGGTAGCTGGTCTTGCCGATCCGGGCGGGGATCTCCGGATCGGCCGGGAGGATGGCCAGGGAGCAGAAGCCGCCGGAGAGGGCCAGGGCCAGGATGCCCGCGGGGGAGACCTTCTTCTTCATGGGGATTCCTTATTAGTATTAAAATAATTGATAAAAAATTAGTACTATCCTTAACCATTCGCTGAAAATGATACGTATGATGAGCATGTTTGGCACGAATTTTCTAGGGAAAACTCGCTCAATGATCATTTCGTAGCTGCTCTTCCGGGAGGCCTCGCTCCAAGCGGATCATCAGCAGGGCGAGCCACGAAACCGGGCGAAGGGTCACCCCGGCAACATCGAAGCTCCAGAAGCCACCCTCCTGATAGACCAGCCTTGGTCTCACCGGTCCCCGGACGCCAGCGGCCCGCCGGAGTCCAGTCGACGTGCCGAACCGCTGCATCCCATTTCCCATGGCATCATCCCGCCCGGCCCGGCCATGATGGGGCCATGGGCAGGATTACCTTCATCACCGGGCCGGTGCGCAGCGGCAAGAGCCGCTTCGCGGTGGACCGGGCCCGGGAGTGGGGGGAGGGGGTGGTGTTCGTGGCCACCTACCGGCCCGACCCCGCCGACCCGGAGATGGCCGAACGGCTGCGCCGGCACCGGGCCGAACGCCCCGCCTCCTGGCGCACCCTGGAGGCGCCGCCGGACCCGGCGGCGGCCCTGGCGGGCCTGGACCCGCCCCCGGCGGGGGCGCTGCTGGACTGCCTGACCCTGTGGCTGGGGGACCGGATGGACATTCCGGATCCTGCGCTCCTGGAGGCCTGGGACGCCCAGCTGCGGGCCTTCGCCCGGGCGCCCTGGCCGGTGCTGGTGGTGAGCAACGAAGTGGGCTGGAGCCCGGTGCCCGGGGAGCCCCTGCTCCGCCGGTTCCGGGACCTGGCCGGGTGGCTCAACCAGCGCACGGCGGAGGCGGCGGAAGAGGCCTGGCTGTGCGTGTCCGGGTGCCGGCTGCGGTTGAAGTAGTTCAGGCCTGCCGCTGCCGGCGCAGGGCCCAGCCCAGGCCCAGCGGTCCGGCGATGGTGGTGAGCAGCAGGGCGCCCACCACTCCCGCCTGGATCTCCGGCGGCAGCAGGGGCTCCCCGCCCAGGCGCAGGGTGCTGCCCACCGCCACGAAGATGAGGCCCACCTCCCCCCGCGGGACCATGCCCCAGCCCACCAGCCACCCCCGGCACTGCCGCCCCGCGGCCAGCCCCGAAACCAGCTTGCCCGCCACGCCCAGGACGCCCAGGACCAGGGCGAACACCAGGACCCTGGGGGTCAGCAGGGCGACCGGATCCAGGCGGGCCCCCATCAGTACGAAGAACAGCGGCGAGAGGGTCGCCACCAGGGGCTGCACCAGTTGCTCCAGGCGGTACAGTTCCCGCTCCTCCAGGACCTGGACATGGGCGGGTTCCAGGATGACCCCGGCGGCGTAGGCGCCGATGATGGGCGACAGCCCGGCCAGGCTCCCGAACCAGGCCAGCAGGAAGGCGAAGCCCAGGCCCGCGGGCAGCAGGACCTGCTGGCTCCGGAACAGGTTGGCGAGGCGGAACAGGTGGGGGGTGACGTACCGCCCCAGGGAGAGGGCGGCCGCCAGAAATCCCAGGGCCAGGGCCAGGCTCAACCCCAGCCGGTCCCAGGCCAAGGCGCCCCCGTCCAGGGCCGAGACCGCCCCGGTGATGCCGCCCAGCACCAGCAGCCCCAGCACGTCGTCCACCACCGCGGCCCCCACGATCACCCGGCCTTCCCGGGACTTGGCCGCCCCGTGCTGGCGCAGCACCTGGGCCGACACGGCGATGGAGGTGGCGCACAGGCAGGCGCCGATGAACACGTCCACCAGGAGGGGCATTTCCGGGGGCAGGAGCAGCCATGCGGCAAGGAGGCCCGCCGCCATGGGCGCCGCCACCCCCAGCACCGCCACCCGCACCGCCGCCCACCCCACCCGCACCATCTGGGGCACGGTGGATTCCAGGCCCACGGCGAACATCAGCACCACGATCCCCAGGTTGCCCAGCAGGTCCAGCTCCGGGTTGCCGGCCACGGAGGGGAGGGCCGGCTGGAGGCTGGCCAGGGCCCCCAGCGCCAGCCCAGCGCCCAGCTCTCCGGCCACCGCCGGGAGGCCCAGGCGGAGCGCCAGCTCACCGCCCAGCTTGGCCAGGAACCAGAGCACCGCCAGCAGGACCAGGATGGTGCTGAGGGAATCGGGGACGATGGCGAAGACGGGCACCCTGGCACCTGTATGTATTGTTAATTAACTCCTGGCACCGCACGCTTCAGAATACCCCTATGTTCATGCCCTCTATCCCGGCCGGGTTCGACCGGTGCCTGCACTCGCCCTGGCTCCCCGCCGCGCCCTTTGCGGCCTGGAGCCTGGGAGCCGTGCTCACCCGGATCCGCCTGCGGGACCTGCCGGACCTGCCCCCGACCGGCGCCCCTGACCCGTTGCCGCCCGTGACCCTCTGCATCCCGGCCCGGAACGAGGAGCGGGAACTGGGCGCGGCCCTGGATTCCTGGCTGGCCCAGGACCACCCGGACCTGCGCATCCTGGTGGTGGACGACGGCTCCACCGACCGGACCCCGGCCATCCTCGCCGAGCGGGGCCGACGGCATCCGGGCCGGCTGCGGGCGATCCGGAACGACCACCTTCCGCCCGGCTGGCTCGGCAAGAACCACGCCCTGGACTTGGCCTCCCGCCAGCCTGAAGCCATGGCGGCAATGTGGCTGCTGTTCGCGGACGCGGACGCCCAGGCTTCCCCGGACCTGCTGCGCCGGGCCTTCGCCTTCCTGGACGAGCACCCCGCCGACCTGCTCACCCTGCTCCCCGCCCTGGACACCGGGAGCCGCGTGGAACGCCTGTGCCTGCCGCTGGCCAACCTGTGCTTCCTGTGGCTGGTGCCGCTGGGCCGGGTGCCGGACCCCCGCAGCCGGATCAGCTGCGGGGTGGGCGGCTTCATCCTGGTGCGGCGCGAAGCCTACGACGCGGTGGACGGCCACTGGGGCGCGCCCCTGGCGGCGGTGGACGACATGCTGCTGGCCTGGCGGGTCAAGAGCGCCGGCTTCACCACCCGGGTGGCCCTGGGCGGCCCGCACCTGCACCTGCGGATGTACCACAGCGTCGCGGAGATCGTCGGAGGCCTGCGCAAGTTCATGCTCTTCCTGCCCTGGCTGCTGCCCCTGGCGCCGCTGCTGGCGGCGGCGGTCCTGGCGGCGACCCTGGGCTGCGCCCTGGTCGCCCTGGGCGGGCATCCGTGGGCCGGGCTGCTGCTGTGGCTCCTGGTGCCGCCGCTGATCGCCGAGGTGGACCAGCGCTTCACCGGCCGCGCGGCGGATCCCCTGTGGGCGCTCTGGCCATTGGCCGGGCTGCCGGTGGCCGCGGCCATCGCGTTGGCCGCCTGGGACCGGCTGCGGGGCGTGAACCGCTGGCGCGGCCGCGAGGTGAGGCTGCGCTGACTATGACTATTCGAACAGCTTGAGTGTCTCGTCCAGCTTCCTCAGCACGGCCAGGATCCGGAACGGCTCCACCGGCATGTAGTCCACCGCCCCCGCCGCCAGGGCCCGGTTGCGCTTGAGCTCCACGTCCTCGCCGGTGCCCGCCAGCAGGATCGGCAGCGGGCATTTCTCCTGCTCCACGACCTGCCGGGACAGTTCCAGGGGGCTGGCCAGGCGCAGCTGGTTGTGGATGAGGATCAGCCGGGTCCGCCCCCACCCGGAGGCGTCCTGGGGGGCCAGGAAGCTCCGGAGCGCGCCTTTGATGTAGTCCAGGCTGTGCACCCCGAACTTGCGCCCCAGGGCCTCGGCCAGGTGGCGGGCGAAATCCTCGCGCTCGGTGACGACCAGGATGACTGGGTCCCGGTCCACCCAGACCCGGACCTGGGGCAGGACCACCTGCGCCTCCCTCGGCGCCGGGCGGCCAACGGACTCGTAGGCCTCGCGGTCCCGCTGGGCCTGGAGCCGCTGCTGTCCGTCCAGCCAGCTGCGGTAGTGCCCCAGCACCGTGGTGTCCACCCGGTCGGTGAAGCGCATGCCCACGTAGTCGTCGCCGAAGTAGGCGACCCGGGCCTGGGTGGTGATGCGCAGGTTCTCCTCCAAGGCCAGGTCCAGGGTGGATTCCTCCCCCATGCGGAACACCTCCTGGACCGGGCGGGAGGCATCCTGCATGACCATCTCGAACCCCTCATGCCCCATGCCCATGATCTGCCCGTCCAGGAGCGCGTTGCGGGCGTTGCTGAAGGTCACCTTCGGAGCCATGTCCGGCACGAAGGTGGCCAGGCGGTGGTCGTCGGTGCGGCGCAGCACCCGGGGGACCGAAAGGGCCGCGCAGCCGATCCCCTCCCATTCGGCGTGGCCCTTGAAATCCACCACCGATTCGAACTGGAAGCCGCGGTCCTGGAACCCCAGGGACACCTTCTCGCCTTCCGGCAGGCTCCAGGCGGCCCATTCCTGGGGCGGCATGGCCAGCAGGATCCGGTCCGGCTCCTGGGCCAGGATCTGGAACGGCCCGCGCCGGTCCCGGGCCGCCAGGGACACCTTGGTCCCGCCAAGGCAGAGGCGCTGCAGGATGATCCGGATGCTGAGGTCGTCTTCGAGGGTGCGGGAGCCGGGGGTCATGGGTGCTCGGGCTGGGTCGTGGTGAGGGTGTGCGGGAGCCAGCGCAGGAGGGCGTCCTTGAGGTCGCGGATGGTGATGGGCTTGGCCAGGTAGTCGTCCATGCCGGCCTCCAGGCACCGTTCCCGGTCCCCGGGCATGGCGTTGGCGGTCATGGCCAGGATCGGCACCCGCCGCGCGCCGCCCTCCCGCTCGCGGATCAGGCGGGTGGCCTGGAAGCCGTCCATCTCGGGCATCTGGCAGTCCATGAGGATGAGGTCGAAGGCCTCCTTCCCGGCCTTCTCGCAGGCCTCGAGGCCGTTGGCGGCCACCAGCGGGGAAAGCCCCAGCCTGTTCAGGACCGCCACGGCCACCCGCTGGTTCACCAGGTTGTCCTCCGCCAGCAGCACCCGGAAGGCCAGGGGCCGCGCAGGGGCGGCGGGGAGCGGTTCCGGCGCGGCCGGGGCCGGGAGCGCGCCCCGGTGGCCCTCCAGCAAGGTCTTCAGGTGGGACGTGCGCAGGGGCAGCGGGAGCAGTTCGGTGACCGGAAGCCCGGAGGGCCGGAAGGCCTTCTCCTTCTCGTAGAGGGAATGGGTCCGCACCAGGCGGAGCTGCGCCAGGCGCGGATCCAGGCGGATCTTCTGGAGTAACCGGAGCAGGCCCGGCTCCACCTCGCCCGCCCCGGGGAACACCAGGAAGGCGCTGCCGTCGCCCAGTGGGCAGGCCTCCAGCAGCCGCTCCAGCGCGGGCGCGCCGGGTTCAAGCCGTTCGGTGGCGAAGCCCCATTCCCTGAGCTGGGCTTCCAGGAAGCCCGCCGCCGGTCCGGGCAGGCCCGTCAGGAAGAAGCGCGGACGGGTGTCGGGGGCCCAGCGCTCCCGGCCCTCCCCCTGGACCTGGAAGCGGGCGGTGAACCAGAACAGGCTGCCTTGGTCCTGGGTGCTCCGCACCCCGATGGCGCCGCCCATGAGCTCGGCGATCCGCTTGCAGATGGCCAGCCCCAGGCCGGTCCCGCCGTACTTCCGGGTGGTGGAGGTCTCGCCCTGGTAGAAGGACTGGAACAGCTTGGCCGCCACCTCCTCGCGCATGCCGACGCCGGTGTCCTCCACCTCGAAGCGCAGGGTGACCGCGCCTTCCGGGGCGCCCTCCCCGCCGCCCTCCGGAAGCACCCGGATCACCACCGAGCCCTCGTGGGTGAACTTGATGGCGTTCTCGGCCAGGTTGGTGAGCACTTGGCGCAGCCGCACCGGATCCCCCATGAGCTGGGGCGGGACCTCCCGGGAGACCCAGGTGGCCAGCTCCACGCCGCGGTCGTGGGCCTTGACCCCGAGGATCGCCAGCAGGTCGTCCAGGAGCCCGTGCAGGTCGAACTGGATCCGCTCCAGCTCCAGCTTGCCCGCCTCGATCTTGGAGAAGTCCAGGATGTCGTTGATCAGCCTGAGCAGGGTGGCGGCGCTGGCGCGGATGGTGGAGGCGTACTCCTTCTGCTCCTCGGTGAGGGGCGTGCTGGCCAGGAGCTCGGTCATGCCGATGATCCCGTTCATGGGGGTGCGGATCTCGTGGCTCATGTTGGCCAGGAACTCCGACTTCAGCCCGCCCATGCGCACCGCCTCGTCCCGGGCCTGGCTCAGCTCCCAGTTCTTCATCTCCAGGTCCAGCGCGGCCCGGGCCAGCTTCTCCTCGGACTGGCGCAGCTCGGTGATGTCGCGGAACTGCCAGAAGTGCCCGTAGCGCTCCCCCTCCGCCTCGATGGGCACGAAGTCCATGGTCAGCACCCGCCCGTCGGCCAGGGCCAGCTCGGCTCCGGTGACCAGCTGGCGCCGCGCCAGCAGGGCGGACTGGAACTCCAGGAAGCCTTCCGGGTCCTGGAACCTCGGCTGGACCATCGCCAGCAGCTCCGGCGCCTCGCTCCCGGCCAGGAAGTGGGCCGGGACCGGGACGTCGAACATCCGGCAGAAGGGCTCGTTGATGAGGGAGATCTCCCGCTGGGCCGTTTCCACCAGGATGGCGTCCTGCAGGTTCTCGATCAGGGCCCGCAGGCGGGAAGTGAGGGAACTCAGGGCGGCCTCGCCCCGCTTGCGCTCGGTGACGTCGTTCATGGTGCCCGAGACCCCGGTGACCAGGCCGTCCGGGCCGAAGGTGATCCGGGTGTACATCTCCGCCCACAGCAGCTGGCCGCCCCGGGTGCGGAACCGGAACTCGCCCTTGACCGTGTCCTCCGCAGCCTCCATGGCGCGGGTGAGCATTTCCAGGTAGCGCCCCTTGTCCGCCGGATGCATGTGGTCCAGGAACGGTTTGCCCAGGCTGTCCGCCACCGTGAAGCCGGTCATGGCCTCCCAGGCCGGGTTGAGGAAGGACCAGGCCCCTTCCCGGTCGATCTGGAACACGGCCTCCTTGAGGTGGTCCACCAGGGCCCGGTAGCGGGCCAGGTCCAGGGCCGGCGCCACGCTCTCCGCCAGCCGGGTGTCCATATCCGCCAGGAAGGCCTCCCAGGCGGGCCCGCCCGGAGGCGCCGCACCGGCCGCCTCCAGGGCAGCAAGTCGTTGAGCGAGAAAGGGATGTAATTCCATGCGGAGGGGCGGGACAGGTTCCTGGGTGGCGGAGGGGATTGCTTTCATACTATCGGGTGGCCGCGCCTAACGCTGTATCGACCGTCGCCGCCCGGAAAAGAAATTTCTTGTTTTTTTCGCTTTTTGCCCCATGCTTGAACGTGCCCCTACGGGCACCCCTTCCCCACCCTCTGCCTCCGGAGATCCCATGGCCGCCACCGTCAACGAACAGGAAGACCGGCTGAAGGTCCTGAACCGCGCCCTGGCGGATATCGAGCGGGCGTTCGGCAAAGGCGCGATCATGAGGCTGGGCGAGCACCTGAACGCCGAGGGGATCGACGTGATCTCCACCGGGTCCATCGCGCTGGACTCGGCCCTGGGCGTGGGCGGCGTGCCCAAGGGCCGGGTGGTGGAGATCTACGGCCCGGAGGCCAGCGGCAAGACCACCCTGGCCCTGCACATGGTGGCCCAGGCCCAGAAGAAGGGCGGGCTGGCCGCCTACATCGACGCCGAGCACGCCCTGGACCCGGACTACGCCCGCAAGGTCGGGGTGGACATCGACAACCTCTTCATCAGCCAGCCCGACAGCGGCGAGCAGGCCCTGGAGATCTGCGACCAACTGGTGCGCAGCGGCGCCCTGGACATCATCGTGATCGACTCCGTGGCGGCCCTGGTGCCCAAGGCTGAGATCGACGGCGAGATGGGCGAGATGCAGATGGGGCTCCAGGCCCGGCTCATGAGCCAGGCCCTGCGCAAGATGACCGCCTCCATCAGCCGGACCAACACCTGCGTGGTGTTCATCAACCAGATCCGCATGAAGATCGGAGTGATGTTCGGCAACCCCGAGACCACCACCGGCGGCAACGCCCTGAAGTTCTACTCCTCGGTGCGCCTTGACGTGCGCAGCATCCAGAGCATCAAGGGCAGCACCGGCGATCCCCTGGTGGCCGCCAAGGACGAGGACTCCTCGGTGGTGGGCAAGAAGACCAAGGTCAAGGTGGTGAAGAACAAGGTGGCGCCGCCGCTCAAGGTGGCCACCTTCGACATCATGTACGGCGAAGGCATCAGCCGGCTGGGAGAACTGGTGGAACTGGGAACCCAGCTGGAGATCATCCAGAAGAGCGGGTCCTGGTACAGCTACAAGGATTCCCGCCTGGGCCAGGGCGGCGACAACGTGAAGAAGCTCCTGGGCGACAACCCCGAACTGGCCGACGAGATCGAGGGCCTGATCCGGGCCAAGCTGGGATTGAAGCCGGTCTAGGAGCTGGGCCAGGCAAGGACACGGGTCCCCCCATTTCGTCCGGTTCGTTGTCCATGGATCGCTGGCGCGATCCATGGACAACGGAAATCCCTTCGGCAGGGACTGCGAAAGCCATGTTCCAACGCCTGTGGTCTCAAACCCTCACCCAGACGCAATCCGGGCAGTTGGTTTCAAGGGTAGTCATTCGAGACGGACGGATAGGATTCCCAGAGAATTTTGCCATCCAACCCCCCCAACTCGACCTCAGGTTCGCTCAGTTTGAAGGGCGTCATGCCATCCTCGACACAGACGCCTTCTACATGCATCGTGGACCGTTTGAAATCGGAGCCATCCGTTCCAGGCTGGTTGCTCTGCATGGAATGATTCGGGGATCCTTTTATGCGACCGTGACTCCCCACGCACTAACGGCATGGGCCTAAGGAGACGGCCATGGTGGTTTCGACAGCCTCGGGCCAATGGGTAAGGCCTATTGAAGGAACTGGGCAATCGTCAGGAATGACCAGCAGTCGCGGATGGTTGCCTGCGGCCATCCTACCCCTTCTGTTCACTACGAGAACCGGGAGTGACATGCCGGCTGCTGATCACTTCAGGGGTCCCGGGTTGCGCGCTTCAGGAGACAGGGTTGCGCAGGACTCCGATCCCCTCCACCTCGCATTCCACCACATCTCCCGGCTTCAGGAACTCCGGCGGATTCCGGGCGAACCCCACGCCCGCGGGGGTTCCAGTGGCGATGATGTCGCCGGGCAGCAGGGTCATGCCTTTCGACAGCCATTCGATGGTGGAGGCCACATCGAAGATCATCTGGCCCGTGAATCCATCCTGCTTGACGACGCCGTTGACCCGGCTCACCAGGCGCAGGGCCTGGGGATCGGGGATTTCGTCCCGGGTCACCAGGACCGGACCCATGGGGCAGGTGCCGTCCATGCTCTTGCCCTTGAAGAACTGGCCGCCGTGCCCGGTCTGCACTTCCCGGGCGGAGACGTCGTTGATGACGGTGTAGCCGAAGACGTGCTCCAGGGCCCTCTCCCGGGGGATGTCGAGGCCGCCCGGGCCGATGACGACGCCCAGTTCCACTTCCCAGTCCAGTTGTTCGGTGGCCTCGGGGTGGGAGGGGATGGGGGCTTCGGGGGCCAGCACGGAGGTGGTGGCCTTGGTGAAGAAGATGGGCCGGGTGGGCAGCTTGGCCTCCTTGCCCCGCATGGCGGCGGATTCCTTGCTGTGGTCGGCGTAGTTCCAGCCCAGGCCGACGATGTTGCGCCGGGGCTCGGGGATGGGCGCCGCCAGCCGGAGGCCGGCCAGGGGCCGCCGGGGGCCCTGGGCCAGGGCCTTCCGGGCCGCGGCCAGGCCGGCCTCGCCCGCGACGATGAGCTCGAGCATGGTGCCGAAGGGGAGGGGCGCCACCGCGCCGTCCCCGGCCAGAGCGCCCACGGCGGGGCGGGAGTTCTCGAAGTAGGTGATCAGGCGCATGGTCGATCCTAGGATGGGGACTTCGTCGCTAGTCTTTGCTCTGCATGCCCAGGCTCAGTCCGCGCAGGTGGGCCGGCACCGGGCTGGAGCCCTGGACCGCGGCGGAGGCCCGGTCCTGCATGGGCGCGTTGGCCCCCCGGGGCCGGGGCGGGCCCGGGGTCCGGAACAGGTCCACCATCTGCTCGGGGGTGGCGAACCGCTCCAGCCGGGCCAGCTGGGCGGCGGTGGGGAAGCCCTCGAAGCGGGTCCGGCGCGGGCCCCAGATGTCCACGTTGGTGCCGTGGAGTTCGGAAATGCGCGGCAGGGTCTGGCGGAAATAGATGCCCATGGGCCGGCCATCGGCGGCGAGGAAGCCCACCAGGTCGGTCTCGGGCAGCAGCACCGGGCGGCCTTGCTTCCAGGAGGCGTAGCTGACCGAGCGGCCCTGCTGGGTGTGGATCAGGGCGATGGGGGCGGGGTCGCCCAGCTCGGCCGGGAGGCAGCTCTCCTGGGCCCGGTAGGCCTCGATCAGGTCGGCCTGGCGCAGCTCCCGCTGGGGCTGGGCGATGGGATGGGGATCCTGCAGGTTGGCGGGCAGGAAATGATCGTCCACCTGCTGGTAGATGGTGCCCATGAGCCGGTTTGCCGGGCCGTTCATGATCTGGGCGATGGCTTCCACCAGCTGGGGCAGGAGGACTTGCGGAGCGACGAGCAGCTCATCCTCGGTGGGAATGGCCAGGAAGATGTTCTGGCCCGGGAACAGCCCGCGCCAGAGTTCAGGCAGCAGGAAGCGCGCGGCGCTGTGGCCGTCGCCGAAGGCGCCCCGGTAGATCCCGCTGGGCTGGCGCTGGAAGGGATGGCCCTTGGAGGCCTCGCGCAGCTGGTCCGTGGCCCGGTCCAGGACATCCTCCCAGCGCACCCCCCAGAGGGTGAGCCAGGCGGCGGGCATGGTCTGGCCGCAGACCACCATGCGCAGGGCCAGCCCCTCCAGGTGGGGGTGGTAGAAGAACCCGTCCCGTTCGGCCATCCAGACCGGCACCAGCCGCGGCGCCAGGTCGTACTGGGCGTCCAGCCAGAGGGGGGGCAGGGGCCAGCCGTGGTCCAGGAGGTCGCGGATGGCGTCGCCCCACTGGTCCCGCTCCTCGGCGTTCAGGTGCGGAAACTCGTCCAGGTGCGGTTCCAGCCCAGGAAGATCCAAGGGGATCCGGCGTGCCGAAAGGATCTCCTCGAGGGTCGGGAGAGGCTGCGAGGGGGCTTGGCTGAAGAAACGTGAGAAAAATGACATGGCTCATCCATCAGTTAGCTTTCATTTTGCCCCAACGGGGGCGGAACGTTTGCCGTAATCTGAAGGCATGGGACTCGTTGATGCCCTCGCCCGCCCCATGAAGGCCCTGCGCATATCGGTCACGGACCGGTGCAATTTCCGCTGCCCCTACTGTATGCCCCGGGAGGCCTTCGGGGCCGAGTTCCGGTTTCTGCCCCGGGAGGAGATCCTCCGTTTCGAGGAGATCCTTCGCCTGGCAAGGGTTTTCGTGGAACTGGGGGTGGAGAAGGTCCGTCTGACCGGCGGTGAGCCGACGCTGCGCCGGGGACTGCCGGACCTGGTGGCGGGGCTGGTCCGCCTTCCGGGGCTACGGGAGGTCACCCTCACCACCAATGGTTCCCTGCTGGCAGGGCTGGCGAGGCCCCTGAAGGCCGCCGGGCTGGCCCGGCTCACGGTCAGCCTGGACTCCCTGGACCCGGACCGGTTCCAGGCCAACGCCGACACCACCGTGACCCTGGACCAGGTCCTGGCCGGCCTCGAGGCCGCCCGGGACGCCGGGTTCCAGGGCACCAAGCTCAACTGTGTCCTGCGCCGGGGGGTCAACGACGCCGACATCCTGCCCCTGGCCGGGTTCGCCCGGGACCAGGGCTACACCCTCCGCTTCATCGAGTACATGGACGTGGGCACCTGCAACGGGTGGCGCCTGGACGCGGTGGTGCCCGCCGCGGAGGTGGCCGGGATCATCGCCCGGAAGTGGCCCATCGAGCGGTTCCGGAAAGACGCCCCCAACTGCGTGGCCCAGCATTGGCGCTACCTGGACGGCGCCGGGGAGGTGGGCCTGATCGCCTCGGTCACCGAGCCCTTCTGCGCCGGCTGCGACCGGGCCCGCCTGTCCGCCGACGGCTCCCTTTACACCTGCCTGTTCGCCGCAGAGGGCCTGGACCTCAAGGGCTTCCTGCGCGCCGGCGCCTCGGACGCCGACCTGGCCGCGCTGCTGGCGGCCCGCTGGAAGCGCCGGGACGACCGCTATTCCGAACTGCGCAGCGCCGCGACCGCGGCCTTGCCCCGGGCGGAGATGTTCCACCTGGGAGGCTAGGCCCGCGGGGATCAGGACGACAGCCGCAGCACGTCCTGGAGGCACGCCTCCCAGACTTCGTCGGGGGCCTCCTCGAGGAAAAGCTCGATGGCATTGCCGGCCGGTCGGGCCTCCGGGTGGGCCGACCAGGCTTCGAACACCCGGTCCAGGCCGCCCCGGTCCAGGGGGTGGGCCCGGAGCTTGTGGGACTTGCGGATCCGGTCCGGATCGGGGCCCCGCATGGACAGCCCGTGGTGGGGCGACGCATGGAAGGTGAACACGTGGGACCAGGTGGACCCGATCATCTGGTTGAAGTGGAGGCAGGCCCCGTGATTGGAGAAGGTGCAGGTAATGTTGCGCTTGGGGCTTGGCCACAGGGCCGACCAGTGGACCAGGAGAGCCTCGGCCCGTTTCCTCTCCTGGGGATGTTTCAAGACCGCCTGGGCTTTCGCCAAAAACACTTCCAATTCTTCCAAGGTCCATGCTCCCGATGGAGAAGCATACGCCCAGGCCGATTTCCCGCCGGAACAATCCCCTCCGGGAACGGCCGTGGACGATGCGGTACCCCCAGGCCTCCCTGGAGGCCATGAAGGTGCTGGGGAACCTGGATATCCACCGGGTGGTGGACGATTACGGCGCCGGCTGCTCCAGCCTGAGCTGCCTGAACCGGTTTTCCGTGGACATCTTGAAAATTGGAAAAATTATTTATAAACGGCCTGGACCAGGGTCCGGAAAGCACCGCCATCGTCACCGCGGTCATCCCTCTGGCCCGGTCGCAAGGCGGGAAGGTGACCGCCGAAGGGCTCGAGGCGCAAGGACAAATGGAATAATCACAAGATTTGAATTGTGACCAGGGGCAGGGTTACCATTTCTCCCGGGTCCTCCCGGCCAAGGTCGCCGGGAGCCTCCTGGCCCGGAAACCGGTCTGGTGAGGCGGATCTTTTTTGTAATGAACCTTCCCTTGTTATGTGTCACCTGATATTAATGTTGCACCCTTCCCTGCTCCAAGTACCTCGGGTTGCACGTTCCATCCCCAAAAGCTGAGGCATTTATGATCAAGATCGACATCGCCGGAACCTTGATGCAGACGCTGCCCGTCTCCAAGGCCACCGCCCTGCAGGTGGTCGACCTCCTCACGGATCGCATGAAGAAGGCCCTCCTGGACGGGCACCGGATCGAGATCCGCGGCTTCGGGGTGTTCGAGCCGCGCCCCCGGAAGCGGGGCATGGGCCGGAACATCAAGACCGGAGCCAGCGTCGACATCCCCAAGGGTCGCAGCATCCGCTTCAAGCCCGGCAAGGACCTGCGCGACATCGAAGTGAAGTAGCGGCTCCGGATCCCGGCGCTCACTCCCTGGGGTACACCCGGATACTCTTCCATTGCCGCAGCAGCACCTTTCCTGGAGGGAAGCCGCGCGGCTTGGAGACATCGGCGGCGCGGCAGTAGTGGACCTCCACCTTGCCGCCGTCGCGGGCCTTGCTGAAGAAAGCCGCCAGTTCGGCAGCGCGCTCGATCAAGGCCCGGGGCAGGTCCGCGATCTTCTCGGGATTGCGCACCACCACATGGCTGCCGGGCGTGTTCGCCACGTGCAGCCACAGATCGTGGGGCGCGGCCACCTTGAAGGTGAGCTGGTCGTTGTCCGCATCGCCTTTGCCGATGAGCACTTCGAAGCCTTCCACCATGACCGCGCGGAAGGCGCGGCCCTTCCCGTCGGCGCGGGCATCCACTCGCTTGTCCGGTCTTGCCATGGGCTTCGGACCTCCGGAAGCGCGCCGGGCGGACACGGCACGCGGGTCAGGGGCGGGGAGCTGGTCGGCGGCGGCCTGGGCCTCGCGGAGTTCCAGGTCCTTCAGCTGCCGGTCCAGTTCTTTCCGCAGCTCTTCCAGGCGCGCGAGCCCGCGTTCGGCGCGCTTGACGGCGGTGAACCAACGCTGCACGGCGTCCTCGGCCCGGACGCCGTCGGGCAGTTCGATGACCCGGCCGTCCAGCAGCTCTGCCCGCCCGCCGGCGCCCCGCAGCCGGTAGAGTTCTCCGGCCAGGGCCTGGGCCTGGCCGCGCAGGGACAGGGCTGCAGTGTGCCGCTCCTGGTCGTGGGCCAGGGCGGCGCTCAGGCGCTCCAGTCGTTTGCGTTCGGCCGCCAGCTTCCGGTCTGCGCCGGCCCGGCGGGGCGCCAGCACCAGCTTTCCGGCCCGCTCCAGGGACCAGGCCCGGTGCCGGGCCAGTAAGGAACCCTCCCCGGGCAGCACGTCCGGAACCTCGCCCCCCAGGGCGGCGCCGGCCCGGTCGCCGAAGCGCTCCATGAAGCGGAGATACGGGGGTGGATCGCCCGCCGGTTCGAGCGGATCCGGGGGGAAGATCTGGCCCAGGCCCATGCGGACCGGGTTCAGGTCCAGGCCGTCCAGGCGCAGCCCGGCCCGGCCGGGAATGGCCTGGAAGGCGAGCCGGGCGGCCTCGATCCGGCCGGTGATGGCGCGGCGGCGCAGGACCAGGCCCAGCCACCGTTCCCGGGGGTCGCCCTGCACCTCCGCGAGGCGGGTGCCTTTGAGCTCCCCCGCCCACCGGCGGGAAAGGTCGGGCCTGGCTTCGGCCTTTAGCAGCCGGCAGGCCTCGTCCCGTTCGTGCAGCAGCCACAGTTCCGGCTGGGGGTTGAGCAGGAAGACCCAGGCCAGCCCCGGCTCCAGCCCGGCTCGTCGGTCGGGCGCCCAGAGCAGCGCCAGGGCCCTGTTTGATGCCCAGGCGCCCTGCACCGAGCCTTCCCCGGCCCGGAGCCGGGCCCGGGCGAGGGCGAAGAGCAGGGGAGCGTCCATTGATGGGATCTACAGGAGCTGCAAGATGGCCTCGGTGGGCAGGACCATGGCGTACTCGCCGTGCAGTTCGGCCAGGGCGGCCTGGTGCAGGGCCTGGGCCGGCAGCCGCTGTCCGTCCACGTCGTCCAGCTCGAAGGCCACGCAGGCGTCCCGCAGCACCACGGTCTTGAAGCCCAGGTCGCAGGCGGCGCGGGCGGTGCTGGAGACGCCGTGGCCGGTGGTGAACCCGGCCAGGATCAGGCGATCGATGCCCCGGCCGCGCAGGTGGGCTTCCAGCCCGGTGCCGGCGAAGGCGCTGTGGCCGGAGGTGCGCACCACCGTCTCCGGATCCCGGGGCGCGGTGGCCTCCTTGAATTCGTTGCCCGGCTCCCCGGGGTAGAGGGGGCTATTGGGATCCCTGGAGTCCCGCCGCACATGGACCACCTCCAGCCCGCTCTGGCGGAACGCCTCCAGCACGGCGGCCTGGCAGGCTTCCGCCTCGGGGTTGTTGCGCCGGCCCCAGTACGGCTCGTCCCACGCCTTCTGCGCGGCGACGAGGATCAGGGCGATGTTCCGGGGCAGCATTAGGAGTGTGACTATGTATTATTCTAGGAGCCTGGGATATAGGGCTCATCGGTGAACGGGGACGGGCCTTCCTTCTCGAAGTAGGTCTTGAGGATCATCATGGTGCGGGTGGTCACGTGGGGGCCCAGGGAGCGGATCTTGCGCAACCGCTGGTGCACGCCCATGGGGGACTCGGCCACGATCTTGAGCAGCAGGCTGTCCTCGCCGGCGATGGTGTAGGCCGCCAGCACGTCCAGCTCCCGTTCCAGGGCCTGGATGAATTCCTCCTCCAGGGCGTCGTCGTTGCCGGACTGGTAGCGCACCGCCACGAAGGCCACGCAGGGCTTCAGCACCGAGGCCGGGGCCACCCGGGCGCCGTAGCCGCTCAGGATGCCGTCCGCCTCCAGCCGCTTGACCCGGTCGATGACCGTCGGCCGGCTCACGCCCAGCCGCTCCGCCAGTTCTGCATGGCTGATGCGCCCTTCCTTCTGCAGGGCCGCCACCAGCCGGCAGTTGAGGTCATCCTCCATGAGGTTCTTCTGCATTGCACCCCCCAGAATCCCATTGTAACGGTTCCGGCCGCCTGGGTGGCCCCGCCGGACCGGTCCGGATTTGGAGCAGCCCCATGGCACGCCTATACTTCTTGCGAGGCGCACCATCGCCAGCCGACGTTCAGCCGGTCCCGGCCTCCCGGTCGGGAAGCCGGGCGCCCTCCTCCTGGAGACCCCATGGATTTCCTTCGGCCGTTCACGGAGCGCAGCTTCTTCCTCATCGCGGGGCCGTGCGTGATCGAGTCACGGGACCACGCCCACTTCATCGCCGCCCAGCTCCAGGACCTCACCGAGGCCCGGGGCATCCCCTTCATCTTCAAGGCCAGCTTCGACAAGGCCAACCGCACCTCGCTGGCCAGCTACCGGGGCGCGAGCATGGCCGAGGGGCTGGACATCCTGTCCGAGGTCCGCACCCGGCTGGGCCTGCCGGTGCTCACCGACGTGCACGAGTCGGCCCAGTGCGTCCCGGTGGCCGAGGCGGTGGACGTCCTGCAGATCCCGGCCTTCCTGTGCCGCCAGACGGACCTGCTCATGGCCGCCGCCCGCACCGGCCGCCCGGTGAACATCAAGAAGGGCCAGTTCCTGGCCCCCTGGGACCTGCAGCACGCGGTGCACAAGGTACGCAGCGTGGACGGGCACGGGCCGGTGTGGGTCACCGAGCGGGGCGCCAGCTTCGGCTACGGCAACCTGGTGGTGGATTTCCAGTCCTTCCCCCACCTGCGCCGGACCGGCTGCCCGGTGATCTTCGACGCCACCCACAGTGTGCAGAAGCCCGGCGCCCTGGGCGGCGCCACCGGCGGCGCCCGGGAGATGATCCCCACCCTGGCCCGGGCCGCGGCCACGGTGGCGGACGGGTTCTTCTTCGAGGTGCACGAGGAGCCTTCCAGGGCCCTGAGCGACGGGCCCAACGCCCTCCGCCTGGACCAGTTCGGCTCGCTCCTGGACCAGCTCCTCGAGATCTGGCGGGTGGCCCGGGCCGGGACCCTGGGGGACGAGACAGGACGTTCCTGATGCCCGGCGCCCTCTCCATCGCCCAGCTGCTGGAGCGCCTGGGCCGGGCCTACCCGGACGCCCGGTGCGCCCTGGACCACCGGGATCCCTACCAGCTGGTGGTGGCCACCGTGCTCAGCGCCCAGTGCACCGACGCCCGGGTCAACCTCACCACGCCGGCCTTCTTCGCCCGCTTCCCGGACCCGGCCAGCCTGGCGCGGGCGGATTCGGCCGAGGTGGAGGCGCTGATCCGCTCCACCGGGTTCTTCCGGAACAAGGCGAAGAACCTCCTGGCCATGGCCCGGATCCTGGTGGAGCGCCACCAGGGCCGGGTGCCGGGGGAACGGGAGCCCCTGGCCGCCCTCCCCGGGGTCGGGCCCAAGACCGCCAACGTAGTACTGGCCAACGCCTTCGGCGTGCCGGCCCTGGCGGTGGACACCCACGTCTTCCGGGTGGCCCGACGCCTGGGGCTGTCCGAGGGCTCCAACCCGGACAAAGTGGAGGCCGACCTGTGCCGGCTGTTTCCCGCGGAGCGGTGGATCGAGCTGCACCACCAGCTGATCTTCCACGGGCGGCGGGTGTGCCATGCCCGCAAGCCGGACTGCCCGGGGTGCCCGCTGCTGGACCTTTGTCCCACCGGACGGGGCGAGGCGGCCGATCCCCACACCGGGATCAAGCTGGCGGCCCCGGCCCAGCCGCCGCCTGTTCCGGGCGATGACGCGGCCGGACATGGTGCCCGAGCTTTGCTCGGGCACCATGTGGGGGAGCACGAGGGGGGACGGAGAGCGAGCTTTGCTCGCGCGCGGTCCCCCCTCGTTGATGTCGGCGGTCCGGCCCGGATCGTCTCGCTGGTGCCCAGCGTCACCGAACTGCTGGTGGAGTGGGGCCTGGCCACGCGCCTGGCCGGGAGAACCACCTTCTGCGTGGAGCCCCGCTGGATCCGGGCCACGGTCCCCTCGGTGGGCGGCACCAAGACCCCCGACCTCCCCCGGATCGTCTCCCTGCGTCCGGACCTGGTGATTCTGGAGCGGGACGAGAACACCCGGGAGGCGGCCGAGGCCCTGGCGGCCGCCGGCCTCAAGCTCCTGGTGCTGGAGATCCGGTCCCTGAAGGATTGCCTGAAGGCCTACCGGGAGCTGGGGGACGCGGTGGGCCGGCCCGGGGCGGGACGGGAGCGGGCCGAGGCTCTGGAGGCGCTGCTCAAGGGCCGGCCCAGGAAGGGGCCCCGCACCCTGACCCTGGTCTGGAAGGACCCCTGGATGAGCGCCGGTCCGGACACGTACGTCGCGGACATGGTGCGCCAGGCCGGCCTGACCCCCATCGGCCCGGAGCGCTATCCCACCCTGACCGACGCGGATCTGGCCGCCCTGGATCCGGAGGTGATCCTGCTTCCGGACGAGCCGTACCGGTTCACCGCCCGGCACCAGGCGGAGCTGCAGAAGCAGTTCCCTCGGGCCCGGGTGCGCAAGCTGGACGGGCGGCACCTGACCTGGTACCTCAGCCGGACCCGGCAGGCCCTGGAGGCCCTGGAGGCGATCGTCAACCCTGCAGGAACCTGAGCATGGCGGCCGGGTCCTGGAAGCCCAGGATCCGGCGCTGCTCCTTGCCGCCGCCGTCCAGCAGGAGCACGGTGGGGTAGCTCAGGATGCCCAGGCGCTGGGCCAGGTCCTTGCGGACCTTGTAGGTGTCGATCCGCACCGCCACCGCGTGGTCCCGAACCCAGCCGGCCACCTGGGGATCGGGCCAGGTCTTCTCGTCCAGCTCCTTGCACTGGGCGCACCAGTCGGCGTACACGTCCACCAGTACGGGCTTGCCGGTGGCCTTGGCCTGGGCCAGGGCGCCCTCCAAGTCCTGCTCCATCCAGCCGCGGGCCGCCGGACCGGCCTGGGCGGGCGAAGCCCCGGCTCCGGGCAGCAGGGTCAGCCCCAGGCCCTGCTCCACCGCCCGCGCCCCCAGCAGCACACCCAGGGCCAGGGCCAGGATGGCCAGTGCCTTCATGAATCCGCCGGGCAGATCCTCGGCCAGGCGGAAGGCGCCGCCCACCACCCCCGCCAGGAGCAGGGTGACGCTCCACAGGGCGAAGTCCACCCAGTCCGGCAGCAGCAGGCGCACGGTCCACACCGCGAAGCCCAGCACCACCAGGCCCATGATCTGCTTGAGCCGCACCAGCCAGTCCCCGGAGCGGGGCAGGGAGGCCGAGAACACCCCCACCGCCATGAACAGGATCCCCATGCCCAGGGCGAAGGTGAACAGCAGGGCCCCTCCCAGCACCACCCGGCCCTGCTGGGCGATGGCCACCAGGAGGCTGCCCACGTAGGGCCCTACGCAGGGCGCGGCGATGGGCCCCAGCACCAGCCCCATGACGAAGGCTCCGCCCAGGCCCTTCCGGGGGCCGGAGCTGAGCCGGGTCTGGAGCCCCTCGGGCAGGCGGATCTCGAAGGCGCCCAGGAGGCTCACGGCGAACAGGGCGAACAGGATGGCCACCGGGAACAGGAACCAGGGGGACTGGGCCAGGGCGCCGAAGGCCGCGCCGCCCAGGGCCGCGGCCACCCCCAGGGCGGTGTAGGTGACGGTCATGCCCAGGACCAGCATGGCCGACAGGGCCAGCCCCTGGGCCTTGCCGCCGCCTTTGGCTCCGATCACCGCCATGGTGATGGCGATCATCGGGTAGACGCAGGGCGTCAGGGAGGCCAGCAGCCCGAACCCCAGGGCCGCCAGGAACAGCCAAGCCAGGTGGAGCGCGCCGCCGCCCGCGGTTGCGCCGGGGGCGGCCGCGCCGGAGGGGATGGCGCTCCCCTTGACCTTCAGGTCCCGGTCCCGGGGCGGGTAGCAGATGCCGCCGGCGCCTTCGGTGCAGGGCTGATAGGTGACCACCAGGTCCACGTCCACGGGCAGCCCGGAACCGGTCACCGGCACCGCCACCCGGCCGTGCCAGATCCCATCGCCCAGTTCGTCCTTGGCGTCGGTGGGGGGCAGCGGGCCCAGGTCCAGGCGTCCGGGGGTGCCCGGCTTGAGGGCCACGGCCAGGAACGCGGCCTTGAGGTGGGCGCCCTGGGGGACGGTGAGCACCACGGCTCCATCCTGGAAGGCCACCCCCACGTCCCGGTCCGGGTCGAACGGAGCGCCGGCGCCCAGGGACCCGGACGCCAGGAAGAGGATGGCAATGATCCATGCATGCAACCGCCCCATGGTTCCTCCGCCACGATCATGCCAGCAACGGGACGATCTGGAAGCGGAACCTGGAACCGCTAGAATGAAAGCGTCGTGAACCTCTACCTTTCCCTCCACCGCCCGTTCGTGGCGGACCATTACCACGACCTGCCCGGTTTCGTGGAGGAGCGCCATGGGCACAACTGGGAGGCCGAGGCTACCTTCCCGGTCCGAGACGCCGAGGGGGAGGCGGAATACGCCTCGGCCCTGGACGCCTGGGTGGCCCAGGTGGACTACACCCTGCTCAACGCCCAGGCCGGCATCCTGGGGCGCAACCCCACCGCCGAGGCGCTGGCCCAGTGGCTGTTCCGGTTCCTGGAGCAGCGCGGCTTGGCTCCGGCGCGGGTGAGGGTGCGGGAGAAGGCCAACTACTGGGCCGCCTGCATGAGGCCGGAAGCTTGAGGGGCCGAGCCGGCCTTGGCCTCGGCCTCCTGGCGGCGGGGGCGCTGGGGCTGGTCCACTGCGGGCGCGAACAGGCGCCGGCTCCCGCCGTGCCGGCCCCGCGCACCCGGCCCCGGGACCATGGCCTGGAGCCCTGGCGCTGGCACATGGTGGGCGGCCTCCTGGTGATCGAAGGGGAGCTGGACCAGCCCGAACAGCTCACCCTCAAAGGCCAGCACCTGGCGGAGACCGTCCAGGCGCCCCTGGGACCGGTGCGCTGGGAACTGTACCGGCCGCCCCCCGGCGAGGTGGCGGAACTGCGGGGGGAGGACGGCCGGGTCCTGGCCACCTGGAATTTCGATCTCCCGCCCAGGGCCCTGGAGGCCGGCCCCGAACCCCCGGCGGCGGCACCCGCATCCGCGCCGGCTCCGCCCGCGCCGGCTCCGCCCCCGCAGCCTCCCCTTGCGGCGGTTCCGCCTCCACCCCGGGCGGCGGCCCCGGCCCCACCCCCCAAGCCGCCCTACGGTCCCTGGGCCAGGACCGAGCCCCACCTGCCGCTGCCTAAGGCCGTCCCGGTCCCCGCCGCTGCGCCGAAGCAGGCCCAGAAGCCGGCTCCGCCGCCTCCACAGCCGCCCCCGTCCCCGGCCGCGGCCGCGGCCCCGGCCCCGCCGCCCAGGCTGCCCTACGGTCCCTGGGCCAGGACCGAGCCCCACCTGCCGCTGCCTAAGGCCGTCCCGGCTCCCGCCGCCGCACCGAAGCAGGCCCAGAAGC
>JBELAL010000046.1:0-39569 GCA_049508835.1 Holophaga sp. | reverse complement strand
TGAGAGGCACAAGCTCCTCCGCCGACGGGTCCTTCCTCCGCTTGGCCATGGGCAACCTCCGTTGCCCATGAGCCTATCGACCCTCAGCCTACGAGTTCACGCACCCGTGCCGGAAAGACACCATCGACCCGAGGGTTGTGCGTGCCCCAGAGGTGGAATTTGGGCGGTGGCAGCAGCACCCGGATCCGCTCCCAAAGTCGGCTCCTCGGCGTTCCTCAGCGTTGAAAGGCTTTTGGCTTAAGACACCAGGGCGATGGGATCGGCCTGGGCGATCGGGCATTCAATCGCCCCTACCGGGATAGGTTCTTAGTCGGTTGACACCTCATCACAACCCTTTGCGGTCTCCCAGTCGGATCACGAAGGACTCTTTAAGACCAGTTGGACTATTTCGCAAAGAGTTGAGCGATTGAAAGGCTTGGCAAGAAATGCAGATGGTTTAACCCCCGATGGGATCTTTTCAGCATAACCACTAATCAAGACTATTTTAGCCTTAGAATCGAATTCTTTAATTAGGTTGGTTGCTGTAATTCCGTCCATTCGTGGCATTTTTATATCCATAACGATAAGTGAAATTTGGCCACGCATGGCTTTGTATAAAGAAACAGCTTCCAACCCATCTTTTGCTTGGATAATTTTGTATCCCAACGATGCAAGCATTCCCTGTATGGACTCTCGTACCAACTCGTCGTCATCAACAATCAGCAACTGACCCATTTGTCATCTCCTGTCCCGAAGCACGGCTTGAATATCATAATATATTCATAAAAATAGTCAAATCTAATACTTTTAAACTATCGGTCAAACTTGTTTGGATTTCACGCCAAAATCCAGAGACGCATCAATTAATAATTTAAGCTGAAGCGTCAAATGTTTAATTGGGTGATCCCCGAGCGCTCGTTCAATCTGAAGGGAAGGGGAGTCATTCTGAATTAATAAAGGGATATCAGATAAAAAGGAGAAATATTAAATGCTGTATTCATTTGGCTTAAAATTTGGCTTCAAGATTGCTCGATTTGGCCGGGATTGTCGCCAACTGGAACGAACGGTCCTGAAGGATGCAAGCGAGTCCACCCAGTCCTGTAAATTCTCATTTTCTAATTTTGGTTTGACCCTTCCGCAGCCCACGGCAAGGCAACGTCACGGTGACCCTGGCTATTAACTTAACCATTTACAGGTTTTCGAATGACAACGTTGGACAGGAATGACAGTCGTCGCGAAGCCATCCGCAGGACGTTGGAGCAGCGTGCTGGAGGCACCCATGATGCAGGCAGGGTGGCCGAAGCCACGCTCAGCATTTGGCACCAGGCCACCACACGACTCAAACCGGTCATCGGCACAGGAGGACTCGACGCCCTTTATGGCCGTTCACTGCAACTCACGGCCACCGGCTTCTCTTGGCTTTCCATTGCCGTGGAAGGGGAGGAGGTCACCGCTCCCCTGGCAAGCTTGCGGAGGCGTCTTGAGGCTCACGATCCGGTCGCTGCCGCACAGGCGGGCGTGGCCCTACTGGTCACCGTCACCGATCTACTGGCCACCCTGGTTGGAGAGTCCTTGACCGAGCGGTTGTTGGGTCCGATATGGACCCCGCCGGCACAGGCGTCTGAACTGGAGATCCCGTCATGAACGAAAAAGTTCCCTTGAAGCTGCTCGCGACCGGGGTACCGGGCCTGGATTCAATCCTTGGCGGCGGTCTGCCGGAGTTCTCCTTCAACCTCATCGCTGGCCCTCCGGGGTCTGGAAAGACAACTCTGGCTCACCAACTGATGTTTGCCTTGGCCACGCGGGAACGGCGTGCGCTGTTCTTCACCGTGCTCGGTGAACCGCCATTGAAGGTACTGCGCTATCAGCAACAGTTCTCGTACTTTGACCCTGACAAGGTCGGTGACACGATCCGCTATGTCAATTTGGGGGATGTGGTTGCGAGTGGTCGTTTAAACCAGGTGCTGGCGGCCATCATGAAGGAGGTTGAATCCTTTGCACCAGGGTTGGTCTTCGTCGATTCCTTCCTCTCGATCATGCTGGAGATGACCACCCAAACCGCGGATTCGCTCAGCCCGCAGCATTTCATACAACACCTCGGGACACTGTTGAGCAGTTGGCAGGTCACTTCCTTCCTGATCGGCGGGTGCCTGGCCGAAACCGAGAGCCAGGCGGTTTTCACGGTCGCCGACGGCCTTCTGTCGTTGAGCCAAAGCGTCTACCGCAATTCAATGGTGCGAAAGGTCCAGGTCTTGAAAATGCGCGGCCAGGCGACCAGCCCAGGGATCCATACGTTCCGCATCACCAACGATGGAATCGAAGTCTTTTCGGCGGCTGTCATCCCGGGCGTTGCCGAAGCCGTACAGGCCGCCTGCGTATCCCCGCCCAGCAAAGGGCGGCTGGCCATGGGTATTCCGGGCCTAGACGAAATGCTGGGTGGAGGCTTGCCGTCTGGTTATTCACTGCTGGTTGCGGGACCTTCGGGATCGGGCAAGACCATCCTTGCTACGGCCTTCCTGACCGAAGGCGTACGCCGGGGCGAACCTGGCGTCATAGTCGCCTTCGAGCAGACCCCGAGCCAGTCGTGGTCTCGTACGATCGACGACCTGGTCCGCACCGGGAAGATCGGTTTGATCAACACCCGCCTGCTGGATTTGTCGATCGACGAAATCGTCCAGCGTCTGGTTGATCTCGTACAAAACATGAAGGCAACCCGGGTCGTGATTGATTCACTTTCCGGATTCGAGCTGGCCGTGGCTCCAACCTTCCGGGAGGATTTTCGTGAGTCCTTGTTCCGCATGGTTTCCGTGTTGTCCGGCCTTGGGGTGACGGTGCTGATGACTTCGGAACTGGAGGACCGCTACACCGATCTTCGGTTCAGCGCCTATGGGTCGGCATTCCTCACCGACGCGATCATCGTCCAGCGCTACATCGAGATCCATAGTTGCCTGAAGCGGGTCATGGCTGTGGTCAAAGTTCGTGCGAGCGCCCATAGCAACTTGCTTCGGCAGTATGAGATCACCGAAAAGGGAATCACGGTCGGTGACCCGATGTCCGAATACGAGGGTCTCCTTGGGGGGCGGCCAAGGGACCTGAAACCTCATCAGCTCCTTCCAGGAAAACCACGATGAACAAAAAGACGGCTCTACGGGAAGCAAACGAATCCCTTGTCCTCGCAGCGTGCGATGCCCGAACGAAGATGAAGGCTGCCGAGGATGCAACCGCCCAATTGTCCCACCCTGCCGGACACGATTTGCTCACAGGGTTGCCCAATCGTGCTCTGCTCACGGACCGGCTGACCCAGGCCATCGCACTGGCCGAGCGGCATGGCAAGACCGTCGCTCTGATGTATCTGGACCTTGACTCGTTCAAGCATATCAACGACTCACACGGGCCTTCGGTCGGGGATCAGGTATTGCAGTCGGTCGCTAAACGACTCCAGGCTTGCGTTCGCCACTCCGATACCGTTACCGTCAGCCGCCAAGAGGGTGATGAATTCGTAGTCCTGCTGCCGGAGGTCGAGGGGGTCAACGACGCTGCCCTCATCGCCCAGAAGTTCATCGACGGCATGTCCTTACCCCATCTCGTTGGGGGCCGCAGGGTCCAAGTCGCCCTGAGTATCGGTATCAGTCTTTTCCCCAATGACGGACAGGATGTGGAATCGATGTTCAGGCATGCGGACACTGCGTTGCATCATGCAAAAAACATCGGTCGAAACCATTACCAAGTGTTTTCGCCCGACCTGGATCGCCCATTGGAAATGCGGCCATTCGTCCAGGAAGGAGCAAAGCGTGCCTTCGATGTGCGGCCAGGGCAGAGCCCGGCTGAAATGGTATTAAACGGGGGCAAGAACGGGAGTGGCGCGATCAGCAAGGCCCTCCTTCGGGAAGCGAACGGGCATCTCGTGGTCGCGACCTTGGAAGCACAGAGGATGACCGAGGCCGCTGAACAGGCCAGGGCGCAAATGGCCTATCAGGCCAAGCTCGAAGCCCAGGTCATGGAGTCCCAGCGGCTGGAGACCCTCGGTATTCTCGCCGCTGGAGTCGCCCACGATTTCAACAACCTCCTCACCACCATCCTTGGCAATGCGGACTTGGGCAGGATTCGGATGAATGATGGTGGCGATTTGACGGTCTGTTTCGGGGCGATTGAAAGGGCGGCCACTCGGGCCGCGGATCTCACCCGGCAGTTGCTGGCCTACGCGGGCAAGGGAATGATTTGGTTGACACAGGTGGACCTGGCGATTGAAGTCGAAGAGGTTGTTCGGCTCCTGGCGGTTTCTATTCCCAAGAATGTAACCATCCACTGCGATCAGGCGGACCGGCTTCCTTTCGTGAAGGGCGATGCCACCCAGATCCTTCAAGTCATGATGAACTTGATCACGAATGCATCCGAGTCCTTTGCTGAAGGAGAGGCGGGCCAAATCATTGTCCGGACTCGCGCGGAGGGCATCAACGAGCAGGCTGCCAAATCAGGCTGCTGGGCCCTGGCATTGGAGCCAGGCCGTTATACCACCGTTGAGGTGGCAGATACGGGGGCCGGTATGACGCCGGAAGTCCAAGCGCAGATTTTCGAGCCTTTCTTTTCGACCAAATTCGCGGGCCGCGGGTTGGGACTGGCCGCCGTGTTTGGGATTATCCGCAGGCATGGAGGCGGGCTCCAAGTTCGGAGCGAGCCTGGGCATGGTTCCTCCTTCAAGGTTTTCCTGCCCGCGATGAAGGAGGCGAGGTTGATTCCAAACCTTGAGCCTTTGGTTTCTTGGCGGGGGGAGGGCAGGTGCCTGATCGTTGACGAGGACCGGGCGATGCGGAACATGGCTCGGCACCTGGCGGAACAACTTGGATTCTCTGTCACTGAAACTCCTGATGGCCTGATGGGCATCGAGACTTTCCGCCAGGGACATGGGGACCTTGCCTTGGTGCTCATGGACCTCAAGACGGCGCGCGCGGGTGGGCGGGAAGTCCTCAAGGAAATGCAGAAAATCGACAGCAGGGTCCCGGTGGTGTCCAGCAGCAGTTACGACGAGCAGGAGACCAGTGAGCCTGAGGAGGGGCTAGCAGGGTTCATAAAAAAGCCCTATCGGGTTGCCGAGTTCCAGAACCTTCTACAGCGGACCCTGGCCCCGCGGAACGCAGCGACAGCATAGGGGGTTGCCGGTGCAATCCAGGACGCCGCGAACTGGATCGCGGCGGCGATAGTGGGGGTGGAGGGAGCACGTGGCGGAGAAGCGGTAGCCGGCAGCTTCAGGATCTTGTCGTTGGGGTGCGGGAGGCCATGACCCATGAAGAGGCCGTGGAACCCGCAGGGGCCCCTCACCCGGCGCCGCCTGGGTTCGCCGTCCGATTGGTCATGTAGACGCCCGCGGTCACCAGGACGGCCCCGACCGCCATCGAGGGTGTGATGGGCTCACCGAGGATCAGGAATGCGAGGAGCACCGCGCTGATGGGCACGAAGCTGATGAACAGCCCCGAGCGCATGGCGCCGATCTTCTGGATGGCCTCGTAGAACCACACGAACCCGATCACGGTCCCGAACACGCCCAGGAAGGCCAGACTCATCCAGTCCCGGACCCGGTAGCCGGCCATCTTTCCCGCCATCCCTTCGGCGAGGGCGGGCCCGGCCAGGGCCAGCGTGCCCACCAGGACCGAGTAGGTCACCGACGGAAGGGGCCTCAGGCTGCGCATCAATGCCTTCCCCACGACGGAATAGGTCACCCAGCACGCCACGCAGCCGAAGATCATGATTTCGCCGGGGCCGATGCCGCCACGGAAGATGCTGCCGAAGTGGCCCCTGGCGATGACGACGACGGCGCCGGAGATGGAGATCAGGATCCCCGCGAGGCGGACCGGGGTGAGCTTCTCCTTGAAGAAGTAGGCCGAGCACAGGGCGATGAAGATCGGATTGTTGGCCATGATCATGGAGGCCCGCCCCGCTTCGATGAGTTTCAGGCCCTTCATGAACAGGATGTTGTAGGCGAAGACGCCGGACAGGCCCAGGACGACCACCGGCCAGACCTGCCCGGCCTTCAGCCGCATGTTCCGGCCTTCGAGCCGCCACGCGATGACCGCCAGCAGCACGGAGGCGATGGCGAAGCGTAGGAAGGCCGCGGAATAGGGCCCCACGTCGCGGACCACCACGCGGGCGGCGATGAAGGTCCCGCCCCAGAAGAACGACATCAGCAGCAGCTTGCCGTAGGTCCAGAACAGCGGTTTCCTTTCCATCCCTTTATGTTGACCGCAAAGCGGGGCCATCCCGGGGGAAAATCCAGTCACGGGCGTCAAGCCGGAGGAAAATGGGCCAGCGAGAGGGGGAATGTTTGTGTTCCACTTGTTTCAAGCCCAGCAGCCATTCCTTTCTCACTCGTGAAGTTCAAGGACAAGAGATACACCCCTTAGCATGAAGTCCACGCCCAAGTCTGATACCCCCAACGCGCGCAAGAGGTCCCCGTCGCGGCAATCCCTGCACGGCCTGGACTGGCTGAATTTCTTTCTGGCCGACGTCCAGACCGGAGTCGGTCCTTTCCTTGCGATCAATCTCGCGGGGTATGGCTGGAACGAACAGAAGGTCGGAATCGCGCTCACGGTCCAGGCAACGTGGTCGCGGCTTTGGCCATGGGCCTCCTCGGCTACCTTCTGTCCAATCGAAGCATCTTCTTCTTCGTGGTGGTTCTCGCGATCCCGACGATGGCCGCCCTGACGCTCATCAAACCCTCCGAGATTGATTACGAGATCGCCCGTGGCGCGGATGACGGAAGGGGAACCGGCAAGGTGAAAAAGGCACAGGCGCTCATCAAGGATCGCCCGCTGGTCATCTTTCTCGTCTCCGCCGTGATGTTCCATTTCGCCAACGCCGCGATGCTGCCGCTCCTGGGCGAGAGGCTCGCCAAGGGGCATGGCCGAAGCTCCATGATGTTCATGTCGGCATGCGTGGTGACCACTCAACTGGTGGTGGCGCTGCTCGCCTCCTGGACGGGGCGGAAGGCGGGCCAGTGGGGCAGGAAGCCGCCGCTGCTGGTGGCATACGGTGTATTGCCGGTCCGGTCCCTTCTCTATACACTCACCAGCCATACCGATGCGCTGGTGGCGATCCAGATCCTGGCCGCAGTGGCTTCGGTCGCATTCGGCATCCTCTACGGGTTCGTGCCGGAGACGCACGAGGAGGTTGCCCCGTGATGAAATTCCTAGGTTTATCGATAGGACGCATCCCGTGTTTCTGATCTTCCGCCTGCCAGAGCTGTGGCGGACGCTGCTCACCTCGATCATCGGTTTGCTGACTCCGGTCGTCTATGTGCTGGTGACCCGGCTGCGGCCCCCAGCGGGATCCCCAGAGCGGAGCCAGCCCATCAAATCGGAGTTTTCTGGCAATGAGATAGGCGATGGTGACGATGTTCCGGACCATCCGCAACTTCATCACGATGGCCTACCTCATGGCTGGGAAGCTTGAACCTCGACCTGACTCCAGGCTGGCAAACCACTCGGCTAGAACCGGCTGCTGCCTGCTCCATTCAGGGAGGAACCGGCTTGAAGGCAGGCAGTGGCTGAACCAATCATTCAATTCAAATTTAGAGCCCTTCATTTTGATTTAAAAATCGATGTTGAGAATAATTTTCATAATCATAAATTTTAATAATTATAATAGTTACGCACTGGCTTCAAAATTGCTTATATGAATGTTCCGATCTCAATCTCGTTCTTGGGGTTCACTTCGGAAATCTTGCTTCACGGCTACAGCAACTGATTGCTGGTTCCAAAAAACTCTAAACAGAGACTCTTTAAACAAGAGTGGATATGGGTTTGTTCTTTTTTTCAAATTAATTTTTTTCATGTCTCATTACCGAAAGGGGGATGCACGTGAACCAACCCGGGAATAAGTCCAAAACCATAGCGTGGGCCATTGCCTTGCTACTGACCGCTTTGGCGGTGGGATGCCAAGGGAATCGGGATCCAATCCTAGGCGGGGGTGGCGATGTCGCTCCGGCGGTTGCCGCGCCCCAAGTCACCCTCACCGCCCCGGCCACGACGATTCCGGGGCCGACGCCTGGGGTGGCAACCAATACGGCCATCACTGCAGCTTTCACGGAAGCCATGGAGCCCGCGACGATCACCGGAGTCAGCTTCACCCTGGCCGGCCCTGGCGGAGCTGCCGTGGCGGGCGTCGTGACCTATGCCTCCAGCACTGCGATCTTCACCCCCTCGTCTGCGCTGGCGCCTGACACCACCTACACCGCCACCATCACCGATGCGGCCACGAATGGGGCAGGCATGCCGCTGGCAGGCAATCAGGCCCCCCTGCCCGGCCCCAGCAACTATGTCTGGTCCTTCACCACAGGCGCCGGGCCCGACACGACCCGTCCCCAGGTGACGATCACCGTTCCGGCCACGACGATCCCGGGTCCGACCACCGGCATCGCAACCAATGCCGCCATCTCGGCAGTCTTCACCAAAGCCCTCAACCCCGCGACGGTCACCGCGGCCAGTTTCACCTTGACCGGGCCCGGCAGCACCTCGGTGACCGGCGCCGTGACCTACGCCTCCAGCACCGCGGTCTTCACCCCCTCGGCAGCGCTCGCAGCCAGCACGACCTATACCGCGACGATCACCACCGCGGTCACGGATCTGGCCGGGAATCAGCTGGCGGGGAATCAAGGTTCCCTGCCTGCGGCCAGCGACTACGTCTGGACCTTCACCACGGGTCTGGTTCCAGACGTGACCCGGCCCCGGGTGACGTTCACCGTCCCGGCCACGACGGTCCCGGGTCCCACCAGCGGGGTCGCCACCAACACCGCCATCACCGCAACCTTCACCAAGGACATGGCGCCTGCGACGATCAACGCCGCCAGCTTTACGCTGACGACGCCTTTGCCCGGCGTATCCCCTCACGGCAGCGTGACCTATTCGGGCAACAGCAGAACCGCTATTTTCAAGCCCTTGGCAGTGCTCGCAGCCAACACGACCTATACCGCCACCATCACCACTGCCGCCACGGACCTGGCAGGCAACCACCTGGCGGGCAACCAGGCTCCCCTGCCCGCGGCCAGCGAGTATGTCTGGACCTTCACCACCGGTTCTGCCCTCGCTGTCCCGCCCACGATAACCCTCACCGTCCCTGCAGACCTGGCCACGGGTGTGGCGCTCAATGCCTCCGTCAATGCAACTTTCAGCGAGGCCATGGATCCTTCGACGATTTCCACAGTGACTTTCACGGTCCAGACCAGCGGCCCGCCATTGGGCTCCCCCATCTCAGGGGCAGTCACTTACAACCCGGTGGCCAAGATTGCGACCTTCACACCCTCCAGCAATCTCACAGCCAGCACCAGCTACACGGCCACGATCATCGGAGCCACCGACTTGGCGGGCGATGACCTGGTGGCCGGACTGGTGGCGAACCCGTGGACCTTCACCACCGGCACGAACCTGGCGCCGGGCACAATCAACCTGGGTTCGGCCAGCACCTTCGGGATCATGGCGAGTGCCGCCATCACCAGCACCGGACTCTCCGTGATCAACGGGAATGCGGCGCTGCAGCCGGGCACCTCCATGACCGGCTTCCCCCCGGGCGTGGTGAACGGCAATATCGACGTCAATAACGGCGCATCCGCCCAGGCCTACATCGACCTGCTGACCGCCTACAACGCCGCCAAGGGCCTGCCGCCGGGAGTCACCATCACCGCGGGTGCGGATCTGGGCGCTTTGTATCCGACCGGTATGCCTCCGGGGACCTACACCTCCGGCAGCACGATGCTGGTCTCGACCCCCCTCGTGCTCGACGCTGGCGGCAATGCCAACGCCGTCTGGGTCTTCCAGATCGGTTCCTCGCTGACCACCGGCGCCAGTGTTTCACTGGCCAACGGAGCCCAGGCCAAGAACGTGTTCTGGGTTCCCACTGCGGCGGCAACGATCGGGGTTGGCACGACCTGCTACGGAACCATCTTGGCCGGCGGCAATGTCACCGGGGTGACGGGCTCGATCATCAACGGCCGGATCCTGGCCGGCGCGATCGGCCAGGGCACAGTCGCCCTGCAAGCCACCACCGTCAACGTCCCTGCTTCGTAATCACCTCATTGGAACGGTCAATCCTCCCTAGGAGAAAACTATGAGATCAGGAAAAAGTTCAGGGATGCTTGGTTTGACCGCACTCGCCGTCATCGCCAGCACCTTCGCGCAAGCCCAGGATACAGGCTGGTATGCCGGCGCCAATGTCGGCCTGACCAAGTCCAAGATCGATAACCCCAGGATCACCAACGGCCTGCTGGGAGACGGCTTCACCAGCATCTCCATCGACGATCAAAACAAGAACATCGGTTTCAAGGTTTTCGCCGGCTACGAGTTCAACCGGTATTTCAGCCTTGAAGGTGGCTATTTCAATCTGGGGCACTTCAGTTACTCCGCGACCACCGTACCGGGTGGAACTTTGAATGGCGATATCAGGATTCAAGGCCTGAATATTGACCCGGTCTTTAGTCTGCCTTTCACGGAAAAATTCTCAGGGTTCGTCAGGGCAGGAGTCACCTACGCTCAATCCAAAGACGCCTTCAACGGGGCGGGGGCCGTTGTGGTCCTCGACCCGGATCCGAAAAAGGAGGCCTTCGGCTACAAGTTCGGTGGCGGCCTGCAGTACGACTTCACCAGGTCAGTGGGCATGCGGCTCGAGGCGGAGCGCTACCGGATCAACGATGCTGTCGGCAACAGAGGCGACATCGATATGCTCTCGCTCGGTCTGCTGGTCCGGTTCGGCCGCCATGCGCCGCCCGTCCAGGCCGCGGCAGCGCCTGGACCCGCGGTTCTCGCTCCTGCCCCGGTGGTCGCCGCGCCAGAACCGGTGCTGGTGGTCGTGCCGGTCCCGACGCCGACCCAGCAGTACTGCACCATACTCGACATCCAGTTCACCATCGACAAGGATGACATCCGGGGCGAGGACAAGGAGAAACTCGCGGTGCTTGGGACCTTCCTGGCCAAGTACCCCGACACCACGGCAGTGATTGAGGGCCACGCCGATAATGTGGGGACGGCTGAGCATAATATGCAGTTATCCCAGCGCCGGGCCCAGAGCGTGGTGGACTACCTTGTGGACGACCTCCATATTGATCGTTCCCGCCTGTCGGCCGTGGGCTATGGTGACACCCGCCCCGTGGCGGACAACAGCACGGAGGAAGGGAAACGGCAGAACCGGCGGGTCGATGCGGTCGTCGCCTGCGTGACGGATGTGCAGGGGCTCACGGTGGCCCCGGCCAGGATGACCATGGCCCTGTTCATCGATTTCGATCAGAACAAGGCCGACATCAAACCGGTATACGATGGCGAACTGCGCACGGTGGCGGATTACCTGAACGCAAACCCCGCCGTCACCGCCACGGTGGAAGGTCATACCGGCGACCTTCAGGCGACTCCCGCGCAGGCGCTGGAAATATCCCAGCGCCGGGCTCAGAATGTGGTGAACTACCTGGTAGATCATCTTGGAATCGAACGTTCCCGGCTTGCCGTGAAAGGGTACGGCGACACCCGGCGATTCGCCTACAACACCAGCGCCGAGGGAGAACAGGAAAACCGCAGGGTCAACATCATCTTCAACTACCCGAAATAGCGGAACTCATCATCGATACCCTCGGCCTGGAGGATCTGACCCCCGAGGGTATCGGTGATGAGGAGCCCCTGTTAAACTTTGTGGCCCGCCATGGGGGTAGATAGGGCGGAAAGAAGAGGCTGCAAACCCGGGGTGATCGCCCAACCAGAATGATCGAGCAGCCGCATCCTCACATCTAATCGCCCAAGTCCATCAGGGGACTGAATCCAATGGCAACAAGCCCGCCGCAAGAACCATTCTCGATGATTCGAGAGTTCCAGTTGGCTGACTGGTTTACCCTTGCGAACGCCGTCTGCGGCGCAGGGGCTATCTTCTCCATCATGAGCTACCTCGAACTGCACGAGGTCAAGCATGTGTTCTTTGCTTGCAGCCTGGTGCTTGCGGCATTGGTGTTCGATTTCTTTGACGGCCGCATCGCCAGATGGCGGAAGAAGACTTCCGTAATGGGTCGTGAACTTGACTCACTTGCTGATGTCATATCCTTCGGAGTGGCACCTGCAATTATTGGGTATGGCTGCGGCCTGGTGGGGCTGTATGACCGCATCATCCTGGTTTTCTTTATCGCGTGCGGTGTTTCACGCCTTGCCCGATACAACATCACGGCAGAAACATTGTCTGAGGGAACCGACAAGGTGAAGCACTTTGAAGGGACGCCAATTCCAACCTCGATTTTCCTTGTCCTGCTCTTAGCAGTCTCTGCTTGGTTTGGGGCAGTGAATCAGCAATTATGGTTCGGTGAAGTCACGCTATTCGGCTTCAATCTCCATCCTTTCGTTTTCCTGTTTGCACTTTCGGGCTCTCTAATGATTAGTCGGCTGCGTATCCCAAAGCCATAGGACTGGCTCGCGGCGGCAATGACGGGGAACTGCCGAATCTGGGCGTGGACCTCGCCGACATCCGCAAGAAGTTGCACGCGGCGGCCCAGGAAGGCCGAGCCTCGTTCGCTTTGACTGCATGGATGAATCATTTTGAATGGGAACGGCATCACCCGCAGGAGGCATGTTAAATAACTTATTGTGTCATCAGTAATTTAAATTTGGCTAGAGGGTTGCGTATAGGTTTTGCCGTCAAGGCTTTCCTTGTCTGCAACCAGAGGCCGAACCCATGTGGATGACCAAATTCCTCGGAATCGAACTGATCCTGAACGATCGCCGCCGGCCCCAGGCACCCTGGGCCGCGGGAACCCGGATCTTCGTCCGCAACTGGTGGATTCATTCCAAGGCCGCCCGAAGGCGGCTGAACGAGCGCTATCCGGTGAAACTGGGGGGCGGCGAGTGCCTGTGACCCCCGAAGCGGAGCAGGTCAGCAACCCCATGGTTGCACCAACCGCCATCCAGACCTTCGGCCTGACCCGGACCTTCGGCGCCTTCACGGCCCTGGATCACCTGAACCTGGTGGTGCCGCCCGGGAAGATCTCCGGTCTGCTCGGCCCCAACGGAGCCGGCAAGAGCACCACCATCAAGATCCTCACGACCTTGCTGGAACCGACCAGCGGCACGGCCAGCGTGGCTGGGTTCGACCTGGTCAAGGATCCCGCCGAGGTACGGGCGCACATCGGCTATGTGCCGCAGATGGTCTCGGCCGACGGGGCCCTGACCGGCTGGGAGAACCTGCTGCTCTCGGCGCGGCTCTACGGCATACCCCGGCCGGAGCGTGCCGACCGGATCCAGGAGGCCCTCCGCTTCATGAATCTGGCCGAGGCCGGCAGCAAACTGGTGCGGACCTATTCCGGCGGCATGGTGCGCCGGCTGGAACTGGCCCAGGCGATGCTGCACCAGCCCTCGGTGTTGTTCCTGGATGAGCCGACCATCGGCCTGGACCCCACCGCCCGCCATCTGGTCTGGGATCATCTGCGCGAACTGAAGGGCCGGTATCGCCTGACGGTCCTGATCACCACCCACGACATGGAGGAGGCCAATGATCTCTGCGACGAGCTGACCTTTCTCCACCAGGGCCGGATCGCCGGCCTCGGCGACCCGGCGGAGTTGAAGGCCGCGCTGGGTCCAGGCGCGGACCTGGACGACGTCTTCAGCCAATTCAACGGCGTGACGAACGAGGAAGGAGGCAATCTCCGCGATGTCCGACAGACCCGGGCCGACGCCCAACGTCACGGCTGAGCAGTCCATGCGCCTGTGTCCCGCCTACCGGGAGCAGGTCTGGGCCATCGCCGATGTAGAATTCCGGAAGATGTTCAGGGACCCCACCGAGATCTTCAGCCGTGCGGTCCAGCCCATTCTCTGGCTGTTGATCTTCGGCCAGGTGTTCAGCCGGCTGCACGAGATTCCCACTGGCGGCCTGTCCTACATCGCTTTCATGGCGCCCGGCGTGCTGGCCCAAAGCGTGCTGTTCTGCGCCATTTTCTACGGCATCAACGTCATCTGGGAAAAAGACATGGGGGTCATCCACAAGCTCCTGGTCAGCCCCGCCTCGCGCAGCGCCCTGGTGCTCGGCAAAGCCTTGTCCTCGGGGTTCCGAGGCCTGGTCCAGGCCGTGATCATCTACCTGATGGCCCTCCTGCTGCGCATTGGACTGAACCTGACGGCCTGGCACATTCTCGGTGTGCTGGTGGCCGTGGTCCTGGGCTCGGCCATCTTCTCGACCTTCTCCCTGATCATCGCCTGCTGGGTCAAGAGCCGGGACCGCTTCATGGGCATCGGTCAGGTCCTGACCATGCCGATCTTCTTCGCCAGCAGCGCCATCTACCCCATCGCCATGATGCCCGCCTGGCTGAAGCTGGCCGCCCGGTTCAACCCCTTGACCTACCTGGTGGACGCCATGCGCACCCTGATGATCCGGGGCGCGGTGAGCGCGGAGGGACTGGGCTTCGATTTCCTGGTCATGGCCGTGGTGTTCGCGGTTTTCATCACCGTTGCAACCCGGCTCTACCCCAACCTGATCCAGTAGTCTACCGCCAGATGAACGACTCTAATGCAGTGATTCCCTCATGAACGAGAGCACACCACATCCCTCGAATCAGCTCCGGGTACCTTTGGCCATCCTGGTCCCGGCCCTGGGGGTCCTGCTGGCCCTATGGTTTTTCCGGACTGCGCTGTTGCCTTTCTTCGTCGCCATTGTGCTGGCCTACCTCATGGAACCCCTGGCCTCCAGATTGGCCCGGCACATGCGGCGCGGGTGGGCGGCCCTGCTCGCCATCCTGGTCTTTTCCCTTCTATGGGGATTGATTCTTTGGATGATGGTGCCCCCCCTCGTGGCCCAGGTGGAACGACTCTGCATGTCCCTTCCCGGATGGCGGGACCAGGCCATTGAACGTTGGATGCCATGGTTCAACGCCCACCCTGCCGTCCTGACCAAGGCAAGACAGGTCATGGATGCCATCGACCCCATGGAATTCCTGCAGGGCTTGCGGATTGCTGGAATGGGCCTGATACGCTGGCTGCTCGGATTGATGGCCCTCATTCTGGTACCCCTCATCGTCTATTACTTGCTGGTTGAAGGGCCCGACCTGATCCATTGGCTGGACGAAATGATCCCGGCGCGGTACCGGGAGAGAATCAGGTCCCTGGTCCTGGAGATCAACCGCCGGCTCGGCGGCTACATCCGGGGCCAACTGGCGGTGGCCCTGGTGATGTCCTTTCTGCAGGGACTGGGCTTTCAAATCCTTGGGGTGCCCTATGGCTGGGTCTTGGGCATACTGGCAGGCCTTGCCAATGGGGTGCCCTACTCGCCCTACGTCACGGCCCTGCCCTTGGCGCTCTTCTTTTCCGCAGTCAATGGCGCGGGCTGGGTCCACATCCTGGTCCTGGTCCTGGTGTTCGAGCTGATCCAGAAAACCGAAGCCTTCTACTTCACGCCAGTCTGGGTGGGCAGGGCCAGCGGGCTCCACCCCCTGGAAGTGCTTCTGGCCATCTTCTGCTTCGGGTTCGCATTCGGGATCCTCGGTCTGGTCTTCGCGGTTCCGCTGATGATCATTTTCAAGGCCCTGTCCCGGGCCCTGGTCGCGAACTACAAGTCCTCCTCCTGGTTCAACAATTAACCGCAGGTCCCGCCCAGGTTCATGGATCGGTCCCGGGCCGATTCGAGTTGGTTCTCGGGCGGATGCCCCATGGCTTGGGGAAACCCCGGTGGGCTGGAGGTTCGTCCATCATCCGTTGGTGTACTTCGAATTGAATGAGGATGCCATCTAAAACGAATGGCTCGCCCGGATCGTTTGCTTCCGTGAGGCTACTTAATATGCTGAAAATATTAATAGTTGTCTTGTGGCACACAAAATGCTCCGTACAGGAGGCAACTTGGGGCCACGGTGCAGAGACAATTGGAAACTTTCAGGCATCGCGCGTTGACTCACCCCATTCGCCCTGGAAGGCCCAAAAAAAGGACATTCGTCATGCGCCATTTCAACCTGAATCCCCCAGTCGCCACCATGGCTTTCGCCGCGTTCATCTTGGCAGGCTGCCTGCCTCTACCCGCTGCCGTGGCGGACGGCCAGATCGAGGCCGCTTTCAGGAACAGCTACAACTTCAAGAACTACCTGAAAGAAGACAGCATCCGGATCCTGTCCGCTGGCGGGGTGGTCACCCTGACCGGTACCGTGTCCCAGGACTATCACAAGTTCTTGGCCCAGGAAACCGCCTCGGGGCTGCCCGGAGTGAAGAGCGTGATCAACCAGTTGTCCATAACGGGTGATCTGCCTTCGGAGCATTCGGACATCCTGATCACCATGAAGGTGAAGACCGCCCTCCTGTTCCACAAGTACGTCAATGCCAGCAACACGGAAGTACATACCCAGGATGGCGTCGTCATCCTTTCGGGCAATGCCGATTCCGAAATGAAGAAACGGCTGACCGGTGAGTATGCCATGGAGGTGGAAGGGGTGCGCGAGGTCCGCAACGATCTGGTCGTTGCTCCGGGCTACGAGACCCTGGGAGAGATGGTTGATGACGCCTCCATTACCGCCCAGATCAAGACAACCCTGCTCTTCGGGAAGTCCACCCACTCCCTGTCCACTCAGGTGGCGACCCGGGATGGGGTGGTGACCTTGCACGGCGAAGCCGTGAACGCGGCGGAAAAAGACCTTGTAGGCAGGATCGCCATGGACATCAAAGGCGTGACCCGGGTCAACAACAAGATGACCCTGCGCCAGCCTTGAGGATATCGCCGGCGGCCCCCTGGGCCGTTCCAGGAATCCCGAACCGCCATCATTCCGGAGAACCCCATGTTATGGACCATTGCGATCATCCTGATCATCCTCTGGGCGCTGGGCCTCGTGAGCGGGTACACGGTGGGGCCATTCATCCATGTCCTGCTCGTGCTCGCCATCGGCATCATCCTGGTGCGCATCATCCAGATCCGGAGGCGAATCAAGCCGCCTCTCACCATGCCTCGTCGCGCCAGGAGCAAATCGTAAAGGCGGTCCAGGCCATCCAGGGCGGCCCAAGCGGCCCACCCCTCCGTGATCGGCATCCCATTTTCCCCTGTGTTCCGCACCTGTTGCGTTCAAAGGAAGAACCATGCTGCTAGGCCACCTCATCATCGTCCTCGTCGTGATCGGCATTCTCCTCTGGCTGATCAACACCTACATCCCGATGCAGGCAACCATCAAGCGGATCATGAACGCTGTCGTCGTCATCGGCGCCGTGCTCTGGGTCCTGTCGGCTTTCGGCATCCTGTCGGATTTCGGCGGAATCCGGGTGGGGCATGGAGGATTCTGGCGCTGACGTCGACTCGGTGCGCGGCCTGGCTAGCTCGCCCATCGGTAGCCAAGCCCCAACAGGATGATGTCGGCGTCCCGGTTATAGTTGCTCCCGACCCGGTTGCAGACCAGGCGCACCATCCAATGGTGGGAGAGCCGTTCGGACAGCGAGAGGGAACCCAGGCCTGCGACCTTCGGCGGATTGGTCGTGCCCTGGTCTGAGGGATGCTTGCTGTCGATATAGAAATAGGGGCCAAACCCGATGCCGGCGGTAAACCGGTCATTGAAAAATTCGTTCACGGCCCACCCTTGGGCGGCCAACCCGCTGCGGCGGACGATCTCTGGGTTCCCTTCGTAGATCATCGAGACGGTCCAATCAATATGCCGATAGAAACTGTGCCGGTACTCCATGGCATAGGCGCGGCCCGTTGGGCTGAGGAAGGTGTTGACCACGCTCTGGCCGGCATACACCGTCACTTCGTGCTCGGGCATGAAATCACGATCGCTCGGAGAATCGCCCAGGTCACCCGGCGTAGGTCTATGGTCACGGCCAAACCAGACGCCTACACCCAGGACCGCTGTGTTCGTCTTCGGTTCCCCGTTCGGGCCGATGTGGTTGATGGTTGCCCGGTAGAACGCGCGTTCCGAAAAATAACCGGTCACGCTGGCACTGTAGATCGGTGCTGTCCCATGCACATCCAGTGAACCTCCGCCCGCCGCCACCTGGGTGTCGTAGTAGTAATAGGCCCCGACGCCGAGGTCGAAGGAAACGTGGCTGTGGGGAGATGGCAGCCTGCCCCAGACCTCGATCGCCTCGCCATCCCGGTGGTGCCCCGGAAAATGGCCTTCGTTGATGTAGCTGGCCGAGGCCGAGAGGTTCCGGAAGAAGACCTGCCGATACTCAGCTTGGTAGGAATAGCTGGAATGGCTGGAATCGTCCGGGCGCGTGGCTCCCAGGAGCGCGGTGAATTCCTGGGCCTGGAGGTTGAGGCAGGCGCACCCCATGAGCAATGCAGGCAACACCCACTTACTGAACAGAATTATCCTGCTTCCCATGGTGGGCTCCTGGGGCGAAACCGCGACCGGCAGGGCCAAGGACCAAGCCATGAATTCGGGGGGTATCACCGAAGGACCTATCAAGCAAGATTGAGCCCAAAATATTAATTGTTTTAAATATAACACTTAGATGTATTCCGTACCTGTCCCGGTCGCCAGTCCATTCATAATGAAAGAATGCTTCTATCGGGATTGAAGCGGCAATCAGCCAAGCGAAGTGGAGATCGCCCTGAACCTCAAGGAGGCCAACCTTCGGTTGGGGCCAGCGCCTCGGGTTGCGGGCGAGACGGCGAAAACCACAGGTGGTGATGGTCTGCGAATCCTTGAGGCGCGCTCCCAGGTCACGCCAGTCAGAAAACCGATCCAACCTGTTCCAGCCTGGATCACGGGGCCTGGAAACCGAATTCGTGCCCTTTGGCAGCTGCCAAGCTCGCCATGGTCAATCCTACATCCTTCGAACTGATGAATATGTGCTTCATTTTGAAGGATCATGTTTTCACGGTTGCCCAATTCATATTCAACAACTAATTGATAATTTTGGTACTTATACGTTGGCACTGGACTTGCCTTTTGACCTCCAACCCTCGAGGTGCAAGGCAGGTGACCGCGAAGGACATTTCCTCGGTTCTCCGTCGTCCCACCCCGAACTGGGAGTCGATTGCAACCAGGAGGAGAAAGACGAATTCACAAAGATTCCTGGAAAAAATTACTCAAAAAAGAGAAGCCATGAATCATATAAATAGTAGGATCAAAGATGTTTTGGCTGTGCTCCGGGTGGGAGCTGTGGTCTTGATATGCGCTTGGGCCAAAGCTGGTACCATCTCGGGTTCGGTTTTGCAATGTTCAACCAATCAGGGAATACAATTTGCCTGCATTACGGTAAGGGATGCCAATACCGGGGCCGTGGCAGGCACGGGGGCAACTGATGCTTCGGGCTTCTATTCGGTGACGATTCCTGCCCAGGGGAAATACACCCTCCAGGCACGAAAACTGGGATTTGAAAGCATGGAGGCATCGGAAGTGATCGTGCTTTCATCCGTGGCCCCCGACCAGACGGTGAATGTCTCCATGAACAGGGACGCGCTGGCGGAGGAAAACCCTGGGCAGAAGCCCCAGGTCATGGCCTGGGGGACGGGTGACGGTAAGAGCTACCTCATCCCGGCGCTGGAAATCCCTTCCTTCCTTGCACTCCTCAGCGTGTATGACCGGCACACCTACGCCAACCAGGAAGAGAACGGAAAAAAAGTCTACTCCTCGACCTTTGATTCCACCTGGGAACATATCACTCACGGGCACTGGGTGATCGACCAGGACCCCTTTGCCGTCAACCAGCTCGGGCATCCCTATCAGGGCTCCGTGTTCCATGGATTCGCGCGCTCGGCTGGTCTCAGCTACTGGGAGGCGCTGGCCTACGATAATTATGGCAGCTATATCTGGAAGATGGCCGGGGAGACCGATGACCCGTCCATCAATGACCAGATCGCCACCGGCATCAGCGGAAGCTTCTTCGGAGAGGTGCTCTTCCGGATGTCCAGCCTGGTGCTCGAGGGCGACGGCAGTGATCCCGGGTTCTTTCGCAAGCTGGGAGCGACGCTGATTGCACCATCGGCCATGCTCAACCGGTATGCCTTCGGGAACCGGTTCCAGCCGGTGTTTTCGAGCGAAGATGCGGCCGTCTTCTGGCGCCTGCGACTGGGCCTGAGCCTGCATTCGGACTTGAACGACCAGGGGGTCGCCAGCACCGTGGACCGCAACCAGGGGAGCGTCGACTTCTCCATGGCCTATGGGCTTCCCGGGCAGGCCGGCTACCGGTATTCGCGACCTTTCGACTACTTCCATGTTGAAGCAGCGACCATCGTCAACGCAGGCCACAACGATGAAGAAGACATCATGATCCGAGGCCTCCTCCTGGGATCGGATTTTGGTTCCAGCGATGCCCTCCAAGGGCTGTGGGGCCTCTATGGCGGCTATGACTACATAGCGCCGGATATCTTCCGGGTCTCAAGCACCTCCGTCTCCCTGGGCACGACCTTTCAATCCTGGCTCTCGGAACAAGTGGCGCTCCAGGGCTCAGTCCTCGGAGGTGTGGGGTTCGCCGCGGCCGGCAATACCACCCCAGTGGGTCAACGGGACTACCACTATGGCTTGGCTCCCCAGGGCCTGCTCGCGCTCCGGCTCATCCTCGGGCACCGGGGCATGCTCGACATGACCGAGCGATATTTTTATGTCACTGGCATCGGCGGTGGCGACCCGGGGGGGACCGAACTGGTCAGCCGCCTCAACCTGGGACTCACCCTGCGCATCTTCGGCCGCCAGGGCCTCGGGATCCAGTACATCACGTCCAACCGGGATGCGCACTATCCATACCAGGCCGCCAGTCACCAGAACATTGGAACGGTCGCCGTGGTCTACTCCCTTTTGAGCACCCACGGGTTCGGCGCGGTGAACGACTGAAGCGATGCTCACGGCCGCAAAGGGTCGGCCATGAAACGCCAATTGGGATTGCAGGCTTTGCGTAGAAAGAGTGGTGTTTGTGAAGTCATTTCCAGCAAGATGTTTCATCCTCCTGCTTCTCCCGTTTGCGGCCCGGGCCCAGGCTCCGGCCACGGAAGCCACGCTGCTGGGCGCCGGGGCGCGTTCGCGGCCCGCCTATGACGGCTCCGCTTCGCAGGTCCTGGAAGCGGTCCCAGTGGTGCGCTACTACGGACCATTCCTGTTCGTGCGCGATACCCGGGGTCCGCTGGAAGGCGGGATTCATTTTGAATTCCTGCATGGCCTGAACGCTGGTGTTCAGGTTGCCTACGAACACGGGCGCAGCACGAGCGAATCCGACCTGCTCAGGGAGCACGATCTTCCCGATGTCCCCGCGGGGTGTTCCTACGGCGGACAACTCGAGTGGAACACCATGGTCGGGCCCTCACCGATCGATGTCATCCTGCGCGCAAGGCAGAACCTTAAGGCGGATCAGGGCGCCCAGGCCGACCTCCGGCTCACCGCGGGCGTGTTCCAGGCTGGACCCTTCGCCGCGGCCGTGGTCGGTCAGGCGACCTGGGCCAATGCGAAGTCGAACCAAGCGATCTACGGCATCACGGCGCAGGAGGCGGTGACCAGCGGCCTGCCGGCCTTCCAGCCGGGAGGTGGAATGCTCACCGACATGCTGGGTTTGCTATGGTCGTTCGACTTGGCCAAGCACTGGCTGCTCCTCGGCAATCTCCAAGGCATGCGCCTGCATGGCGATGCGGCGCGAAGCCCGCTCACAGAGCGGCGGGTGAACAGTTCCGCTGTCGTGGGCGTAGCCTGCCGTTTCTGACGCCTTCGAATGATGGACAACGTGAGACATCCCTTCAGACATCGCAAGCGCTCCTGGCCCTGGGTCTCCGCCCTGGTTTCAGCGTGCCTGCTCCAGGTTCCGGCCTTCATCCTGTCGGCCAGAGATGGGCCCGCCATCGCCGCGGGTCCCCTGCCTGCCGGGGTGGTCGACGCCATTCCCGTGCCCCTGGACCCCAGTGCGAAACAGAATCTCATCGCTTCGGGCAACTGCAGTTCCTATTTCCAGGAACCGCCCAAGGCTGACCTCTGCCCCAGCCCCGCCGCCGCCGCCGACATCATCCGCAGCCTGGACGGCCTGCATCCCAACATCGGGGTCCAGACCCTCGTGGTGGCGGCCATGCCCGCGAACCTCATCCCCCGGGCCGACCGCGACCTCGTGCTCTACAATCTCATCCACCAGTTCCGCAGCATGGAAGGCATCCCCTATTTCTCGGCAACCCATGGCAAGATGCGAGCCTTCTTCACGTCTTCCCACCTGGTCAAGGGGCCTGGTGACCCAAGTGTCCTCAGTGATCCTCATTACCTTTCCATCGAACCCACCCACGGATTCTATGTCGAACAGAACGACACGACCTTTGGCAAGAACCTCTACGCCGTGACGGTGAAAGGCCTCCAAGGTGGTGCCACCGAACTTGCCATGAGCAATGTGCAGGAGGTCAAGTACGATTTCGTGCCGGTGCTCGGGCCGGGCGCCCTCAAACTCACCATGGTGATACAGCCTTCGGCCGATGGCAGGTATTTGTATTTCTATGGCAACGTCGGCATCAAGGCCTCCGCGCTGCCCGGCCTGGAGGGAGTGGTGCGCACGAGCTTCCATAACCGCATCCTCGCCCTGTACAACTGGTTCGCCAAACTGGCAGCCCAGGTCTGAGCCTTGTGTTTGGGCGCCGGATGACCGATAATTCAAGTAAGGCAGTGTGTCCGGCCGGGCAGGATCGAGGTGGGCATGAAGGCTTTGCTGGTCTATCCAGAAATGCCACCTACGTACTGGAGTATGAAGTACGCGCTCCCCTTCATCGGCAAGAAGGCCAGCCTGCCGCCCCTGGGCCTGGTGACCGTGGCGGCCATGCTGCCTGCGGACTACGAGTTGACCTTGGTCGACATGAACGTGGAACCGCTGCTGGAATCCGCGGTGGCCCGCGCGGATATCGTCTTCACGTCCTCGATGATCGTGCAGAAGGAATCCCTGGCGCAGGTTGTCGGGATGTGCAACCGGCTCGGCAAGCCGGTGGTGGCCGGTGGCCCGTATCCCACCAGCTGCCACGACCAGATCCCCGGGGTGGACCACTTCGTCCTGGACGAGGCCGAGGTCACGCTGCCGCCGTTCCTGCGTGACTTGGCCTCGGGGCGGGCCAAACCCCTGTACTCCAGCCGCGAAAGGCCCAGCCTCGCGCTCACGCCTCTCCCCCGCTTCGACCTTTTGAAGCGCAAGCGCTACGCCGGCGCGGCCTTGCAGTACTCCCGCGGCTGCCCGCACAGCTGCGAGTTCTGCGACATCATCGAGCTGTTCGGCCGCCGGCCGCGCACCAAAGCTCCGGACCAGCTGCTGCGGGAACTGGAACTCCTCTACACCGGAGGCTGGCGCGGCTCGCTGTTCCTGGTGGACGACAACTTCATCGGCAACCGCAAAGAGGTCAAGGCCCTGCTGCCGGCACTGGCGCTCTGGCAGCGGCAGCGGCACTACCCCTTCGCCCTGTTCACCGAAGCCAGCCTGGACTTGGCCAATGATGATCAGCTAATTGATGGAATGGTGCAGGCAGGCTTCAACATGGTTTTCATGGGCATCGAAACCCCTGACCGCGCCGCCCTGCAGGCCGCCGGGAAGCAGCAGAACCTCAAGGCCGACATGCTGTCCAGCATCCGCAAGACCCAGCGCGCCGGGCTGGAGGTCACCGGCGGCTTCATCCTCGGCTTCGACAGCGACCGCGAGGATATTTTCGGGCGCCAGGTCCGCTTCATCCAGGAGGCCGCCATCCCCACGGCCATGGTCGGCCTCCTCACCGCCCTGCCCCGGACCCAGCTGCACCGGCGGCTGCAGGCGGAGGGCCGGCTCGCCGCCGAGACCGTCGTGGGGAACAACACCCATGACCTGCGCCTCAGCTTCATCCCGAAGATGGACCCGCGCACCCTGATCGAAGGCTACCAGCGGGTTCTCGCGGAGATCTATGCCCCGGACCGATACTTCGGGCGCTGCCTGGACCTCCTGAAGATCCTGAAGCGGCACAAGACCTCCACCCGCAGGATCGGCTTCGCCGAGATCAGGGCGCTGGGCAGGTCACTCCTGATCCAGACCTTTTCCTCCTATTCACGGGCCTACTGGAAGTTCCTGGTGAAGGGTCTGTTCACGCGGCCCCTGATGGCGCCCGAGGTGGTGACCATGGCCGTGAAGGGACACCACTTCTTCCGGATGACCCGGAGCCTGCTGGAGCTGGGCCGTTTCCAGGGCGCGCTGGAACGCCAGGCCAAGGCCTTCGAGGAACGCCTGCATCGCCTCTGCGCCGGGGGGCAGCCGGTGAAGCTCGCCGAGCTGAAGCTCTGGCGGAGCCAGCTGCTGGAGCAGATGCGGACCCGATACCGCAGGCTGCACAAGGACTTCCGCAGCTACGCCGACGAAGCGGTGGCCCGCTTCCAGGGGACCGTGGATGGAATCATCGAGCGGTACTCCATGGAGACTGCAGCGGCTGGGACCTAGTCAAGGCTGATCGGCTGCCAGCGACTGGGATACGCTTCCCAATCCAGAAAAGAGAAACTTGCAAAATTGTCCTTACTGCCAGGGCCAGATTGAGCCGGAAGCCCGAACGTGCTGGCATTGTAGGGAACTGCTCAATGGGGATGGATCAGCATTGACGCTAGCTTCCCGAAATTTATACCTTCGCCTCCGGCTTGATGCCGATGCGTTCCATCAGCCTCAGCAGTTCCACGGGAAGAGGGAATACGATGGTGCTGTTCTTCTCCACGGCGATCTCCGCGAGGGTCTGCAGATAACGCATCTGGATGGCCACCGGGTTCTGGCTGATCTTGTTGGCGGCTTCCAGCAGTTGCTGGGATGCCATGAGTTCGCCCTCGGCTGCGATGACCTTGGCCCGCTTCTCCCGCTCGGCCTCAGCCTGCTTGCCCATGGCCCGCTGGATCTGCTCAGGCAGGTCCACGGACTTCAATTCGACGCTGGTCACCTCCACGCCCCAGGGCTCCGTGGAGGTGTCGATGATCTCGCGCAGGCGCTGGCTGAGCTTCTCACGCTCGGCGAGCAATTCATCCAGGCTCACCTCGCCCAGGACGGAGCGCAGGGTGGTCTGGGCGATCTGGCTGGTTGCGTAATAGTAGTTCTCCACTCCGAGAATGGCCTGCTGGCTGTTCAGCACGCGGAAATAGACCACCGCGCTCACCTTCAGGCTCACATTGTCCCGGGTGATGATGTCCTGGCTCGGGACGTCCAGCACCACGGTGCGCAGGCTCACCACCACGGCCCGCTGGAACGGGCGGAAGACGAAGATGAGGCCCGGCCCCTTGGGTTTGACTCCGACCTTCCCCAGGGTGAATATCACCGCCCGCTCGTACTCGTTCACGACCCGAATGCATGCGATGAGCCAAATGATGATGACGATGGCGACCGGGCCGAATATGCCAAGGCCGGTAGTGAGTTCCTGCATGGGTACCTCCGAGTTGGTTCATGCCGCCCTGGTACCTTGGGGAAAATCCAGCCGGTTCGACGAGTCAGCTTCGGTGGGAACAACGGGTCCAACACCAGGGCGAACATGGGAGCCTGCGAATTCTCCCCGGCGTGATTCACAGGGAAATGGAGAGTGCGATCCGGTCCGCGGGGTAACTGCGGTTGCACATGTAGTACCCGCCATCGAAAAAGCTGATGTAGACGTCATCGCTGCCGTACCAGTTGGCTGCCCAGTATTCCGGCCAAGGATCCATGACGCTCAGCCAGTACCCGTCGAACCGGAAGCGCGGATACCCGCCATACATGGTTATGGGGTAGCTGGACATGTGGAACTGGTGATCCTCCCCGAAGTTGCCGCGGAATCGGTCATCCGGAATGCGATAGCCGTGGTACCCGCCCCGGTCCTGCCAGGAGCGGTGTTCCGCCTTGAAGTCATGGGCGCGGTGGTCCTGCCAGGAGGCCGTCTGTTTCCCGCCGGCGAGACCGGGTTGCCCTTGGGACGGTGGCCGGTTGCCCTGCTGCCGGGATTGGGCCTGATGCTGGGCTGTTGGCCGCTGCTGGGGCTGCTGTGGCCGTGGCTGAGGGGCCTTGGCCTGGGGCCTGGGTTGCTCCTGCGGCCGTGCCTGAGGTGCCTTGGCCTGGGGCCTGGGTTGCTCCTGCGGCCGTGCCTGAGGGGCCTTGGCCTGGGGCCTGGGTTGCTGCTGCGGTCGTGGCTGAGGTGCCTTGGCCTGGGGGCCCGCCGGTTGCCTGGATGGCTCCTGCCGCTGTTCCGGCCTGGCCGGTTCCTGCTGCCTTTCAGGCGCGCCGTGCTGCTCCTGCAAGGCGAATGCAGGAACCACAGCCGCGAGCAGAACGGTAAGGACGCCGATACGCTCAATTCCATATGGTTTCATGTGGGAAGTCCCCTCAGAGTAAGTGCCTGCGCCGATCGCTCCTCGGACGGGAAGGTCCAGGCGATGAATGAACATCCGGTCAGGTCGAGGATGCTTGTGAACGGGCCGGTCCCAATCAAGAAGCATCATATGTACCACATTATAAGTATATCTATTCGCAATAATTTAGAATCCAATCGGAAAGCGGCGAAATCGTTGACTCAATCAAAGTGAATACCCCCCCATATCAATTCAGTAGCTAGAGCCAAGGCTCAAGCGCACGTGAAGCCCATTCCTTGATCCGGTCGCGCTCAGGTCGCTGGGTCCAAGTTTTCTCGGTGATTTCAATGGAATTCCTCCGGTCCTCCTGGAACGCGACCTCCAATTCCCGGGCAAAGGAATCGCCCAGCACCACGATGTTGATCTCTTTGTTGAAGATGAAACTGCGCATATCCAGGTTGGTGGAGCCGACGGTGGACCAATGGGCATCAACAACGCCGGTCTTGGCGTGCAGGATGGAGCTTTTCAGCTGGAACACGCGGACGCCCAACTTCAAGAGTTCCTGGTAATAGGACTGGCTGGCCCGGTGCACCAGACCGCTGTCGTTGACGTTGGTGAGGACGAGCTCAACCTGCACGCCACGGCGGGCGGCCTCCTCCAAGGCCTTGACCAGCTGGGCGTCCGGCACAAAATAAGCAGCCGTAAGATGAATGCTTTGCTTGGCCTGTTCAAAGGCTTGGACGTACGCGCGGTATATTTCGAAATCACTCCCAGGTTGGCTGCCGATCACCCGCACGGTCTTGTCTCCAGCCTCCGCAAGGGCCGGGAAATAGACCTTGGGGTCCAACCCATCCCCTTTCTGGCTGAACCAGTTTTCCACGAACAACAACTGCAGCGCCGCCACCGCGGGACCTTCGATCCGCACGTGGGTATCGCGCCAGCCGAGGTTGGCCGTCCTCCTGGCCTTCCTGTGGAAGAGGGATCCGTTCGCATAGGTGTCGCTGATATTGGCCCCGCCGGTGAAGGCCACCCTTCCATCCACCACCAGGATCTTCCGGTGATCACGGTGGTTGATCCTCCATCTGCCCAGCCGGCGCAGAGGGTTGACCGGGTTGAAGGCGCACAGGTGGATGCCGGCCTCGCCCATGCGGGTGAAAAAGGCGGAGGGCGTACCGAGGGTTCCCACGCAATCGTAGATGATGTTCACTTGCACCCCTTCATGCTGCTTCCTGATCAGCAGGTCGGCGAATCGCAGTCCCATTTCGTCCTGGTCGAAGATGAAGGTCTCCAGATTGATGCTGTCCTTGGCTTTGGCGATGGCCGCAGTCATGGCGTCCATGGTCTGAGGCCCGTCGAACAGCAGGGTGACCTTGTTTCCGGCGATCCAGGAGTGACCGCTGGCGGCCGCTTCCAGGGCGGCCCTTCCCGGAATGGCGATCCTGGCGCCGGTCAGACGGGTGATCAGGAGGGCCTCCGTCTTCCCAGCCCCGCCGCCCTCCGGACTGGCCGACGCCACGGGACTGGCGTCCGGATGCATGGGGGAGTTCAGGTAATGGATTTCCGGCAGCTGGACACAACTCAGGGCCGCGCACCCGAAGCCGAGCCCAAGCAGGTGGAGAACCTTGCGGAAGGCTCCCTGGGTGGGTCTGGTCATATCGTCCTCAGCGGCGGACTTCAGGGGGTGGCCTGGCATCTCGACCTGGTACTTGCGGTCGCAAGGTCCACGGGCGGTAGGGGCCAGATGAGCGCCTTCGGGCCCTTCTTGCCAAATCTCCAAAGCAGGAAACATGCCGATATGAAACACCGGCGCCTGGGTTACCCGCCTGCCGTTGGCCATTGGGTCGCAGCAGCGGGCGTTGCAGGTCCTCAATGCGAATGCCCGGCTTGCCTCACTCATCTTGAAGAAGGCAGCCGGTCATTTCGAGTGAACCGGCGCGTAGGAGAACCAATAGATAATCATTATTGTTGAAATACAATGAGTTATTTAATTGGAGCAATATTTGCTTCAAAGACCATCGTTGGAGCGTTCCTAAAAACAATTCTGGAAAACGTGCCCCCGGAATCCAGGCCATGCCGCTTGAGGTTCCGGTCTGGTTCCGCTTTTTCGCCAAGCCATCCATCATCCGCCGTGCCAACCTTTACGGAGTTTCCTTGGTTTTGGATGTGCACATTTTGGCCGCATCAAACCCCTCAGGGGGGAATTCAAGTGAATACACTCGATGGCTATCTTGGAACCCCGGCCCGGATTCTGGCCCTGCGCATGCTGGCACTGGTGCTCACCGCCAGTCCCCTGGCGGTCGCGCAGGATGCAGGCTGGTATGTGGGGGCCAACGCCGGCCGTTCCCGGGCCAAGATCGACGATGCCATCGGCAACCACGGAGACATCGACCTGTTCTCGGCCGGTGTGGTCTACCGGTTCGGCAGGCACGCCCCGGCGGCCGCCCAAACCGCGCCCGCGCCGGCTGCCCTGGCCTCCGAGCCCAGCGTGGCGGAAGCCCCGGTGCTGGTGGTGGTGCCGGTCCCGACTCCGACCCAGCAGTACTGCACCATCCTCGACGTCCAGTTCGCCATCGACAAGGGGGACATCCAAACGGACCGCTTCGACCTCGAACTCCGGACTTCCTGTCCGGGCCCTCATCACCCCCAGCAACCCGAGCCAAGGAGCAAGTGATGCTGATTCGCGAACTGATGATCCCCAAACCTCCCGTCCTGACCCCGCACATGACCATGCCGGATGCGCTCAGGATCATGAAGGAGAAGCAGGTGCACCGCATGCCGGTGGTGGATGCCAACGGGACGCTGGTCGGCATCATTTCCGAAACCGACTTGCACAACGCGTCCCCATCCCCCGCCACTACCCTTTCCTATTGGGAGATCCCCTGCCTGCTGGCCAAGGTCACCGTCGAGATGCTGATGGTGAAGGAGGTGGTCACGGTGACCGAAGAAACTCCCGTGGAAGCGGCCGCACGGATCATGGCCGACCGGAACATCGGGTGCCTGCCGGTCATGCGCGGCAGCCAGCTGGTCGGGATGGTCACCCAGAGCGACCTCTTCCGGGCCTTCATGGAATCCCTGGGCGGCCGCCGGGAAGGCGTCCGCATCTGGGTCACCACCTCTTCGGAGAAGGGCACGGTCGCCCGGATCACCTCGGCCATCGCCGGCGCTTCCGGCGACATCGTGGGCCTGGGCATCCTCGAGATCAACGATGCCAAGGGAGAGCGAGGGGAGATCACGCTCAAGGTCCAGGGTGTCGCCAAGGAAAAACTGATGGCGATCCTCAAGCCTCTCGTGACGGAATTCCTGGATGTGCGGGAAAGCTGAACTTCCCCGCCCATTTCATTGCGCCCGCTCGTGCTTCCGTCCTCGCGGCCCGCATGAACATCGGCGGTCTTTCAGAGGTGCATCATGCCCAAGAAAAGTCTTGCCCCCATCGAACCCGAAGGGAGGCCCGGCTTGCCGGAGCGCGTCACCGAGGCCCGGCGGCAGAAGATCCTCCTGAAAACCGGGGCTCTGCAGGAGGCCATTCTCAACAGTGCCAATTTTTCCAGCATCGCCACCGACGCCAAGGGGGTCATCCAGATCTTCAATGTGGGCGCCGAGCGCATGCTTGGCTACACAGCCGCCGAGGTGGTGAACAAGATCACCCCGGCCGACCTTTCCGACCCCAAGGAACTGGTCGCCCGGGCCAAGACCTTGAGCCTGGAACTGGCGACCACGATCACACCCGGCTTCGAGGCCCTGGTGTTCAAGGCCTCCCGGGGCATCGAGGACATCTACGAACTGACTTACATCCGGAAGGACGGCAGCCGCTTCCCGGCCCTGGTGTCGGTCACGGCCTTGCGGGACGCCCAGGGCGGGATCATCGGCTATCTGTTGATCGGAACCGACAATACCGCCCGGAAGCGGATCGAGGCGGAGCAGGAGAAGCTGGCCCAGCGCCTGCGCGACCACCAGTTCTACACCCGCTCCCTGTTCGAGTCCAACACTGACGCCCTCATCACCACGGACCTGGCCGGCATCATCACCGACGTCAACAAGCAGATGGAGGCGCTCACCGCCCGCACCCGCGACGAACTCATCGGTGCGCCCTTCAAGAACCACTTCACCGATCCCGAGCGGGCCGAAGCGGGCATCAACCTGGTGCTCCGCGAAAAGAAAGTCACCGACTACGAGCTCACCGCCAGCGCCCGGGCCGGCAAGGAGACCGTGGTGTCCATCAATGCCACCACGCTCTACGACCGCAACCGGAATCTGCAGGGCGTGTTCGCGGCGGCGCGCGACATCACCGAGCGCAAACGCCTGGACGAGGTGCTCCGGGACCGCAACGCTGAACTCCAGGACGCCAAGTCCTTGGCTGAAAAGGCCAACCGCGCGAAATCCGAATTCCTTTCCAGCATGAGCCATGAATTGCGCTCCCCCCTCAACGCGGTCCTGGGATTCGCCCAGCTGCTGGACACCGAATCCCCGCCCCCGACTGCCTCCCAGAAGGCGAGCGTTCACCAGATCCTCAAGGCGGGCTGGTACCTGCTGGAACTCATCAACGAGATCCTCGATCTGGCGGTGGTCGAGTCGGGCAAGCTGACGATGTCGGTGGAACCGGTGGCGCTGGCCGAAGTCATGCTTGAATGCCGGGCCCTGGTCGAACAGCAAGCGGAAACCCGCGATGTCCACCTGATCATGCCTCCGTTCGAGCCGGCGCCCTTCGTCCTCGCTGACCGGGTCCGGCTGAAACAGGTCCTCATCAACCTTCTTTCCAATGCCATCAAATACAATCGCCCGGGGGGAACCGTCACGGTGGACTGGACCACCACCCTTGACCGCACGCGCATCACCGTCCGGGACAGCGGTATCGGTCTGGCTCCGGAGCAGCTGGCGCAGTTGTTCCAGCCGTTCAACCGCCTGGGCAAGGAGAACAGCGGTGAGCAGGGCACAGGCATCGGCCTCGTGATGGGCAAGCTCCTGGTCGAGCTGATGGGAGGAGTGATCGGCGTGGAGAGCACCGCCGGGGTGGGGAGCGTCTTCTGGTTCGAACTGGCCGCCGCCGCCGCCCCGCTCCTCGCCGCGGCAATCAGCGGTCCACCGGGCCCGGCCCTGGGGCACGCGGCCCAGCCGGTGCCTTCGCGCACCCTCTTGTATGTGGAAGACAACACGGCCAACCTGGCGCTGGTCGAGCAGATCATCGCCCGGCGCCCGGATCTGCGCCTTCTGAGCGCCGGGACCGGGCGCCTCGGGATCGAACTCGCCCGGGCGCACCGGCCGGAGGTGATCCTCATGGACATCAACCTGCCGGACATCAACGGCCTCGAGGTGCTGAAAATCCTGCGGGAGGACCCGCGGACGGCGCCTATCCCGGTGCTCGCGATCAGCGCCAACGCCATGCTGGGCGACATCCAGAAATGCCTGGAGGCAGGATTCTTCCAATACCTGACCAAACCGATCAAGGTCGAAGCGTTCACGGAGGCGCTGGATAAGGCCATGGCCTTTCCCGGCGACCATCCGGTGAGAACGGGCAAGGAGTCGTGATTCCGATGGTAACCATGTCCGACATCCTGCATGGCAGGATCCTGATCGTCGATGACCAGGAGCCCAACGTGCTCCTGCTCGAACAGATGCTGCGCAGCGGCGGCTATGATGCGATCTCCTCGACCCGGGATCCGGCCAAGGTCTGCGAGATGCACCTCCTGAACTGCTATGACCTGATCCTTCTGGATCTGCAGATGCCCGGGATGGACGGATTCCAGGTGATGGAGAACCTGAAGGAGATCGAGACCGGCGGCTATGTTCCGGTCCTCGTCATCACCGCCCAATCCGACCACAAGCTCCGCGCGCTGCAGAGCGGGGCGAAGGATTTCATCAGCAAGCCCTTCGACCTCGCGGAGGTGCTGAGCCGCGTCCACAACATGCTCGAAGTCCGCCTGCTGCACATGGAGGCCTTGCAGCTCTATGACCGGATCGTGGCCGAGCAGAAGGTCTCCAAGCGCCTGCTGCTCGGCCTCCTGCCCCATTCCCTGGCTGAAATCCTGCAGGGATCTCCAGACGCCAAACCCGAGAGCTCCGCGGGAGGCCTAACCGGCAGCTCCGCGGAAGTGGCGATGCTGTTCGCGGACCTCGTGGCGTTCACCGGGTTTGCCGAGGGCGCGGATGCGGGCGTCCTGAAGGGCGTGCTCAACGCCTTGTCCGCCTCCTTTGAAACGGCCGCCGTCCAGCCGGCCCTGGAGCGGGGCCGGACCATGGACGATGTCTACCTGGCCGCCGTGGGGCTGCCCGACGCCAAGGCGGACCAAACCGTCCGCGCGGCGGACAAGGGCCTGGACCTGAGGGAGGCGGTGGACCGCTTCAATGGGCACAGCCGCTACAAGCTCAAGCTGCGCATCGGGGTCGGCGGTGCCGGAACGAGGAAGGATCGCAAAACCATGTAGGCCAGGGCCGAATCCCGGACCGGACCGTTCCGGCCGATCATGCTGCAGTCCGCTCAGGCGATTCCGAGCCGTCGGTACACGGGGACCTTGACCAGATCCAACAGCAGCCCGAAGACCCCCGCTCCGGCCAGGACGCCTCCCAGGACCAGCGCTGGCAAGGGCGCCATGGCGATCCCGCGATTCGCCAGGATGGAGGCGATCCCCAGGTCGGCCACCGAGGAAACCACCAGCAGGAGACTCGGGCGGATCGACCAAAGGTGCTGCCGGGTCCGGTTGGCGTAGGTCGTCGCCTGGTTGGCGAACACGAGGACCAGGAAGGTGAGCGTCCTCAGGGGCCCGATGGCGAGCCCCAGGTGGAACTTGCCGACGGCCAGCACGGCGGTGCAGAACACCAGCTCGGAAAGGCCCATGAACACCCCGGCGATCGTCAAATGGCCGACTCGCCAGGCATTCGGCAGTGGAGACGGCCGTACGTTGTCGGTGGTCAAGGCCATGCCCAGGAAATCGCCCGTGATCATGATGATGACCATCAGCATCGGGGTCAGGATCGCGTGTCCGGTCAGGACCAGGCCCAGGGCCAGGAACAGGACCTTCACCACCTTTCCTGTGACAGAATTCAAGGTATAGGTCAGGATGCGCTGGAACGTCACCCGGCCTTCCTTCACCGCGGCCACGACACCCTCCAGTCCGGGCTTGGTCAGCACGATTCCGGCAGCCGACTTGGCGACGTCCGTGGCCGTGGCAACCGCGATTCCCATCTGCGCCTGGCGAAGGGCCGGCGCGTCATTGGCGCCGTCACCGCACATGCCGACAGTGTGGCCGCCCTTCTGGAAGGCCTGGACCAGGAGGTACTTGTCCTCCGGAAGCACGCCGGCGAAGACGGCGAAGTCTTCCGGGCTCACCTGTTCCGGGACGGGACCGGGTGGGCAGACGGGTCCATCCAGCCCCACCTCCCGCGCGATGATCTCCGCCGTCGCCGGTGCATCACCGGTCACCATCACCGTGCGCACTCCCAAAGTGAGCAGCTCCTTGACGAGTTCCGCCGCATCCGGCCGAGGTGGATCGCTCAGCGCGATGATTCCCGCAAGCCGCAGGGGCGAGGCGGCTCCGACAGCCACGGCCAGAACCCTGAAGCCCTTCTTCTCGAGTTCATGCTCGGTGGCGGCCGCCGGAGCCCCGGCTTCGGTCATCTTGATGACCGCGGCAAAGGCCCCTTTCACGACCCGCAAGGCGGCGCCTCCCGCGTCCACCACGGTCGCTTCGGCTATTTTGTTCGCTGGGTCAAAGGGAACGAACCTGGTCAGTTTCGGCTGGTCGGCGGTGGGGGTTTTCGCTGCGGCCGCGCGAATGGCCAGGTCCACGGGATCCTGGCCGCCATCGGAACTGGCCAGGGCCGCCAAGGCCAGCAGATGCGCTGCATCGAATCCAGGCTCGGGGAGGATGGCGGTCAATGCCAATTCGTTGCGCGTCAACGTACCTGTCTTGTCCGAGCAGAGCACGTCCAAGGTCGCCGCCTCGTCCACGGCGGAGAGGCGGGTCGGCAGCACGCCCATGCGGGCCAGGGCCCTCGCGCCCAGCGCCGCGGCCAGCGTGAACGTCGCCGGCAGGGCCACCGGGATCGAGCCCAGCACCGCCGTCAGCACCAGGGGGATGATCTCGACCAGGGGCATGGTGTGGGCACGGGCGTAACCCACCAGCAGCACGATGATCACGCCATTGAACAGGGCCAGGTTCCGCACCACGCGCAGCACGGTTTTCTGCTGGGCGCTCTCCACATGGGCGGTGCGGACCAGTTCCGCCGTGCGTCCGAACTTGGTGCGCGCTCCGGTCGCGGTGACGACCGCGCTGGCTTCCCCGCGCCGCACCAGGGCCCCCGCATAGGTCTCCAGGCCCGGTCCAGCTTCGATCGGGACGGATTCTCCGGTGAGCATGGACTGGTCGAGCAGGATCGACCCCTCGATCAGCTTGACGTCGGCTGAGACCACACCACCGTTCGACAGCATCACAGTATCGCCCGGCACCAGTTCGGCGGCCGGGACGGTCTTCCAGGCGCCGTCGCGGCGCACCGAAGCGGTGAGCGCGAGCCGCGATTTCAGCGCGGCGAGCGTCGCCTGCGCACGCCCCTCCTGGAAGAACCCGAGCGCGGCGTTGAACACCAGGAGCCCGGCGATCACCGCAGCTTCGGGGTATTCGCCGAGCACCACCTGGAGGATGATGGCGGCCTGGAGCATCCATGGAACCGGCGCCCAGAATTTGCCCAGCGCCCGGCGCCAGATTGAGGTTCCCGTGTCCGGCATGGCGTTCGGGCCGAACGTCCCAAGCCGCACCCGCGCTTCGTCGCTGGTAAGACCAGACACCGGGGTGGCTTCTGCATCACCTTGGGCTGACATCACCTGGGCGCTCTGGATGGTATTCAGACGGCTGGATTCTGGGTCTCGTCGGCCTTGGTGGCGCCGGATTGGGCCACGGAGGAGGGCGTGGCGGCGGAAGCGAGCTTGGCGGCGTTGATGGCACACGCCCCGAACTTGGCCAGGGCATTGCGCCAGCCGCCAGCGGCTACGATCATGCCGACGATGAAGCCGATGATCAAGCCAAGGATGAGAGTGATGATGGACATGATGTCTCCTAGTAAGGTCGTTCCATTACCAAGCCTGAGGCCGAAGCCGCCATTGACTAGCCACGCCAGCGATCATCACCCCCATGCCAACCACCACCCTCCTGCCGACCACCACCCCCATGCCAACCACCACCCTCCTGCCGACCACCACCCTCCTGCCGACCACCACGGTATCCATGGTCGGGGTAGATGCAGGCCACGGTCAGGCCGAGCGGAACCAGACTAAGGGCCACCCAGCCGGAAATAAGGAAATAACGACGGAATTTCATATCGAGCTCCAGAATGACGGGGCGCTGTGGGGACGATGTCAAGCCTGGTCGCGCGCACCTTGGATCGGCTGACCACCCACAATATGCCTTTCCCGTGCCATATTTCAAATAAGTTAATTACAGATATTTACGAACCTTTCTCGAACCCGCCACAGCGACCGTACCGCCAAAATGGAACGCCTGTTTGACCATTTTGAATGAGCGCAAACCATTCGTGCGCATGCAGGACCGTGTCCATTCACCCGCGTCCCGACCGGGTGTACAGCGGTTCGCCGAGAGCACGGAAACGCCTTCCAGCGATCCAGGCGAAGCCTTGAATCCATGGCTTCGGTGTGTTCCGGAAGGGCGGTGGGAATGGTGCGCGTCAGACCCCTCCCGATGAGCTACGCTTGCTCCAATCTCCTTTTCCGACCTCGAGGACACTCCGATGCATCTCAACGAAAACCACCGGGCCATGCTGCAGGATATTGCCCGGAGATCGATGGTCGAGCATGGGTTGCTCCCTGATTTCAGCGCGCCGGCCCTGGCCGAGCTGGAAACCCTCACGGCCAGGGGCGGGGCCGTCAGCGCCGGCTCCGGGACCCGGGACCTGAGGGAGCTCCTGTGGGCTTCCATCGACAACACCCACTCCCGTGATCTGGACCAGCTCACCGTCGCCGAGGCCATGCCGCATGGCGCCGTCAAGATCCTCGTGGCCCTGGCCGACGTGGACGTCCTGGTCAAGAAGGGCTCCGCCCTTGACGAGCACGCACGCTGGAACACGACCTCGGTCTACACGGCGGCCGCGATCTTCCCCATGCTGCCCGAGGACCTTTCCACCGGCCTCACCTCCCTGAACTACGACGAGGACCGCCCCGCGGTCGTCGTGGAAATGCTGGTGGACGCCGCGGGGAACCTCCAGGGTTCCGACCTCTACAGGGCGCGCGTGCGCAATCACGCCAAGCTCGCCTACCCCAGCGTCGCCCGGTGGCTGGAGGGTGGCGCCGCGCCGGGAGAACTCTCCGCCGTGCCGGGGCTGGAGGAGAACCTGCGGCTCCAGGACCAGGTCGCCCAGAAGCTGATGGGCCTCCGGCACCTGCATGGCGCGCTGAGCCTGCATGCCGTCGAGGCGAAACCGGTATTCGACGGCGACCAGATCCGCGACCTGGTGGAAGAGGAAAAGGACCGCGCCAAGGTCCTCATCGAGGATTTCATGATCGCCGCCAACGGAGTGTCCGCCCGGTACCTGACCGCGAGGAAGTTCCCCTCGATCCGCCGGGTGGTCCACTCCCCCAGACGCTGGGACCGGATCGTCGCCATCGCCGGCGAACATGGGACCAGGCTCCCCGAAGTCCCGGACCCCGTGGCGCTGGAGACCTTCCTGAGCAGGGCGCAAGCGGCCGATCCGCTCCGGTTTCCCGACCTTTCCCTGACGGTCATCAAGCTGCTGGGAGCGGGTGAATACGTGGCCGAACAGCCCGGCGACACGGCCCCAGGGCACTTCGGACTCGCGGTGAAGGACTATGCCCATGCCACCGCCCCGAACCGGCGCTACTCCGACCTGGCCACCCAGCGGATGCTCAAGGCCGCCATGGAGGGTGGCCCAAGTCCTTACAGCATGGAGGAACTGGACCTGCTGGCCAGGCACTGCACCCAGGAAGAGGACGCAGCCAACAAGGTTGAACGGCAGGTGGGGAAATCCGCAGCAGCGCTGTTCCTGGAAGGCAGGATCGGGCAGCGGTTCGATGCCATGGTCACGGGCGCTTCAGCCAAAGGCACCTGGGTCCGGATCTTCAGTCCGCCGGTGGAAGGAAGGCTGCTGGAGGGAAGCGAAGGCCTGGATGTGGGCCATCGGATCCGGGTGCAACTGGTGACGGTGGACGTGGCGCGCGGCTTCATCGATTTCAGGAAGGTCTAGAAAAAAATTGGAATCGGGATAACGTCTCAACTGGCCCTCAAACTGGGTTGCGGGTGACTGCCCATGACGGAACCGGCATCCGTGCGCACGAACCTCCTGGACCCGCTGCGGTCCAGGCTGTTCATGATGCTCTGGATCGCCAACATGACCTCCAACGTCGGCACCCAGATCCAGAGCGTGGGTGAGAAATGGCAGATGGCCCACCTCACCACCTCGCCGCTGCTGGTGGCCCTCATCGAGACCGGCACCACCCTGCCGGTGCTGCTGCTGGGTCTTTCGGCGGGGGCCATCGCCGACATCCTGGACCGGAGGAAGCTGCTCCTGGCGACCCAGGTCTTCATGATGGTCAGCGCCGGGGCGCTGTCCGGGCTCACCTTCCTGCATCAGATCAACCCGATGGTCCTGCTGGCCATGTCCTTCCTCATCGGTATAGGCTCGGCCTTGAGCATGCCGGCGTTCCAGGCCATCGTGCCCGAACTCCTGGACCGCAAGGGGCTGGCCGGGGGCGTCGCCCTCAACAGCGCAGGCTTCAATGTGAGCCGCGCCGTGGGCCCGGCCGTGGGCGGCCTGATCGTCGGACTCCTGGGCGCGGGGTGGGCCTTCTGCTTCAACGCGGTATCCTTCCTGGCGGTGGTGATGGCCCTGCTGGCCTGGAAACGGCGCCCCACCACCGCCGTCCTTCCCGGGGAACGCTTTCTGGGCGCCCTGAAGGTAGGATTCAGGTACGCCCGGCACAGCCGGCCGTTCCAGGTGATCCTCCTGTGGGCCATGGGATATTCGTGGTTCGCTGGGGTGATCTTCTCGCTTGTGCCCGCCCTGGCCATCCATGATCTGAAGCTCAGCTCCCAGGCTTTCGGCGGCCTCATGAGCTGCATTGGCGCCGGGGCGGTCGCGGCGGTATTCTTCATCGGGCCCCTGCGACAGCGGTTCAGCACCAACCAGATCCTCGGGGGATTCAGCCTTCTGGCCGCCCTCGCCCAGGCGGTCATAGCCTACGTTCCCCACACCCCCACCGTGGCGCTCTGCCTGTTCCTCTCGGGGATGAGCTGGTTGGCCATTCTCTCCACCGTCAACACGGCCATCCAGTTCTCCGTGCCCCCCTGGGTGAAGGCGCGGGCCTTCGGCACCTACCACACGGTCTGGGGCGGCGCCATGGCCCTGGGGGCGGCTTTCTGGGGCGCGGTGGCCGTGAAGGCCGGGCTCCGGACTACCATGGGCCTGTCCTCGGCCGGAATGCTCGCCGCCCTGGTGGTCCTGACCAGGCTACGGATCACCGCCTTCGACCAGGACCTCGACCTGAGCCCCCACCGGGACTCGCCCCACGGGCCTACGGCCATCCCCCAGGAAGCAGGCCCCATCCTGGTCCAGATGGAATACACCGTGCCCCAGGACCGGAGGGAGGCCTTCCTGGGGGCCATGAATCCCGTCCGCCGCCTGCGTCTGCGGGACGGGGCCATGCGCTGGGCCCTGTTCGAGGAACCGGACCGGCCCGTGGACGGCTCAGTGCGCTTCCTGGAGACCTACCTCAGCTCCACCATGGGCGAACACCTGCGCCAGCACCACCGCGCCACCGCCCAGGACCGTGCTCGCCAACGCCTACCATTTCGCGGAAGGGGGCCGGCCCACCACCCGCCACCTGGTGGTGGTGGAGGACCATGACTCGAGCCTGCTCCAGAAGGTCTGGCAGGGTTGGGCGGGCGAGTAGAATCCGCGGGCTCAACTCTGGTTCTGGGCACGCGCGATCAGTTCCTTGATCCGGAGGGCGTCCTCTTTGCGGTGCCCATGGCTGGTCAGGGGGTCGCCGCCCCCGGTGGATTCGATGAGGAGGTCCGACCAGATCAGGCCGGAATGGATGCGCACGCTGGCTACCCGCATCAAGGGGATGGACATCTCGTTGCGGGAGAACCAGGAACGCTTCCGCTGGGTGACGGCTGTGTCGGTCACTTCGATCTGGGTGGGGAAGAATCGGTTTCCCTTGGTCCAGCGGCTGGCAGGGAAGGTCTCGGTGGTCATCAGTTTGTCCAGGAAACCCCGTCCTTCAGGGCGGGGAAGAATGGATGCTTGACACCCATTCGGATTAACGAAAAAATAGCGAAATGGTTCGGACCGGATCCTTCAAACTCATGACCACGCCTCAGCAAGCTGAAGCGTTTTCCGTGCTTGCGCGACTGTTTGCGGATGCCTGCAATGCGATGGTCCCTTTCGTCCAGGCCCATCGCTGCTGGAATCG
>JBELAL010000045.1:0-59724 GCA_049508835.1 Holophaga sp. | reverse complement strand
AGGGCAGGTCCTTGCTTTCCTATGAAGGTTCACCCGAGCCCTCCTTATGCTGTTGTCCGCAAACAAAAGCATCCCAGGTTGGCTCGGGTGAACAACCTGTTTGGCAGCGACAACTAGGAGCCACCAGTAGATGGCGAAGTTCATCCTCAAGCGCCTGCTCATCTCCATTCCGGTCCTGATCGGCATCACGTCCATCATCTTCTTCATGCTGAACGTGGTGCCGGGGGACCCGGTGACGGTGATGATGCGGGAGCACATCAGCCCGGACGTGGTGGCCCGGGTGCGCGCCCAGATGCACCTGGACGACCCGGCCATGGTGCGCTACCTGCGTTTCCTGGCCGGCGCCCTGCACGGCGACCTGGGCGAGTCCTACAAGCTGCACCGCCCGGTGGCCATGCTGATCCTGGGCGCCTTCCCCAACACCCTGGTGCTGGCCCTTTGGGCGGCGGCGTTCGCCTGGGCGGTGGGGATCCCGGCCGGGATCGTCTCCGCGGTCCGGCAGTACTCCCTCCCGGACAACCTCTTCATGGGCTTCTCCCTGCTGGGGGTGTCCATGCCGGTGTTCTGGTCGGCGCTGCTGTTCCAGTGGGCCTTCGCGGTGAGGCTGGGCTGGCTCCCGGTGGCGGGCTTCACCGGCTGGCGCAGCGTGGTCATGCCCGCCATCGTGCTGGGCTGGGCCAGCAGCGGGGTGATCGCCCGCCTGACCCGCTCCAGCCTGCTGGAGGTCATGCGCAACGACTACATCCGCACCGCCCGGGCCAAGGGCATGCGGGAGCTGCCGGTGATCTTCCTGCACGCCCTGAAGAACGCCCTCCTGCCGGTGGTGACGGTGATGGCCATCCAGGTGGCCTCCCTGCTGGCGGGGGCGGTGATCACCGAGAGCGTGTTCAACATCCCCGGGGTGGGCCGCATCGCCGTCAACGCCATCCAGTCCCGGGACATGCCCCTGCTCCAGGGCGCCGTGCTGTTCGAGACCATCCTGGTCATCATCTTCAACCTGGGAGCCGACATCCTCTACGCCTACCTCGATCCCCGGATCAAGGCGAGCTGACCCCGCCATGGCCGAACCGAACCCCCTTTCCGCGGTCCCCTGGGAGCAGGAAGAGTCCAAGGCGCCCCCGTCCTCCTTCCTGCGGGACGTGGTCCGGGCCTACCGGCGCAACCACATGGCCCTGGCCGGCGCGGCCGTGGTGCTGATCCTGGTGCTGCTGGCGGTGCTGGTCCCCCGCCTGAGTCCCTACGACCCCTACCTGGTGGACCTGGACCTCATGTCCCAGGCACCGTCCCGGGCCCACTGGCTGGGCACCGACCAGTACGGGCGGGACCTGCTCACCCGGATCCTGTACGGGACCCGGATCTCGCTGGTGATCGGCATCGTGCCGACCCTGATGTCCATGACCCTGGGCACCACCCTGGGGCTCATCGGAGGCTACTACCGGGGCCTGGTGGACATGGTCATCATGCGCCTGTGCGACGTGGTGCTGGCCTTCCCCTCGCTGCTCCTGGCCATGGTGGTGATGTACACCCTGGGCGCCACCCTGGTGAACATCTTCATCGCCCTGGCGGTGGTGGGCTGGGCCGGCACCGCGCGGGTGGTCCGCTCCCAGGTGCTCGCCCTGCGGGAGAAGGAGTTCGTGGAGGCGGCCCGGGCGGTGGGCGTGCGCGACCGGGTGATCATGGTGCGCCACATCCTGCCCAACTGCCTGCCGGCCCTGATCGTCCTGTTCACCCTGGGCATCCCGGGCGCCATCCTGTCCGAGTCGAGCCTCAGCTTCCTGGGGGTGGGGGCCCAGCCGCCCACCCCCAGCTGGGGCCTGACCGTCCTCAACGGCAAGGAGTTCCTGTTCTCGGCGCCGTGGATCGCCATCTCCCCGGGGGTGTTCATCCTGGTGACCGTGCTGGCCTTCAACTTCATGGGCGACGGCCTGCGGGACGCGCTCGATCCCCACCTCAAGCCATGACTGCCGATCCCGAACCCCTGCTCGCCCTGGAGGACGTCAGCACCTCCTTCTTCACCGCCGACGGGGCCGTCCCCGCCATGAGCGGGGTGAGCCTGGAGATCCGCCCGGGCGAGGTGCTCGGCCTGCTGGGCGAATCCGGCTGCGGCAAGACCGTCACCGCCCTGTCCATCCTCGGCCTGGTGCCCCCGCCCGGGCGCCGCACCTCCGGGCGGATCCTGTTCCAGGGGCGGGACCTGGCCGCCCTGGACCGGGCCGCCCTGTGCGCCCTGCGGGGCGACCAGGTGGCCATGATCTTCCAGGAGCCCATGACCGCCCTCAACCCGGTGCACACGGTGGGCCGGCAGGTGCGGGAGGCCATCCTGCTGCACCGGCCGCAGCACGGGCCGATGACCCGCCGGGAGGCCAAGGAGCGCACCCTGGAGATGTTCCGGCTGGTGGGCATCCCCGAGCCCGAGGCCCGCTACCGGTCGTACCCCCACCAGCTCTCGGGCGGACTGCGCCAGCGGGTGATGATCGCCATGGCCCTGGTGTGCGAGCCCCGGCTGCTGATCGCCGACGAGCCCACCACCGCGCTGGACGTGACCATCCAGGCCCAGATCCTGGACCTGATGCGCGACCTGCGCAAGCGGCTGCGGACCGCCATCCTGCTCATCACCCACGACCTGGGGGTGGTGGCCGAGGTGTGCGACCGGGTGGCGGTCATGTACGCCGGGGAGGTGGTGGAGGAGGCGGACGTGTTCGAGCTGTTCCAGCGCCCGGCCCACCCCTACACCCTCGGCCTGCTGGGCTCCATCCCCGGCACCACCTCGGCCCGGGGCGCGGACGGCCGGCTGCGGGCGATCCCTGGGCTGGTGCCCAACCTGCTGCGCCTGCCGTCCGGCTGCCGGTTCCATCCCCGCTGTCCCGACTGCCGGGAGACCTGCCGCCGGCTGGCGCCGCCCTGCTTCGACCTGGGCGGAGGGCACCGCGCCCGCTGCTGGAACTTCGAGGACCGCCCATGACCGGCCCCCTGCTGGCCGTGAGCCGCCTGACCAAGCACTTCCCGGTGCGCACCGGGGCGTTCGGGACCGAGGCCCGGGTGATCCGGGCCGTGGACGACGTCAGCTTCACCGTGGCCCGCCAGGAGACCTTCGCCCTGGTGGGCGAATCCGGCTGCGGCAAGAGCACCCTGGGGCGGACCATCCTGCGCCTGGTGGAGCCCACCTCCGGCTCGGTGGTCCTGGACGGCGCCGAGCTCACCGCGCTCCCGGCCGAGGCCCTGCGCCGGATGCGCCCGAGGATGCAGATCATCTTCCAGGATCCCTACGCCTCCCTGGATCCGCGCATGCGGGTCGGGGACATCATCGCCGAGCCCCTGAAGACCCACGGGCGGGAGTCCAGGGCCGAGCGGAGGGAGCGGGTGCTGGAGCTGATGCGGGTGGTGGGCCTGCGCCCGGACGGCCTGCGCCGCTATCCCCACGAGTTCTCCGGCGGCCAGCGCCAGCGCATCGGCATCGCCCGGGCCCTGGCCCTGAACCCTGAATTCGTCGTCGCCGACGAGCCCCTGTCGGCCCTGGACGTCTCCATCCAGGCCCAGGTGCTCAACCTGCTCCAGGACCTGCAGGAGGCCTTCCGGCTGACCTACCTGTTCATCACCCACGACCTGTCGGTGGTGCGCCAGTTCGCCCCCCGGGTGGGGGTGATGTTCCTGGGCCGGCTGGTGGAGGTGGGGCCCACCCAGGCGCTGTTCACCGCCCCCCGCCACCCCTACACCCGCTTCCTGACCGCCGCCGTGCCGGTGCCCGATCCCCGCCTGCGGGACCGGGAGCGGCTGCTGCTGCAGGGCGAGATCCCGAGCCCCATCGACCTGCCGTCGGGGTGCCGGTTCCGCACCCGCTGCCCGTTCGCCACCGAGCAGTGCGCCGGGGAGGATCCGCCCGAGGCCCGGGATGGGGAGCGCAGCTGGGCCTGCCACCATCCGCTGGAGAGTTAGGGCGTATTCCCAGCCAACCTCCGCGAGGATCCTGTGCCCCGGCATCCAAGATAGGGAGGTGGCGCCGGTTGCGGCCATCAGCCTTATCCCCCTCATCCCCACCTTTGCAACAGATAAAGTCGCACCGCGGCTCTATCTGTTGCAAACGCCCCGGCGATTTTCAGTTCCATGGATGAACTGCGGCGTTCAAGTCCCGGCCGGGGATTCAGCTTGATCAAAAGCAAGGTGGTCGCCATCGTGGGCGCCCAGGGTTCCGGCGAGGCCATCCCGGTGGCCCCCATCGTCAACGAGGCCAAGGTGTCCCTGGTCTCCTCCACCGCCACCAACCCCAAGGTCACCGTCCAGGACAACGGCAAGGTCAACGAATTCGTGTTCCGCGCCTGCTTCACCGACCCCTACCAGGGCAAGGTGGCTGCCCACTTCGCCTGTCAGAAGCTGGACAAGAAGAAGGCCGCGATCTTCATGACCATCGACGACCCGTACTCCACCGGCCTGGCCGAGTTCTTCAAGGATGGCTTCGAGAAGGCCGGCGGCAAGGTGGTGGCCGAGGTGAGCTACACCTCCGGCGAGAAGGACTTCCGCGCCCCGCTCACCAAGATCAAGGCCGCCAACCCTGACGTCATCTTCATCCCCGCCTACTACAACGACGTCGCCCTGGCCGCCAAGCAGGCCCGGGAACTGGGCATCAACCAGCTGCTGCTGGGCGGCGACGGCTGGCCCTCCGAGAACCTGATCTCCCTGGCCGGCAACGCCCTCGAGGGCTGCCTGTTCGTGAACCACCTGGACTTCGACGGCAAGGACCTTCCAGAACATCCGGCTGTTCAAGCACCTCTCGGTGTTCGAGAACGTCTACACCGCCTGCCACCGCTCGGCCACGTACAACCTGTTCCAGTCGGTGTGCCGGCTGCCGTCCTACTGGCGGGAGGAGAAGGTCCTGCGGGAGAAGGCCCGCTCGCTGCTGCAGATCATGGGCCTGGAGGAGCGCCGGGACATCATGGCCGACAACCTGCCGTACGGGCTCCAGCGGCGGCTGGAGATCACCCGGGCCCTGGCCCTGGACCCCAAGCTGCTGCTCCTGGACGAGCCCTCCCTCGGCCTGGCGCCCCTTCTGGTCAAGACCGTGTTCGAGATCATCAGCGAGTTCAAGGCCCTGGGCAAGACCATCCTGCTGGTGGAGCAGAACGCCCACAAGGCCCTGCAGGTGGCGGACCGGGCCTACGTCCTGGAGCAGGGCCGGATCATCAAGACCGGCCCCGCCCACGACATCGCCCAGGACCCCGCGGTGCGCGCCGCCTACCTTGGGACCCGGTCGGTGGCGAAGGACTGATCGACCGTCAGCGGTAGCGGCAGATGTAGGCCACGTCCGCGGCCACGTCCAGGTCGAACGAGACCTTGGGCGGCACGATGAAGCCCTCCCCGGCGGAAAGGGAGGTCCACTCGCCGCCCGGCAGACGCACCTTCATGGCGCCGGCGATGAGGGTCATGCGTTCCTCCTTGGCCGTGGAGAAGGTGTACTTGCCCGGCTCCATGACCCCGACCGTGGCCGGCCCGTCCTTCTCGGTCAGGGCCAGGCTCTGGACCTTGTCCTGGAAATAGGTGTTGTGCTTCATGGGAACTCCTTGGCGCGCAGGCGCCGATGGGACGTCACGGCTTGTAGCTTTCCGGCGTGAATCCGTAGGTGCCGCCGATCATCATCACCTTGCCGCCGCCCAGCATGGAGGCGGCATGGTTCAGGCGCTGCAGGCCAAGGTCAGCAGCGCGGTGATGGAAAGCGACAGGCCCAGGGAGCGAAGCGGCATCATGGGGTACCTCCGGTCATGGTCTGGCCAAGGGTGGAGGAACAACCTGCGGGCATGGGTTTTGGGAGCGGCCCCATGGTAGCCGATCCTTGCTATGGTGGAATCAAAGGTTTCCCTATGACTCCGGTATTCCGCCCTTCCACCCTCACCGGCCGGCTGGGTCCGGCCCTGCTCCTCGCCGTCTGCGCCGTACGCCTGGCGGCGGCGGACCCGGCCCCGGGGATCCACCGGCTGACCCTGGGGCGCATGGAAGTGACCTGCCTGCAGGACAACCAGTTCGAGTTGCGGGCCAGCCTGCTGATCGGCATCGGGCCGGAGGAGGCCCGCAGACTGCTCGGGGACAAGGAGACGGCGTCCACCCCGCTGAACGCCTTCCTGGTCCAGGTGGGCGGCAAACGGGTGCTGGTGGACACCGGCACCGGCGCCGGACCCTGGGGGCGCATGGCGGACCGGCTCAAGGCCGCCGGAGTGGATCCGGCCGCCATCGACCTGGTGCTGCTCACCCACTTCCACCTGGACCACGTGGGCGGACTGCTGAACCCCGACGGGACCCGCGCCTTCCCCAAGGCGCAGGTGCGCGCCGCCAAGGAGGAGGACGCCTTCTGGCTGGGCGATCCGGTCCGGCTTCCCGAGCGGCTCCGGGCCCAGGCACCCAAGGTCAAGGCCCTCCTGGCCTCGTACCAGGCGGCGGGTGCCTACCGGACGTTCACCATGGGCGAAAGCCTGGGCCCGGGCATCCGGGTCCTGCCCGCTCCGGGCCACACCCCGGGCCACACCTGCTACGGGTTCAGGTCCGAGGGCCGGGAGTTCTGGTGCGTGGGCGACCTGGTGCACTTCGGCGCCATCCAGTTCCAGCGGCCCTCGGTGGCCGTGTCCTTCGACGCCGATCCCGGCCTGGCCGTGGAGACGCGCAAGGATTTCTTCCGGAATGCGGCCGCGAGCCGGGCGGTCATCGCCGGGGCCCACATGGCCTTCCCGGGCGTCTACACGCTGAAGGCCAAGGGCGACGGCTACGAGGCCACCCCGTTCCAGGCCCCCTGACCCCGCGCTTCCGACCATGCCCTCCGCCCCGCCTTCCTGCACCACCTGGATCGAACTGGATCCGGCCGCCGTGGCCCGGAACTGCGCCCTGATCGTTCGGGACACGGGCACCGCGCTCATGGCCGTGGTCAAGGGCGAGGCCTACGGCCACGGGGCGGTGGCGGTGGCCCGGGCGGCGGTGGCCGGGGGTGCCCGCTGGCTGGGGGTGGCGCGCTACCCGGAAGCGCGCGCCCTGCGCGCCGCCGGGATCACGGCCCCGGTCCTGGTGCTGGGGCCGGTGGCCGCCGGGGAAGTGGACGAGGCCATCGCCGCGCAGGTCACCCTGACCCTGCACAGCCCCGCCGCCCTGGACCTGTTCGCGGCCCGGGCCCGGGCCGCGGGGCGGCCCCTGGAGGTGCACCTGAAGGTGGACACCGGTCTGGGGCGGCTGGGGGTGTTCGCCGAGGAGATCGTGCCCTTCGCCCGCCGGGCCAAGGCCGCGGGGCTGGGCATCGACGGGATGTTCAGCCACCTGGCCGCGAGCGACGAGGACCACCCCCTGAACCACCTCCAGCTGAACCGCTTCGCCGGGGCCGTGCGGGCCCTGGAGGCGGCCGGCCTGCGTCCGCGCTGGGTGCACCTGGCCAACTCCGGAGGCGCGTTCCTCCTGCCCGAGTCCCGCTACGACCTGGTGCGGATCGGCAACGTGGTGGTGGGCATCCGCATCCGCCCCGACCTGCCGCTGGGCCCGGAGTACCGTCCGGCCCTGGCCTGGAAGGCCCGGCTCGCCTCCTGCCGCCGGCTGCCGTCCGGGTGGGGGGTCGGCTACGGCCAGCGCTACGTCACCGACCGGGAAGAGTGGGTGGGCGTGGTCCCAGTGGGCTACGGCGACGGCCTGCGGCGGGTCCCGGGCAACCACGTGCTCATCGGCGGCGCCCGCTGCCCGGTGCTGGGGCTGCCCTGCCTGGACCAGCTCATGGTGCGCCTGCCGCGCCCGTTCCCCGAGGGGGAGGAGGTGGTCCTCATCGGCGCCCAGGGCGGAGAGAGCATCGGCTTCCACGACCTGGCCCGGCTCTACGGGGCCTCCCAGGCGGACATCGCCACCCACCTCCACGCACGGGTGCCGAGGATCGAGATGGATGAAAAATAAAAGATAAAATATTATCTATTAAGTCTTGAAAATGATGTTAAAAGATAGTATCTTAACTCCAAGATGGACCATCCTCTTCTTTCCCTGCAGACCCCGGGCGAAGCCGGCCGCTTCCTGGCGGAACGCGCCGCGGCCCTGCGCCTGGACCGAGCCTGGACCCGCGAGACTCTGGCCCGCCGGGCCGGAGTCACTCCGGCCTCCCTCAAGCGGTTCGAGACCACCGGAGCAGCTTCCCTCGACCTGGTGCTGAAGGTGGCTTTCGCGTTGGGACGACTGGAGGATTTCGCCGAGGTCCTCCGCCCGCCTGAAGCAGCCACGCTGGCGGATCTGCGGGAGCGCGAGAGGCGTCCGCCCCGGAAGCGGGGGCGGATGTGAACGCGCTGGAAGTCCGCTTCACGTCCAGCCCGGACCAACCTCCACGTCTGGTGGGGACCCTGGCGGCCCAGAGGGGACAGGTCTTCTTCGAATATTCGGAGGCTTGGCTCAAGGGCGGCCTGAACTTGTCGCCTTTCCGGCTGCCCTTCCAGCCGGGCCTCTTCGAGCACCGGGACCGGGCCTTCGGTCCCTTGCCGGGGCTTTTCGCCGATGCGCTTCCTGACGCCTGGGGCCTGCTGCTCATGGACCGGCACTTCCACGGCCTGAGGATGGACCCCGCCGCCCTGGGTCCTCTGGAACGCCTCGCCTGGCTCGGCACCCGCACCATGGGGGCCTTGACCTACCATCCTCCCTCGGGACCCGAAGGCAGCCTGGAGGCACCCTTCGACCTGGGCGAAGTGGCCCGGCAGGCCCTGGACCTGCTCGCGGGGCGGACGACCGAGGTTCTCCCGCAACTCCTGAGGGCCGGCGGATCCCCTGGAGGCGCCCGCCCCAAGGTCCTGGTGGGTTACCACCCGGTCGAGGATGCGGTGCGGTCCGGAGAGGTGGACCTGCCGGAAGGGTTCGAACCCTGGCTGGTCAAGTTCCCGGCCAGGGAGGACGGACCCGGCGCCGGCGCCACGGAGTACGCTTACTCGCTCATGGCCCGGACGGCCGGGATCGACCTGCCGGAGACCCGCCTTTTCCGGGCGGCTGACGGCGGCCGCTATTTCGGGATCCGGCGGTTCGACCGCGAGCGTAACCGGCGCCTCCATTTCCATTCCTTCGGCAACCTGATCCAGGCCGATTTCCGGATCCCGTCCTGCGACTATGCGGACCTGCTCAAGGCCACCGCGCTGCTCACCCGCGACCACGGCGAAGTCCTCGAGGCCTTCCGCCGGATGGTCTTCAACGTGTTCGCCCACAATCGGGACGACCACGCCAAGAACTTCGCCTTCCTGCTGGACGACCGCAGCGGCCTATGGTCCCTGACCCCGGCCTACGATCTCACCTTCAGCCCGGGGCCGGGCGGCGAGCACACCATGACCCTGGCGGGGGAGGGCCGGAACCCGGGTCCTCCCCAGATCCTGGAACTGGCCCGGGAGCGTGACGTGTCCCGGGCCGAGGCCGACGAGATCCTGGACGCGGTCAGGTCCGCCGTGGCGCGATGGCCTTCGTTCGCGCGCCAGGCTGGGGTTTCCAGGGCCGCGGCCAGGGAGATCGGCTCGGTGATCAAGCCCTGACCCAGATCATGACTTCCGGTCATGGCCTGCTCTCCTTCCGGCACAATTCGGTGAGCCAGCCCGTGAACACCGCCACCTTGTAGGTGTCCTTCTTGCTTTCGGGATGGACCAGGTAGTAGGCCTGGTCGCTGGTCACCGGCCGGTTCACCGCCACCGCGAGCCGGCCGCCGGCCAGTTCCTCCCGGATCAGGAACCGGGGCAGGACGGCGATGCCCAGCCCGGCGATGGCGGCCTGGATGATCATGTGGAACTCCTCGAACCGCGGCCCGCGGTGGCCGTCGATGCCCTTGGCCCCCACGGCGCACAGCCAGTCCGCCCAGGCCTGGGGCCGGGAGGTCAGCTGCAGCAGCGGGAAACGCCCCACGTCCTGGGGGTGTTCCAGCCCGGGCCGGCCCCCCAGGAGGGCGGGCGCGCACACCGGCACCATCACCTCGCCCATGAGCCGGTGGCAGACCGCCCCCGGCCACGCGCCGGCGCCGAAGTGGATGGCGGCGTCGATGCCGCTGCCGTCGAACGCGAAGGGCCGCACCCGGGTGGTCAGGTTGAGCTGGATGTCACCGTGGCGCGCGATGAAGTCCCCGAGCCTGGGCACCAGCCAGCGGGAGCCGAAGGTGGGCAGCAGGGCCATGGTCAGCACACCGCCCTTGCCGTTGAAGACCATCGCCTGCAGGGTGGCGGCCTCGACCCGGCTGAGCAGGTCCCGGACCGTCCCCGCATAGGACTCCCCTGCCGGAGTCAGCTCCAGGCGCTGCCTGACGCGCAGGAACAGCGGCTGACCCAGGAACGCCTCCAGCTCCCGGATCTGCCGGCTCACCGCGCTCTGGGTGAGGTTGAGGTCGAGGGCCGCCCGGGTGAAGCTCAGGCGCCGCGCCGCCGCGTCGAAGCACTCCAGCGCGGCCAGGGAAGGCAATACCCGCCCCGGGTGGTTCACGGGGATGCCTGGCCGGCGCCGGGTCCGTCCGGGACAGGAAGTTCAACCCGTGGAACCAGCCGCCAAGAGGTTCGGCGCTCGGAAGACGACTTCATGACTTTTCGGAATGGGCTCGTGAAAAAATATCGCTTTGTTGAAATTCTTTTCAGACCCCAGAATGGCTGAAACCAGACCAAAAAGCTATACAGCATAATGCGCTAAACGAAGCAATTTTACCGACTTGAACACAAAATTTCGGATCAGGCCGGTTAGCTGGATACTCTCTATAGCTCGGGGAATATAGCGATCAAACCAAGTGTTTGATTAATTGAAATTATTCCAAATCGTCGCAGGCCGCCGTGTCCCGGCGGCCTTGCCGCACCCCATGGTCCACCCCGGAGCATCCCAAGGACTCCGGGCAACTGCAAAGCAAGTTTCGATGGAGGCAAGTCTATGCGCAGAACGGTTCTCAAACTCAGGCCGGCGATCGCGGCCCTCTGCCTGCTCCTCGCCGCAGGGTGCGAGAAGGAGAGCAAGACGATCAAGATCGCCACCCAGACACCGCTGTCCGGGAGCCAGGCCGGGATCGGCGTCGACCTCAAGAACGCCGCCCAGCTCGCCATGGAGCAGCTGGGAGAGCCCATCACCAAGCTGGGGTTCAAGCTGGAGCTGGCTCCCTACGACGACCAGGCCAACCCGGACACCGGGGTGGCCAACGCCAAGGCCATCGTCGCCGACCCGGCCATTCTGGGCATCGTGGCCCACTACAACTCGGGGGTCTGCATTCCTTCCTCCGAGGAGTACCACGCCGCCCACCTTTGCGCGGTCAGCCCCGGCACCACCAATCCCCGCGTGACCGACCGCAACTATCCGGAAATCTCCCGGACCTGCGGCCGTGACGACGTGCAGGGCGGCGTGGGCGCCGAGTTCGCCAAGAGCAAGGGCATCAAGACCGTGTGGGTGCTGTCCGACAAGGGCGCCTACGGCCAGGGCATCGCCACGTACTTCACCAAGGAGGCCACCGCCCGGGGTATCAAGGTGCTCGGCACCACCGACACCGAGGAGAAGGACAACTTCGAGTCGGTGCTCTCTCCCATCCTGGCGGCCAAGCCGGACACCATCTATTTCGGCGGGATGTTCGACCACAGCGCCGTGTTCTACAAGCAGGCCCGGGAGAAGGGCTACAAGGGCCTGTTCCTCACCTGCGACGGCCTGGACGCCTCCGACTCCGCCAAGATCGCCGGCGCGGCCCTGGTGGCCGGCGGCGGGACGTACTATTCCTCCACCGTCGGGCCGCCGCAGCTGTATCCCAACACGTCCAAGTTCATCACCGACTTCAAGGCCAAGTTCGGCGGCTTCCCGGAGCCGTACTGCGCCCAGGCCTATGACGCCGCGGCGATCGTGCTGAAGGGGATCGAGAACGCCGTCAAGGCCAACAACGGCAAGCTGCCGTCCCGCGAGGAGGTCTGCAAGCAGGTCCGGGCGACCAAGGATTTCGCGGGGATCACCGGCAACATCACCTTCAACGACAAGGGCGACAAGGTCACCAACAAGTACTTCGTCCTGCAGGTGGCCAGCCCGGATCCCGCCAAGTGGTCCGAGAACAAGATCGTGCAGACGGTGGAGCTGGCTCCTCCGTCCTAGGCATCACCGTTTCCGTCCGTCCCCGCGGAGCGAATGCCCACGAGGGGACGGACGTTCAGATGGGTTCAGACCCACCCGGAGTACGGCCGCTGGGTGGTGGCGTGGTGCAGCCAGCGGATGAGGGTGATGAAGTCGAACACCGGCAGCTGGGTGGCGGCCTGGACCGCGGCGGCGTAGGGGGGCATGTCGCTGCACTCCAGCACGATGGCCCCGATGTCGCAGTCCTCCTTGAGCAGGTCCAGGGCGGCGCCGACCACTTCATTGCGCACCTTGCCGTTGTGGAACTCGCCCCGGTACTCCAGGATGGCCGAGAACTCGGGCGCGTGCCGCAGGTCCTTGACCACCAGCAGCTCCGGGTCCTCGATGAAGCAGTTCCGCAGCAGGTTAGGGGTCAGGGAGGAGGCGTCGGCGGTGAGCACACCGATCTTCTGGCTCGGCTTGAGCAGGGAGCGCACCCACGGCACCTGGACCAGGCTGGACAGCGCCACCGGGATGTCCAGGGCCTCCGCCACCGGCTTGTGGAAGTTGCCGAAGAAGCCGCAGGCCGAGCACAGCGCCCGGATGCCTTCGCGCTCGATCATGTGTCGGCCCAGGGCGATGATGTCGTCGGCGATGGCGGGATCGGCCCGGAACAGCCGGTCGATGTCCAGGTTGGGCACGGCCTTCATCAACACGGGGAAATCGTACGTGGAGGCATTGACCACGTTGCCGGGCACCATGGGGTACCACACGTCCTCGATGTAGATGATCCCCACCGAATACCCGCTCACCTGCTGGTGGTCGCGCATGCGCACCACCACGTCGTCGGTCCCCGGCGCCAGGTGGCCGTATTGCCGGTTCCTGATCCTCCTGTCCATACGTCCTCCCAGAACGAGCACGGCCGTCGGATCCATCGATGGAATGCTGGGATGGCCTTAACGTACTACCGGGCGGCCCTTCCGTCAAACGCCGGGATCAGTGGGACTTGACCCTGATGGAGGGCTCGAACCACGGGTTCGGACAGACCCTCGCGCCCACCAGGACCAGCGGGTGGGCCTTCAGGACGCCCCACAGCACGTCGCCCTTGAAGGCCCGGGCGTCGTATTGGCAGACCGTGCAGGTGGGCGGGTTGTTCCGGACCATGGCCTCGTAGTTCATCTCGTAGGTGACCAGGACCCTGCCGTCGGCCACCCGGCCCAGGTCCGGCAGCAGCTCGCCGAAGATCCACACTCCGGGGTAGCCCAGGCACTTGGATTGGCGGCAGAAGTCCTGCCACTTGTGGTAGGTCCGCGCATGGTCGAAGACCCCGCTGGCCAGGTACCAGTCCCGGCTGGGCCAGGCCTGGATCCGGCCTGGATCCGCCGGGGCGCCGCCGGGCCGGGACGGCGCCGGGGCTCCGGACAGCCCCCGGTCTTTCAGCGCTTCGCCGATCCGCGGATCCGCCAGGGCCTCCTCGATGGGCTGGTTGTGCACACAGCAGATCCGTCCGCCCCGGGCGAACCCGGCGGCGAAGAACGCCACCAGCGCCTGGCGGCGCTCGGCCTCGTCCAGGTAGACATGGAGAATGTGCGCCCCCGAGCCCGGCCACAGGTCCGATAGCCCTTGGGCACGCTCGAACAGCCGGTGCTCCATGGTCGCTCCTCCTGTGGGGCCCGCCCAGAAATCCTCCCGGGGATGAATCAAAAGTGCCGGGAACGGGCCGTGGTATTCACCGGGCGGCCGGGATCCTTGCAAGTCCCGTTCGCCCAAAAAGTGAAGAGCCCCCGATGGGGGCTCTTCAATCTGGAGCGGGCGAACGGGATCGAACCGTCGACGTTCAGCTTGGGAAGCTGACATTCTACCACTGAATTACGCCCGCCTGGGCTGGGTCCATGCTACTGGAGGTGGGCGCGGAATGCCAGTCCCAGTTTGTCCTGGGCGCGCAAGTGGACTCCCTGGAAGCGGAGGGGGGCCGGCCCGCTACACTGGGGCCTGGGGAGCGCGCCCGCGGCGGCGGTCCGGAAAGGCCGGCGATGGAGGATCCAGGTACAGGCCAGGGGGGCCGGGGCGGCAGCCGCCGGGCGGCGGTCGGCATCGCCTACATCCTGGTCTCGGCGGCCTGCTTCGGGTGCATGCCGATCTTCGCCCGCCTCGCCTACCGGTCCGGGGTGGACGTCGCCACCCTGGCCACCCTGCGCTTCACCCTCGCCGCGGCCTGCATGTGGGCCCTCCTGGCCTGGAAGGGCGCGGCCCTGCCCCGGGGCAGGGGCCTGGCCCTCCTGGTGGCGATGGGGGCCCTGGGCTATGCCGGGCAGGCCTGGTTCTACTTCACGGCCCTCACCCTGGCCTCGGTGGGGCTGGTGACCCTGCTGTTCTTCCTGTATCCGGCCATCGTGACGGTCCTGTCCCGGCTGGTGCTGCGCCATCCCCTGACCCGCCTGCAGGCGGCGGCGGTGGCCATCGCCCTGGCCGGAAGCGCGCTCACCGTGGGCAGGGCAGGGGACGGCAAGCCCCTGGGGATCGCCCTGGCCCTGCTCGCCTCCCTCGCCTATTCCGGCTACATCGTGGCCGGGACCCGGATCCCCAGGGAGATCACCCCCATCGCTTCCTCGGTGGTGGTCACCACCGTCGCGGCGGCGATCTTCACTGGGGCGGCTTTGGTGCGCGGCCCGCACTTCCCGGCCACCGCCTCCGGCTGGTGGGCGGTGCTGGGGATGGCCCTGGTCTGCGGCGCCCTGGCGATCCCGTGCTTCTTCGAGGGGCTCGAGCGGGTGGGCCCGGTGCGCACGTCGGTGTTCGCGACGGCGGAGCTGGTCGTCGCCCTGGCACTGGCGTCCGCGGTGCTGGGCGAGCCCTTCACGCCGGCCCGGGCCGCCGGGGCGGCGCTCATCGCGGCGGCCGTGGTGCTCCTGGCCCGGGAGGAACTGCGCTCCAGCCCAGGCGCTCCAGCACCCATGCGGCCAGGGCCTCGCCTCCGGACACCCGCTGCTCCGCCACCCACAGCGGAAGGCTGAGGCGCAGTCCCTCGTCCAGCTTTACGGCATCCTTCTCGGTGCACACCAGGCCCGCCGCACCCGCGTCCCGGGCGGCGGCCTCCAGGCGCCGGAGATCCCGGGCGCCCAGGGCCTGGTGGTCCCGGAAGCTCCAGGTGCCGGTCCAGGGCAGGCCCGCCACCAGCAGGTCGGCGTAGAACGCCTCGGGATGGCCCAGGGCGCAGAAGGCGAACAGGGGCCCCGGCACCGGGGCCGGCAGCTCCAGGCGCTCCGGGGCGCCGAACCGGCGCAAGGCGCCCAGGGTGAAATCCAGCCAGAACACCGGTCCGCCGGATCCCCACCGTGCCCACCAGTCCAGGATCCTCCTCCGGTCGGCCCGGCCGCCCCGGGTCACCACCAGGCAGGAGGCGCGCTCCGCGCTGGCCATGGGCTCCCGCAGGTCCCCCAGGGGCAGCATGTGCCCGTTGCCCCAGGTCCGGACCCCGTCCAACAGGAGCAGGTCCAAATCCCGGCGCAGGGCCCGGTGCTGGAACCCGTCGTCCAGGACCAGCAGGTCCGGAGGCGGGGCCAGGGCCAGGGCCCGCAGGGCCGCGTTCAGGCGGCGCCGCCCCACCACCACCCGCCCGGGGCCCAGGCGCCGGGCCATCATCAGGGGCTCGTCGCCGGTCTGGGCCGGATCTGACCCGGGGTCAACCGTCATGGGATCCACCGTCCGCCGGCCCCGGTACCCCCGGGAGACGATGGCGGCCCGCCGCCCGGCCTCCCCCAGGGCCTGCACCAAGTACAAGGCCACCGGGGTCTTGCCGGTGCCGCCGATGGTCAGGTTGCCCACCGACACCACCGGGGCCGGAACCGCCGCGGTCCGGTCCGGGTGGCGGTCGAAGGCGCGGTTGCGCAGGCGCACCGCAGTCCCGTACAGAGGGGCGAGGGGCGCCAGGAGCCAGCGGGCCAGGGACATGGGTCCAGCATACGTTATTAAAGGAAGAATTATCTCGAGTGCGCCGTTCCTTCTGAGAGGGTTGCCGGTTAACCTTAGGACACCCTCCGGTACCATATGGCAGACTCGAGTTTCATTGGTCAGAGCAAGCTCGTCTTCAAGGAAGGCGACATCATCTATCGCAAGGGCGAGATGGCCCAGCAGATGTTCGTCATCCTGGTGGGCCGGGTGCGCCTGTACGTGGGATCCGAGCCCCAGGGCGACTGGGCCGAGGAACTGGCCAAGGGCGACTTCTTCGGCGAGAGCAGCCTGCTGGAGCCGATCCCGAGGGTCCACACCGCCGTGGCCTTGGAGGACATGGAGGTGGTCGCCATCTCCCGGGGGACCTTCCTGCGCATGATCCGCCAGAATCCCGAAGTCTCGGTGAAGATGATGCAGCGCCTGGCCCAGCGCAACCGGGAGCTGTCGGCCCGGGTGGAGGCGGACGCGGCCCGCGGACCCAAGCCCCCGGCCTCGGCCACCGGAGCCTGCCTGGTGTCGGTCATCTCCGGCAAGAAATTCAAGATCCTCTCCCACGGCGCCCTGGTCGGCCGGTTCGACCCCAACACCGGGATCCACCCGGACATCGACCTCACGGAGGAGGACCCGCAGCTGAGCGTATCCCGGCGCCACGCCCGGATCCTTCACGAACACGGCCGTTACTTCCTGGTGGAAGAGACCGGGGTGGCCAACGGCACCTACATCAAGGGCGACCGCCTGGCCCCCGGGGACGCCCGGGAACTGAAGCCGGGCGACCGGGTGGGCTTCGGCATGGTGGTGCTGTTCTTCGAGAAATCAGCCTGACCCGGCCGAGGAGTGGCCGGGACAGGATTCGGACCTACACTGTCCTGCCCGGGAGGTGGGCCATGAAAGTCGAGGTCTGGCGGGACGAACACGGCGTGACCTGGGAACTGGTCCAGCTGGCCATGGACGAGACGTCCGGCGGATGCATCGTGCGTGAAGGCTACAACGCCCTCAGCCGCGGCGACGGGGACTACCGGGAGGGCGTGGACGTCATCGCCCGGTTCGGGGCGGTGGAGGATGCCCGGGCCTTCCTGGAGGAGGAAGGGTTCGAGCCGGTCCCTTGACCGGACCCATCAGTGCGGACGCCCTGTTGTTGATCGCAAGTTTTCCTACTCCGGGACGATCTCCAGCACCGCCTCGCCCCAGTTGTCGGGCACGGTGGTGTTCATCTTCAGCAGCTGGACCCAGCGCATCACGGCCCGGACGAACACGATGGCCATGAGCAACATCACCACGATGGCCATGACCGAGAGCAGGTACAGCTTCGCCGGCAGGTAGTTGTTCACGATGTTCAGGTACCCGGCCCAGAAGGTGATGAACGCCATGAAGAACCCCGGCACGGCGGTGACCCAGGCGTAGCGGAGCTTGTTCATGCGCAGCAGCATGGTGGTGCACACGATCAGGGCGCAGGCGGCCAGCAGCTGGTTGGCGATGCCGAACAGGGGCCAGATGGTGCTGATGTCCCCGGTGTAGACCAGGTAGCCCCAGGCGCCGGTGAAGATCGCCGAGGTGAGGATGATTCCCGGCCACCAGCCCTGCTGCCCCAGCTTGGGCCAGATCTGCCCGAGCATCTCCTGCAGGAAGAAGCGCCCCACCCGGGTGCCCGTGTCCACGGCGGTGAGGATGAACACGGCTTCGAACATGATGGCGAAGTGGTACCAGTAGCCCATCAGGTTCTTGAACACGGGGATGCCGCCGAAGATGTAGGCCATGCCCACCGCCAGCGAGACCGCGCCGCCGGGGCGGCCCTGGACGTTCTCGCCCACCTGCCGGGCCAGTTCGGGCAGGTGGACCGTGGCCATGCCCAGCTTGGCGAACACCGGGGGCGCGGCGTTGATGGCGAAATAGTCCGCCGGCACCAGCACGCAGGCGGCGGTCAGGGCCATGATGGCCACCAGGCCCTCGGTGAGCATGGCGCCGTAGCCCACGAACAGGACGTCCTTCTCGCCGGGGATCATCTTGGGGGTGGTGCCGCTGGCGATGATGGAGTGGAAGCCCGAGACCGCGCCGCAGGCGATGGTGATGAACAGGAACGGCATGGCGGCCCCGGGGATCACCGGGCCCCCGCCGTGGTAGTACTGGGTGACGGCCGGCATCTGCAGGGTGGGGTGCATGAAGACGACGCCCACCACCAGCAGGAGGATGGTGCCGATCTTGAGGTAGGTGGACAGGTAGTCCCGGGGGCAGAGCAGCAGCCACACCGGCAGCGCCGAAGCCACGAACCCGTAGATCGGGACGCTGAGGGCGATGGCCTTGCGGCTCAGGGTGAACCACCTGGCCAGTTCCGGATTGGCGGCCACGTGGGGCCCGGCCAGGACGGCCAGGAACAGCAGGCCCACGCCGATGATGCTGGCGCCCTTCACGTCCCCGTCCCGCCACACGTGCAGGTAGAGCCCCATGATGAAGGCGATGGGGATGGTGGAGAACACGATGAAGGTGCCCCAGGGGCTCTGGAACAGCGCGTTCACCACCGCCAGGGACAGCCCCGCCAGGGTCAGGAGCAGGATGAACATGATCGCGATCCCGGCCGTCTTCCCGGTCATCGGGTCGATCTCCTTGGCGGCGATGGTGGGCAGGCTCTGCCCCTTGTGCCGCACCGAGGCGAACAGCACCACCATGTCATGCACCGCGCCGCCCACCACGCAGCCGATGATGATCCAGAGCGCCCCGGGCAGGAAGCCGAACTGGGCCGCCAGCACCGGCCCCAGCAGGGGCCCCGCCGCCGCGATGGCAGCGAAGTGGTGCCCGAACACCACGTACTTGTTGGTCTTCACATAGTCGATGCCGTCCGCCATGGTCTCCGCCGGCGTCGGCCGGTCGGCACGCAGCCCCAGGACCCGTCTGGCGATCCAGAGCCCATAGAAGCGATAGGCGATGGCGAAGACGCACAGGGCCGTGAAAACCAAGGTCAGGGCATTCATAAACCCTCCGTTTGGAAATCTGAAGCTGTCCTGGAATTGATTCGGACTGAGGGTACCCCAAATCCGTTAACAACTCCCAATACATTCAATACAAACCTCGCAGGTCCCGCGCACCGCCTGGGGTCGGCCTGGAAAAACCCGGACCCTCCGCGACCCCCGTCCCGCCGCGCCGACCCACACCGGGTCCCCCGGACAGGCGCCGACCCACGTTTACCAGATTTACTTGTTCGTGCTCGCAAGCTGCGCGCGAACAAGTAAATCTGGTTTGCCGTCCTCAAACCGGCGGAAACAATGGTTGCGCTGCGCGCGAACAAGTAAATCTGGTTTGCCGTCCTCAAACCGGCGGAAACAATGGTTGCGTTTCTTTGAAGAAAACGCAGCCCATGGTCCAACTGGCTGGAGGACGGCAAACGTGGTCGGATCAGATCGCCCGCAGCTTGCGAGGACGATCTGATCCGACCACGTACGGGTGGGTCGGCGCAATCCCGGGGGACCCGGTGTGGGTCGGCGTCTGGTGCGGGACCCGGCGGATGGCGCGTGGGGCCCCGGGCGCGGACGCTTCAACGGGGATGCATGCGGGGGTGGGTCTACGCCCCCATCGCGGGCTCCGGAGCCGGCTACTTCTCCAGCATGGCCTTCGCGGCCTTGGTGAGTTCGGGCACGACCTCGAACAGGTCGCCGACGATGCCGTAGGTGGCCAGCTTGAAGATCGGCGCCTCGGGGTCCTTGTTGATGGCCACGATCACCTTGGAGCTGCTCATCCCGGCCAGGTGCTGGATCGCCCCGCTGATGCCGCAGGCGATGTACAGGGTCGGGCTCACCACCTTGCCGGTCTGGCCCACCTGCATGCTGTGCGGCAGGCCCCAGCCGGCGTCCACCGCCGCCCGGGAGGCGCCCACCACCCCGCCCAGGGCGTCGGCCAGGTCCTCCAGGAGCTTGAAGTTGGCCCCGTCCTTCATGCCCCGGCCCCCGGCCACGATCACCTCGGCCTCGGTCAGGTCCGGCTTGCCCCCGCCCTTGGCCAGGATCTCCTTCACCACCGCCAGGAACCCGCCCGCCGGCGCCGGCAGGGACTCCACCGTCCCCGCCTTGGCGCACGCCGTCACCGGGAACACGTTGGGCCGGGTGCTAGCCACCTGGATCGGGCTCTGGAAGGCGGCCGCGGCGAACGCCTTGCCCGCGTACACCGGGCGCCGGCAGGTGAGCCTGCCACCCTCCAGGGCCAGCCCGGTCACGTCGGCGGCGTAGCCCGCCTCCAGCCGCGCGGCGGCCCGGGGCAGCACGTCCTTGCCGGCCGAGGTGGCGGCGCCCAGCAGCACCGTGGCGCCCTTGGCCTTGACCGCGTCGGCGATGGCCTGGGCGTAGCCGTCGCTGGAATAGGCGGCCAGGCTGGGGGCCTCCACCTTGAGCACCAGGTCGGCGCCGTACTGGGCGGCCGCCTCGGCGCCCTGGCAGGAGGCGCCCACGAACAGGGCGCCCACTTGGAGCCTGGCCGGATCCGCCAGCCGGCGGGCTTCAGACAGGGCCTCCAGGGAGGATTTGCGGACCTTGCCGTCCTTCAGTTCACAGAAAACCAGGATCATGTCGACCTCGAATGGGGATTGCGCGTCAAGAGAAGTGTGAACTAGAGGATCTTGGCCTCGTTGCGCAGCAGGCCCAGCAGCGCGGCGGCCTGGGCCGCGGGGTCGCCGTCCAGCTTGCGTCCCTCGGGCCGGTCCGGGGGCATGGCCAGGGCGACCACCTCCACCAGGGCAGCCCCGGCTTCAGCGGCCACTTCCTCGATGGTCTTCTTCTTGGCCGCCATGATGCCCTTGAGGCTGGCGTAGCGGGGCTCGTTCAGTCCGCGCTGGGCGGTCACCACCACCGGCAGCGCGCCCTCCAGGATCTCGGTGCCGGCATCGCACTCCCGCTCGGCCCGGAACCGGCCCTCGGCCACTTCCAGCTTGGTCACCACGTTGGCCTGGGCCAGGCCCAGCAGTTCGGCCAGCATGGGCCCCACCGAGGCGTTGTCGCCGCCGAAGCCCTTGTTGCCCAGGAGGATCAGGTCGTAGCCCTGCCCTCTGGCATACCCCGCCAGGGCCCGGGCGATGCCCAGGGGATCGCCGGTCTGCTCGGACTTCACCAGCACCGCCCGGTCGGCGCCCAGGGCCAGGGCGCCCTGGAGCACCGGCTTGGCTTTGTCGGCGCCCACCGTCACCGCCGTCACCTCGGCGGCCTGGGACTCCTTCAGGCGCAGGGCCTCCTCCAGGGCGTACTCGTCATAGGGGCTGGTGATCCACTTGGCATCCCCGAGGTCCAGGGACTTGCCGTCGGGAGCGAGCTTGACCTTGGTTTCGGTGTCGGGCACCTGCTTGAGGGCGACGAGGATCTTCATTAAGTTCTCCGCGATAAAAAAGGAAGACCGCCCTTTCGGCGCGGCGACGAAGCTTGATTCTATCCACAGGAAGATCATATGTCCTCAGAGGATTGGACGATGCGGGAGGTACACTCCGATCCGGAGGCTCGTCCTTGTCCCTGGCGCGAACATTCATGGTCCTCGCTCTGGCCTCGCTGCCTTCCGCGGCCCCGCCCGGAAGCGGCGCGCTCCCGCCGGCGCTCCGCCTCGAAGGGGACCCGGAGGCCGGGGACCGGCTGGAGGAGACCCTGCGGGGGGCGCTGGCGGCCACCGAAGCCTTTGGCCCACTGCCGCCCGGCGCCTTCACCGTCCACCTGCACCTGGAGGACGACGGCTTCGACCAGGCCACCGGCGCCCCGCCCCAGCGCTCCGCGGCCTGGGTCGGGACCACCCTGCATCTGCGCCCCTGGGACCGCCTGCGCCGGGGCGACCCGGGCGCGCTCCTGCGCCACGAGCTGACCCACCGCCGGCTGGCGGGCCAGGGCCTGCCCCGCTGGCGGGAGGAGGCCCTGTGCCTCTGGGCGGAGGGCCATGCCCGCCCGCCGGATCCCTGGCCGCCGGACCCGGAGCCCCGGGTCCGGGAGCGGCTGGACCGGGCCCTGGCCGGGGGCGTCACCGCCACCCAGGCCTGGGCCTACCGCTGGTTGCGGGCTTGGCTGCGGGGCGAGCCCGCGCCCCCGGAGCCGGCCCCGGCGCCATCCGAGGACTGGACGCCGGAAGGCCGGACCCCGGAAGCTTCGACTGCGGAGTCCGCCTCCCGGCCGGTGCCCCTCGCCGCCCGCACCGTGACCGTCACCTGGCCTCCGGACCGCCTGCCCCGGACCCTGGTGGTCGACGGGGAGGCCCTGCCCTGGCGGGCGGGGGCGCGCCGCGCCTGGCGCGGAGCCGTGCGCTTCGGGCCCGGGGCTCCGTTCACCCGGCTGGAAGGGGAGGTGCGCCTGGAGGGGACCCGGACCGGGTGGAGCCTGGCCTGGTCCCTGCCCGCGGAGACCTGGATCGCCGCCGCCACCGAAGGGGAGCTGGGCCGGGACGCCCCGGTGGAGGCCAAGCGCGCCCTGGCCGCCGTGCTGGACCTCTGGCTCGGCGCCCATCCGGCGGGCAATCACCCGGATGGGGGGTTCTGCCCCCTCACCCACTGCGCCGTGGTGCGGGGCCAGCCCTCGGCGGCCACGGCGGCGGCCGTGGCCCGGCGCCCGGCCCTGGCCCTGGATCCCCGCCGGGCCTTCTACACCGCGTCCCTGGGCGGGGTGGCCCTGAGTCCCCGGGAAGTCTGGGGGGACGGCCCGGACCGGGCCGGGACCGCCGTGCGGGTGCCCGGGGACCGCTGGGCGGACTGGGAGCGCACCTTCACCCCCGCCCAGGTGCGGGCCCTGAAGGGGGCGGTGCCCCCGGGGCTGGCGCCCGGGCAGCGGGGCCTGTTCCTGGGGCCCTCGGGGCCGTACCCGGTGGAGCGGCTGCGCCTGGAGGCGGGCCGGCGCTTCGGCTGGACCGCCTGGCCCAGCGACGCCTGCACCGGGACCGTGGACGACCGCGGCTTCCTCCACCTGGCCGGCCACGGGCTGGGCCACAACACCGGGCTGTGCCTGGCCACCGCCCTGCACCTCGCCCGGCAGGGGGCCCGGGCCGAGGAGATCCTGGCCCGGGCTTTCCCTGACGAGTAGGCTGGAAGGATGGATCCGTCAACATTCTCCGGCAGTCTGGTCATGACCGGTGGCGGCACGGGCGGGCACTATTTTCCTGCCGTGGCCCTGGCGGAGGGGGCCCAGGCCCGCTGGCCGGACCGGCCGATCACCTTCGTGGGCGCCCAGCGCGGCATCGAAGGCCGGCTGCTGCCCCGCGCCCCCTGGCCCCACCTGCTGCTGGAGGTGGAAGGGTTCGCCGGGCGCTCCCCGTGGAAGTCCGTCCGTTCCGCCTGGAAGCTGGTCCTGGCCTGCCGCCGGCTCAAGGCCGCCTGGAAGCGCCACCGCCCCTGGGCGGTGGTGGCCACCGGCGGCTACGGCTCGGCCCCGGCGCTGCTGGTGGCCCGGTCCCTGGGGATCCCCTACTTCCTGCACGAATCCAACGCCCAGCCGGGCCTGCTGGTCCAGCGCCTGGCCCGGGGGGCCTCGGGGGTCTGGTGCGGGATGGACGCGGTGCAGGCCCGGCTCCCCGGGGCGCGCTGCGTGCCGGCCGGGACCCCGGTGCGGGCCGGGTTCCGGCGCGGATTCCTGCCCGTGGCCCGGCTCCCGCTGCCCCGGCGGCTGCTGGTGCTGGGCGGCAGCGGCGGGGCCCAGGCCCTCAACGCCGCCGTGCTGGAGGCCGCCCCCGGGCTGCTGGACCGGTTCCCGGACTGGGAGATCCTGCACCAGGCCGGCCCGGCCGGGTACCAGGCCCTGGCCAAGGCCGGGACCCCGCTCCACCCCCGGCACCGGCTGGTGCCGTTCCTGGAGGGCATGGACCGGGAGCTGGAGGCCGCCAGCCTGGTGCTCACCCGGTCCGGCGCCAGCACCTGCGCGGAGCTCAAGGCCTGCGGCCGCCCGGCGCTCATGGTGCCCATGCCCGGCAGCGCCGGCAACCACCAGGTCATGAACGCCCGGGCCATGGCCGCCGAGGGCCGGGCGGAACTGCTGGAACAGGGGCCGTCCCTGGCGGCCGACCTGGTTCGGGAGGCCTCCCGGCTCATGGGGGACCCGGCCCGGCTGGAGGCCCTGGCCCGGCCCGAGCCCAACCGGGCGGTGGACCTGTGCCTGGAGGACCTGGCCGGCGTCATGGGTCGATAATTAACCACCTCCCCGCCGGCCGGATGGCCTACACTAGACCCATGCACCAGCGCACCTGGCTCTCCCTTTTCACCTTCCCCCTGGTCGCCGCCTTCACCTACCCGGTGATGTTCCAGCCGGTGCGCGAAGCCCCCAAGGTCGTGGCTCCGGATCCCCTGGCCGGCCTGTCGGACATCCAGGACGTGCTCACCCTCATCCGGGACAACTACGTGGACACCCCGGACATGGAGAAGGTCATCAGCGGCGGCATCCAGGGCGTCCTGGAACGGGCCCACCCCCTGAACTCCTACCTGAGCCCCGAGGACCTCCACCTGCCGGACCCCGGACCGGGGGGCATCGGCATCACTGTGGTGAAGCGCAATATCTACGCCCAGGTGGTGGCGGTGGTGCCGGACAGCCCCGCGGCCAAGGCCGGGTTCCAGGTGAGCGACATGGTGCGCAAGGTGGACGGCGATTCCATCGGCCCCATGAGCGCCTGGACCCTGGAGCGCCGGCTGAGGGGCCCGGTGGGGTCCGAACTCTCCCTGCTGCGCTACGCCGCCGCCAACGGCGACCTGAAGAAGATCACGGTCAAGCGCATCCGGATCCAGGCGCCTCCCATCAGCGTGAGGCGCGATCCCCGGGCCACGGTGGTGGCCATCCCGGACCTGGCTCCGGGCCGGGCCGCCGAGCTCAAGGCCCTGCTGCCGGGCTTCGACCACAAGCTGCCCGTGGTCCTGGACCTGCGCCAGTGCGCCGGCGGCAGCCTGCCCGAGGCGGGGCTGGTGGCGGGGCTGTTCGTGGGCGAAGGCCCCCTGGCCACGGTCCAGGAGGTCGGCAAGGCGCCCGTCCAGCTGGCCATCACGCCCGCCGGCCTGCCTCCCTTCACCCAGGTGGCGGTGCTGCAGGGCAACTACACCCTCGGGCCCGCCGAAGCCCTCAGCGCGGCCCTCAAGCAGCAGTCCGTGCCCCTGTTCGGCGAGCGCACCTACGGCCTCGGGGTGGAGCGCACCCGGTTCCTGCTCAAGCAGGGCGGGGCGGTGGAGGTCGTCAACAAGCGCTGGCTGGGGGCCGGAGGCGAGTACCTGGGCGCCGGCGGCGAGCGGCCCGAGGGGGCCAAGCCCCAGGACACGGTCAAGGGCGGCGGGGGCGCCGCTCCCAAGTCCGAGCCGTTCGGCTACGGCGTGACGCCCACCTACGTGATCAAGCCGGCCCGGCTGGATGAGCACGCCGGCAAGGGCCCCAAGGCCGAGGACGATCCCCTGCCCAGGATCCTGGAACAACTGACGGCCAAACCCAAGGCGGCGGCCTGATCCATGGCGCCCCGCCGGGCCCGCCGCGCCTCCACACCGAAGCTGGTGCTGTGGGCGGCGGCGATGTTCCTGGTCGGCATCGGCCTGGGCGCGCTGCTCACCTTCCGGGGCTGCCGGGGCGCCAAGGTCCGCTTCCCGCGACTGCCCGGGATAGAGGCTCCGGCCCCCGGGCACGGGAGGGAGGCCCGCCCGGCGCCGACGCCAGTGCCGGCACCGGCGCCCGCACCTCCGCCGGCGCCCCCCCAGCCCGCCCGGCGCGCCCCGGAAAAGCCTTCGGGCCTGCCCCGCCTGGCCCTGGTCATCGACGACCTGGGCTACGCCCCGCCGGAGCTGGTGACCCGCCTGTGCGCCCAGCCGGTGGCCTTCGACGTGTCGGTGCTGCCCTACCAGGAGTACACCCACCAGAGCGCCCAGATCGCCCATGACAAAGGCAAGGAGGTGATGCTGCACCTGCCCATGGAGCCCTTGGGCTATCCCGGCCAGGGCAAGGACCCCGGCCCCGGCGCGGTGCTGTACGACCTCACCGAGGCCCAGGTGCGCGAACGGGTGCGCAAGGCCATGGCCGACATCCCCTTCCGCATGGGCGTCAACAACCACATGGGCTCCCGCATCACCCCCGACCAGGCCCGGATGACCTGGGTGCTTGAGGAGATCAAGGCCAGGCAGTGCTTCTTCGTGGACAGCCGCACCGAGAAGGACTCGGTGGCCTTCGACGTGGCCCGGGACCTGGCGGTGCCCACGGTCCAGCGGCAGGTGTTCCTGGACGACGACAAGGCCTACCCCGCCATCGCCCAGCAGTGGCGGCGGGCCCTGGACCTGGCCGGGAAGCAGGGGCAGGTGCTGGCCATCGGCCACATCTACCCCGAGACGGTGGCGGCCCTGGAGAAGCTGGTGCCTTCCGCCAAGGGCAAGGTGGAGTTCGTGTTCGCCAGCGCCCTGGTGAAGTAGAAGACTCCCAGGAAGGTCCAGCCGAATTCCCGGGGGCAGGGTTGACTGGGGCCCAAAACATTCAATAATTTATTTATACTGTCCTTCTCAGCCCTGGCTTGCGCCGGGAAGGCCGGTTCCAGCCACCCATGGGGCCAGGCGCCAGCCTGGCCACCAGGACCGACCCCGGTGGGGGACCAGATAAGGATGACCGCCCATGAACCGACCCATCCTCCTGACCTGCCTGCTGGCCCTGGCGACCCTGGGGCAGGGGCTCCAGGCCCAGGCTCCCGACCCCAAGCGCAACGTCCGGGTCCTGTCCCTGAACTGCTACTGTTTCCCCGACCGGACCACCCAGATCGCGAAGTATGCCACCCGGTTCCTGGATTGGGTGGGCATCCGCAAGGGGGAGGTGGACCTGGCCAGCGGCATCACCAAGGGGATCCCGCAGCGGATCGACCTGATCGCCGCCTACGTCAACAAGTCGGGCGCGCAGATCGCCTGCTTCTCGGAACTTTGGAAGTTCGCCAACAAGAAGCGGATGATGGACCGGCTCGGGAAGGGGTGGCACTTCTACTGGAACCAGGACAAGGACGACATCACCAATCCCGCCATGATGGACGATGGTCTCCTGATCGCGTCCAAGTGGCCGGCGATCGAGACCTCTCCGAACTTCTTCCAGAAGGTCTCGAGGGAATCGGGCGGGGTCAGCGGCAGGGCCGTGCGCTGGTTCACGTACGACGACCGGGAAGACGACGAGAAGATGGCGCAGAAGGGGGCCATCATCTTCGCGTTCGACCACAACTACGAAACGATGATCCTCGCCGACACCCACCTGCAGTCCGGGACCGCCAAGTCGGCCCTGGCGGTGGAGGAGAAGCAGATGCAGCAGCTGGCCCGGGAGATGGACGCTTTCGCCAGCCGGCTCAGGGATCCCATGGCGCCCACGCCGGTGGTCCTGGTCGGGGACTTCAACCAGCCCATCACCTTCCGGAAGGCCAAGGGCCGGGTCTACGACCGGGTGTCCTGGATGATCGACCGCTACAACGCCGTGATCCAGGGCAATCCCTTCCGGGCCGAACTCAGCCTGGCCGGGCGGGTTGATGATCTGGCGGACGCCAGGAAGGCGGGCACCATCCTGGAGATCGATGAGCTCAAGAACCAGGTGACGACGCGCAAGCCGCACCAGTCCAGCCCCGCCCCCCTGGCGGCCTCGGACCCGGATGCCAAGATCGAGCGGTTCAACGGCGGCGACAGCGGCGGCTGGGACTACTGGATGTACGCCACGGATCCCCCCGGCCGGCAGGTGCTCGACGATGTGTGGGTCAGCTACAAGTGGGCCAAGGTGGAGGACTACCAGGTGAAGCGGAAGGAGATCCTGGGCGACAAAGTGGATGCCGCCGGCCACGGCAAACCCTATGACGCGGACACCGCCTTCAGCGACCACGCCGCGATCATGTTCACCGTCGTGCCCACCACCCGGAAGCGCTTCTGATCGTTACCGCCGGCAGCCGCAGAACACCAGTTCGTCCGGCGCCACCTGGACCAGGTCCACCCCTGGATCCAGCCCCGAGTCGAACTCGATCACCGCCGCAGGAAGATCCTGGCCGTAGCGCCCGGCTTCAGGTCCCGGGAGGATCCCGGACAGCGGTCGTCCGGGTCGGTGAGGAGGACCACGCAGGTGTCGTCCGGTCCTCCGCGCTCCACCAGCTGCGTCACCGTGATGGTCTGGCGCAGCGACTGGTTGCTGACCCGCACCTCCCCCCCTCCGGCCTCCAGGGCCCACCCCGCCGCGCCGGCCAGGACCAGCCCCAGCGCGCTCTTCAAGCTCTCCTTCGCACCCATGCCCCACCTCCAGGAAAACCGGCCCGCAGACCCCGTAGGCCCACGGCACCCCTACCTAAGGTGGAACGCCTTTACGGCAAGGTTCCGGCGGTTTCCCCCGAGCATGTCCCATGGGGGTGGAACACGGCCCCTTGAACCTCCGCCAGCTTCATTTTCGTCGCTTGCAGGTCGCGCCAGCGAACTGCAAGCGACGGACAGGCTCCTAGAACCGCACCGTGATGCCTTCCCCCTCGTTCACGTGGACCGTGTCAACGAACCGCACCCGGCGCGGGATGCGGTTGAGGATGAGGGAGGAGGTGCGCACCCCCTCCCCGAACAGGTGCACGCCGTCCAGCAGGCTGCCCTGGGTGACCCCGCAGGCGGCGAAGATGATGTGCTCGCCCGGGGCCAGGTCCTCGGTCTTGTAGATCCGCCCGAAGTCAACCCCCATGCCCTCGGCCTTCTCCCGGGAGGCGGTGTTGGAATCGACGATCAGGCGGCCCTGGATCTCGCCGCCCAGGCACTTGAGCGCCGCCGCCGACAGCACCCCCTCGGGCGCCCCGCCGATGCCCATCACCGCGTGCACGCCGGTGCCGGAGACGGCGGCGGAGATGGCGGCCGACAGGTCGCCGTCGCCGATCAGGTGGATGCGCGCGCCGGCCGCGCGGATGTCGGCGATGAGCTGGGTGTGCCGGGGCCGGTCCAGCACCACCACGGTGATCTCGCCCACCGGCCGGCGCAGGGCGTCGGCGATGGTCTTCAGGGTCCTGGCCGGGGGGTCGTCCAGGTGCACCTTGCCCTTGGCGGCGGGCCCCACGCAGAGCTTCTGCATGTACAGGTCGGGGGCGTGCAGCAGCCCGCCCTGCTCCGAGGCCGCCAGCACGGTGATGGCGTTGTTGGCGCCGGTGGCGCAGAGGTTGGTGCCTTCCAGGGGGTCCACGGCGATGTCGATGGCCGGCCATCCCTGGCCCTTGCCCACCTTCTCGCCCACGTAGAGCATGGGCGCCTGATCCCGCTCCCCCTCACCGATGACGATGGTGCCGTCGATGGGCAGTTCGTCCATGGTCCGGCGCATGGATTCCACCGCGAGCCGGTCGCTGGCCTTGCGGTCGCCGTTGCCGATGCTGCGGGCGCAGGCGATGGCGGCCTGCTCCACCACGTGCAGGAATTCTCCGCTCAGGGCGCTTTCCATGGGGCTCTCCAAAGATCCGGGGTACGGCTGGGGAAGGGGATCAGGCCTGCCGGGAGACCGAGTGCTCGATCCACTGGAGGAAACTCTCGGAGCAGGCTTCCACGGGTACCATCAGGATCTCGGGAATCTCGTAGGTATGCAGCTCGGTGATCACCTGGGAGACGGTGGCGAAATGCTCCCGGGTGGTCTTGATCATCAGCATCACTTCTTCGTCGAGGTGGGTGCCGCCCTTGTAGTAGTAATAGCTCTTGATGGCCGGGAAGATGTTCACGCAGGCGGCGAACCCCTGGTCCACCACCGCCGCGGCGATGGTCAGCGCCGTCTCCTCGCTTCCGCAGGTGGTGAAGATGGTCACGGCGTTGGTCATGGGCAAGGGAGGCTCCGCGCCAGACATGGTCTGAACAAGGAGTGTGCCATGGGTTGGGTGGCATCCCAAGCGGAGTCTAAAAACTATGACCCGTTCGTGGACCCCGGCGGGCGGGAGCCCGGACCCGGAAGACCGTATTAGAAAAGTCAAGAATCCACTGCCCCCTTGAGCCGGACCGGCCTTTGGGGCGAGGATGGGATCACTCCGACTTGCAAAGGGACGCTCATGAAGCTGTATGAGAGCTTTGACCGGCAGTACCAGGACTGCGCCTGGCTGGATTTCGCCTACCTGGAGAAGTTCATGGGCGAGGCCCTGGCGGCGGCGGGGGTGCCCCTGGAGGACGCCCGGACCGTGGCCGGGGTGCTCATCGAGTCCGACCAGCGGGGCATCGATTCCCACGGCATCGGGCGGCTCAAGCCCATCTACATCGACCGGATCCGGGACGGCATCCTGGACCCGGTGACCCGGGTGGAAGTGGTCCGGGAACGCAAGACCACCGCCGTGCTGGACGGGCACAACGGCATGGGCCACGTGGTGGCCAGGCGGGCCATGGAGATGGCCATCGCCAAGGCCCGGGCCCACGGGCTGGGCATGACCGCCGTGCGCAACTCCACCCACTACGGCATCGCCGGGTACTACGCGCTGATGGCCACCCAGGCCGGCATGATCGGCATCACCGGCACCAACGCCCGGCCCTCCATCGCCCCCACCTTCGGGGTGGAGAACATGCTGGGCACCAACCCGCTCACCGTGGGCATCCCCACCGACGAAGCCTTCCCGTTCCTCCTGGACTGCGCCACCTCCGTGACCCAGCGCGGCAAGATCGAGTCCTATGCGCGCATGGGCAAGGACCTGCCGCCCGGCTGGGTCATCGACGCGGAGGGCCGGGACCGCACCGACACCGCCCAGGTGCTCATCGACCTCACCAAGGACCGGGCGGCCCTGACCCCCCTGGGCGGGCTGGGGGAGGACCACGCCGGGTACAAGGGCTACGGCTACGCCACCGTGGTGGAGATCCTCTGCGCCGCCCTCCAGGACGGGGCCTACCTGAAGATGCTCAACGGCTTCGACCCCCAGGGGAGGAAGATCCCCTATCCCCTGGGGCACTTCTTCCTGGCCATCGACGTGGAGGAGTTCATCGACCTGTCCCGGTTCAAGAAGATCGCCGGCGACATCCTGCGCGAACTGCGGGCCAGCCGCAGGGCACCCGGGGAGGAGCGCATCTACACCGCCGGGGAGAAGGAGTTCCTGGCCTGGGAATACCGCCGGGAGCGGGGCTGCCCGGTGCCGGCGGCCCTGCGCAGGGACATGGAGACCCTGCGCGGGTGGTATGACATGCCCTACCGGTTCCCCTGGGAGGGGTGAACCGGGGCGAGGTCCCTAGCTGCACCCCGACGTGGCGCCGCAGGTCTGGCACTTGAGGCAGGCGCCGTTGCGCACCATGGTCAGGTGGCCGCACTCGGGGCAGGGGTCGCCGGTGTAGCCCTTCTGGCGCGCCGCCTGGAAGGCCGATTGGGGGGCGTGGGCGCCGCCCTGGGGGGCCCGGCCGTGGGGGTGGCCGGGAGCGGCGGCCAGGGCGGGCTCAGGGGCGCCTCCGGCGGTCTCGCCCTCCGGGAACAGGGGGGTCATGCCGCCCGCGGCCGTGGGGCCCAGGGACTGGGCCTGGCTCTCGGGATTCTTGTTGCCCCCGGTGAGCTGCATGAGCTGCTCCGGTTCCACCTGGGCCAGCTCGTACCGGCCCAGGTAGCTGATGGCCAGCTCCCGGAACACGAAGTCGATGAGGCTGGTGGAGAACTTCACCGTGTCGCTGCCCTGGACCATCCCGTTGGGCTCGAACCGGGTGAACAGGAAGGCGTCGCAGAACTCCTCTAGGGGCACCCCGTGCTGCAGGCCCATGGAGACCGCGATGGCGAAGCAGTTGAGCACCGCCCGGAAGCCGGCCCCCTCCCGGTGGATGTCCAGGAAGATCTCGCCCAGGGTGCCGTCCTCGTACTCGCCCGTGCGCAGGTAGAGCTTGGTGCCGCCGATGTTGGCGGCCTGGGTGTAGCCGCCGCGCCGGTTGGGCAGCTTCTTGCGGTAGGTGCGCACCAGGTTCTGGGCCAGGACCTGCACCTTCTCGACCTTGGGCGCCTCATCGTCCACCAGGGTGTCGATGCCCTCCAGCAGGTCCAGGTTGGTGGCCATGGCCTGGCTCATCTTGCTGCCGTCCCGGTAGAGGGCGACCGCCTTGATCATGTACTGCCAGCAGGCCTTGTAGATCTCGGCGACGTCCTCCACCGTGGCCTGGGCCGGGAGGTTGATGGTCTTGCTGATGGCGCCGCTGAGGAAGGGCTGGGCGGCGCCCATCATGCGGATGTGGCCCATGGGGGCGATGAAGCGCACCCCCTTGCGCCCGCACCGGTTGGCGCAGTCGAAGATGGGCAGGTGCTCCTCGGCCAGGTGGGGCGCGCCCTCCATGGTCATGGAGCCGGCCAGGGCGTCCAGGAACTGGGCGGCGGCCTCCTCCCCGAACTTCTCCTTGAGCCGGTCCACCGGCACCACGTAGGCCGGGTCGAAGGCGGTGGGCAGCTTATCGGCCAGGGCGTCCAGCTCCTTGACGGTCCAGCCCTTGGCCAGGAACCGGGAGCGCGGGATCCCCGGGGTCTGGTCGGTGATCTCCAGCCAGCCCACCACGTAGCGTTCGATGTCCTTGATCTGGGTGGGCGCGTAGCCCAGGCGCATGAGCGCCTCGGGGATGGCCCGGTTGACCAGCTTGAAGTAGCCCCCGCCCGCCAGCTTCTTGAACTTCACCAGGGCGAAGTCGGGCTCGACGCCGGTGGTGTCGCAGTCCATGAGCAGGCCGATGGTGCCGGTGGGCGCCAGCACGGAGACCTGGGCGTTGCGGAAGCCGTGCTGCTCGCCCAGGGCCAGGGCCCGGTCCCAGCTCTCCCGGGCGGCCTCCAGGATGGACCTGGGCACGCCGGTGCCGCGCAGGCCCTGGGGGATGATGGAGAGCTGCTCGTACTCCGCCGCCGGGGCGTTGTAGGCGGCCCGGCGGTGATTGCGCACCACCCGCAGCATGGCGTCGCGGTTGCGCGCGTAGCCGGGGAAGGGGCCCAGCTCCTGGGCCATCTCCGCGCTGGCTGCGTAGGCATCGCCGGTGAGGATGGCGGTGAGGGCGGCGCACCACTGGGTGCCCGTCTCGCTGTCGTAGGGGATGCCCAGGCGCATGAGCAGGGAGCCCAGGTTGGCGTGGCCCAGGCCCAGGGTGCGGAACTCGTACGACAGCTCCGCGATCCGCTCGGAGGGGAACTGCGCCATCAGCACCGAGATCTCCAGCACGATGGTCCAGAGCCGGATGGCGTGGCGGTACCCGGCCAGGTCGAAGCCCCCGTCGGGGGTGAGGTAGCCGCACAGGTTGAGCGATGCGAGGTTGCAGGCGGTGTCGTCCAGGAACATGTATTCGGAGCACGGGTTCGAAGCATTTATCGGCCCGTCCGCGGGACACGTGTGCCAGTCGTTGATGGTGGTGTCGAACTGGATCCCCGGGTCGGCGCAGGACCAGGCGGCGTGGTTGATCCGGTCCCACAGGGCGCGGGCCTTGAGGGTCTTGCTCACCTTGCCGTCGGTGCGGCGCTCCAGGTACCAGTTGCCGTCGGTCTCCAGGGCGCGCATGAACTGGTCCGGCACCCGCACCGAGTTGTTGGAGTTCATGCCGCCCACGGTGAGGTAGCCGTCGCCGTCCCAGGTGGTGTCGTACTGCTTCAGGTCCCGGGCGAAGTCGCCCTGCTCCAGGCGGCTCAGGCACTGGGACAGGAAGGCCGGCGCCGCGCCCTCGGCCTTGGCCCGGGCCAGGGCCTTGCGCAGCTTCTCGTTGGTCCGCGGGCTGGCGTCCCGGGTGGTGGACCCCTCCACCGCCTCGCACAGGGCGTTCCAGTGCCGGTTCAGCACCAGGCTGCCGGCGGCCATCATGGCCACCTTGCGCTCCTCGGTCACCTTCCAGTCGATGAACGCCTCCACGTCCGGGTGGTCCAGGTCCAGGCACACCATCTTGGCCGCCCGGCGGGTGGTGCCGCCGGACTTGATCGCCCCCGCGGCCCGGTCCCCCACCGCCAGGAAGGACATGAGCCCGGAGGAGCGGCCGCCGCCGGACAGCGCCTCGTCGGCCCCCCGGACCTTGGAGAAGTTGGTCCCGGTCCCGCTGCCGTACTTGAAGATCCGGGCTTCCCGGGTCCACAGGTCCATGATCCCGCCCGGGTTGACCAGGTCGTCCTCGATGCTCTGGATGAAGCAGGCATGGGGCTGAGGGCGCTCGTAGGCGGAGGTGGAGTGGGTCACCTTCCCCGTGGCCGGGTCCACGTAGCTGTGCCCCTGGGCCGGACCGGAGATGCCGTAGGCCCAGTGCAGGCCCGTGTTGAACCACTGGGGGCTGTTGGGCGCGCACATCTGGTTGGCCAGCATGTACACCAGTTCGTCGTAGAAGGCCTGGGCGTCCTCGACGGCGCTGAAGTAGCCGTGCCGCTCGCCCCAGTGCCGCCAGCACCCGGCCAGGCGGTGGAAGACCTGGCGCGCGTCCCGCTCGCCGCCGCCGGCCGGGTCGATGCCCTTCCGGCGGAAATACTTCTGGGCCAGGATGTCCACCGCCACCTGGGACCAGCCCTCGGGCACCATCACGTCCTTGGCCTCGAACACCACGGTGCCGTCCAGCTTGGTGATCCGGCTGGTGCGGGGCACGAACGGAATGCCTTCCAGGGGGTCCCTGCCGGTTTTGGTAAAAAAGCGGTTGATCTTCATGGTTTCCTCAATGACGACGACGGCTGCCGGTCCCCACAGCACCCCCTTCCCGCCCGTTCGGGCAGGCGACCACGAAAATCTACGGGTTGTGCTGGATGGAAAGGATCACCCCAAGATGTTGGGGCGTCAAGGGGACTCGACGGGGTTTTTTTTGCGTCCGGCAAACCTCCTTGAGCCGCAAGGGGCATTTGCCTCCGGCACCCGGGACCGGTCGTCGGGGGAGCGGATTCGCGCTACGATGGATCCAAGCCGGGCCCCATGCATCGGGGCGCGATGAACCGGGTCAGATCGGAAGAAGCAGCCCTAAGTCGTTGCCCTGAGTGCCGTGGCAAGCCCGGCCCAGGTCTGTACGCAGGGGCGGAACGGCGCTTCCGGGCTCCGGCGCGCCAGGAAATTTTCGGCACCCAGTACTGTCCTTCAGGTCCTTTACCTGCAACCTTTAAATCGAACGGACGGGCGCTGGATCCAGGCCCGGGGCGAGCCCGGATCGCCCGGTTTCCGCTGGCCCGGCCGTCATCGGCCCCTCGCCCCTGGCATCGAAGGCTTTCGTACGGCGGAGCGGGCGCCGGGCCCAGGGCGGCAGGCCCAGCGGCCCGGGCCTTGGATATTCCCGCCGTCCTTGCTGGGGGAATTAATGACCAATCTCTTCTTGAAGAAGGATCTTCCCACCCTGGTCGCCGACGCCTCCGGCCCCGCCGGAGAAGGAGCGGAGGGGGACCCCGGACTGAAGCGCTCCCTGGGCGCGTTCAGCCTGACCATGCTGGGGATCGGCGCCATCATCGGCGCCGGGATCTTCACCCTGACGGGCGAGGCCGCCGCCCACTACGCCGGGCCGGCCATCGTCTACAGCTTCATCCTCGGCGGGGTCCTGTGCGCCCTGGCCGGACTCTGCTACGCGGAGATGGCCGCGATGATCCCGGTGGCGGGATCGGCCTACGCATACTCCTACGCCACCATGGGCGAGTTCATCGCCTGGATCATCGGCTGGGACCTGGTGCTGGAGTACGCCTTCGGGGCGGTGACCGTCGCCAACGGGTGGTCCGGCTACCTGTTCTCGCTGCTGCACCGCACCCTGGGCCTCGCCTTCCCGGACGCGGCGCTGCGGTTCACCCGGGGGCCGTGGGAGGCGGTCACCCTCGGGTCCGGGCTGCAGGCGCCCGGGTACTGGAACCTGCCCGCGTCCTTCGTGGCCCTCCTGGTCTGCGCGGTGATCTACCGGGGCATCACCCAGAGCGCCTGGGTGAACACCTTCATCGTGGTGGTCAAGGTCAGCATCGTGGCGGTGTTCATCCTGCTGGGGATCGGCATGATCTCCGGGGCGAACCTGCATGCCAACCCCGCGGCCACCGGGCTGGCCAGCCTGGTCCCGGCCCGGACCCTGCTCGTGGACGCCGGGCAGGAAGTCCACCGGTACGGGTGGCTGCGCGGCGGAGTGCTCACCGGCGCGGGCGTGGTGTTCTTCGCCTTCATCGGGTTCGACGCCGTGAGCACCACCGCCCAGGAGGCCAGGAACCCGCGCCGGGACATGCCCATCAGCATCCTGTCCTCCCTGCTGGTGTGCACCCTGCTCTACGTCCTGGTGGCCCTGACCCTGACCGGGGTGGTGTCCTACCGCCACCTGGACGTCTCCGACCCCATCGCGGTCGGGATCGACCAGATCGTGCAGTTGCGCCACTGGACCCCCCTGGCCCAGCGGGCGTTCACCTGCGTGGTCAAGCTGGGCGCCCTGGCGGGCCTGACCTCGGTGATCCTGGTGCTCATGCTGGGCCAGACCCGGATCTTCTTCTCCATGGCCAAGGACGGCCTGCTGCCCTGGTTCGGGAACCTGCACCGGCATCATCGGACCCCGCACTTCGCCACCGTCGTCACCGGCGTGTTCGTGGCGGCCTGCGCCGGGATCATGCCCATCAGCCTCGTGGGCAAGCTGGTCTCCATCGGCACCCTCCTGGCCTTCCTGCTGGTGTGCGTGGGCGTGCCGATCCTGCGCCGCACCAGCCCGTCCGTGGACCGCCCGTTCAAGGTCCCCATGCCGTGGGTGGTGGGCCTGGCCGGCGCGGCCTCGTGCCTCTGGGTGATGTCGGGCCTGGACCTGGACACCTGGGTCCGGCTGGTGGTGTGGCTGGTCGTCGGGCTGCTCATCTACTTCACCTACGGCCGCCGCCACAGCCGGCTCCAGCAGCAGAAGGGCGTCCGGTTCGGCCCCCTGCGGGTGGACCTGGTGGGCCTGGGCCTGGTGCTGGCGGCCCTGGCGGGCCTGGGCTGGTCCCTCCGGGGGCTCCCGCCGGCGGCCCAGGGCGGTTTCCTGGTGTTCGAGCACGGCGCCGGGATCCTGCTGGGGGAGGGCGGCGTCCCGGTCCACCTGCTCGGCGCCCTGGCCTGCGCCCTGCTGGGAGGCTACGGCCTGCGGCTGGTCCTGGGCAACCGGGCCACCTCCGCGTGATCCCCTGCCGGGGCTGCCTGGGGCCCCTGGGACGGGGGCCCCAGGCCGGGCTCTGCGCCCGGTGCTGGGCGGGACTGGCGCCGCTGCCGGAAGAGCGCTGCCCCTGGTGCGCCCTGGCCCACGGGGCCTGCCCGGAGCCTCTGCCCTGGCGGCGGGGGGACGCGCTCTGGGTCTACCGGGCGGGGCGGCCGGCCCTGGGGGCGCTCCTGGTGCCGGGCATCAAGCGGGGCGAACTGGGCTGGAAGGCGGCGCTGCTGGACCGGGCCGGCCGGGCGCCGCTGCCGGATTTCGCCTGGGCCGCCGACCTGGTGTGCAGCGCCCCCACCTCGTTCCCCCGGCGCTGGCGGCGGGGCTTCGACCTGGCCGAGGAGGCCGCGGCCCTGTTCGCCCGGCGGATCGGCAAGCCCTTCCGTCCCCTGCTGCGCAAGGCCTGGTTCACCCGGCCCCAGTCGGGCCTGGGGGAGAGCGGCCGGCGGCGGCTGCCGGCCTGGGCCGTGGGAATGCGGGGCGGCCGCCGCCTGGCGGGGGAGTCGGTCCTGCTGGTGGACGACGTCTGGACCACCGGCACCACCCTCCTGCGCTGCGCCCAGGCCCTGGCCCGGGCCGGGGCCGGGGACCTGGCGGTGCTGGCCCTGTTCCGGGCCCTGCCGGGGTGACCTCCTCCGGGGAAAAAAGATCGGATCCGTTCAAGAGGGTGGCGCCGATGATGGCCATTGGCCTTATCACCGGCATTTTTTTCCCAGGGATGGGCCGGAGCGTACCAACCTTTGCCGGAGATTCCAGTTGGTCAAAAAACCAAAATGGCCGCGGATGAAGGGGATGGAGGGGATGGAAACGCTTTGAGGCTCCGCAGTTGAAAAGATACAAAAGATCCAGGGGACCGGAATCCCCGATGGCATGGGTCCGTCCGGCTTTGGCGGGGTGCGCGTAATTATCAGGGAAGGGTGAAGTAATGGCGGGAGCCTGGGAAAGCCCAGGTGGATCGAAGCACTTTTTTCATGACACGGAGATCCGATTCTCATACAATTTGATTTCCATAACATGGAGGGATCACATGAAGCGTTACATCCTTGCCGCCACCCTGATGGTCGCCGCCGCCCCCTTCGCCATGGCCACCGCGCCCATCATGAAGGAAGCCCAGGCCAAGAACCCCGCCCTCAACAAGTGCACCGCATGCCACGCCGCCATGCCCTGCACCAAGCTCAACCTCAACGACGAAGGCAAGAAGTGGGTCAAGAAGTAGCCTGACCTCCGGCCAACCGGACCCATGGGGTCCGTCCAGCGCCCGCCTCGACGGCGGGCGCTTTGCTATTCAAGGCCGAAGGTGGAGGTCTCCAGGTCCTTCTTCACCGCGGCCATGAACTGGTCGGCGGTGGCGCCGTCGATGAGGCGGTGGTCGAAGCTCAGGCCGCTGAACATGGTCTCCCGGATGGCCAGGGCGTCCTCGCCGCCGGCGTCGGTGATCACCACCGGGCGCTTCTTGACCGCGCCCATGCCCAGGATGGCCACCTGCGGCTGGTTGATGATCGGCAGGCCGAAGGTCTCGCCGTAGGACCCCGGGTTGGTGATGGTGAAGGTGCCGTCCTGGATCTCCTCGGGCTTGAGCTGCTTGGAGCGGGCGCGGGCGGCCAGGTCATTGACGGCCTGGGCCAGCCCGGCCAGGTTGAGCTGGTCGGCGCGCTTGATGACCGGCACGATCAGGCCCCAGTCCAGGGCCACGGCCACTCCCAGGTTGATGTCGAGCTTGTAGACGATGGTGTCCCCGTCCACCGAGGCGTTGACCATGGGGAAGGCGCGCAGGGCCTTGGCCACGGCCATCAGGACGAAGGGCATGAAGCTGAGCCGGGTGGCGTAGGCCTGCTCGAAGGCCTGGCGGTGCCGGGTCCGGAGCCGGGACACCTGGCTCATGTCGATCTCGAACACCGTGTACACGTGGGCGCTGGCGTGCTTGGAGGCGACCATGTTGTCGGCGATGATCCGGCGCATCCGGCTCATGGGCTCCACCCGGACCTTCTCCCCGGGCGCCGCGGCCGGCACGGGAGAAGCCGGCCGGGCGGTCATGGCGGGCGCCGGCGCAAGGGGCTTGGCCGCGGCGGGGGCGGGAGCCGGCGCTGAGGGCTTCGGCGCGGCCGCGGGCCGGCCGGCCAGGTAGGCCTCCATGTCATCCTTGGTGACCCGGCCCATGAGGCCGGTGCCCGGGACCGCGGCCAGGTCGACCTGGTGCTCCTCGGCCATGCGCCGGACCAGCGGGCTGGACTTGGTCCTGAGCCGGCCTTCCAGGGAATCCTCGTCCACCCGGGGGGCTTCGGCGGCGGGTTCCGGGGCCCGGTCCGGCGCGGTCCTTCCGGCCTCCACGCCGGGGATGCGCGGGGCGGGCGGGCCCTGGACCGCTTCCGGGGCGGCAGCCGCCGCGGGCCGCTCGGCGGCGTCGCCCAGGCGGCCCACCACCGTGCCCACCGGGACGGTGGCGTTCTCCTGCACCAGGATCTCCACGAGGGTGCCGGCCACCGGGGCGGGAATCTCGGCGTCCACCTTGTCGGTGGAGATCTCGTAGAGGGTCTCGTCCTTGCCGATGGCCTCCCCCACCTTGCGGTGCCACTTGAGGATGGTCGCCTCGGTGATGGACTCCCCCATCTGCGGCATGACAATGTCGAAGGCCATGGTCAGGCTCCTAAAAGCGGCGGGCGCTTGAGGTGGTGGCCGGTGAGCTGCTGGAAGGCGTGCCCGACTTCCAGCAGGCGCACGTCCTCCAGGGACGGCGCGATCAGCTGGAGGCCCACCGGCAGGCCGCCGTCGAACCCGCACGGCACGGAAAGGGCGGGCAGGGCGGCCAGGGAAGGGGTGACGGTGAACACATCGGTCAGGTACATGGCCAGGGGATCGGCGGTCCGGGCCCCCAGCGGGAAGGCGGTGCAGGGGCAGACCGGGGCGGCCAGGAAGTCCAGGCGGCGGAAGGCCTCCCGGAAATCCCGGGCGATCAGGGTCCGGGCCTTCTGGGCCTTGAGGTAGAAGGCGTCGTAGTAGCCCTTGGAGAGGCAGAAGGCGCCCAGCAGGATGCGCCGCTTGGCTTCGGGCCCGAAGCCCTCGTCCCGGGTGTCGGCGATCACCCCGCGCAGGGTGTCGCCGGGCCGCCGGTCGCCGTAGCGCATGCCGTCGAACCGGGACAGGTTGCTGGAGACTTCCGAGGTGTTGATCAGGTAGTAGGTGTCGATGGCGCAGGGGGTGTGGGGCAGGCTGGTCTCCTCCAGGACGGCCCCCTGGCCCGCCAGGGCCGCCAGGGCGGACTCCAGCGCGGCCCGGACCCCCGGCTCGAGGCCCGGGCCGAAATACTCCCGGGGCAGGCCGATGCGCAGCCCCTTGAGCTCGGCCGGGGCCAGGTCGGCCAGGCGGTCCGCGCGCGGCAGGGCGATGCTGGTCGAGTCCAGGGGGTCGGGCCCCGCCAGCACCGCGAGGCCGGCCGCCAGGTCCTGGGCGGTGACCGCCACCGGGCCGACCTGGTCCAGGGAGGAGGCCATGGCCGTGAGGCCGTACCGGCTCAGGGCGCCGTAGGTGGGCCGGAGGGCGGTGACGTTGCAGAAGCTGGCCGGGAGCCGGACCGATCCGCCCGTGTCCGAGCCCAGGGCGAAGGGCGCGTAGCCGGCCGCCACCGCCGCCACCGGGCCGGAGGAACTGCCGCCGGGAACCCGGTCCAGGTCCCAGGGATTGCGGGTGGGGCCGAAGGCGCTGAACTCCCCGCTCGAGCCCATGGCGAACTCGTCCATGTTGGCCTTGGCCACCGGCACCGCGCCGGCGTCCAGCAGGCGCCGCACGACGGTGGCGTCGTAGGGGGCCCGGTAGTTCCCCATGATGCGCGAGCCGTTGCTCACCGGCGCGCCTTCCAGGTGCAAGTTGTCCTTGAGGACGAACGGGATGCCCAGCATGGGCCCGCGCTCGCCGCGGGCCAGGCGGACGTCGGCCGACCGGGCGGCCAGGAGGGTCCGTTCCGGGTCCCGGTGGGTCACGGCGTTGAGGCGCCCCTCCAGGCGCTCCATGCGGTCCAGGGCGGCCAGGGCCAGGAATTCCGCGGAGAGGTCCCCCGCCGCCAGACCTTCCCGCCACGCCGTCAAAGGACCCGAGCCCATGCCCTGCTCCCACTTGAAGCTAGAGTGTGCCATCAATTCGCCGGGCGCGGCACTCACGGTGCGGGCTTGCCGGGAGCGGACCGGGAATCATTGTTAAAACATCCGGCACCCGGGCGCCCATCCAGGAAACCGGCGGAAGGTCGGGACGGAATGCGTCCCTGGAGCGGAAAAACCATGTCGTTCCTTTCCTTTCTCCGGCGGAAGTAGGTTAATATTTTTGCTAGCAGGATCTATCTCGATAATTTAATTATCACCTGTCCCGCGGGTCTCCCATGAATCCGTACGAAATCCTGGAAATTTCGGCTGGCGCTTCGCCTGATGAGATCAAGGCGGCTTATCACGGCATGGCGAAAAAATGGCACCCCGACCGCTACACCGGGGCGGCCAAGGCGGAGGCGGAGCGGCGTTTCCGGATGCTGGCCGAGGCCTACAACATGCTGAAGGACACCCCCCGGCGGGACGAGAAGCCTGCGGTGCAGGCTTCCCCCACCGCCCCGGGCGCCTCGGCCCAGGCCCAGGCCCAGATCCAGCTGGACCACTCGCCCGAGGGCCGCAGCGGCGCCAACAAGAGCGCCGAGGAGTGGTACCGGGACGCCAAGGCGGCCGCGGAAGCCAAGGCGCCCGAACGGGCCCTGGGCCTGATCCAGTACGCCATCCGCCTGGACGGGGAGCACGGCGAGTTCCACGCCCTCTACGGCAAGCTGCTGGACACCACCAACGGCGACAAGAGGGCCCAGGTCCGGGCCCTGGAGACGGCCATCCGGATCAACCCCAAGGACGTGGACTCCACCATCCTGCTGGCCCAGACCTTCCAGGTCCTGGGCATGCACGCCCGGGCCAGCCGGCTCTGGAACATCGTGCACAACCTGGCCCCCAACCATCCCGTGTTCTCACCGGCGGTCCCGGCGGGCGGAGGGAAAAAGGCGGCCAAGGAGAAGGGCCCGAGCCTGTCCGAGCAGTGGGAGAGCCTGGTGGCCAACGCCAAGGAAGCCATCAATCGGTTGCTGAAGAGGGGATGAACATGCGGATTACGGCGACCGGCCGGACGGAGGTCGGATGTGTGCGCAAGCACAACGAAGACAATTTCCTGATGGAACCGGACTTGGGCCTGTTCGTGGTGGCGGATGGGCTGGGTGGCCATGCGGCCGGCGAGGTGGCCAGCCGGATCGTGGTGGACAAGATCAGCACCTTCATCGCCCATACCGCGGAGCGGGACCGGACCTGGCCGGTGGAGTACGAGAAGGACCTGAGCTACGACGGCAACCGCCTCAAGGCCTCCCTGCTGCTGGCGGACCAGGGGATCCTGGACGACATCCGGGCCAACCCCGAGCGCGAGTCCATGGGGTCCACGGTGGTGGCCTGCCTGGTCCACGGGGACCTGGCCACCCTCATCCACGTGGGCGACAGTCGAGCCTATCTATTGAATCCGGAGGGGATCCAACAAATCACCCAGGATCATTCCTGGGTCGCGGAACAGGTGGCCAACGGCATCCTGACCCCCGAGGAGGCCCGCCGCCACCCCTTCCGCAACGTCATCACCCAGGCCCTGGGCAACGGCGGGGACCTGGACCTGGCGATCCGGGAGCTCCAAGTCAAGGAATTGGACCGCATCTTGCTTTGCACGGATGGTCTGTCAGGAATGGTTCAAGACAAGGAGATCTGGGGAATCGTACAGAGCGCCCCCGACGCGGAGGCAGCAGCCGAAGAACTTATCAGCCGAGCCATGGAAAATGGCGGGGAGGACAACATAACTGTCGTGATCGTGGCTTTCGATCCGGCGCCCATCGGTTCTTAACTAAAGTATGGGTTGACCGAAGAAAACAAACGGTTAGACTGAAGCGCCCAATCTTCATAAGCGAGGCTCCCTGTGGGTCTTTTCGGGACTAAGAAGAAGCAGCTAATAGGTTTGGACATCGGCTCCAGCTCCGTGAAAATCTGCGAGTTGCAGATCACCGGCAAGGGCGGTAATCAACGCCACCGGCTCCAGAAGCTAGGGATGGCCCTCCTGCCCTTCGACGCCATCGTCGAGGGCGACATCATGGACAGCAACGCGGTGGCCACGGCCATCCGGCAGGTGCTCAACGAGCAGAAGATCAAGGCGCGGGAAGTGGCCATCTCGGTGGCCGGGCAGCAGGTGATGGTCAAAAAAGTGACGTTCCCCCTCATGAGCCCGGCGGAACTGGCCGAGTCGGTGCGGTGGGAAGCGGAGAGCTTCTTCCCCGCGGGCCAGGGCCTGGACGCCTACGCCCTGGACTTCGCCGTGCTGGAGGAGCGCCCCGCCGACGGCAACATGGACGTGGTGCTGGTGGCGTGCCGCCGGGACAAGATCGAGGCGTACCTGAGCTGCGTCGCCATGGCCGGGGCCAAGCCGGTGCTGGTGGACGTGGACGTGTTCGCCATCCAGAACCTCTACGAGATCAGCGCCGGGGAAGGGGCCCGGGACGAGGTGGTGGCCCTGGTCAACATCGGCGCCCAGTTCACCAACCTGACCATGCTGGTCGGGCGCAAGTCGCTGTTCTGGCGCGATATCGCCTGGGGCGGGCACCGTTTCACGGACAAGCTCATGGAGGACTGGGGCATCTCCCGGGAGGCGGCGGAGCAGCTCAAGGAGGGGGTCGCCGCCGAGGGCCGCACCTCGGAGGAGGTGGAGCCGTCCCTCTCGGCCATCTCCGACAGCTTCGCCGACGAGCTGGGACGCACCATCGACTTCTTCCGGTCCAGCTTCAAGGTCGACCGCCTGGACCGGGTGCTGCTCTCGGGGGGCAGCGCCAAGGTGGTCCACCTGCCTGAGATCCTCGGGGAGCGCCTGCGGGTGCCGGTGGACCGGCTGGACCCGTTCAAGGCCGTCGAGCTGGATGAGCGCAGCGTGGATCCCGCCGTGGTCAACGACATCGGCTGCACCGCCGCGGTGGCGGTTGGATTGGCCTTGCGCCAAGTGGGGGACCGATGATCAAGATCAACCTGCTGGGGGACGCCCTCGCCCAGGCCGCCGGCAAGAAGCCGGAAAAGCCGGAAGCGGCCCCGATCTACGCCGAAGGGGTGGGCACGCGCCGGGCCAGCTTCCCCATCGCCGGGGTCCTGCTGGGGGTGATTCTGGCCTCCGCCGGCGGCGTCTACTACGTCTACCTCAAAGGGCAGGTGGAGCAGGCGACCCGGACCAAGATGGATCTCCAGGCCAAGAAGAAGGACCTGGAGAAGTACATCACGCTGGAGAAGACCTTCCGGGCCCAGGAGGAGGCCCTGCAGAAGAAGAAGGAGGTCATCGCCGGCCTCAAGACCGGCCAGCAGCTTCCGGTGCACCTGCTGGAGGAGCTGGCCAACTGCCTTCCGGACGACGTCTGGTTCAGGGAGATCACCCAGAAGGGCATGAACATCAGCATCAGGGGGGAGAGCAGCAGCTTCGAGGCCATCAACCAGTTCCGCAGCCGCCTGGTGGAGCAGAGCAAGTGGTTCCAGAACGTCAACTATCCCGCGGCGAACAAGAAGGATCGCACGGTTGAATTCACCATTTCGTGCGATCTGAAGAATTCAGCCTGAGGGTGCCATGAATTCCAACTTCCACAAGCAGATCCTCATCGGCGGCCTGGCCGGGCTCCTGGTGTTCGTGCTGGTGTACGTCTTCCTCGGCGGCAAGCGGGACGACCTTTCCGCGCTCAAGGGAGCCAACACGGCGCTCAAGCAGGACGTGGACCGGGGCTACGCCCTGAAGGACATCTACGAGAAGCTCAGGATAAAGGTGGCCCAGCACGAAAAGGAGATCGAGGAACTGGTCAGCATCATGCCCACCGACACCGACCGGGGCGAGATCCCCTACCGGATCAAGAAGCTGGCAGACGCCTCGGGCATCGAGCAGGTCTCCTTCTCCCTGCTCCCGCCCATCGCCAAGGACTACTACACCGAGTTCCCGGTGCAGTTCACCTTCCGGGCCGGCTACCACACCCTGGGCCAGTTCACCTCCCTGCTCTCCGGCTACGGCAAGATCATCAACCTCACCGACCTGCAGATGAAGCGGGACACCACCAATCCCCTCTACCCGGTCTCCGTCACGTGCAAGGTCAGCGCCTTCGTCTACAACCCGGCCAAGCCGGCCGCGGCGCCCGTCCCGGCCGGGGCGGCGCGCAAGCCGGCGTCCCCGGTGAAGAAAGACTCGGGAGACTGAGCCATGCGGCGCACCTTCTCCTGCCTCCACGCCTTGTCCCTGTCCGCGGCCTTCGCCCTCGGACCGGGGGCCCAGGGCGCAGCCAAGCCTGCGCCCAACGCGCCGGCGCCGTCGGTGGCCACCCCGGCCCAGTCGGCGGCGTCCGCCATCAACACCGAAGACCTCATGGTGTTCAACGCCACACCCTACCGCCCGACCCTGGTGCGGGATCCCTTCGCCACGCCCACCGATGCGGAGCAGTCCAACAAGGGCGACCTGGTGGACGACATCGCCGTGAAGGGCCGGGTCGCCTCCGGGGGCAAGGTCCTGGCCGTGGTTTCGGACGCCCGGGGCAACATCCGCATGCTTCCGGTCGGGTTCAAGTTCCGGGACGGGGTCCTGGTGGCCATCGACGATAAGTCCGTCACTTTCCACCAGTGGGACCCCAACGGAACCAGCAGGATCTACCGCACCGTCGTCAAAGTCTATAAACGCGAGGAGGCTAAACGATGAATGCTCGCCTGTGTTCTTTGCTGGTGGCGGGGACCGTCGTTCTGGCGGGGATCCAGTGCGGATCCCTCCAAGCTGCCGTCCCCGACGTGGACGCTGTCGGCCCGAACCCGGTCCTGAAGACCGCCGCTTTCGTGTCCGGCCCCGGGCAGGAGGCCGCACTGCGCCTCGCCATCCCCGGCTACCGCGGGGGCGCCCGGCTGCAGGTGCTGCCGAACCCCAACCGGGTCGTGGTGGACCTGGTGGGCGTGGGACGGGGCACCGGCCTTTCCCGCAAGGATATCGTCCGTCTTTCCAGCCCGCAGGTCATCCGCTGGCGGGTGGCGCAGTTCTCGGTCAAGCCCGACGTGACCCGGGTGGTGCTGGAAGTGGTGCCGGGCACCAAGGCCGAAGTGGGCAGCGATCCCGACGGCGTGACCATCCTCCTCCGGTCGGGGAAGGGCGCTGTGCAGGCGGCCTTCGCCCCGGCCCAGGCCGGGCCCGGGACGGTGGCCACCGGCCCCGCGGGCCAGGCGTTCGCCGACCTGGTCCAGGACACCGCGCCCCAGCCTGAAGCCGCCCAGCCCGCCATGCCTGCGGAGCCGGTCCAGGCGGCCGCGCCCGCCCCACCGGAACCCGCCGCGGTGCCGGTGGCGCCGCCGGCGCAGCCCGTGGCCGCGCCCCCGCTGCCGGTCCTGGCCCCGCCCGCCGAGCCCGTGGCCGCGCCCGCCCCGGCGGAACCGGCCGCCCCCGCGGTCCAGGCGCCTGGACCCGTGGCCGCGCCCGCCGGCCCGGCTCCCGTGGCGCCGGCCGTCGCCGCCCCCGAACCGGCCCCCGCCGGTCCGGCGCCGGCCATCCAGGCCCCCATCGCGGCCCCCGCCAGTCCGGCGCCGGCCATCCAGGCCCCCATCGCGGCCCCCGCCAGTCCGGCGCCGGCCGTCCAGGCCCCCGAACCGGTCGTCGCGCCCGCGCTGCCGGCACCGGCCGCGCCCGCGGCCCACGCGTCGGCGCCTTCCGCCCCCAAAAATCAGTATGTCTCGCGTATCCCCGGAGGGGATACCGAGAAGGGCCCGCTGACCGTGGCGGGTGCCGGAAACCTGTCACCCTCGCCCCTGGCGCCCCTGCCGGCCATCAACGCGCCCCTGGAGAACCTCCCCGCCCTGGCGGTCAACGCCATGCTGCCCGCCACCCCGGGCGCGGCCCAGGACCAGCCCATGGTCACTCCGCCCGCCCCCCGGGGCGCCGACGCCCGCCGGGAACCCCGGGGCGGAAGGACCCTCGGCGACGTGGGCGGCCGCTACACCGGCGCCCGCATGACCATCGACGTGGTGGGCACGGACATCACCAGCTTCCTGCGCATCATCGCCGACACCGCCCACCTGAACCTGATCGTGGACCAGGACGTGCAGGGCATCTACACCTTCAAGTTCACCGACACCCCCTGGGACCAGGTGCTGGACGTGATCCTGAAGCACGCCGGGCTGGGCAAGGAGATCAGCAACGGCATCATCCGGGTGGCCAAGGTCGAGAAGCTGCAGAAGGAGGAGGAGGACCGCAAGCGGCTGGACGACGCCCGGGCGCTGTCCGGCGAGACCCAGAGCATCACCCGGCCCCTCTCCTTCGCCAAGGCCGCCGAAGCCAAGAACATCCTGGACAAGGTCCTGACCAAGCGCGGCAGCATCATCATCGACGAGCGCACCAACACGCTCATCATCACCGACCTGCCCCGCAACCTGCCCCTGATCGACGACCTCATCGCCCAGCTGGACGTGCAGATCCAGCAGGTGCAGATCGAGGCCCGGGTGGTGGAAGCCACCAAGAACTGGCAGCAGGCCTTCGGCGTGCAGTGGCCCACTTCCAATTCCGGATCGGCCCAGCTGACCACCGGCGGCACCGCCGCCACCTGGGGCTCCTACAACGGCCCCTCCTGGAACAGCATCAACAACCTGAACAGCGGCAGCGGGAACAATGTGTCGGTGGCCTTCTCCCCGGGCCAGGTCGGGGTCACCGACATCCAGGGCCCCGCCGGGCAGTTCTGGCTGTCCTTCCTCAGCAACCGCATGAGCGTGAACGTGATCCTGCAGGCTCTGGAAACCGAGGGCGTGGTCAAGGTCATCTCCTCGCCCAAGGTGGTGACCCAGAACAACAAGAAGGCCAAGGTCCTCTCCGGCCAGAAGATCCCGTACCCGACCATCCAGTCGGGCACCACCTCCGGCGCCATCACCGTCCAGTTCGCCGAGGCCAACCTGTCCCTGGAGGTGACCCCCCAGATCACCAACGACGGGACCATCCTCATGGACATCCACGTGGAGAAGGACGACGCCAACTTCTCCCAGCAGGTCCAGGGCACCCCCACCATCACCACCAAGCTGGTGGAGACCCAGGTCCTGGTGAAGGACGGCGGCACCGCCATCATGGGCGGCGTCTACAAGAACACCAACAGCGTCAGCAGCACCGGGGTCCCCTTCCTGAACAAGCTCCCCCTCATCGGCTGGCTCTTCCGGAACAAGCAGGACTCCGACGCCAACGACGAACTGCTGGTCTTCATCACGCCGCGGATCCTGAAGAACTAGACGGCCGGGTCCCGGCCCATCGCCCTGATCGTGGTCTTCAGTTCGCTGGCGCGAACTGAAGACCACGGAAGGGAGTCCGGCGGAGGCGCGTGGGGCCCTTGTTTCACCTATTGGGGGACAGGCACCGGTGCGTGCCGTCGAGGCTCCTCCGGTGCTTGGTCATTAGTTCAGCGTTATGGTTTTGTCCCAGGAATGGAATCCCCCATCTGAATCCAAGGTTTCCGTGCCGTAGCAGAGCCAGCCGTAGGGCATCTCAACGATGCCCTCCCTAGGGTTCATGAAGACCACTTCCTGGTCGCCATTGCGCTCATCCCACCCTATGCCAACCAGGTTGTGGTCGTCCTGGCCGATGGACCACAGCCAATGGATCATGAACGGACGGTTGGCGGCGATTTCCGTCTTGATCTGGTCGAAGGTGAGGGCTGAGTACCGTCCCGTACATGGAACGCCGAAGTGGGTCAGGACATCCGTTTCAGTGCCTCCTGGTCCGAAGTTGCCATTGCAGCCTCGGTTCGCGATGGGGTCGTTCCAGTAGAAAGGCGCGCTAGGATCGCCCGCGTAGGTAATGTTCTGAGCATAATTCTCGAGTTCATACTGCTCTTTAAAGGTCCCCAAATAGTGCAAGATGCAGGCACAGGATGCTATCCCACACCATTCACTGTGCTGCTGCATCTGTACCGGGCAGTTCAAGACCTGGTATTGATACTTGACCGTGCCGGGAGCGCCGACCGTGATTTGGACCTTGGTTGAGGCCGCATTGGCGGAGGTCACGGTGTAGGTGGTAGCGGGTGAAAGTCCGGTCGGGATCCCGGTGATCGTCCCTGTGACCGGGTCAAGCGCTATGCCCCCAGGCAGGGGCGGCGCGACCGAATAGGGTGGCGTTACCGTTCCCGTCACCGTGGGGTGGTCGGGAGTGACGCCGAGACCCACGGCGGCGGTGACCACAGGTTGGGGGTAGATGATCTGGTTGCTGACGGGACTCCCGCCACCGCAGTGAATCCCCAGGAAAGCGAGGAAGATCGCTGGAGCCGAAACAAGGGTCGAGGCCATCACCTTATTGGATGAAATGCCCATGGCTACCCTCAGGATGGTTATGAAAAGGATGACACCCCTACGGAATTAGGAATTAGAATCCTTTCCGGTTATCCCTTGGGTCCGACTGGGTGAGTGGTCTTGTGTTTCCGCAATCAGCCCAAGAGCGTTTACTTGAGGCCTCCATGAGAATGCTTCTCAAGACTGTATTCCCTTCGGTCCTTTGGGCATTAATATGCCATGCCCCCTGTTCCAGCGGGTCCCCTTCCAGCGCGCTGAACCTGCCATCCGCGACGGTTTCGACCTATGCAGGGATCGCGGTCGGCACCAGCAACACTCCCCCGATGTTCCAGGCGCCCACCTCCGTGGCGGTGGATGGATCCGGGAACGTCTACCTCGCGGACACGGGCAACCACGTGATCCGCAAGATCACCCAGGATGGCGTGGTGGCCACGCTGGCAGGTACGCCCGGGCAGCAGGGCTCCGCCGACGGTCCAGGTCAGTCTGCGCTGTTCAATGGGCCGAACGGCATAGCTATCGACACGCTCGGGAACCTCTACGTGGCGGATTCCGGCAACAGCACCATCCGCAAGATCACGCCGGGGGGCATGGTGAGCACCTTGGCGGGGACATCCGGACAACTCGGCAGTGCTGATGGCACGGGTCCTGATGCAAGTTTCTGGTGGCCTTTCGGGGTGGCGGTGGATGGTTCCGGGGCAGTCTATGTGGCCGATACCAGCAATTCCTCGATCCGCAAGATCACTGCCGGTGGTGTGGTGAGTACCTTTGCCGGTACGGCCGACAAGGCAGGTTCCGCGGACGGCCAGGGGACTGCGGCCACGTTCTCGAGCCCGCATTCAATCGTCATTGACAGCAGCGGGAACCTTTTTGTGGCGGATAGCGGCAACAACAATATCCGCAGGATCACGCCGAGCGGCGTCGTGAGCACGGTGGCGGGAACCGGCGTCCGGGGCTGCGACGATGGTCCGGGCATCGTCGCGACCTTCTTCAATCCTGCCGGCCTGGCCCTGGATGGTGCCGGGAATCTATACGTGGCGGATCCGCTGAACGAAGTCATCCGCAAAATCACTCCCGCGGCCTATGTGATCACCATTGCGGGCATGCCAAGCCAATTGGGGAGCACCGACGGCCCTGTCCTGGCTGCAACCTTCTTCCATCCTTCCGGCGTGGCCGTGGATGGGTCGGGCAACATCTATGTGGCGGATACCTTGAACGGCACCATCCGAAAGATCACATTCTAGACACCCACGCTTGCTGGACCCCCGCCCCATTCAAGGTTCCATACCGCTTTCCGCACCCGGAACCCGCGCGTTCAAGGAACCACGACCCACGATCCAGACGTCTCGGAGCACGGCAAACGTGGTCGGATCAGATCGTCCGCAGCGCAGCGAGGACGATCTGATCCGACCACGTACGAGTGGGGCGGCGCGAGGCGCGGGAACCACGGACCTGCAAGCCCGGCGTCGGGTCGGGACCCGGACCTACGACTGCTTGGCGGGGATCGGGAGGGTGCGGACGAGGCGCTTGCAGGTGTTGCAGAGGATGGTGTAGGTGTCCGGCTGCTCGAAGTGGTAGAGGAAACCGGGGCCTTCCATGGGGGCCTGGTCGACTTTTTCCAGCCTGCCGAAATGGTACTCGGCAATGCGCACGCTCTGGGGCACGGTGAGGTCCGCACCGCAGTTGGGACACGAAATGGCAGCCATGCTTGCTCCTCGGTGAAGGGGATGAATCCTACTTGATGAAAAGGTACCAGATGCAGCCAGCGAGGAGGCCCAAAAAAATCAGGCCGGCCACCACCCGCAGGACCACCTTGCCGATCCGATAGGCGACCCACAGCAGGAGCACCAGGAACACCGCCGCGGCTGCAGTCTGGACGGGGGTCAGGGGCGGGCCGGAGATGCGGGTCTCTTGGATGATTTCGGTTCCGGGCAGGCGGGGGGCCGGTAATGACGGGGCGGTCATGGATGATCTCCAATCATTTCTGTTTCCGGTGGTTCACCCTGAGGAATGCTTTGGCCCGCTTGAAGCGGACGTGCGCCGTCCCAGTGTACCCGGCGCCCGCGCGGGGACACGGATGCTGGTACCATGGATTCTCCCTTCAACCGGAATCGACCCCGGGCCCACCTTCGCGGTCGTTCGCTGGATAGCTCCGCCCATGTTCATCGATTACCACGCCATCACCCACCCTGGCAGGGTCCGCGCCAACAACGAGGACGCCTACTTGGTGAGCGCCCTGGACGGCGAGGAACCCCTGGTGAACGGCCTCCAGTCCCGGTCCCCCATCCGCCAGAACGGCATCCTGGCGGCGGTGGCCGACGGCATGGGCGGTGCGGCCAGCGGCGAGATCGCCAGCCGGGAGGGGCTCGCCTCGGTGGCGGTGAACCTGTTCGGCCACTGGGGGCGGTTTCCCGCCGCCAAGGCGGTGGAGTCCGACCTCCTGCGCGCCCTCCGGCACGCGGTGGAGGCGGCGTCGGCCGCGGTGCACCACTACGCGGCGGTGGAGCGCGCGTCCCGGGGGATGGGCACCACCCTCACCGCCGTGGTCATCTGGAACGGCCGCGCCTACGTGGCCCACGTGGGGGACAGCCGGGCCTACCTGTTCCGGTCCGGCCAACTGGTGCCCCTCACCGAGGATCAGACCCTGGTGCGGGAGCTGCTCGCCCAGGGCAGCCTGACCCCCGAGCAGGCCAGGGTGCATCCCCAGCGGAGCGTCATCACCCAGGCCCTGGGCGGCCCCGAACCGGTCCGGGTGGCCCTGGCGACGGCCACCCTGCGCCGGGGCGACCGCCTCCTGCTGTGCACGGACGGCCTCTACGGGGACTTGCCGGAGGAACGGATGGCCCAGCTGCTCGCCCAGGCGCTGGCCCCCCAGCCGACCCTGGAGCGGATGCTCGCCGAGACCCTGGAGCTGGGCGGGCACGACAACATCACCGCCCTGCTGCTGGACCTGGACGATCCCGCCTTCCCGCTGCCCCTGGAAGGGGAGCCGGTGCGGGTGGTGGAACCGGCCCTGCCGGCGGCCGTCCGGGATGCCCCGGACCTCCTGTCCCGGCTCGGGCGCATCCTCGGGAGAAGAAGATGAGTCTATTGCAAGGCACCCTTTCGCTCCGGCGGTTCCTGGTGCTGGGGCCGGTCCCCACCGAGGAGGACGTGCTGCAGGGGCTGCGCCAGGACGCCTTCCGGCCGTTCGAGGACGGGCTGGAGGAGGAGCGCCTGGGCTGGTGCGATTGGCGCAACCTGCTGATCGCCCCGCCGGAGAGGGATTGGGTGACCCAGGAGCGGTTCGCCGTGTTCGGCCTGCGCCTGGATACCCGCCGGGTCCCGGCGGCCCTGCTCAAGGCCCACGTGGACCTGCGCCTGCAGAACCTGCAGAAGGAGAAGGACCTGGCCTTCATCGGCAAGGAAGCCCGGATCTCGCTCCAGGACGAAGTGAAGGCCGAGCTGCTGCGCAAGGTCCTGCCCGCGCCCCGGGTGGCGGAAGTGGCCTGGGACCTCAAGGGCGGCATGCTGTGGACCACCGCCTCCTCCAACCAGGTCCAGTCGGCCCTGGTGGGACTGTTCATCAAGTCCTTCGGCTGCGAACTGCAGCCGCTGGCGCCCCTGCTCCTGGCCGGGCGGCTGCTGCCCCACATTCCGGTGGAAGCGCTCATGGCCCTGGAGCCGTTCGACTTGAATCTCGAGCCGGAGACCGCATGAAGCCGATGGAACTGGTGGAACAGGGCCGTTTCCTGGGCGAGGAGTTCCTCCTCTGGCTGTGGATGCGCGGGCTGCGGGACGGGGGCACCAGCGGGGTCGAGGGGGACCAGTCGGCCTGCTTCGTGGACGACGCAGTGCAGCTGGTCACCGAGCGGGGCGACGTCAAGGAGCTGAGCCTGCGCAAGGGCAACCCGGCCGAGAGCCGGGAGGCGTTCGAGGCCCTGTCCCGGGGCATGCGCCCGTCCAAAGCCAAGGTGCGGCTGCTGTCCGGCGACATGGAATGGACCTTCACCCTGGGGGCCGCGGGGCTCGAGATCAGCACCCTGAAGCTGCCTCCCACCCACTCCCGGGATAGCCAGGGGCGGGTGGCGGACCGGCTGTTCCTCCTGGAGGAGGGCATGGGCCACCTGGAACGGCGCTTCGAGGCCTTCCTCACGGCCCGGGCCCAGCAGCCGGAGGAGCTGCAGGAAGCCATGCGGGAGTGGCTGCGCCAGGGGCTGGAAGGTCTGGTGGGGGCGGCCGCGGCCGCCGACCTGCCATGGCAGGAGTGAGATCCGGCTGGATCCTCGCCCCGGCCGCCGTTGCGGCCCTGGCCCTCGCCTCCGCCGCGGTCCCGGCCGCCGTCGCGGGCCGGAAAACGGTTGCCCCGGTTGCCCCGGCGCCTGCGGCCCCGGGCGTGGAGCCGGCCCCGGCCGAGGTCAGGGCCCCCCTGCCGGGCGGCGGTTCGGGCACGGTGCGCCTGGTCTTCAGGCAGGGCGTCCAGGTGGCCGCCCGGGGGCTGCCCCGGACCTTCCTGGCCGGGGAGGGGGAGCCGGACCCCTGGGTCGCCTTCGGGCAGCTCACCCCGGAGGGCAAGCGCTGGACCCTGCACGCCCTGTTCCCCAGGGACACCTGGGGGCGGGACCAGGTGCTGCACCAGGTGCGCTGGCCGAGGCTGGAATCAGTGTGGCTGATGGCGAGCCTGTTCCTGGGGCACGGCCAGCACTACGACCAGCTCCAGGCCGCCAACCCGGGCAACCCCGAGAAGCTGAGGACCGGGGACGCCTGGTTCATCCCCCGGACCCTCCTGGCCGAGGACCTGGGGGGCCGGGCCGGGGCCAAGGTGGACCGCAGCCAGCCCGAGGACCAGCTGGACGACGCGGCCCGGGTGGCGGCGTTCCGGGCCCTGCTGAGCTACGAGCAGGACCGGCAGGGTCCGTACGCCGCCTACCACCTGCGCAAGGGGGAGGCGCTGTACTCCAGCGTGGTGATGCGCTACACCGACCAGGTGGACCCGGCGGGGGTGAACGAGAAGGCCCAGGAGATCGCCCGCCGCAGCGGCATTCCCGACGTGCGCTCCATCCAGCCAGGGCAGCTGGTGAAGATCCCCCTGGAGGACCTGGCCAGCCCGTTCCAGCCCGAGGGCACCGTGGACCTGGCCGAGGAGCGGGAAGTGCAGGCGGAGATCCGGCGCACCCCGCGGGTGGCGGCCGGGGCCCGGCTCAGGGGCGTGCGCATCGTGCTGGACGCCGGGCACGGCGGCATCGACAAGGGCGCCATGGCCAACGGGGTGTGGGAATCGGACTACGTGTACGACATCACCATGCGGGTCCGGCGCCTGCTGGAGCAGGGCACCGACGCCGTGGTCTCCTGCACCATCCGCTACCCGGGCCTGGGGTTCGCCATCCGGGACCGGATCCCGGCCCCCACCGACGAGGCCGAGATCCTCACCCGGCCGCCGTTCGCCAACGACGGCGAGAATCCCCTGGCGGTGAGCGTCCACCTGAGGTGGGTGCTGGCCAACAGCCTGTTCGCCGCCTTCGACCGCGCCGGCGACCCCCGCAAGACCCTGTTCATCAGCTTCCACGCCGACAGCCTGTACCCCACGGCCCGGGGCACCATGGTCTACGTGCCCGGGGCGGTGGGCGTGCCGGCCACGTTCACGCTGCCCGCCGCCCGGACGGTGCGGGTGCAGGAGCTGGGCACCGGCTCCCGGGTGAGCTTCACGCCCAAGGAGCGGCTCCAGGGCGAGGCCAGGAGCCGGCTGTTCGCCGAGTCCCTGCTGCGGTCGCTCCAGTCCGGGGGGATCGCCACCCACGAGAACCGGCCCATCCGCAACGTCGTCCTGCGCGGCGGCAAGCACTTCATCCCCGCGGTGATCCGCTACAGCGAAGCGGCCACCAAGGTGCTGGTGGAGGTGCTGAACCTCACCAACCACGAGGACGCGGGCAACCTGAGGTCCCCCGTGTTCCGGGAGCGCTTCGCCCGGGCGGTGGTGAAGGGGATCCAGGCCTACTACCGGAGCTGAGAGGTGTCGGGATGATCGTATACGCGCGCGTCAACATGATCGGCTGGGTCCACCTGTGGCCGACCCCGGAGGCGTACGAGAACGGAGAGGCCTCGGCCCACTTCTTCGATCCTCGTACCGACCCCCGCTGGGCCGAGGTGCAGCTCACCGATGACCAGCGCCGGCGGCTGGGGGCGGGGGAACTGGTGGAGATCGAGGATCCGGGGTACCTGGAGGAGTAGCTACATCCCCAGCCGCTGCTGCAAGGCATCCCGCTCCGCCTTGAAGGCCTTCTCGTCCCCGGCCTGCTTCAACGTCGCCAGCGCCGCTTTCCTCTGCCCCAACCGGTCCTGGCAGGTGGCGCGCATGAGCGTGACCCAGCCCTTGTCCTCGAGTCGGGGTTCGCTGGGGTAGAGGGCCAGGGCGCCGCGCCAGTCCTCTGCCCGCACCTTCAGGTCGGCGGCCAGGATGGCCAGGGGCTCCCGGTCGGCGCCCTTCTCCGGGGCCCGGGCCAGCCAGGTCTCCACCTCGTGGCGGCGGGCCTGGGGCGTCTCGCCCTGGGCCAGGGGGCGGTCCAGGTAGGCCACCAGGGCCTGGATGCGCTCGGGGCCGGCGCTGGCCCGGGCCAGGGCGGCGCGGGCCTGGGGCCACTGGCGCAGCGCCAGTTCGGCCTGGGCCCGGGCCAGGCTCTCCCGGGGCCCCTCGCCCTTGCCGGGCAGCAAGGCCAGGACGCCCTGGGGATTGGCCCCGGAGGCGGTTCCGTCCAGGGCGGCCTTGAGCAGGGCGGGCCGCTCCCCGGACGGGGCCAGGGGCAGGATGGCCTGGGCGGCCTCGGGCAGGCCCGCTCCGGCCAGGCGCCCCGCCAGTTCCAGGCGCAGGGCGGGGGTGAGGCTGGCCACCCCCTCCGGGTCCAGGTACGGCAGCAGGGGCCCCGGGCGGCGCTGGTCCAGCAGCTCCCGGGTCCACTGGCGCAGGGCGTCGGCGCGCACCTGGTCGGCCTCCAGGGTCCCGGCCGGAGGCGGGTGGAGGACCCGGTACTGGCCCACCAGGGTGAGGGTCTCCTGCCAGCGGCGCTCCTGGAGCGCGATCCGCGCCTTGACTATGAGGGCCTGGCGGGCGGGGGCGTCCTTCAGGTTGGCCGGCTTCATCCCGGCCAGGAGGCTGCGGGCGGAGGGGTAGTTCCCGGCTTCCTTGGCCGGCAGCCGTCCGTCGGTGAGCAAGGTGGCCAGGGCCAGCCGGGCCTCGTCCGCCTCCGGGGAGGCCGGCGCGGCCTGGATCACGCCGCGGAACCCGGCCGCCGCGCCCGGGGCGTCGCCGGTGCCGCCCAGGAGCCTGGCCCAGTCCAGGTCCACCCGCTGGGCGTAGGGACCGGCGGGGAAGAGCCGGTGGTAATCCTGCCGGGCGGCCTCGGCCTCGGGCTTGCGGCGGGCGGCGCACTGGGCCTCCAGGATGCCCACCAGGCCCCGCTCGCTTGGCTGCTCGCCGCCCAGGGGCTTCATGGCCTTGAGCACCTCGGCGCCTTCCGCCGCCCGGCCCTGTTCGGCCAGGGTCCACAGCAGCAGTTCCTGGCCCCGGCGCTGGGAGTCTTCCGGGATGTCGGCGCTCAGGGCCCGGCGCAACCTGGACTCGGCCTCCTGGAACCGGCGGTGCTCCACCGCGGCCTGGGCCAGGACCACCTGGGCTTCCGCCAGGTACGACGACCGGGGCCAGCCCCGTTCCAGCTTGTGGAAGGTGACGGCGGCCTGGGCCGGCTGCCCCAGGCGGTCCTCCAGCATGCCCTGGACGAACAGGGTCAGTTCCCGCTCCTGGGCCTGGCTGGACTTGAAGTGGTGGACCCGCAGGCGGGCCAGCGCGTCCGCCTGGAAATGGGGATCGCCGCTGGCCATGGCGCTCCTGGCCAGGGTCTCGATCTGGGCGTCGGTCTCCCGGACCGGCGCCTGGACTACCGCCGCCCGCCCGGACAGGGCAAAGCCCATGGCCAGGAGCAGGGCGGTGAGGGCCGGCCGTTTCATGTCAGCCATCTTGACAGGAGGGCTTTCTTGGCCGCCTCGAATTCCTCGTCCGAGAGCAGGCCCTTGCTGCGCAGGGCCGCCAGGTCGTTGAGTTCCCGCACGTCCTTGCGCTCGGCCTCGGCCGGCTCCGGGGCCATGACTTCGGCCAGCATCTCCATCCGGCCCTGGATGGTCTCCATCGCCTCCACCCGCCGGGCCAGCTCCTGGACCTGGGCCTTGAGGGCGTCCCGCTCCAGGATCAGGCTGGTCCGCTCCACGATGCGCCGCAGGGTCTGGCGGAACGACTCCAGCTGCAGCGGCTTGTTCACCAGCCCGTAGGCGCCCTTGTCCATGGCCTCGGTGGCCTCCTTCAGGGCCCCGTAGCCGCTGAGGACCAGCACGGTGCAGCTGGGGTTGGCGTCCAGCGCGGTGCGCAGCACGTCCATGCCGGTCCGGCCGGGCATGACCAGGTCGGTCAGCACCAGGTCGAAGGGCCTGGGAACCTTGCGCAGGATGTCCTCCGCCTCCTCCCCCGAGGCGGCGCAGGTCACCTCGAACCCCTCCACGGCCAGCAGGTCCCGCAGGGTCTCCAGCAGCAGGACATCGTCGTCCACCAGGAGCAGGGGATGGGGGGGCTGATGGGGGGGGATGATGGGCGAGGGCACGGGGCATCACCTGGGAAGGCAATTAATGTTTCGGTCATTTTCCCCCTTTTCCCAATCCCTTTTTCCGCCACCGCCCGGAACGGACCTCACGGCGTCCGCCGCCGGGGGCCCGGGCCGTGTTCCGGCACCTGGTCTTCCGGGTGGAGGGAGATTCGAGGGATAAGACCAATGGTCCCAATCGGCGCTACCCACCTGGACAGACACATCCTTTTCCCGCTTCGCTGGGTCTCTTGCCGGAGAGGCTCCCATGCGGAATCCGAGGTTCAGAACGGTGCTGGCTGCAGGCGTGGTCGTCCTGCTCGGCCTGGGATCCTGGCTGGCCTGGTCCAGGCGGGGATCCCAGGAGCCCGAGTTCCGCACCGCGCCGGTACGGCGGGGGGAATTGACCGCCACCATCAGCGCCACCGGCACCCTGGAGCCCGAGGCGGCGGTGGGCGTGGGCGCCCAGGTGGCCGGGGTGGTGGTGGCCTTCGGCAAGGACCGCCAAGGCCGGGAAATCAACTGGGGATCCCAGGTGGAGGCGGGCATGGTGCTGGCCCGGATCGACGATTCCCTGTACGCGGCGGCGGTCAAGACCGCCAAGGCCCAGCTGGACCAGAGCCAGGCCAACGTGCTCCAGCAGAAGGCCAACCTCCTCTATGCCAGCCAGAACTGGGAGCGGGCGCAGAAGCTGGGCCCCTCCGACGCCCTGTCCCAGAGCGCCTACGACCAGTACCGGGCCAGCCTGCTCACCGCGCAGATCAACCTGGACTACTGCACCATCAAGTCGCCGGTGAAGGGCGTGGTCATCGACCGGCGGGTGAACATCGGCCAGACGGTGGTCTCCTCCCTCAGCGCGCCGAGCCTGTTCCTCATCGCCAGCGACCTGCGCAGGCAGATCCAGGCCTGGGTGTCGGTCAACGAAGCGGATGTGGGCAACATCAAGAAAGGCCAGGCGGTGGCCTTCACCGTCGACGCCTTCCCCGGCCGGGTGTTCCACGGCACGGTGGGCCAGGTGCGGCTGAACGCCACCATGACCCAGAACGTGGTCACCTACACCGGCGCGCCAGTCCATCTTCGCGCTGAGCGTGCTGCTGGGGCGCGAGCCGGGCTACCTGGTGGACCGGCTTGGTCCTGAGGGCCCGCTGCCCGCCCTGCCCGAGCAGCTCCCCTCCGGGCTGCCCTCCGACCTGCTGCGGCGCCGGCCCGACATCCGCATGGCCGAGGCCCAGCTGCACAGCGCCACCGCCCAGATCGGGGTGGCCACCGCCCAGCTGTTCCCGCAGTTCTCCCTCACCGGCGGCCTGGGCTGGGAGAGCGGCCAGGCCACGACCCTGCTGCGCCGGTCCGACCGCTCCTGGTTCCTGGGCCCGGTGGCCTCCTGGCCCCTGTTCCAGGGCGGCGCCATCGTCTCCAATATCCGCGCCCAGGAAGCGCTCCGGGACAGCTCATTCATCAGCTACCGCCAGGCCGTGCTCACCGCCCTGCAGGACGTGGAGAACGCCCTGGTGGCTTTCCAGGAGGAGAAGAACCATTTCCGGTCCCTGAGCGAGGCGGTCGCCGCCGACCACAAGGCGGTGGACCTGTCCTTGAAATTGTTCCACGAAGGCCAGACCGATTTCCTGACCGTGATCACCGCCCAGCGCACCCTCTACACCGACGACGCCGCCCTCACCATGAGCCGGCAGAGCCTTGACACCGACCTGATCGCACTCTACAAGGCGCTGGGCGGGGGCTGGACAGGCTCCTAGGTGTCGCTGCCAAACAGGTTGTTCACCCGAGCCAACCTGGGATGCTTTTGTTTGCGGACAACAGCATAAGGAGGGCTCGGGTGAACCTTCATAGGAAAGCAAGGACC
>JBELAL010000044.1:0-42105 GCA_049508835.1 Holophaga sp. | reverse complement strand
GCCCCCTTGCCCCTATTTCTGGGCTACAGGCGATAAATCCCGGGGGCCCGGGGGCGGAGCCCCCGGATGCCTCATGCTCCGAGCCCCTTAATCAATGCGGGGCCGATACATGATGTCTAGCCTACCGCAGATCGGCCGCAGTCTGGCGCCCCGGCACCGCCCCGGCCTGGAACTCCCGCCCCGGCCCAGGCATCTTAGTCCGGACCCGCGCCATGCTGCTTGAAGACCCCCACGGTTCGCGAAGATCCGGCGTGCCGCCGGGCGGTTCCGGCGCTCCGGCGCCCCTTCCCCGGGGCATCCTCCTGCGCGTCCACCCCCGGGCCCGCACCGACCTGGAGGACCTGCGCCGGCAGACCCTCGGCGTAACCCGGATGTTCCACGGCGGGGACGACCCCGTCCTGGGGCGTGCCCTGGAACAGGCGGGGCTGCCGGGGCGGTTCACCGGCTGGGTGTCCTCCCAGGGCATCCAGTACACCTCCGCGGGCCCCCGGGGCGAACCCCGGATCTACTCGGGCCGGGTCTACCTGCCCTCCTTCTGGCGCCGGGGGCCGGCGGAGGTGCCCCTGGTGGTGCTGGTGCACGGCCTGGAACTGGCCCGGGACCAGGTGCCGTTCTTCAACCACGGGCCCGAGGCGGCCCTGGGGGCCCTGGCCGCCTACCTGTGCGGGTTCGCGGTGGCCATGCCGGACCTGCCGGGGCTGGGCCTGGACCCGTCGCCGCGCCCGCATCCGTTCTGCCATGCCCGGTCCCTGGCCCAGAGCGTGCTGGACATGGTGGAGCCGGCCCTGGCCAGCCTGGACCCGGCCAAGTACCGCTGGGACGGCCGGCTGTTCCTGGTCGGGTATTCGGCCGGGGGCTACGCCGCCCTGGCGGCGGTCCGGGAGGCCCAGCGCAACCCCGCCCACGCGGGCCTGCCCCTCACCGGCGCCGCCTGCATGGGCGGTCCGTTCCATTTCCACGAGACCATCCGCGGCTGGATCCTGGAAACCGGCACCCCCTACACCCGCCCCTACGTCCAGACCTACCTGGTGCACGCCTACCACGACCTGCACCGGGACACCGGACTGTTCGAGCCAGCCAGCGCGCTGCACCCGGCCCTGCTGGAGGAGCGCCGCAACGGCCGCCTGGACGACGGCAGCCTGCTGCGCTGGTTCAACGGATGCCTGCCCGGGCAAGCCATCTCCCCCCGGATCCGGCTGCGGCTCAAGGGGGACCCGGACACCCCACTGGCCGCCCACGAGGTCCTGAACCCCGAGTGGGTGAGGGCCCAGTTCCTGGCGCCCGACTGGCCGGACACCCCGGTGGGCCGGATCCTGATGGAGAACGACCTGGTGGGGGGATGGGTTCCCCGGATCCCCTTGTTCCTGGCCGCGTCGCCGGCGGACGAGTGCGTGGATCTGAGGAACACCGAGACCTTGATGAAGACTTGGCAGAATGCCGGGGAGAAGGCGCCGGTGGACTTCCTGCCGCTGACCTGGCGCGGGACGGGGCTGGACCACCGCCAAGGTGGGCTGATGGCTTTGCTGAAGGCTTTCTGGTGGATCCGGTCGGCCTAGTTCCGCTTCGCCTGCAGCCAGTCCCCCCACCACCGCACCACCTCCTGGGCCAGCTTGTCCTTGGGCAGGGGCCCCAGGGGCTCGGCCTGGCGGTCGGCGGTGATGGGGATGAGGGTGTTGGCCCGGTGCCCGAAGGCCTGCCCTTCGCCCACGTCGTTCACCAGGATGCCGTCCAGGTGCTTCATGTGCAGCTTGGCGGTGGCGTTGGGCACGTGGGCCTCGCTCTCGGCGGCGAACCCCAGCAGCCACTGGCCGGCCCGGCGGCTGGCGGAGAGGGAGGCCAGCACGTCCGGGGTGCGCACCAGGACCAGCTGCTCGGGGCCCTCGCCCTTCTTGGCCTTCTGCTTGGCGTAGGCCTGGGGCCGCTGGTCGGCCACCGCCGCCGCCGCCACCAGCCCGTCCTGGGCCGGCCACAGCGCCTGGCAGGCTTCTAGCATCTGCTGGGCGCTGCGCACCCGCACGGTGGCGACGCCCCAGGGGGCCGGCAGGTCGCCCCCCAGCACCAGGCTCACCTTGGCTCCGGCGTTGCGGAAGGCCCGGGCCAGCTCCACGCCCATGGCCCCGGTGGAGCGGTTGGTGAGGGTGCGCACCGGATCCAGGTCCTCCTGGGTGGGCCCGGCGGTAATCAGCACGCTGCGCCCGGCCAAGGCCGGGTGGGGCGGGCCGGCCAGGGTCTCCACCGCGTCGGCGATGTCCCCCACCTCGGCCAGCCGCCCGGTGCCCTCCTCGCCACAGGCCAGCAGCCCCTCGGCCGGTTCCACCACCGTGTGCCCGAAGCTCTTGAGTTTGGCAAGATTGGCCTGGACCGCCGGGTGGGCCCACATGGCCTTGTTCATGGCCGGCGCCCACAGGACCGGGGCGGTGGTGGCCAGGAGCACGGTGGACAGCAGGTCGTTGGCCAGCCCGTTGGCGGTCTTGCCCATGATGTCGGCGGTGGCCGGGGCCACCACCACCACGTCCGCCCACCGGGCCAGGTCCACGTGCTCGATGATGGGGTTGGGCCGCCATTCGTGGTACTCGGGATTGGCGCCGAAGCACGGCTGTCCTGTGAGGGAGGCCAGGGTGAGGGGGGTGATGAACCTGGACCCCGCGTCGGTGAGGCAGCAGCGCACCGTGTGCCCCCGCTTGGCGAGGATCCGGGCCAGTTCCGCGGCGCGGTAGGCGGCGATGCCGCCGGTGATGCCGACCAGGATCTTCATAGGGACCTCCACTATTATCCTAACGCTGGATTTTCTCCAGGTTCCTTGGTATCCTTGCTCTCTTCGAGGGCAATCCATGACCCAGCGCACCGTCGTTCACATCCCGGAAGAAGTCGCGAACAAGTACCGGTTCGTGGTCGTCACGGGAAAGCGTTGCGAGCAGCTGCAGCGCGGAGCCTATCCCAAGGTGGAAGTCCAGGTCCCCATGAACAAGCTGGGCCAGCCCCAGGAGGCGCCCCGGCTGGCCTCCTTCTGGGCCCAGGTCTCCATCAAGGAGGTGGAGGAGGGGCGCATCGCGTTCGAGGAACCGGAAGTCGTCACCCTGGACTACACCACGGAGATCCCCATCTCGGTGGAGTAGCCCTTCCCGGGAAAACGCAAAAAACGGCCCTGCGGGGCCGTTTTTCATGCAAGATGCTGGCTATCCGGAGGTACCGATGCCCCTGCTGGAAGCCCGCCAGGTGAGCCGGCGGTTCGACGCCCGCTGGGTGCTGCAGGACGTGGACCTCTCGGTGGAGCCCGGGGAGCGGGTGGCGCTGCTGGGCCCCTCCGGCTGCGGCAAGACTACCCTGCTCAACCTGCTGGGGGGCCTGGACCGGCCGGACCGGGGCGAGGTGCTGTTCCGGGGCGAGTCCCTGGGCGCGGCCGGCTCCTCGCGCCTGGCCAGGCTGCGCCGGGAGGCCATGGGCACCGTGTTCCAGCTGTTCCACCTGGTCCCGATCCTCACCGCCCGGGAGAACGTGGAACTGCCCCTGCAGCTCCTGGGCTGGCCCCGGCACCGGATGGCCCGCCGGGTGGCCTCCCTGCTGGCCGCGGTGGACCTGGAGGACCGGGCTGACGCCTGGCCCTGGCAGCTTTCCGGAGGCGAGATGCAGCGGGTGGCGGTGGCCCGGGCCCTGGCCGCGGAGCCGGCCCTGCTGCTGGCGGACGAACCCACCGGCAACCTGGACAGCGTGGCCGGCGAGCGGGTCCTGGCGCTGCTGGCGGAACTGTCCGCCCGGGCCGGCGCGGCCCTGGTGCTGGTCACCCACGACCCCGCGGCGGCGGCCGTCTGCCCGCGAGTGGTGCACCTGAAGGACGGGCGGATCATGGAGGAGCCATGAGGCCGCGCTGGACCAGCGGCCTGTTCCGCCGGCTCACCCCTGGCGGCCTGTTCCGCCGACTCATCTGGCGGGCCCTGCGCCTGGAGCCGGGGCGGGCGCTGCTGGCGGTGCTGTCGGTGGCCCTGGGGGTGTCGGTGTTCCTGGCCATCCGCCTGGCCAACCGGGCGGCCGAGGCCAGCTTCGAGGCCTTCACCCGGGGCATCGGCACCGGGGCGGACCTGGTGGTGCAGGCGACGTTCGGCCCCCTGGACGAGAAGGACCTGCCCCGCCTGGACGCCCTGCGGCGGGACGCCTGGATCCGCCCGGTGCTGGAGGGGACCTTCACCCGCACCCCGGACCTGGAGCTGTTCCAGGTGCTGGGCACCGACCTGGTGGGCCTGGGCCCGGAGGCGGCCCGGGGCTGGGAAGGGTCCGACCAGGTCCTGAGGGACCCGGACGCGGTGCTGGTGGCCCAGGCCCTGGCCGGCGCCGAGGGCATCCGGCCCGGCGATCGGCTGGCCGGCGTTGTGGACGGCCGCCCGGTGGAACTGCGGGTGGCCGGCCTGATCCCCGACGACCCCGGCCGTCCGGCGGCCCAGCGCGACCTCCTGGTCATGGACCTGCCCGCCGCCCAGCGCCTGCTCCGCCGCCCGGGCCAGCTGGACCGGCTGGACCTGGGCTGGCTCCCCGGGCGGGACGGAGCCCAGGTCCTTCGGTGGACGCATGCGTCCACCGAAGTCTATGGACAGGCCCGTCTCGCGGCGGCCCTGCCCCGGGGCTGGACCCTGGCGGCGCCGGAACTGCGCGCCCAGAGCGCCCGGACCATGAGCGCGGCGTTCCGGCTCAACCTGGCCGTGCTGTCCCTGGTGGCCCTGGCGGTGGGCGCCTACCTGCTGTTCCAGACCTTCGACGCGGCGGTGGAGCGGCGGCGGGAGACCTGGGCCCTGCTCCAGGCCCTGGGCTGTCCCGGGGGCCGGATCCTGGCCCTGGTGCTGGGCGAGGCGGCCCTGCTGGGCGCCCTGGGCAGCCTCCTGGGACTGCTGCTGGGCTGGGCCATGGCCCAGGGGGCGGTGCGCGCCGTGGCCCGCACCCTGCAGGCCCTGTACGGCGCCTCCTCGGCCCGGGCGGCGGCGTTCCAGGGCTGGGAGGCCGGGGCCGCGTTCCTGGCCGGGGTGGCCACCTGCCTGGCCGCCGCCTGGATCCCGGCCCGGCGGGCCGCCCACATCCCGCCGGTGCAGCGCCTAGCCCGGGGCGCCGAGGCCCGGCCCATGCCCTGGCCGCCCCTGGCCCTGGGCGGGGCGCTGCTGCTGGGCGGCGGCCTCGCCCTGGCCTTCCTGCCCCGGCCCCCGCCGGGCGTCCTCTGGCCCGCGTACGCCGGCTCCGCCCTGGTGCTCGCCGGGGGCAGCCTGGCCACCCTCGCCCTGCTCCCGGCCCTGGGCGCCGCCGGGCGCCCGGCGCGCGCGCCCTGGCCCCTGCGCCTGTGCCTGCGGCCCCTGCTCCGCCCCACCGGACGGCACGGGTTCGCCGCCGCCGCCCTGGCGGTGGCGGTGGGCATGACCGTGGGCATGGGGGTGATGGTGCGCAGCTTCGAAGCCACCGTGCGCACTTGGATCGACGGCACCCTGAAGGCGGACCTCTACGTGGCCCCCCTGGGCTCCGGGGGCGCGGCGGCCCGGCACCGGATCCCGCCCGAGACCGCCGATGCGGTGGCGGCGGATCCGGCGGTGGCGGCGGCGGACCGCTACCAGACGGTGCCGGTGGTGTTCCGGGGCCAGGCCACCACCCTGGCCGCGGGCGAGCTGGCGGTGGCGGGCCCCCGGGGCCTGCTGGCCCTGATCCGGGGCGGGTCCTGCGCCGCGGTACTGGGCCGAGTGCACCGGGACGGGCTGCAGGACCCGGGGGCGGTGGCCAGCGAGACCTTCGCCCGGCGCTTCGGGGTGAAGGTGGGCGACCGCCTGTCCTTAGATCCAGGGGCACGCATGCGTGCCCCTGGGGACCTGCCCGGGGACTCTGCTCCCCACCCGGTGACCGTGCGCGGGATCTACGCCGACTACGGCAACGAGCGCGGCAGCCTGGTCCTGGACCGGCCAGTGTTCCTGGACTGGTACGGAGACCCCAGGTGCGCCAGCCTGGCCCTGTTCCTGAAGCCCGGCAGCGACCCGGAGGCGGTGGCCCAGCGCCTGGGCCGGCGCTGGCCCGGGCTGCAGGTGCGCCCCAACCGGGCCCTGCGGGAGCGGGTACTGCGGATCTTCCGGCAGACCTTCGCCATCACCTACGCCCTGGAAGTGATCGGCCTCGCGGTGGCCCTGGGCGGGCTGGCCCAGTCCCTGGGCGGCCTGGCCCTGGCCCGCCGCGGCGACGCGCGCACCCTGCGGGCCCTGGGGGCCCCGGACCGGGCGGTGGCCGGCGTGCTGCTGGGGGAGGGCCTGGGCATCGCCCTGGGCGGGTGCCTGGGGGGCCTGGGCCTGGGCCTGCTGCTGTCCCGGATCCTGGTGCTGGTGCTGAACCCCCAGGCCTTCGGCTGGACCCTGGACTACCGCGTGCCCTGGGGCTTCCTGGGCGCCCTGACCGCCGCCTGCCTGGGGGCCGCGGCGGCGGTCCTGCTGCCGGTGGCCCACTGGGGCGCGCGGCTGCCGGTGGACCGCCAGACGGAAGAGGGTGCCGCTTGAACGGGCGCCGCGCGCTCGGGTGCGTCCTGCTCCTGGCCGTGCTGGGCGGCCCGGCCACGGCCGACTTCCGCCGCGCCGAGCCCGGCTACCGGTTCCGGTTCCCCCGGGACCACGGCGCCCACCCGGACTTCGCCCTGGAATGGTGGTACTTCACCGGCCACCTCTGGAGCGCCGACGGCGCCCGGCGCTACGGCTACCAGCTGACCTTCTTCCGCAAGGCACTGGCCACCCGGTGGAGCGGGAGCCCCGCCTGGCGCACGGACCAGTTCCTCCTGGCCCACGCGGCCCTCACCCAGGCGGAGGGGGGCCGCTTCCGCTTCGAGGAACGGTTCAACCGGGAGGGGATCCCGGCCGGGGCCTCTCCCCACGGCCTGGACCTGCGCGACGCCTCCTGGAGCGCCCGGGCCGACCGGGGCGGGCGGATCCACCTGAGCTTCTCGGTCCAGGACGCGTCCCTGGAACTGGACTTGACCCCGGCCACTCCGCCCGTGGTGTTCGGCGAGGACGGCGTGTCCCGCAAGGGCGCCGACCCCGCCGCCGCCAGCCACTACCTGAGCTTCCCCCGTCTGGCGACCGCCGGGACCCTGCGCCTGCCCGGGCGGGCGGAGCCGGTGCGGGGCCAGAGCTGGATGGACCACGAGTTCAGTTCCAGTCAGCTGGCTCCCGGCCAGGTGGGCTGGGACTGGGCCGGGATCCAGCTGCGGGACGGGCGCAGCCTGATGGTCTACCGCCTGCGGAGCGCGGACGGAGCCCAGGACCCCTGGTCGGAGCTCACCGAGGTGGACGCCGCGGGCCGCGTCCTGCGCGCCACCCGGGACTTCCGGTGGACCGGCGGACCCTGGCGCAGCCCGGAGTCGGGCGCGACCTACCCCCTGCCCTCCCGTCTCCAGGCCTGGGACGAGACCTGGACCCTGGAGCCGCTGGTGGCGGACCAGGAGCTGCGCACCCGTCTGGGGGCGCGGATCACCTACTGGGAGGGGGCCTGCCGGGTGCTGGACGGACAGGGGCGGGAGGCGGGGGACGCCTACGTGGAGCTCACCGGGTACGCGCATTCCATGCAGGGGCGGTTCTGAGCCGGGAAAGGCGATGGTGGCATTCGCTCTTGACCACCTCGTGGGGGGTCAGGCGGCCTTCGGCCACGTCCACCCTGCCAAGGGTAATCTGCTCGAGGAGAGCCAGGCAGTGGGTGAGCATCCCCCAGCACTCCGGAGCCACGATCACTCCGGCGATCTGGCCGTGATGGGTGATCATGCAGGCCACGCGCCGCGCCCGGGTCTGCTGCAGGATCTGTGGCCCTGAGCGCTGGCTGCCGGTCGTCAAGGCCCTTTGGTCCAACTTCCACCGTTCAAAGGCATGGATGGTCCGATCCTCCAGGGACGCCCCAGGAAAGCCTGGCCGTTACAATTCCGCAATACAAGAGTTTGGAACCCGCATGTTTGAACTAGAATTGCGATGCGTCGGAAAAGGCGACATGGAAAAAACTGATAAAATTTTTAAAATTCGCTTATTTTGTAAAGCTTTGATCTTGCCAGGGTTCTCCGGATTCCACCCAAGGCATTATGAGGACTGCTCGACGGGGTTCCAACTGAGGTCACCGCGCGACCGGCGAGCACGCATCGGGGGTAGCAATGATGCCAAAAGTTCCAGAGCAACCTGAGAAGGACATCCCGCCGCCGAAGGAGGCAACCGGAAAGCCACCCGACATCGCGACCGCCTCGGTACCGGATACCCTAACGACCCTCAAGGTGGACCCAGATAAAGGTCTCGCTCCTGCCGAGGTTGAGGTCCGCCGAAAAGCCCATGGCTACAATGAAGTGGTCAGGCAGAAAGGGCACCCGGTCCTCAAATTTATCGGGAAATTTTGGGGCCTGTCGGCGTGGATGCTTGAGCTGATCATGATCCTGTCGGCCTTCCTTGGTAAATACCCGGACTTGGCGGTGGTGGGTGCGCTGCTGGTCGTCAACGCCGTTCTGAGCTTCGCCCAGGAACGCCGGGCCGCCGGTGTGGTCGAGGCCCTGAGAAAGCGCATCCAGGTCACCGCGCGGGTCCTGCGCGAGGCTAAATGGCAGGCCATCCCGGCCAGGGAACTGGTCCCCGGCGATATCATCCGCGTGCGCATGGGCGACATCATTCCTGCGGACATCAAGCTCCTCACCAGCGCGCTGAGTATCGACCAGTCGGCGCTCACTGGGGAATCCAAGGATTCCGACAAAGCGATTGGCGACGTCCTCTCATCGGGTTCCATCGTCCGCCGGGGAGAAGGTAACGGTGTGGTCATGCTCACGGGGGCACAGACCTTTTTTGGCCGCACCACGGAACTGGTGCAGTCGGCACGGCCCAAACTCCACATCGAAGCGGTGGTTGCCAAGGTGGTCCGCTGGCTCCTGGTGATCGTCGCCGCGATGATCGGTCTGGTCGTCGCGTTGTCGCTGATCCGCGGTACGGCTCTTATTGATATGGTCTCACTCATGCTCGTCCTGTTGATGAGTGCGGTGCCGGTCGCCCTGCCAGTCATGTTCACCGTAAGCATGGCCGTCGGGTCCAAGGAACTGGCCAAGCTGGGTGTCCTGGTCACCCGCCTCAGCGCAGCGGAGGATGCCGCGACAATGGACATGCTTTGTGTGGACAAGACGGGTACGATCACGATGAATCAGCTTGCCGTGACCGGCGTCATCCCCATGACGCCCGCGAGCGAAGTCGACGTGCTGTGCGCAGGAGCCCTCGCATCCCAGGAGGCCAACCAGGATCCGATCGACCTGGCCTTCCTCGCCGGGGCGAAAGACCGGCATATCTTCGCTGGTGTGCCCGCCATCACTCCCATTTCCTTCACGCCGTTCGACCCGAAAACCCGCAGGACCGAAGCTGTGATCGAGCAGAACGGCGAACGACTGCGGGTGATGAAGGGCGCGGTGAGAACCATCGCCGAAGCCTGTGGACTTGAGCCCCCCGCCATCCAGGCGCTGGAAGCCCAGGTCAGCGATTCCGGGCTGAAAGGCTATCGGACGCTGGCGGTAGCGCGAGGCCCCGAACAGGGCAAGCTCGCCGTGGTCGGCCTAGTCACCCTGTATGATCCACCCCGGCCGGATGCCAAGCAGCTCATCGCCACCCTCCAGGGCCTGGGCGTCTCCGTGAAAATGCTTACCGGCGACAGCTTGGCCGTGGCGAGCGAAATAGCGAAGGAAGTCGGTCTACCCAACATCCGTGCATTTCGCCGTGTTCTCCGTGGTATCCGCGCGGGAACGCAACTGGTTCTGGCGGACAGCACCCAGCAAGACCCTCATGTCAGCCTTGGGCGCAGATGCTTTGATCGGGACGATTTTGACCCTGGTGGGGATTCCAGACCTGGTGGCACTTCCCTGGTGGCAGCCATTGGCGGTTTTCGGTTACGCGATGGTGGCCTGTCTCGGGGTGAACGACGCCTTGAAGGTCGGCATGATCAAATGGCGCGTTCCCGAGTCCGTGGCCGGGAAACACATGGATTTGACCCCGCAGATCGCCAAACGCGCCTATGAACTTTATGAGCAGCGCGGCCGAGGCGACGGGCAAGATGTCCAGGACTGGTCCAAAGCGCAACAGGAGCTTCAGAACCAGAAGCCCCACAAGGGATAGAAGGTCGCCAAGGCCGTGTTCCTGCTGATGACCCGGACCACCAGGGAATGGAATCAACCCAACCAGATGGAGACAACCCGATGAACGACAACCATGGCCAGTGCACATCAGACGACGAGTCCGGTCATTATCGTAAATTATTTCGCGTCGAGCCCGGGCGTCCAGTGCTGCTCAAGGACTTCGATCCGAAGTATTCAGACAAGCACCAAAATAAAACCAAGGCGCTTCCAAAAATCGAATTACTGCGGCAGCGGATGGACCAGCTGCAGTTCCAACTTTATGCCGAACAGAAACGATCATTGTTGATTTGCCTGCAGGCTCCCGACGCAGGCGGCAAGGATGGCGTCGTCCGGCATGTTATCACCTCGATGAATCCGCAAGGATGTCGCGTTATCGGTTTCAAGCAGCCATCAGCCGAAGAACTCGCGCACGATTTCTTGTGGCGGATCGAGCGCCAGACCCCTAGACGCGGCGAGATCGTCATTTTCAATCGCTCTCACTATGAGGATGTCCTCATTGTTCGCGTTCACGATCTTGTTCCCAAAAAGGTCTGGACGAAGCGCTATGACCAGATCAATGACTTCGAGCGACGACTCATTGCTGGCGGAACCCACATTCTGAAATTCTTCCTACATATCAGCAAGGATGAGCAGTTACAACGCTTCAAACAGCGGCTCGATGATCCCGGCCGGCAGTGGAAAATCAGTGAGGCGGACTATTCGGAACGAGAATACTGGTCTGAATATGAGAATGCCTATGAGGCCGCACTTGGCAAGTGCAGCACCGACGATGCGCCGTGGTATGTCATCCCCTCGGACCACAAGTGGTTCCGGGACCTCGTCATTGCGCAAATAATCGTTGAAACCATGGAAAAACTTGGCATCGAAGTTCCGCAGCCGACCGTCGATATTGACGAAATCCGCCGGAAGTACCACAAGACGGAAAAGGAGGGGTGAGATCTGGAGGCCATCCAGGGTGCTGCCACGCCGGCTACGGTTGCGACGGCAATGGAGTGGTTGGTGTCCGAGGGAAGTGGGGCGTCATGGGATTATGGCCGTGGGAACCCGTTGAAACGAGACCGCGTGACCTTCCAGGCAACCCGGAGTCCTACCGGAATCTCTCCTTCCCTGCAACCAGACGCATTTCTCCCAGGTCCTAATCGTACTGCACCGGCGTCAGGTACTTCGAATTCTTGTGCCAATCCCAGTAGGTGTCCCGGATCCGCGTGGTGACCGGCCCCGGCAGCCCGTTCCCCAGGACCCTGCCGTTGATCTTCGTGATCGGCATGACCCCTCCGGACGTGCTGGTGATGAAGGCCTCGTCGCATCCCAGCGCTTCCGCCGCCGGCACCTTCCGGGCCTGCACCGGGATGCCCAGGGCCTGGCAGATCTCCATGGCGGTGCGCCGGGTGATCCCTTCCAGCATGCCCCGGTCCGGGGTGGCCACCCGGCCGTCCTTGATCACGAAGACGTTGAACCCCGGCCCCTCGGCGAGGTTCCCGCCCGGGCCGCACAGCACCGCGGTCTCGCCGCCCCGCTCGTAGGCGTCGAACAGTCCGGCGGTGAGGTCGCCCCAGTGGTAGTTCTTCACCGTGGGGTCCACCGAGGCTTCGGGGATGCGCTGCACGTGGCTGATGACCAGGTGCAGGCCGGTCTTCTGCTTCTCCAGGCCGGCGATCCAGGGGATGGGCGCCACGAAGGCGTAGAACTGGTTGGCGCAGTAGCGGGGGTCCCGGTTCTCCGGGGAGAGCGGCGTGCCCCGGGTGCAGATCATCTCCACGTTGGCTTCCCGCATCCTGCTCAGGGCCACGCACTTCACCAGGGTGGCCCGGATGGCGTCCATGGACATGACCTTCATGCGCAGCCGGTCCATGCTGCGGCCGAACCGGGCCAGATGGTCCTCCAGGCGGAAGAAGGCGCCGCCCCAGACGTGCACCACGTCGTAGGTGACGTCGGACCGGATGAAGCCCCAGTCCAGGATGGGGATCCGGGCCTCCTTCAAGGGCATGTAATTGCCCTCCACGTACGCCACGCCGCTGTCGAAGGTCGCCATGCACCCTCCCCGGGCCGGTCCGGCCCTCCCAGGCTGTCCGATTGTCATGCCCGGAGGATCATCCTCCGTGGGCCTTCACCACCTCCACCACCTCGGGCAGCACGTCCAGCCCCAGCTCCTTCAGCCGGGCCATGGTGGGCACCCCGTCGGGGGTCCAGCCGCGGCGCAGGTACACCGCGTCCACCAGCTTCTGGTACCGGTCCGTGCGGTACTTGCGGGTGATGGCGATCTTCTCCGGCACGCTCTTGCCGGCCGGGTCCACCCCGATCTCCCCGAGCATCTGCTTGTCGTAGCGCTCGGTCCGGGACTCGTACTCCTCCACGGTCACCGGCCCCATGGACCGGTACGGGGGCTGGTCGTGGGCCCGCAGCCCCTTGCCCATGCGGACGTTGAACACCCGCTGGAAGTTGTAGACCCGGGCCGACTGCACGATCAGGCTGTCCTTGTCCAGCTTGACGCCGGTGGTGGCGGCCACCAGGTCGATGTAGTTCTGGACGTGCTCGGGGACCTTGGCGGGTTCGGTGGTCTGGGCGTTGTCCGAGGGCTCCACGTCGTTCCAGGGCAGCTTGCACAAACCCTGGAGCCCGAACCAGGTGCGCCACAGGGGGAAGTAGTACAGGGCCTCGGCCTTGGCCTCGAAGGTGGGGATCTGCTTGTTCACCATGTCCATGAAGATCAGCCAGGCCTCGTCGTGCTGGGGCCCCTTGAGGGTGAGGGCGAAGCCGCCCTGCTGGGCCAGGGACTCCTTGGAGATGTACTCGCTGTACTCCAGCCCCTTGCACTCCATGCCGATGTCCCGGATGAGCTGGGGGTCGCCCCAGCCCTTGGCGATGAAGAGCTCCTTCATCTTCTTGATGCCCTGGCCGGCGATGATGCCGAAGCCTTCGCCCCGGGCCATCTGGTGCATCATCTCCAGGTCGGCTTCCCAGTTGCCCCAGGTGAGCTCCAGGCCGCCGGTGCGCTCCTTGTTGAGGATGCCCCGCTGGTAGCACTCCATGACGAAGGCGGTGAGGGTGCCGTAGGTGATGGTGCAGATGCCGTAGGTGTCGCAGTAGAAGTTCAGCTCCAGCACCGCCTCGGGGTCGAACACCCCGCAGTTGGAGCCCAGCCCGGCCGCGTTCTCGTACTCGGGGCCGTCCACGGTGACCATGTGGCCCTTGTAGGGGCCGGTCCTGAGCACCACCTGGTCGGAGCCCTTGGCGCAGGCCATGGAGCACCCGTACCAGCATCCGTCCACGGTCCGCTGGGTGCAGCGGGCCTCCCACACCGGCGAAGCGATCCGGTGGGTCTCGGGACCGGAGCCGAACTGGTAGTTGTGGGTGGGGAGCAGGTCGTACGCGTCCATGATCTCCACCAGGTGGGCGGTGCCGGTGCGCCGCATCTTGCACTGGGTGGGATCGTTCAGGCGGATCTCCCGGTGCAGCTTGATTCCGGTGCGGGCCAGGGTTTCCAGGTCCACGGGGTGGTTCTCATCGCCCTTGACCTCCGGTCCCCGGATCACCACGGCCACCACCTTCTTGTCCCGGAACACCGAGCCGATGCCCCCGCGCCCGGCCTGCTTGAGGCGGACGCAGCCGCGCCGCTTGTCCCACCAGGAGAAATTCAGCATGCCGATCAGGCTGTGCTCGGCCGCCGCGCCCGAACTCACCACCGAGATGCTGGTGAGTTCATCCTCGGTCTCGGCATAGGCCTGGGTCAGGATCTCCGCCAGCACGTGGCTGGCCCGCGGCAGGGGCGGAGCCTCCTCCACCCGCAGGATGCCCCTGCGGCCGTCGATGACCAGGATCACGTCCCGCTCGGCCTTGCCCTGGAGCTCCAGGGCGTCGAATCCCGAGAACTTGAGCAGGGGGCCGAAGTACCCGCCGACATTGGAGTCGATGGGGATGTCGGTCTCGGGCGACAGGGTGACCACCAGCGACTTGCCGCTGCCCGGGTACTGGGTGATCCCGGAAATCGGCCCGGGGCTGATGATGATCATGTTCTCCGGGTCGTTCCAGCGGGTCTTGGGGGTGACCGCGTTCCACAGGCGCCACAGGCCGAAGCCCCGCCCGCCCACGAAGATGTCCTTCATCTGCCGGGTCACGGGCCGCTCCTGGAACTCCAGGGTGGCCAGGTCCAGGAGCAGGGTCCGGTCGTTGTAGCCTCGCTGGGGCTGGCTGGGAGTGTAGGAGATCTCCTTCAGCACCCGGCGGGCGGCCTTGTAGCCTTCCAGTTCCAGGGGGTATTCGGTGCGCTGGGTGTAGTCCCAGGCGACCTTCTCGGTGGAGGGTGTTGAATCGGACGGGGACATGACTGCCTCCTTGCCTTGCCTATGAGTTTCGCACGGATCCGGACGCCCTCAGAGGACGTAGGCCTCCTCGACCAGGTCGTGCTGATGGAACCGGCCCCACCGGAACGGGGTGAGGTCGATGCTCTGGTACTTGCCGCCCACCACCAGCTCCGCCAGGCACAGGCCCACGGCCGGGCCCTGCTGGGCCCCGTGCCCGCTGTAGCCCACCTGCAGCAGCAGGTTGGGATGGTTCTCGTGCCAGCCGGCGATGCAGTTGTGGTCGATGGTGTTGGTGTCGTACAGGTGGGCCCAGCCGCGCTTGAGCTTGCACTTGGCGGTGGCGGGCATGCGCTCCTGCATCACCAGGTTGATCTCCTCCACGTAGTAGTCCGGCTCGAAGGTGGTGTCCAGGCTGTCCGGCGCGTCGATCTGGGCCTTGCCGATCATCAGGCTGCCGCTCTCGAACTTGAAGAAGATGCCCTGGTCGATGCTGGTGAGGGGGATGGTCTGCCAGCGGGGATCGTCGTCCGGGAAGTCGGTGATGAACAGCATCCGCTTCTGGGAGATGATCGGCATGAAATCCTCCTCCGGCAGGCCGGAGGCCTTGAGCAGCTTGTTGGTCCAGGGCCCGGTGCACAGGGCCACCATCCCCGCCTCCACCGTCTCCTCGCCCCCGGCGGTCTTCAGCCGCACGGAGACGGGCCTGCCGGCCCGGTCGAAGTCGATGGCCACGATCTCGGTGTTCAGCTGCAGCACCGGCCGGTTGCGGTAATCGGTCAGGGCCCGCTCGAAGTAGCCGTTGGCCGCCTGGCTGGGGTCGAAATGCCCGCAATCCGGTCCCCACAGCCCGCCGACAAGGGGCTCCATCTTCAGCAGATCCCGTACTTCCGGATCGACGTGGTCCACCCCGCAGCGGATCCCGGGGATCTTGGCCTCGATCTGGGCCGGGGTCAGCAATTCGAAGTTCACGCCGTTGGCCTTGAGGATCGCGGAGGCCGCCACCACGCCCTTCCAGTCCTCGGCGTAGTAGTTGAAGAGATAGCCGCTCCGCGTGAACCCGATCGCCATCCCCATGTCCTCTTTGAACCGGCTGAGGATCCGGGTGCCCAGGTTGGACACTTTGACATTGATGGCGGTGGTGTAGAGGTTGCGGAACCCTCCCGCCGAATGGGAGGTTGCGCCACAGGCCACCGACTCCCCCTGGTCCACCGCCAGGATGGACCCGCTGAAGCCCAGCTTGAGGAGGTTGTAGGTGAGGGACGCGCCGCCGATGCCCGCTCCGACGACGACCATATCGAATCTGCGCATGATGTCTCCTGGAACTTGCTGCCGATGCCGCGGGAAAAGAGGACCGGGCCGCGGCCGGCTTGGCTGGGGCCGGCCATGGCGGGAAAGGGGACGGCCGGGCCGGGTTGGTGCGATCAAGGCTGATCGTGTCCCGAGAATGGCCAGATGACGGAAGCCTTGGTTATATAAGAGTTGGGATTAGTTTCGGACCGTAATGGTTCATTAACAAACGATATTTATTTCCCGGGTCATTCCCAAAAATCATGGACCTGCCCCCTGGGGCGGGAGCGGAGGTTTCAACACTGATAATTTTCTCGGAAACCCGGGAACCAAACCTATATTTTAGGCATCCACCAATGAACCTTGAAACCTGCCCGCCTCCGGAGGAACCATGCGCGTCACACCCGTCACCGCCCCTCCCACCGCCGCGTCGCAGCACCCCGCGTCCGAATGCAAAAGCCCCCGCCCGGCCCCCGAGCCGCCCGAGACCCCTCAGCCCAAGAAAGGCTGGAGCGCCTCCCCAGGCAAGGACCTCATCGATTACGACGATGGGGCCTGGATGTAACTGCAGTCGATAGAGCCACTTGATGTGGTTCTATCGACTGCAGTTATGTTCTTTGGGACCCGTAGGGGACCAAGGAACCGCCGCAGCACTTGGAACCCCTTGATGTGGTTCTAAGTGCTGCAGTTATGCTCTTTGGACCCCAGCCAAGGGGTCGTCTGCCGGATGTTGGCGGGGCGTCCCCCAGAGCCGAGGCAGTGGTTCTATCGACTGCGGTTATGTTCTCTGGGCCCGGTAGGGGACCAAGGAACTGCCTGTTCAGGCAGAACGGCCGTCCAGCATGCGACGGCTCTTGGGGTCTCCTTGAGCCCGGAACCTGGAAGCCCTCAGCACTTCCGTGGCCCAGGCCGCCGGATCACGGCTCCGGGGACGGGATAAAATGAAATTTTTATTAGAAAGATAGCACCCAGTAGGTATCGCCGGCATGCCATGTCTTGCCGGACTGCTACCCCACTGGGATACCCAGTCCTGCCCGAAAGGAATTTCGAATGAAATTAACATCAATCAACCCCGGCTCCTGGTCCTCGCGTCCGCCTCCCCGGCCCTGGTGGCCATGGACAAGGTCGAATCCAAGTCTTCCTCCATTGCGAACCTTTTGGAGGGGAAGGCAGGCAACGGAGCCGCAGGCATGTCCGGCGTGAACCTGAACCAGGAGGATGATGCGGATCTCATCGAAGTCCATGTGGGCGACACCCTGATCCTGGACGAGCAGAGCTCCGCCCTGACCTCCGTGACCATCCGCGGCAACGCCATCGCCTTCCAGGAGGTCGAAGACGCCGAAATCTCCCGGGAATTCCGGTTCACCATCCCCGCCAACATCGCCCAAGGCCCCGCCGAGTTCCAGATGGAATGGGAGAACGGGGACCTGGAGATCTTCACCTACAAGATCCTGCCCGCCCGGGAGCAGCCCCAGTCCATAACGTTCTTCGAGCTGGAAAACCAGCACTGATGCGGTTGGACTCCGGTCCCGGCGGCGCCGGGGCCGAAGCTGGCCCGTGTGGGGCACGGCTATACTGGTCCCAGGAGCCGTCATGCCCGCCTTGAACCTGCCCCTGGAGCGCTACATCCGCGACCCCCGCCTGCTGCCCCTGGCGGACAAGGTGCGCCGCCAGGAACGGCTCAGCTTCGAGGACGGGCTGCTGCTGTACGAGACCCCGGACCTGACCGGGGTCGGGGCCATGGCCCACGCGGTCCGCCTGCGCCGGCACGGGCTCAAGACCTACTTTGTAGTGAGCCGGCGCCTGTCCTACACCAACATCTGCTACACCCACTGCCAGTTCTGCGCCTTCCAGGCGAAGCCGGGGGACCCCAAGGCCTACGTCCACACCGCCGAGAGCATCCTCCGGGAGATGGAGAAGCCGGAGAACGCCGGGGTGCGGGAGCTGCACATGGTGGCCGGGCACTACCCCAAGCTGAAGATCGACTATTTCGAGCACCTGTTCCGCTCGCTCAAGGCGAGGTTCCCCGACCTCCACCTCAAGGTGTTCACCATGGTGGAGATGGACTACTACGCCCGGGTCTCGGGCATCTCCGTGGAGGAGTTCCTGGACCGGTGCGTGGCGGCCGGATTGGAGAGCTGCCCCGGGGGCGGGGCGGAGATCTTCGACGAGGAGCTGCGGGCCAAGATCTGCATCGGCAAGAAGGACGCCGACACCTGGCTGCGGGTGGCGGAACTGTGCCACCGCAAGGGCATCCCCACCAACTGCACCATGCTCTACGGGCACATCGAGGAGCCCCGGCACCGGGTGGACCACCTGCTGCGCCTGCGGGCCCTGCAGGACCGCACCGGCGGGTTCCTGGCCTACATCCCCCTGGCCTACCAGGTCGAGGACAACGAGCTGAGCCGCCAGTACGTCATCCACGAGAGCACCGGCCACCAGGACCTGCGGGAAGTGGCCGTGGCCCGCCTGCTCCTGGACAACGTCCCCCACGTGAAGGCGTACTGGGTGATGATCACCGAAGGCCTGGCCCAGATCGGGCTGAACTACGGCGCCGACGACCTGGACGGCACCATCATCGAGGAATCCATCGCCCACGACGCCGGCGCCAAGACCCCCCAGGCCCTGTCCAAGGGGGAGCTGGAGCGGCTGATCCGGGATGCCGGGTTCGAGCCGGTTGAGCGGGACAACCTGTATCAAATTTATAATTAAATTAAATGGCCCGACCCGCCCCATTCACCCTGGCAGACTTCGCCCGCCTGCTGCCGCCACCTCCGGAAGTCCCGATTTCCCTGGAGGAGATGGATCGGGCCATGGCCGAAGCGGCAGAAGAGGCCCTGCCGGACGGCAAGACCTTATGACAACCAATAAACCCGAACTGAGACGGCATTTCCAAGCCCTGCGCGACGGCTCCTCCCCCCAGGACCGGGCCCGGTGGTCCCAGGACATCTGCCGTCACGTGGCCGCCCTCTGCGACGAACGCGGCTTCCGCCGGATCGGCGTCTTCGCCCCGTTCCGTTCGGAGGTGGACCTGCGTGCCCTGCAGGAATCCGATCCCAACCTGGAGTGCTTCTTCCCCCGGGTCGCGGGCCGGGATCCGGCCCGTCTGGCCTGGGGCCCCCCACCCCTGGTGCCCGGCACCTGGGGGCTGCTGGAGCCCGCCGAGACACCGTTCGACCAGCCCCCGGTGCAGCTGCTGCTGGTCCCCGGGCTGGCCTTCGCCGCCGACGGCCACCGCCTGGGCTACGGCAAGGGCTTCTACGACGGGGTGCTGGCGGCCCTGCCGCCCCGGGTGACCACCCTGGGGGTGGGATTCGAGCTGCAGCGCTGCAACCGCCTGCCGGCGGGCCCCACGGACCATCCGGTGCAGGGGCTGGCCACCGAGGCGGGCCTCACCTGGTTCCGACCCGCCAGGTAACCGAGCCCCGCCTCCCGGGTGGCGTTCCCGGGCTCCTGGGCGGTGTAGCCCCGGCCCACCGGCACGGTGTCGGAGGCGTCCAGGCTCCAGCCCTGGACCCAGGGGCCCAAGGCCAGCCGGCCGCGCTCCAGCATCGCCTGCACCCGCCAGCCGTGGCCCGGGTGGTTCACCGCGTCGCCGAGGCCGGTGCCCGCGTCCCCCAGCCGGGAGACTTCCCGAGCCCCCAGCACCCAGTCGTATTCCGCCGCCGGGACGCACACCCAGCCCCCGCCCAGGACGAGCCCGGGCGGGGTGGCCAGACATTCCGGCGGAGGCGCGGCCGGAGGCACGGCCTACCAAGGCTTGGTGGTGCAGGTGGGGTTGACGCCGTCGTCGACGCACACCTTGTAGTTCAGGCAGCTCGTGGCGTCGAACTCGCCGTAGGCTCCGTTGGCGCCGAGGACCTGGACGGTGCCGCTGGTGGGGATCCAGGCGCTCAGGTTGGGGCAGTAGCCGTAGGTCAGCAGGCTGGGGGTGGTCACGGTCACGTAGCCGTAGTCCGGATCGTAGAACGTGCCGGTGACGGAGAGGGTGGGGTTGGCGTCGTCCTCCGTCACCTGGTAGTCCACGATCCAGTAGGTCTTGCTGTCGGGCGCCAGCGGGATTGCGTTCCGCGCTACCGCTGGGCCTTCAGGTAGTCCAGGATGCCCTGGCAGATCTCGTCCACCTGGGCGTCGCCGAGCCCGGGCCAGCTGGGCAGGTTGATGCCGCGCCAGCCCAGGTTCTCCGCCACCGGGTGGCGCTGGTACTGGTGGGCGTACATGGGCATGGTGTGGGCCGGGTAGAACAGGGGGCGGGTCTCGATGCCCAGGCCCGCCAGGTGCTCCCGCAGGGGCTCCCGCTGGCGGGCGTGCTCCACCAGGATCGAGCACATCCAGTAGGCGTGCCGGACCCCGGGAGCCTCCCCGTGGAAGGTCACGGAGCTTCCGGCCAGGTTGCGCCGGTAGCGCTCGGCGATGGCGCGCTTGCGGGCCAGGAAGTCCTCCGCCTGCTCCAGCTGGGCCAGCCCGATGGCGGCGCAGATGTTGTTCATCCGGTAGTTGTAGCCGACCACGTCGTGCCAGTACTCCCGGTGGGCCGCCAGGCCCTGGCCCTTGTAGTGCACCATGCGCGCGTGCAGGGTGGTGTCGTCGGTCACCACCATGCCCCCTTCCCCGGTGGTGATGGTCTTGTTGCCGAAGAAGCTGAACGTGCCGATGTCGCCGAACCCGCCCACGTGCCGGTCATGGTAGCGGGCGCCGATGGCCTCGGCGCAGTCCTCCACCAGGAACAGCCCGCGTCCCTGGGCCAGGGCCGTGAGCGGATCCATGTCGCAGGGGTGTCCGTACAGGTGCACCGCCATGATGGCCCGGGTGCGCGGGGTGAGCTTGCGGGCCACGTCGGCCGGGTCCATCTGCCAGGTGTCCGGCAGGGAGTCCACGAACACCGGCGTGGCGCCGGTGTACGTGATGGCGTTGACCGAGGCGATGTAGGTGAGGGTCGGCACCACCACCTCGTCCCCGGGCCCGATGCCCAGGGCCACCAGGGCCAGGTGCAGGGCCACCGTGCCGTTGCACACGGCGGCCGCGTTGCCGACGCCGATGCTGCGGGCGAAGGCCTCCTCGAACCGGCCGAGGTACTTCCCCTTGGAGGAGATCCAGGTGGAATCCAGGCAGTCGTTGACGTACTCCCGCTCGCGGCCGGTCAGGGAGGGCTGGTAGATGGGTATCCGGATCATGGGAAGGCCTTGGAAAACAAGGGAAAGTACGGGACATCCAAACGGCGGCGGGTTCCAGGGTAGCACCCGCCCCCTCTCGGATCCATCGCGCGCCGCGGGCTGCCCCTTCATGCATTCGTCCCTGCCCGTTCGCGCCGACCCAACGCGGGTCCCCCGGATAGGCGCCGACCCACTCGTACCGGATTGACTTGTCCGTGCTCGCAAGCTGCGCGCGAACAAGTCAATCCGGTTTGCCGTACTCCAGCCGTCCAGATGGTTGGTGACGCCTTCTTCGTGGGCCCATTCCCTATGGATCCGCCCATCCACTGGGCCGCCATGCAGTACACGAACCCAATCATCTGAGTTCTTATACGGCAACGGGCGGGATCGGGATGCCCGCAGCGCAGCGGAGCGGAGCGAGGACCACCCGATCCCCGCCCGTCAGGGTGGGTCGGCGCATCGACGGGGAACCTGTGCGAACCAGCCCGGGCGGCCGGGACCCGGTGGTATGATGCGGAAACGCGAACGTCCGTTCTCCGAACCTGCCCCCGTCCCCGGGGCCTCCCCACAGGTACCAGATGAAAGTCCAAGCCTTTCTCGATGCGCTCTGCGAAGCCTTGAACCGCGAGCCCGGCACCATCACCCTGGCCGACACCAAGGAGACCTTGGCGGAGTGGAACTCTATCGGCCATTTATCGATCATCGCCACCGTGGACAGCGAGTTGAACGTGCCGGTGGATACCCCGGAGATGCAGAAGTTCAGCACCATCGCCGAACTGGTGGCCCGGCTCAAGGCCCTCAAGGCCCTGGAAGACTGAATGGGTGCCAGGGTCATCGGGATCGCTTCCCACCTCCCCGAACGGGTGGAGACCAACGAGGATCTGGCCCGGGAGCATCCGGACTGGCAGATGGACAAGCTGGCGGAGAAGTCGGGCATCCTCGAGCGGCGCGTGGCCGGGCCCCAGGAGACCGCCCTGGACCTGGCCTTCCAGGCCGCTTCCCGGCTCCTGGGCCGGGGCCTGGTGGACCCCGCGGAGATCGACTACCTGGTCTATTGTACCCAGGCGCCCGAGTACCTGCTGCCTTCCGGCGCCTGCATCCTCCAGCACCGGCTGAAGCTGGGCCGGCACATCGGCGCCTTCGACTTCAACCTGGGCTGCTCGGGCTACGTCTACGGCCTGCAGGTGGCCGACGCGCTCATCCGCTCGGGGGCGGCCCGCCACGTGCTCCTGGTGACGGCCGACACCTACAGCAAGTACATCCACCCCGGGGACCGTTCCACCCGCACCCTGTTCGGGGACGGCGCCGCGGCCACCCTGCTGGGGCCCGGCCAGACCTGGGAGGGGGCCGGGCCGTTCGTGCTGGGGACCGACGGGGGCGGGGCCATGAACCTCTGCGTGCCCAGCGGCGGGCTGCGGCTGCCCCGGTCGGCCGAGACCGCGGTGGAGCAAGTGGACGAGGCGGGCTGCGTGCGCTCCCGGGACAACCTGTACATGAACGGCCCCGCCCTCTACACCTTCGCCCTGACCGTCGTCCCCAAGTGCATCGCCGCCCTCCTGGCCAAGGCCGGGCGCACCCTCGCCGACTACGACTGGTTCGTCCTGCACCAGGCCAACAAGTTCATGCTGGAGAGCCTGGTGGCCAAGTGCCGGTTGCCGGCCGAGAAGATGCTCTACGAGTACGAGCGGATCGGCAACACCGTCTCCTCCACCATCCCCATCGCCCTCCAGGCCCACGTGGAATCCGGCGCCATCCGGCCCGGGCAGCGGCTGCTGCTGGCCGGCTTCGGGGTCGGCTACTCCTGGGCCGCCGGCGAGCTGGTCTGGGGCTGATCCCCGCGGAGATCAACGATGAGCACGAGCATCGCCGGCATCGAATACGTTCTGCCCGAGCGGGTCGAGACCCTGGAGGACCTGCGCCGGGAAAACCCGGACTGGCCGGTGGATGAGCTGGGGGCCAGCCTGGGCATCCGCTCCCGGCACCTGGCGGGCCCGGAGGAGACCTCCAGCGACCTTGGGTTCGCCGCCGCCAGCCGGCTCCTGGAGCGGGATGAGCTACCCAGGGCGGAGATCGACTTCCTCATCGCCTGTTCACAGACCCCGGACTATTTCCTCCCGGCCAACGCCTGCCTGCTCCAGCACCGCCTGGGCCTGTCCCGGGAAGTGGGCACCCTGGACCTCAGTATGGGCTGCTCGGGCTTCGTCATGGCCCTGTTCACCGCCAAGGCCCTGGTCGAGTCCGGGCAGGCCCGCAACGTACTGCTGGTGATCGCCGACACCATCACCAAGGTGGTCCATCCCCGGGATCGGTCCCTACGCCCCCTGTTCGGGGACGCCGGAGCGGCGGCCCTGGTCCGCGCCGGAGATGGCCCGGGCGGCCTGGGAGCGTTCGTGCTGGGTACCAACGGCGCCCAGGCCTCGCGCCTGGTGGTCCCTGCCGGCGGCTTCCGCCTGCGTCCCTCCCCGGCCACTGCCCAGGCGGCGGTGGACGCGGACGGATGCGTCCGGTCCCAGGAAAACATGTTCATGGACGGAACCGCCATCTTCACCTTCGCCATCACCGTTGTGCCCCGGGCCCTGAAGCAGCTCTACGCCAAGACCGGGCTGGGCCCCGAACAGGTGGACGCGTTCGTCTTCCATCAGGCCAATGCGTTCATGCTCAAGGAACTTGCCAAGCGCTGCGGTATCCCCGAGAACAAGCTGGTGGTGAGCCTGGAGGACGTGGGCAACACCTCCTCGGTGTCCATCCCTATCGCCCTCCAGCGCCAGGTGAAGGCCGGGCGCATCCGCCCCGGCATGCGGGTGGTCCTGGCCGGGTTCGGGGTGGGGCTGTCCTGGGCCGTCTGCGAACTCATCTGGGGGTAGCCATGGAACGCGCGTACCAAGGCAGGACCGCCCTCATCACGGGCGCATCCACCGGCCTGGGCCAGGCCATCGCCGAACGCCTGGCCCGGGACGGGGCCAAGGTCATCCTGGTGGCCCGGCGGGAGGAGCGCCTGGCGGCCATCGCCGAGGACATCCGCGGCCAGGGCGGGCAGGCCCTGGCCCTGGCGTTCGACCTGAGCCAGGTGGAGGCCCTGGGCGACTTGGCCCGTCGGGTGAAAGAGGAGACCGGGCGATTGGACCTGCTGGTGAACAACGCCGGGCGGGAGCAACTGGTCCCGCTCCAGGCCGTCCCGCCCCGGGCCGTGCAGGAACTGGTCCAGCTCAACCTGATCTCTCCGGTCCTGCTCACCCGGGGCCTGCTCGGCTTGCTCAAGGAAGGCTCGGCGGTCGTCTTCATCGCCTCCACCGCCGCGCTCCGGGGCGCGGCCGGATCGGCCGTCTACGCCGCCACCAAGGGGGCCTTGGTCTCCCTGACCCGGTCCCTGGCCCTGGAGTGGGCCTCGCGCCGGGTGCGGGTGAATGCCGTCGCGCCCGGCCAAGTGCGGACCGACATGCTGGAGCGCTTGCTGGCCCGGGTCAGCGCCGAGCAGGGCGCCCAGATGGAAGCCCTGCATCCCCTGGGCTTCGGAGAACCGGGGGATGTGGCTGCGGCGGTGGCCTTCCTGGGCGGCCCTGAGGCCAAGTGGATCACCGGCCAGGTGCTGGCGGTGGATGGCGGGTACAGCGCGTAAGTCGTCAGTGCAGCTTTCGGCCCGGGACACCGAGCAGGGCGATGCTGGCGGGAACGTTGGCCACGGCCACCGAACCCGCGCCGATGGTGCTGCCCTGGCCCACCTTCACCCAGGGCAGCACCACCGCGTGGCTGCCCAGGGTGACGAAATCCCCCAGCACCGCGTGGCCGGTCACATCCGCGTGGGCATATAACGAACAGCATTCCCCGATCACCACGTCGTGGCCTACCGAAGCGCCGACGTTGCACAGCAGCAGCCGCCCGGCCCGGATGTCGCAGGTGAGCACCGCCCCGGGGCAGACGATGGCGCCTTCGCCGATCTGCACGTTGTGCCCCATGATCACCGAGGGATGGATGACGCTCGCCAGCCGGCCCTGCCGGGCGCACAGGGCGTCCGCCGCCTCCTTGCGCAGGCGGGGATCGCCGATGGCCAAGGCAAACAGGTCCTGCTCCCTGGGCTGGTAGGTTTCGTGATGGCCCAGGTAGGGCAGGTCGCACCCCCGCTCGGCCACCACCCGGGGATCCGGATCCAGCACTCCGGCGATCTTCCACTCGGACTGGCCGGCTTCCACCGCCCGAGCCCAGGCCAAAGTCTCCCGCCCGAATCCGCCGAACCCGACGATGATCAATCGCTTGGTCATGACTTTGGATTCTGGCACAGATCCTCCGCGGTGCGGCCCTGGGCCATGGCGATGGCCCGCTCCAGCACGCCGGACAGCAGGCCGAGGCTGACGCCAGCCTGGCGCAGCAGTTCCTCCTTGGCCGGCCTCCCGGGTTGCCCTGCGGCGACCCCCAGCATGAGCGACGCCACTGCGGACGGGTCGGACCGGGGGAAGAACCAGCACCCGGGGTGCTCGATCTACCGGTTCACCGGGATGTCCGACGCCAGGGCCGGCACACCCAGGGCCAGCGAGTTGGCCACCCTCGCACCTGCCCAGCCCGCCCTCGAACCAAGTGCCATGCACCACGGCGATGGCGCCTCGCACCAGGGTGATCTGGTCGGCCTTGGGGAGGCAGCCCAGTAGGCGCGCTTTGACCCCCAGCCCCAGTTCGCCCAGAAGGGCGCGGTTTGGCAAAGAAGAAAAGAACAAAGCCGACCGGAACATTATTCAGGGTCCCCACATGATCGGCTCAAAGACAACCCCCTAGCCACGTAATAGCCAAGGCGTTGCCTAAAAGGTCACCAATCCCTAGGTCTGCGGAGAGTTAATGCACTCATTGAATGTGCCATTGCCAACCGACATGTAGTCAGTGCCATATCGGAACGGAATTCCGCATGGACCGTCGCGACGGCCCCGCTGCGGAACAAGCTTGTTCAACCCCGCAATTCGGGGTGGGCTCGGCCGGTCAATCTCTTTCGCCTGCCCGGGACCCGCTACCTCAAATTGCTAACTGTTTTTTGCAGATAGGTTAGAATAACGTCTGGGCGCGGACCTAGCCAAAACATAAATTGGTTGGACAATTGTCCTCTTGGATGCCGTATCATATCTCTGCCTGTAGCACTCATGATAGGGGACAAAAACGTGAAATGCTTGATCTGTAATTCAAACAGCAGCTATTATTTTTCCAAAACTTATCATGAACCTTTAATTGAATGTTTTATGAGAAAAATTGGAGAAATAGGATATTATAAATGTGATCATTGTGGATTTGTCTTATCCAAAACACATCGTGATTTGGATGAGAGCGTTTGGAATCATCTGAACAGTGAATTTCATCACTATCTGGAGAACCCAGAAAACGAAAGGAAAATTAATCAACCCCCTTATGCCGAACAGGCGATGATGATATGCATACTTGGTAGGAATGGCATTATTAATACGAATCAAATGATTGATTTTGCTGCAGGTTATGGAACTTTGAGCCAGATTTTGAAAAAATATTTTGAGCTTGATTTGCCTCTTTTTGACCCTTATGTCCGGGGAAAAGGATCCAAAAAATATGTTGAAAAGGCAGATTTTAAAATATATAAAACCGTTATTAATTCAGCCATGTTTGAACATATTTTAAAGAGAGAAGATTTGGATCAAGTAAATAGACTCGTAGATAGCGATGGCTGTTTGATTGTTCATACACATATCAATGAGGAAGTGCCAAAGGATCCAGACTGGTTTTATCTAAACCCTCCGGTTCATACCGCATTTCATACCAATAAGAGTATGGGGATTCTGATGGAACAATGGGGTTACCAATCATCGATCTATTGCCTTCCAAGCAAGTGCTGGGTGCTTCTAAAGTGTAGCCTTGGAAACATTGACAAACGGGTCGAGAAATTAAATCAAGAGCTTCAGAACAATTGGTTTTTCTGTAAAAGAGGGTTTGTCGATTATTGGAAATCCAGTTGATCGGTTCTTTATTCACCGGATGCTGCGACAATTTTTAGCCGGCAATGGAACTGCTTTGCGAACCAGTTTTCCTGAGCCCGACCCAAGCTCCCTTTCTCCAATTCCGGCCTGAAACCCGCACCAGGCCATGGAATGCCCGGGAGCTTCCGTTCACCCAACGGGTGATGACCCAGGAAGGACGGATGTTCGAAAGCTAGCAGAATTCGGAGTGGGCCTGTCCTGGGCGGCCTGCGAACTCACGTGCGGTGACCATGATCGGAATGCATGAGGGCAGGACCGCGCTGATCACCGGCGCCTCCAGCGGCCTGAAGCGGACGGCGGCCGAACTCCTGGCCCGGGACGGGGCCGAGGTCGTCCTGGTGGCGCGCCGGGAGGCCCTGCTGGAGACGGTGGCGGCGGGGGTCCGGGAGCGGGGCGGGAAGGCCTGGGCCATCCCCTGGGACCTCAGCCAGGTCGAGACCCTGGGCGACCTGGCGCGGAAGGTCAAGGAACGGGCCGGGAGGCTGGACCTCCTGGTCAACAACGCCGGCCGGGAGCACTTCGCCCCCCTCCAGGCCACCCCGCCCCGGGTGGTGGACGAGCTCCTGCAGCTGAACCCGGCCTCCCCGCTCCTCCTCACCCGCAGCCTGCTGGGCGTGCTCAAGGACGGTTCCGCGGTGGTCTTCATGGCCTCCGCCTCCGCCCTGGCCGGCGCCCCGGGACTGTCGGTCTACGCGGCCACCAAGGGGGCCCTGATGGCCCTGACCCGGTCCCTGGCCCGGGAGCTGGCCCCCGCAGGGTGCGGGTCAACGCCGTGGCGCCGGGCCAGGTGCGCACGGACATGCTGGACCGCATGCTGGCGCGGGTGGCCCCCGACCAGGCCGCCCAGCTGGAGGCGATGCACCCCCTGGGCTTCGGTGAACCCGAGGACGTGGCGGCCGCCGTGGCTTTCCTGGGCGGGCCGGAGGCCAGGTGGACCACCGGGCAGGTGCTGGTGGTGGACGGAGGGCTGACGGCCTAAGCCGTCGTGATGAAATAACCTTGCCCATTTCGTGCGGCCCCGGCATTAAACCCTTCTCGAAGGGAACCGGATGATGACCTTGATCGCACCGTCCTTGCGATCCCGGAACAATTCGAAGGCCTCCTGCAGTCTGACCAGCGGGTAGGTGTGAGTGATGATGGGCGAGACGTCGATCCGCCCTTCCTCCAGCCATCGCACGGCCAATGGGAAATCCCGGCGGAAATCAGGGTTCATGGAGGTGTGGACCGTGACGTTCTTGGTCAACAGGTCCCGCCAACGGAGGCCGTCGATGAACGCGGGCGGGACACCGAAAAACAGCAGCCGTCCGCCCTCCTTGCAAAGATCGATGCAGAGATTGAACTGCTGATCCTTGTGTCCCACGCATTCGATGACGATGTCCGGCAAGCTCCCGCCCAGGAGCTCCTTCACGGCGGCGATGGGGTCCCGCCTGGCGTTGCACACTGTCGCGGTCGCACCCATCCGGGGACTGACCTGGAGGCGGCTCTCCACGAGATCGAGGCCGATGATGTTCCGCGCCCCCAGGTTGCTCAGGGCAGCATTCATGAGCTGTCCCATGGGCCCCTGGCCGACCACCGCCACATCCAGGTCCAGGATGTTCGGCAGCTTCTTCAACGCGAAGATCACGGTGCCGAGCGGCTGGGCCATCAGGATCTGCTCTTCGGGCAGGCTGGTGGCGATCCTCACTGCCCGGTCCTCGTCCAGGATGAATCGTTCGGAGAGTCCCCGCTGCATCCGGGGAACCCCCAGGACCCGGTCACCCACCCGCCACCTCTTCCCGTTGGTGGCCACGACCGTCCCGATCATCTCGTGCAGCGAATGGCCCAGTTCGATCGGCCACTCATCCGAACCGTTGAAGTACGGCAAGTCCGAACCGCACAGGCACGCGGTTTCCGGCTGGAAGATGATCTGGCCCGAGGCGCCTTCTGGCGGGGCTGGGGCGAGTTCCGGTTCGGGCACTTCGATCAGACGGATTTTCCCAGGAGCATGAAGTTCACTGGTCAACATGGCGGTCGGACTCCTTTTCCATGGACATCGTTGGCAAGACTAGGGCGCAACCAGCGAGGATGCCGGCGGCAACGCTGCGCCACTCAGGGCGTTGACGGCCTGGGCCGCCTGGTCGAGCCCCCGCACCGTGTTCGCGTCCAGCGGCAGGACTCGCACCCGCTGGGCGCGGTAGCGCCGCTCGGAATCGCCCGGCATCTCGATGAGCGAATTCGGATCTCTGGGCGCGGATGATTTCACGTAGCCGATGAATGCACTGGCCTCCCGCTCGAACGGTTCGCTGGCGCCGAAGCGTGCCGGGTCGAACACGATGGTCAGCATGTTGTTGTAGAACCCGGTCAGCGCCAACTGCCTCGGGTGGGGCGTGCTGCCGCCGAACAAGGCGCTGCCGAGCAGGTCGCACACCACCGCCAGCGCATACCCCTTGTGTCCGGCCGCGGGGAGCAGCGCGCCCAGAGGCTTCTCGTACATGACCGCCGGGTCCAGGGTGGGCTGGCCCTCGTGGTCGATGAGCACACCCACCGGGACCTGCCTCTTCCGGTTGTAGGCGACCCGCACCTTGCCCAGGGCGATCGCGCTGGACGCGAAATCCAGCAGGATGGACGGCGCGTCCCGGCGCGGCAGACCGACGGTGAACGGGTTGGTGCCGAAGCGGCTCTGGCGGCCCCCGTGCGGCGCGACCATCGGACAGCCTACTACGTTGGTGAAATGGATCGAGGCGAAGCTGGCGGCCATGGCCTGCTCGGCGTAGTGGCCGACCCGGCCGATGTGGTGCGAGTGGCGCAGGCCCACCATGGCCACCCCGTGGCGGCGCGCGCGCTCTATGGCCAGCTGCATGGTCTGGAACGCCATGGACTGCCCCATGCCCTGGTGCCCTTCCACCACCAGGAGGGTATCCGTGTCGGCGACCAGGGAGAGGCGCTGGTTGAGCCGCAGTTCTCCGGCCAGCAGCGCGCGCACGTATTGCTCCACCACGACCACCCCATGCGAATCGTGCCCGGCCAGATTCGCGCCGATCAGGTGATCGGCGGTCAGTTGCGCTTCCTGCTCGCAACTGCCGGCCGCGCGCCAGAGGTCGGCGACCCACTGGCGCATCGCTTCGGTAGGCAGCAAAAGATCGGATTCCACTTCAGTGCTCCTTCCCGCATTGGAACTGGTTCAGGCCTCTCGCCAGAACGGGGCGAGGCGGCGGACGCCCTCCCGGATCTGGTCCGGGTCCCCGGCATAGCTGAGGCGGATATGACCGCGGCCGCCCTCGCCGAAGGCCGTCCCCGGCACCACCACCACCTTGCCGTGGTCGCGCAGGTGCATGCAGAACCCCATAGGGTCCGCCAGGCCCGCGGGGGGCAAGGGCTGCCAGTGGTAGAAGCCCCCCACGGCCCGGCGCGGCCGCTGGCCGAAGCCTTCCTCGTAGGCTTCGGCAAAGGCGTTCCAGCGCACTTGCAGGTGGTTCCGGGCCTCCTTCAGCACTTCCGGGGACGCTTCCAGGAGCGCCCGCGCGGCGATCTGGGCCGGCCGCGCCGGTGCGGTCACCATGTAGGCGTGGACCATGCGCGCGGGCTTCAGCCAGGACGGATCGCCGATGGCCCAGCCCACCCGCAGGCCCGGGGCGCCCCAGGCCTTGCTCACCGAACCGAGCACCAGTCCGGTGTCGCTCACATCGTGCAGGGACGGCTCCCGCTCGCCCAGGCACAGCTCACGGTATACCTCGTCCGAAAGGAGCAGGATGCCTCGCGCCGCGCAGGCTTCCGCCACTTCGGCCAGGGCCTTGCGCGAAGTCCCGGCCCCGGTGGGGTTGCCCGGATGGTTCACCACCGCCATCTTGGCCGCGGGGGTCCGGTCCAGCACGGCCCGGAAGGCCGCCGCGTCCAGCCTGTAGTCCTCGGCCAGGGGGTAGCTCACCGGTTCGCCTCCGGCCAGCCTGGTGTCGTTCGGGTAGGTCACGAAACCCGGATCGGGCACCAGCACCGCGTCGCCCGGATCGAGGTAGGCCTGGAACAGCGCGAACAGGACTCCTTCGCTGCCGCAGCCCAGCATCACCTGGCTGGGCTGGGCTCCATGGAAGGCGGCCACCGCTTCCTGCAGTTCGGGCAGGCCGGTGTTGGGGCCGTAGGAACAGCGGCCCTGCTGCTGGGCCAGGGCCAGCCGGCCCGGCTCGGGCAGGGCCCAGCTCGGCTCGCCCAGGCCCATGGGCACGGCATCCGGGGGGGCTCCCTCGCTGATGACCCGGATCGGAGTAGGGAAAACTCGATTGAGCCTGCATGATGGATTCATCGGAGGACATCCTCCAGAATATGGGCGGCGTCGGTGCCGCGGTCCGTTGATTGCTAGTGGGAGATACCGAGGTAGCTCTCCTGGATGCGCGGGGACTCCAGCAGGTCCGCGCCCCTGCCCTCGAGGGAAATGTTGCCGGTCTCCAGCACATAGGCACGGTGGGACAGGCTGAGGGCCAGGCTGGCGTTCTGTTCCACCAGAAGGATGGTCATTCCCCTCTCCTGGTTCAGCTGCTCCAGGACATCGAACATGTCGTTGTAGACGATGGGCGCGAGGCCCAGGGAAGGTTCGTCCAGCATCAGCAGGCTGGGATGGGACATCAACGCGCGGGCAACCGCAAGCATCTGCTGTTCGCCGCCTGACAGGGTCCCTCCCCGCTGGTGCAACCGCGCCTTGAGGATCGGGAAGAGCGAGAAGACATCTTCCAGGGTCTGCTCGATTTCCGCCTTTTCGGTGCGCGTGTAGGCGCCGCCCATCAGGTTTTCCCTGACGGTCAGGGGTGCGAAGATGCGCCGCCTTTCGGGGACCAGGGTGATCCCAGCCTTGACCACCTTGTGGGTGACCTTGGGGATGGGCTGGCCATCGAACGTCATGCTGCCCGAACTCACCCGCTTGACTGCCGCGATGGTCTTGAGGAGGGTGGACTTGCCCGCCCCGTTGGCGCCGATGACCGAGACGATCTCACCCTTGTCCACGTGCAGGCTCACCCCGTGCAGGGCGCGGATGCCCCCGTAATGGACCTCGACCTTCTGGACCTCAAGAAACGCGTTTGGGCTTGCGTCGGCCATCTCTCTCGTCTCCCAAATAGGCCTTGATGACCTGCGGATTGGATCGGATCTCGGAGGGCCCTCCGCTGGTCAGGAGCGACCCGAGGGTGAGGACGTAGATGCGGTGGTCCCGGCAGAGATCCATGACCACGGTCATGTGGTGCTCGATCATGAAGATGGTGAACTTCATCGTCTGGTGGATCTGGCGGATGAGCTGCACCAGGTCCTTGCACTCGTCCTCGTTCATGCCCGCGGCCGGTTCGTCCAGAAGGAGGAGCTTGGGCGAGGCGGCCAGCGCGCGCGCGATCTCCAGGCGGCGCTGCAGCCCGTACGGCAGGCTTCCGGCCATGGCCCTGGCGTGCTGCTCCAGGCCGACCATCTCCAGGAGCTCGTGCGCCTTCTTGCGGGTGGCCAGTTCCGCCCGGCGGGCCCGGGGCAGCCGGACGAAGGTCTCGAACAGGGAATAGTGGGGCTTGCTGTGGAGACCGAGCTCCACGTTCTCGTAGGCGGACATGTAGGGAAAGAGGCGGATGTTCTGGAAGGTCCGGCTGACGCCCAGGCGGCAGACCTTGTCCGGGGAAAGCCCGCGCAGGCTCTTCCCCTCCAGCAGGATGTCGCCGGAACTGGCCTGGTAGGCGTTGGTGATGAGGTTGAACACGGTCGTCTTTCCGGCTCCGTTCGGACCGATCAGGCCGATCATCTCGCCGTGGGCGATCGCCAGGGTGAGGTCATCGACCGCGCGCACCCCGCCGAAATCGACGGTGAGGTTGCGCAGCTCAAGCAGGTTGTCGGTGGAGGCTTCCTGGTTGGTCATCGTCTCCCTACTTTCCCGTGGCCCTGGCGGGTTTCCAGAGGCGCCGAAGGAACCCGAGGTTCATCTCCACATGGCCGAACAGGCCCTGCGGACGGAAGATCATCACGATCACGAACAACAGCCCATAGACGATCAGGCGGTACTCGGCGAACTGCAGCAGGAGCTGGGGCACCACGATGAGGATCAGCGAGGTGATGGTGGGGCCGATGAGCGACTGCATGCCGCCGAACACGACACCGGCCAGAAGGTCCGAGGACCGCGTCAAGGTGAAGAAGGATGGGCTGAGATAGCCGAAATAGAAGCCCAGGAGGGCGCCGGCGATGCCGGCCAGGCAGGCGCTGACGAACAGCGCGAGCAGCTTGGTGCGCAGGAGATCCACACCCATCATCTCGGCGGCCACTTCGTCCTGCCCTACGGCGAAGCAGTTCTTGCCGCGCTGGGAGGTCACGAACTGGTGGGAAAAATACAGGCACACCAAGGCCGCGACCGTGACCGTCGCCCACGGGGGTATCCAGCCGAGGGTGTCCAGGGTGGGGAGATCCATGTAGCCGAAGGCGCCTCCCAACTCGATGGAGCCGATGGTCCTGACGTTGTTGAGAACGATCCGGACCGCCTCGGCGAAGCCCAGGGTCGCGATGGCGAAGTAGTCCCCCCGCAGGCGGCTGCGGAAGGCCGGATAGCCGATGATGGGGCTGCAGAGGCCGGCAAAGGCTCCTCCAGCGAGGATGGCCAGCAGCATCGGCACGTGGAATTCCTTGACCAGGATCGCGGCCGCGTAGCCGCCCAGGGCCATGAAACCGGCGTGACCGATGCTGAACAGACCGGTGTACCCGGTCAGGATCGCCACACCCAGGGTCGCGATCAGGCCGATGCCCCCTAGAATAAGAACTAATTGTATATATCCCATTTAAACATTCCCTTTCCTCACAGTTTTTCTTCGACCCGCTTGCCCATCAAACCGTTGGGATAAAAGAGGAGAATGATGATCAATACCAGGAACGAGAAAAGATCCCGGTAGTTGGACGAAACATAGCCCGCCACGATGGTCTCGAGTACGCCCAGGAGCATGCTGCCAAGGACCGCTCCGGGCAGGCTCCCCAGCCCTCCGACGATGCTCGCGATCATCGCTTTGATGGTGACCATGCCCATGACCGGGAAAACGGCGTACTTGATGCCGAAAAACACCCCGGCGACGGACGAGAGAACGCCTGTGATCCCGAAGATGGTCACGGCAACCACATTGTTGTTGATGCCCATGAGGGAGGAAGTGAGGACGTCCACCGCGCTCATCCGGATGCCCAGGCCCAGCTTGGTCCGGAAGAGGAAAAGCCAGACCAGGAGCAGGAGCCCGAACGAGATGATCGCCGCCATGAGATCCATGCGGCCGATGGAGATCTTGCCAATGAAATAGGGCTTGACGTAATGGACGGGGAACTTCTGGAACGCCCCGCCATAGACCTTGTTGATGGTATTGACGATGGCCAGGTTGACCCCCATCGCCGAGATCATCATGAACAGCCGGGGAGCATTCCGTTGCCGCAAGGGACGATAGGCAAGGGTCTCCACCGTAACCGAAAGGCTGATGGTCAATGCGATGGAGAATATGCCCGCGAGCCAGAACGGCATGACCAGGGAGATGATGGCGGTGAAGCCCATGAAGGCGCCGAACGCCATGAATCCGTCGAAGGCCCAGTTGGTGAAATTGTAGACGCTGTAGACCAGCGCATAGCCCACGGCGAGCAGGGAGTAGATCGCTCCGATCGAAAGCCCGCTGATGATCTGTTGGATGAGCATTTTCATGTCGGCAACCCCGTGGTCCGGACCATGGGGCATCCTCCTTGAACAGGACGCCCCATGGCCTTGGTTTGCATGGAACTATTTAGGCGTATAGGATTCCGACAACACCCACTTGCTATCGTGGATTTTCACCATGATGACTGGCTTGTTATGGGGATTATGGGTGTCCGGCTCCATGGTGACTTTGCTGGTGAAGAGCTGCACATCCTTCATGTTCTCCAGCGCGTCACGCACGGCCAAGCGGGTCGGAACGGCGCCCTTGGCCGAAGCCTGGCGAATGGCATATTCGATGGCCATCAGGGCATCCAGCCCGGTGTAGGTATAAATGGTGGCCCTGACTCCGTGCGCCTTGAAGAATTCGGCGTTGAACTTGGCGAACTGCGGTTCATCCGTGGAGGCCATGGTGCTCAGGTAGCAGCCTTCGAGCGCGGGACCGGCGAGGGTCAGCAGTTCGTCGGCGAACCAGGCATTGGCGCCCAGGATCGGGATCTTGATGCCCAGGTCCCTGGCCTGGAGCGCATACAGCCCGGCGTCCCGGTAGGAGGTTCCGGCCGCCATGATGAGGTCTGGATTATGGTCCATGATCGCTGACAACTGGGCCCTGAACTCGGTGTCGTTCTCGTTGTAGCCTTCGTCGTCGACAATCTTGCCGCCGAGTTCCTCGAAGTGCTTCTTGAAGTACTTGTGCGTGCCCACCGGGTAGGGCGAAGACACGGCCGTCAGGAAGGCCACCTTGCGCGCGCCCAGCTTATGGTAGGCAAAATCGGCGAGAACGAACGCCTGGTAGCGATCGATGAAACAGATCCGGAACATGTACGGATGCAGATGACCGTCTTCCGTGATGGTGACGTTGTAGTTGGTGGAGGTGTTGGACACGATGGGCACCTTGGACCCGTCGGCGATTCTCGCCAATGGAATGCCGCACCCGGAGAAGGTCGGCCCGATGATCGCGATGCAATTGTCCTGGTCGGCCATGCGTTTCGCGTCGGCCAGGCAGTCCGGGGTCTCGTTGCGGGTATCGTAGGCGATGATCTTGAGCTTGTAGCCATTGACCCCGCCGCTCTTGTTGACCTTGGCGATGTAGTCGTCGAAGGCCGGCTGGGTGGATTGTCCCACATAGGATGCACCGCCAGTCTGTTCTGATAAAAATCCTATGTTGAGAACCTTGTCAGCCGCAACCAGGAAACCTGAGCATGTGGCCAGGATGGCAGCCCAAGCCAGCGTCTTGGCGGTGTTTCGGACGGTTTTTACGTTCATTGTCACTCCTATGGAAAAAACGAATGAGATGACTGATCATGACTTGAGGGTTCTTTGGTTTCACAAACAATCAGTCCAAGCCTTTTTGAAACGAGAGATCACCGATTTTTCATCACCTCCTTCCACCGGTGTTCAAAAGGCCGAATGCACTAGGGAATATCAGCCCCAATTTTTGAATAAATCGTTGTATGATCCATCGATATGATCTTTCATGAGCCTGGCTGCCGCCTCGGCATCATGCTGGACCATGGCCTTGAGAATATCCCGGTGCTGGGGAGCCGTTCGATGGCCCACGGTGGGATCGCCCCAACGCTGGTACAACCGGTCAAAGAAAAAAATGTAGGAATTCGAATGCCATAACGCATTGCGACAATAACGTTCCAGATAAATGTTCTTGGCTAACTGATAGATCTCCATGTGAAATGCTTGGTTGGCCTGGGTGTATAGTTCCTTGTTGCCATCCCGATGCGCCTTTTCTTGTTCATCCAGGATGCTGCTCAGTCTGGCCAGGTCGGCGGGGGTGGCGTTCTTCGCGGTGGCCGCCGCGGCCTGGCTCTCCACGGTCGCCCTTGCGTAGAAGACCTGCTTGGCATCCTCGCCATTGGGAACGGGGATGACACAACCTTTCTTTTTCCGTTTTTGCAGAAAGCCTTCGGACACCAATCGGCCCAGCGCGTGGCTGATGGGTGTCCGGCTCAATCCCAGCCGGATGGAAATATCGGTCTCAAGCAACGCATCCCCGGGCGCGAACTTGTTCTCAAGGATCATGCCGATAATTTTTTTGTAGGCCAATTCTTCGAGAACAACCCTGGGAATGGATTCCGGCACCGCGTTTCGAGAGGCCGATAGGTTTTTCTCATGACCCGCGTCCTCCCCTTCCCTCGTCGGCATCCGGGGAACCTCTTCATCTCCCACCTCCTTCCTCGGCGGGTCCCTGGCCGGGAGGGGGGCCTTCGCCCTTCCCTTCACCATTCCAGACTCCATCGGTTGCGGCGATCGCGCCCGGCAGTTTCCTCCTGAAGCCCGTTCTCAGGACGTATGGCCTTCCCGCGGAAGGGTCCGCTTGGATGTAATAATGGATGCATAATTGAATTCTATATGCCAGCCCCCCTCTGTCAAGCGTGAAAATCTGAAAAGTTGGTGGGTCCTGAATCCCCAGCAAATTCCTGAATTCATTCCCACCCTTTGAAGAGGTGGGCATGCACATTTTCGATATGGTCTTGCATGAGTCTGGCCGCCCCGTCAGCGTCGTGCGTGGCGATGGCCTGGAGAATGGCCCTGTGCTCGGTGGGCGCATGGTGAGTGATGGAGGAGTCGCCCCAGCCGCGGTACAGTGAGTCGAAGAAGAAGATGTAGATGTTGGAATGCCAGAAAGATTCCCTGACAAAGCGCTCCAGCAGGGTGTTTTTCCCCGCCTGGACGATGCCCAGATGGAAGGCCTCCTCGGTCTTGGAATAGAGTTCCTTGTTTGATTGGGCGATGGCTTTTTCCTGCTCGTCCAGGATGTCCCACAGGTGCTTGATCTCATCGGGTGAGGCGTTCCTGGCGGCAGTTGACGCCGCCTGGCTCTCCACGACCTGCCGGGCGAAGAAGACCTGGTCGGCATCCTCGCCGGTGGGCACGGGAATGATGCACCCTCGCTTCTTGCGCTTTTGCAGAAAGCCACCGGACACCAGCCGGCCGAGGGCGTGACTGACCGGGGTGCGGCTCAAGCCCAACAGTACGGCAAGTTCAGTTTCCAGAAGGGTATCCCCAGGTCGAAATCTGTTCTCCAGGATCATTCGGATGATGGAACGGTAGGCAACTTCTTCCAGGTTCAAATTGGATTGGCTGTCGCTCAAAGGGAAACCCCCATTGTTCATTAACGCATGCATTAATGATTACCAAAATGGGCCATGCATTGTCAAGGTAACATGGGCCGCGTAGGGTTGAATCAAAGAATCCAGTGTGCAGCCCTTATCCGTGACCTTTGGGCGCTTAATATAACCCGAACCGGTCTGCTACAACCGTTCCTGCATTAAAACCTTTCGAGCGGCGAAATTCATCCTTCAGTGCAGCTTCCTCGCCGGCACTCCGAACACCGTGATCCCCGGCGGCACGGCGCCCACCGCCACCGATCCCGCCCCGATGGTGGCGCCGTCGCCCACCTTGGTCCAGGGCAGGACGACGCCGTGGCTGCCCACGGTCACATCGTCGCCCAGCACCACGTGGCCGGTGATGTCCGCGTGGCAGAACAGGGTGCAGCAGTCGCCCATGACCACGTCGTGGCCCACGGTGGCGGCCAGGTTGCACAGGAACAGCCGGCCGATGGCAACGTCGCAGGTCAGGATGGCCCCGGGGCAGAGGACGGCCCCTTCGCCCAGGCGCACGTTGTGGCCGATGATCACCGAGGGATGGACCAGGGAGGTGAGGCGGCCCTGCCGGGAGCCCAGGGCGTCGGCCACCTCCCGGCGGAGGCGGGGATCGCCCGAGGCCACCACGAACAGGTCGCGCTCGAGGGGCGCGTAGGCCAGGGGATCGCCCAGGTAGGGGACGTCGTAGCCGCGCTCGGCCACCACCCGGGGATCGGGGTCCAGCACGCCGGCGATGCGCCACTCGGACTGGCCCGCTTCCACGGCCCGGGCCCAGGCCAGGGTCTCCCGCCCGAACCCGCCGAACCCGGCAACGATCAGCCGCTTGGTCATACCTTTGGATTCTGGCACAGTTCCTCCGCCCAGCGGTCCCGCGCCGCGGCGATGGCCCGCCGCAGCGCGCCGGACAGCAGGGCGAGGCTGGCCTCGCCCTGGCGCAGCAGTTCCTCCCGGCCCGGCCGGGAAGCCTCGTGGGCGGCCGCCTCCAGCATCAGCGAGGCCAGCCCGGACGGGTCGGCCCGGGGGAAGAACCGGCAGCCCGGGTGGGTGATCTCCCGGTTCACCGGAATGTCCGAGGCCAGGGCCGGCACACCCATCGCCAGCGCGTCGGCCACGGCGCCCCCGCCCCGCCCGCCCTCGAACCAGGTGGGCTGCACCACCGCGATGGACCCGCGCACCAGGGCGATCTGGTCCGCCTTGGGGAGGTAGCCCAGCAGGCGCACTTTGTCCGCCAGCCCCAGCTCGGCCAGCAGGGCGCGGATCGTCTGGGGATAGGCGGGATCCCGGTAGTCCCGCAGGTGGCCGGTGCAGGCCAGCGCCGTGGCGGGGTCCCCGCCCCGGGCCAGGAACTCGGCGAAGGCCCGGAACGCGGTGGGGTGGTCCTTGTGGACCCACCACTGGTTGCACACGATGAAGTAGCGCCCGGGCAGCCCGTGGCGGGCCCGTACCTGGGCCGGGTCGAGGTCGAACCACTCCGGGCGCGGGAACGGCGCGAACGGCAGCGCCAGGACCTTGGCGGCGGAGCCGGGGCGGAAGCGCTCGGCGTCGGCGCGCACGGCCTCGGCGTTGCAGATGACCACCGGGGCCTGCTCCAGCATGCGCCGGAAGCCCTCGTCCCGCTTGGCCCGCTCGGTCTCGCTGAACAGCTCCGGGAAATGGTGGTGCTGGAAGTCGTAGATGTATCCCACCCAGGGCACTGGTCCCGGCGTCCCCAGCGGACGGATGCAGGGGATGGCGACGTCGGCCCCCAGCCGGCGCAGGGCCGCCCGCAGGCTGCGCCCGGAGTCCGGGTAGGTCGCCAGTTCCAGCCGCGGCATGAGGTCGGCCAAGGCGGTCCGCACTTCCTCGGGGCGGAGCCCCAGGTCCCCAGGGGCACGCATGCGTGCCCCTGGATCTAAGGACAGGCGCCAGCCCACCCGGCCCCGGGCCAGGTCCCTGAGGCTGCGCCAGGCGGCGGAGGCGCCCTTGCGCAGACGCTTGCCGAGGGTCGGCCGGGGCACCAGCGCCACCACCCGCTGCCCGGGATCGGAGAGCAGCGCCTGGAAGACCATGCGCACGAAGTCGATGCCCCCGCCCCAGCCCACGAACTCCTTCATGGGCACGGCGATGAGCCCGCCGGCCTTCCCCGGCGGCGCTTTGAATTCCTCTTTCAACTTCAATTTCTTCTGAGAGATGCGATCTGCCGTTGCAACTGTGTCCAAGCTTCCCTCCTGATCCGGGGGCATCCGTATAAAAAAAATTCTACGGAGTCGACCTTCCGCTTGACAGCCATCGGACCTGTCTATATGTTTGTCGACACTTAAATCTATTGTCGACAAACAAGTTGGCTGCCTGGTCGACCATCTTTCGTCCAGGAAGTCTGCTGTATCCGTGACGGACCACCGGAAGACCCCCCAGGAGCGTCCCGTGTCGAGCACGTCCATGCCGAATTCCGCGGTCACCAATGTCGAACGGGCCTACGAGTATCTCCGGCGCAAGACCATCGAGTTCGATGTCAAGCCCGGCGAGCGCCTGAACGAAGGGGAGATCGCCCGCCACCTGAACATGAGCCGCGCCCCCGTACGGGAGGCCATGAACCGGCTGGTGAGCGAGGGACTGCTCACGGTGGTGCCGAACCAGGGCTTCTCCTGCCGGCGCCTGAGCGCCTCCGAGATCCTGGCCCTCTACGAAGTCCGCGGCGACCTGGAGACGGCCGCCCTGGCGCAGGTCGACCCGGCCACGCTGCCGTCGGCCATCGCCGTGCTGGACGACCTGAGCCGGTCGATCCGGGACGGGTTCGAGACCGCCAGCCTGGAGAGCCTGGTGGACCTGGACGAGGAGTTCCACCTGCGCATCGCCGGGCTGGCCGGCAATGACGCCCGGGTGGGGATCCTCAAGCACATCAACGCCCGGATCCGGTTCGTGCGCCGGATCAACCTGGGCGACCCGACCCGGGGGCGCTCCCTGGAGGAGCACCTGGAGATCGTCGAGGCCCTGCGGGCCGGGGACGTTCCCTCCGCCTGCGCCCTGCTGCGCCGCCACCTCACCCTGAGCGCCGAGGAGGCGGCCGCGGTCGTGTCCCGCGGTCTGGCCCGGATCTACGCCACCGCCGTCACCTGAGCCGGCCGGCCTCCGGGCCGGCCTCGCCCCGTTCCGCCCTGCCCCCCCTTCCGCTCTTCCCTTCCACCCCGCAGTACCCCGTCCCTCAACCCCACCGCAACGTCACTTCTCAAGGAGGAAGACGCCATGCGACTTCACCTCACCGCCATAGCCCTGGCCATGCTGGGCCTGCTCGCGGCCGGCCCGGTCCGCGCCCAGGACATCACCATCGCCACGGCCAGTCCGCTCACCGGCACCTGCGCCCAGGACGGCAACGCCATCAAGAACGGCGCCGTCCTCGCCGCCGAGATCATCAACAGCAAGGGCGGCATCAACGGCCGCAAGATCAAGGTGATCTCCGAGGACGACCGGTCCGACCCAAAGGAGGCCGCGACCCTGGCCAACAAGCTGACCAACGACAAGGACGTGATCGCCGTCATCGGCCACTACAATTCCAGCTGCACCCTGGCCGGCCATCCCATCTACGCCCGCGGGCACCTGCTCGAACTCAGCCCCGCCTCCACTTCCCCGGCCATCAGCGTCGAGGGCGCCAAGCCCAACTCCTTCCTGGCCCGCACCATCATCACCGACGCCGACCAGGGCGACTTCGTCGCCAAGTGGATGGTCAAGGACCGCGGCTTCAAGAAGGTGGCCGTGCTGTGGGAGAACGACGACTACGGGCTCGGCCTCAAGGAGGTCATGGAGAAGCGGGTCCCGGCCTACGGCGGGCAGTGCGTGGCCGTCGAGTCCTACTACATGGGCGAGACCAAGGACTTCCGTCCCATCCTGACCAAGGTCCGCGGCCTTAACCCCGACTGCATCTTCATCGGCGGGCTCTACAACGAGGCGGCCCTGGTCGCCAAGCAGGCCCTGGACATGGGCTGGAAGCCCCTGATCTTCGGCACCGACGGCATCTTCTCCCCCGCCCTGGTCAAGCTGGGCGGCCCGGCCGTGGAAGGCATGATGTTCTCCGGGATCTTCCTGTCCGACGCCCCGATCCCCATCGTCCAGGAATACTCCAAGGCCTACCAGGCCAAGTTCAACATCGAGCCGTCCGAGTTCGACGCCTACTCCTATGACGCCATGCTGGTGATCGCCGAGTGCATCAAGAAGGGCGGCGCCACCCGCGACGGCGTCTGGGGCCAGATCCACTCCGTCAAGGTCCCGGGCGTCACCGGCCTGAACGTGTTCAATGCGTCCGGCGACGTGGTCAAGGACTCCATCAAGATGGAAGTCCAGAACGCGAAGATCGTCCTCGCCGCGAAGTAGGGTGACCTGAAATGCAACCCCTGCAGCAGCTCGTCCAACAGATCATCAACGGACTGGTCATCGGATCGGTCTATTCGCTCGTGGCCCTGGGCTACACGATGGTGTTCGGCATCCTGGGCTTCATCAACTTCGCCCACGGC
>JBELAL010000043.1:0-42515 GCA_049508835.1 Holophaga sp. | reverse complement strand
GGGCCCGCTGCCACCAGCCAGGGACCCGTCTCGGCCCGGCGCAGCCGGGACGGAGCAGGCTCCGGTGGAGCCTGCGATAGACGGGAGGGACGGCGCCCAGACCCCCGTCTCTCGTGTGCAAGGCCCTTGTAGATCTTTGCATCACTTGGGTCCACATCAAGTGGACCCAAGTGATGCAAAGATCCACTACCTCCTGCGGGCCTTGCGCTCGATATCCGGGGGTCTGGACGCCGTCGCGGGGCCGAATAATACATAGACACACTCCTAAGCAAGATAGGGCATCAGGCACGCCGCGGCCAGCACCAGGCGGCCCCGGCCAGGAGCACCGCCGCCAGGGCCCATGCGCCGACGAAGGGGAACACGGCGGCGGAGAGGGCCAGGGACGCCCAGGGCATGAGCCGGCGCAAGCCGGTCCCGGGCAGCAGCCGGATCCCCGCGGCCGAGCCGATCACGTAGATCAGGATGGCGCCGCCGCTGGGGATGAGCAGGGCGGCCTGCAGGTCGATGCCGGTGGCTTCGTAGACCAGCAGCATGGCCATGGCCAGGATAGACAGCAGGGTGAGGCTGCGGGCGGGGACCCCGGTGCGGGGATCCACCCGCCCCAGCGCTGCCGGCATGCCGCCGTCCCGGGCCGCGGCGAGCACCACCCGCGCCATGCCCGCCGTGTAGGCGTTCACGGTGCTGAAGATGATCAGCACCGCCAGCAGCGCCGTCCCGGCCGCGCCGTGGCGACCCAGCACGTGGGAGAAGATGGCGGCGAACGGGGCCACGCTGCCCCCGGCCTCCTGGGCCCGGGTGCCCACGGTGACGAAGGCCACGGCCAGGTAGAGGCTTCCCACCAGGACCACGCTGGCGAGGATGCTGCGGCGGAAGTCGCGCCGGGGGTCCCGGAACTCCTCGGCCACGTTGGACACGTTCTCGTAGCCCAGGAAGGACCAGAAGATCAGGGCCGCCGCAGTGCCCACCGAGAGCGGGCCGTGGGGCAGGAACGGGCGGAAGTTCCCGGCCTGGACCGACCCGGCGGACATGGCGACCGCCGCCGCCAGCAGGGCGACGATGGCGGCCACCACCGCGGTCTGCACCCGGGCGCTGAAGACGATGCCCCGCAGGTTGGCGGCGTAGGTGCCGAGGATCACCCCGCTGGCGATGAGCGCCACCGCCGGCCGGCCCAGGGGAAAGGCGTAGCCCAGGTAGGAGGCGGCGATGAGGGTCACGGCCGGCGCGCCGGTGACGTGCCAGAGCAGGAACAGCCAGGCGGTCACGGTGGCGACCCGGGCGCCGAAGGCTTCCCGGGTGAAGCCGTAGATGCCGCCGGATTCGGGCCTGCGGGCCGAAAGACCGGCGAAGGTGCAGGCGAACGGATAGCTGCCCAGCGCCAGCAGGGCCCAGGCCGCCAGGGACGCGGGCCCGGCCACCTTGGCCGCCAGGCCCGGCAGCACCAGGATGCCGGAGCCCAGCACCGAACTCACGTACAGCGCCACCGCGTGGCGCACGGTGATGGCCTTGCGCAGGCCGGAAGCCTCTCTGGGCCGGGGGGCGGAGGTCTCCGGCAGGGACCCGGGGAAGCCTGCGAGTTCTCGATCCATGGCCACCTCCTGGGATGGGCGGACGACCAGCTTGGCAGGACCCTGCTGACACCGTCCTGTCAGGAGGAAAAAAGCGGCCGAGCATTGGGTTCCAGTCAAGCCGGCGGACCCGCCGGGTTTCGGAGGCCTTACACTGGAAAGCTCGAGGTCCAGATGCTCCAGCAAGTAGCAGAAAGCCGGCCGACGGCGGCGGTCCTGCCGCCAGGGCGCCGGTTCCTGGGCGGGCTGGCCCCGGACCCGGGCGGCGACTGGAGCGACCTGTGCATCGGGGACGGGACCTATCCGGTCCTGACCCGGGAATTCTGGACTGCGCGCCAGCGCCAGGCCGCCAACCTGCACGAGGTGAGCTACCGGGCCTGCTACAAGCCCCAGCTGCCCCGGCTGTTCATCGAGAAGCTCACCGCCCCGGGGGACCTGGTGTACGACCCCTTCGCCGGGCGGGGCACCACGGCGGTGGAGGCGGCGCTGCTGGGGCGGCGGGCGGCCAGCAACGATATCAATCCCCTGTCCCGGCTGTTCACCGAGCCCCGGCTGGCGCCGCCGGATCCCAAGGCGGTGGCGGCGCGCCTGGAGGAGATCCCCCGGGGCGGAGCCGGGACCGATGGGCTGGACCTGGGCATGTTCTACCACCCGGACACCGAAGCGGAGATCCGCGCCCTGCGGGCCTGGCTCCTGGACCGGGCGGAGGCGGGCCGGGAGGACGGGGTCGACCGGTGGATCCGCATGGTGGCCACCAACCGCCTCACCGGCCACAGCCCCGGGTTCTTCAGCGTGTACACGCTCCCGCCCAACCAGGCCGCCAGCGCGGAGCAGCAGCGGGTGATCAACCGCAAGCGGGGCCAGGTCCCGCCGTACCGGGACACCCGCGGCCTGGTCCTGAAGAAGACCTGGCAGCTGCTGAAGGGGCTCGGCGCCCCGGAGCGGGCCAACCTGGAAGCCGCCGCCGCCACGGCCCGGTTCTTCACCGGGGACGCCCGGGCCGTGCCCGGGCTGGAGGACGGTTCGGTGGCCCTGACCGTCACCTCGCCGCCGTTCCTGGACGTGGTGCAGTACTCCGCGGACAACTGGCTGCGCTGCTGGTTCAACGGCCTGGACGCCGACGCCGTGGCCCGGGGCATCACCATGGCCCGCACCCTGGAGGCCTGGACCGAGGTCATGGGCGGCGTGTTCCGGGAACTGCACCGGGTCACCCGCTCCGGAGGGCACGTGGCCTTCGAGGTGGGCGAGATCCTGCGCGGCACCCTGCGCCTGGAGGAGGCGGTGCTGCCCCTGGGGCTGGGGGCCGGGTTCCAGGCCCTGGGTGTGCTGGTGAACCGGCAGGCCTTCACCAAGACCGCCCACATCTGGGGCGTGGACAACAACCGGGCCGGCACCAACTCCAACCGCATCGTGCTGTTCAGCAAGCCTTGAACGCGCGCCTCTCACCCCTCCTGGTGTTCACCATGGCCGTGGCCACGGGGGTGGCGGTGGCCAGCAACTACTACGCCCAGCCCCTGCTGCCCACCATCGCCCGGGCCTTCGACCTGTCGGCGACCGGGGCGGGGTTCATCGTCACCACCGCCCAGCTAGGCTACGGCCTGGGCCTGCTGTTCCTGGTGCCCCTGGGCGACCTCTTGGAGCGCCGCGGCCTGGTGGTGGGCATGTCCCTGCTCACCGCCGCGGGCCTGTTCACCACCGCCTCGGCCCCCACCATGGGCCTGGTGCTGGCGGGCACGGCCCTCACCGGGCTGTTCTCGGTGGTGGTCCAGATCCTGGTGCCGTTCGCCGCCACCCTGGCCGCCCCGGAGGAGCGGGGCAAGGTGGTGGGCACGGTGATGAGCGGGCTGCTGCTGGGGATCCTGCTGGCCCGCACCGTGGCCGGCGCCCTGGCCGACCTGGGGTCCTGGCGCACCGTCTACTGGGTGGGCGGCGCCGCCATGATCCTGGTAGCGGCGGTGCTGCGCCGGATGCTGCCCCGCCACCACGACCATGCCGGGCTGCCGTACCCGCGGCTGATGCTCTCCATCCTCGACCTGTACCGGCAGGAGCCGGTGCTGCGCCTGCGCTCCCTGGTGGGCGGCTGCACCTTCGCGGCGTTCAGCGTGCTGTGGACCTCCATGGGGTTCCTGCTGGCGGCGCCCCCCTACCGGTATTCCCCCGGGGGCATCGGGCTGTTCGGGCTGGCCGGGGCGGCGGGGGCCCTGGCCGCCTCCGCCGCGGGGCGGCTCGGGGACCGGGGCCTGGGCCACCGGGTGACCGGGTCGGGCATGGCCCTCCTGGTGCTCTCCTGGGGCGCCCTGGTCTTCGCCGGCCACTCCCTGACCGCCCTGGTGGCGGGGATCCTGCTGCTGGACCTGTCCTCCCAGGCGGTGCACATCAGCAACCAGAACGCCATCTACCGGATCCGCCCCGAGGCCCGGAGCCGGCTCACGGCCGGGTACATGACCAGCTACTTCGCCGGCGGGGCCGCGGGCTCCCTGCTGTCGGCCTCGGCCTACAGCCGCGCCGGGTGGCCGGGGGTGGTGGCGGCGGGGGCGGCGGTGAGCGCGCTGGGGCTGGGGGTGTGGGTCCTGGGCCGACAGCGGCGTTGACTCCTAGTGGGTGATGTAGTGGGTCAACTGCTCGATGATGAAGGTCTTCTCCGAGATCATCTCCTTCACCAGGTCGCCGATGGACAGGAAGCCGTACACGCTCCCGTCCTCGGCCAGGACCGGCAAGTGGCGGATGTGCCGCCCGGTCATGATGGCCATGCACTCCTCCACCGTCTGGTTGAGGTTCACGAAGATCACTTTGTCGCTCATCACCTGGCTCACCGGGGTCTCCCGGGCGTCCTTGCCCATGAGGAGGACCTTGCGGGCGAAGTCCCGCTCCGAGAAGACCCCCAGGGCCTTGCCGTCGACCATGACCAGCAGGGCGCCGATGTCGTACCGGGCCAGCAGGTTCAGGGCCTGGAACACGGTGGCGTCCGGGGCGATGGAGATGAGGCGGTGGCGTTTGGAGTCGATGATCTGGTCCAGCAATTTCAACGCGGCCTCCTGCGGTCGGTTCCGGGGCGCCCGGAAGGGTCGGTTCGTCTCATGCATCCCCGCCGGGGGATGCCGGAAAGGGTGTTAAAGCATAAGGCATCAGGCGGCGGGTACGGGATATGAAAAAAGCAATATTTTCTTGAAGTGCCCCAGGCTCAGGCGAAGGCCCCCAGCCGGACCAGGCGGAGCACCGGCGCCCCGGCGGCCCGGGAGGCGGCCAGGTCCGCCTCGAACTCGGCCACCCAGTCGTTGTGTTCTTCAGGGTCCACCAGCATCTGCTGGACCCGCCAGGTCCCCCCGTCCGGGTCCGGGACCACGTAGGTGTGGCGCAGGTTGCGCCCCTCGGGGTCCAGGCGGAAGCCGCCGTGGTCCGCCCGGTAGGCGTCCAGCAGGGCCTTGAGCCGGTCGGGGGTCCAGGGTTCGCCCTCCGTGTCCGTCGCCGGTCCGGCGCCGCCCGGCTGGACCAGCCCGGCCGCGGCCTCCTCGAAGTCCAGGACCAGCAGGCTGTGCAGGAAGGTGAAGACCCGGTCCCGGATGGCGGCGGTGAAGGCCTTCGGGTCCCGGGTGATGTCCCGCTCCGCCTCCTCGGCCCCTGGGGGCCGCAGTTCCGGGGCCTGCCCCGGCCGGTAGCCGGGGTCGCGCATCTTCTCCCACTCGTCCAGCAGGCTGGAGTCCACCTGGCGCAGCATGGCGCCCAGGTCGACCTCCATCTCCCGCACCGGGTCGGTCTTGGCGGCGTCGGGCACGGTCTGGGCCAGCACCTTGTAGACGCTGTTCAGGTGCCGGAGCAGCAGGCCCTCGGAGCGCTGGATCTCGTAGGTGCGCACGTAGTCCGGGAAGGAGGCGTACTGCTCGAACATCTCCCGGGCGATCGACTTGGGGCGGATGTTCTCCTCCCCCACCCACGGGTGCCGGTCGGCGAAGGCGTTGAAGGTGCCGTAGATGAACTCGCGCAGGGGCTTGGGGTACTCCAGCTTCTCCAGTTCGGCCATGCGCTGCTCGTACTCGATGCCTTCCATCTTCATCTCGGCCAGGCGCTTCTGCTTCACCCGGTCCAGCTGCTTGCGCAGGATCAGGTCCGGGTCCTCCAGGATGGCCTCCACCAGGGTCAGCAGGTCCAGGGCGTAGTCCGGGGACTCCGGATCCAGCAGCGGGAGGGTCTCCAGCAGGTACAGGGACAGGGCCTGGTTCATGGAGAAGTCGTCCTGGAGCTCCACGTTGACCCGCACCTTGGCCCCGTCGGGCCCCGGGGGCACCAGCTCCACGATGTCCCGGGCCAGCAGGGAGCGGAACAGCTGCCAGGCGCGCTTGCGGTGGGCGGCCTTGGCGCCCTCCCAGTCGTGGCAGTCCCGGATCAGCTCCCGCATGGCCCCGCAGCCGTCGCCCTTGCGGCTGAGCACGTTGAGCAGCATGCCGTGGCTCACCTGGAACCGGGACTGGAGCCGCTCCGGCTGGGCGGCCACCAGCCGGCGGAAGGTCTGCTCGTCCCAGTTGGCAAAGTTCCGGTCCGGGGGCTGGCGCTTGACGAACTTGCGGCCCCCGGCGGCGGCCTTGGCGGCCAGCTTGGCGTTCTCGATGACGTGCTCCGGGGCCTGGGCCACCACCCAGCCCACGTCGTCGAAGCCCTTGCGCCCGGCCCGGCCGGCGATCTGGTGGAAGTCCCGGGCGGAGAGCACCGCGGTCTTCTGCCCGTCGTACTTGCACAGCCGCGTGAACAGCACGGTGCGGATAGGCACGTTGATGCCCACCCCCAGGGTGTCGGTGCCGCAGATGATCTTGAGCAGCCCCTTCTGGGCCAGCTGCTCCAGCAGGATGCGGTACTTGGGCAGCAGCCCGGCGTGGTGCAGGCCGATGCCGTGGCGCAGCCAGCGCTTGATGTCCGGGCCGTACGGGGTGTTGAAGCGGAAGTCCTCGATGGCGGCCTGGATGGCGGCCTTCTCGGTCTTGCTGCAGAGGTTGAGGCTGGTGAAGTCCTGGGCGCTCTGGGCCGCCTCCAGCTGGGTGAAGTGCACCAGGTAGACCGGAGCCTTGTCCGCCTCCACCAGCCGCTCCAGGGTCAGGGCCAGGGGCGTCTCGGCGTAGCTGAACTCCAGGGGCACCGGGCGCAGCTGGGACTTGACCGCCACCGTGGGCAGGCCGGTGAGCCGGGTCAGCTCCTCTTCGAAGAAGGAGGTGTCCCCCAGGGTGGCGGACATGAGCAGGAACCGGGCCCGGGGCAGGGTGAGCAGGGGCACCTGCCAGGCCACCCCCCGGTCCCGGTCGGCGTAGTAGTGGAACTCGTCCATGACCACGTCCTGGACGTCGGCGGCGGAACCCTCCCTGAGCGCGATGTTGGCCAGGATCTCGGCGGTGCAGCAGAGGATGGGCGCATCCCGGTTGACCGAGGCGTCGCCGGTGCTGAGCCCCACGTTGTCCGGGCCGAACTCGGCGCACAGGGCCAGCCACTTCTCGTTGACCAGGGCCTTGATGGGGCAGGTGTAGACCGAGCGCCGCCCCTGGGCCAGGGCCTTGAAGTGCAGCGCCGTGGCCACCAGGGACTTGCCGGAGCCGGTGGGGGTGTTGAGGATGACGTTCTTGCCCTCGAACAGTTCCAGGACGGCGGTCTCCTGGGCCGGGTACAGACTGAGCCCCTTGCCGTCGACGTAGTCCAGGAAGCGCCCCAGCAGGGTGGCGGAGGCGAGGTCGCCGGTGCGGGGGATGAGGTCGGAGAGGGTGGGGGGCATGGGCGGGGACTCGGATGCGGGGCCGGCGGCAGCATGGCCGGGCCGGGGTGGAGGTCCGGACACCAGTGTCCTTCATTCCATCCGGTCCGGGCAGCTTCCTTCCGCCGGGGGCGCTGCCTCGGCGCGGGCTTCGCTGGAGTCCTCGCCCGGATTCTTCCAGGCGCTGCCCTGGAACCTGGCTCATTCCGGGGCGCTTCGTTCGGGAAGGTCGAGCGGTTCCCGGATCCAACAGAGCTCGCCCAGCCACTCCTCGTCCGCAGGGTCGACGGGGGCCCCGGATCTGGGCCGCTGATGGAGTTGCAGTCCACCGTGATCTGCGCCGATCCTGGGCAAGGAAAGCTGAGGCCAAAGGGTCAGGTTGTGGTCTCCATCCGGACGGTCCGGCCGTAGCGCGGCCTGCCAGAAGTCTGGTTCGGGGACCAGTTGCACGTCCCAGCCCGTCCGGGGGTCGTAAAGGACCGAAAGGCCGAGCGGAAGGGCACTGTGATCTCCTGGCTTTTCGTTCGAGGGCAAGCCATCGATCCAGAATGAGAATCCGTCTTGAGCAGGATAAGGATCGAACAGGATCCGGAGGGGGGCCTCCCCTTGGATGTCAACGTTCAAAGTGTTTTTTGCGAATTGTTGGGCCTGGGCGGTCCCTTCGGGGGGAAGTGCCAGGACGGCCGCAAGGAGCCAGGCCGACCGGTTCGGGAGGATGGAGGCAAGCATGGGCCCTCCTCGGGGGGCGGGTTTCATGCCATGATGTGGAATATTTCATCTTATTCCGGGCGGATAAATGAGCGAGTGGTTCGGGGAGCGGGTCTTCACCATCGGCATCTTGGGGGGAGGCCGGGGCGGGCTGGGCCTGCTGAAGTTCTTCGGGGACAACCAGGTGACCAAGGTGGTCTACGTGGTGGACGGCAACCCCTCCGCCCCGGGTCTGGTCCAGGCCCGGGAGCAGGGGATCCCCACCTTCGCCGACGACGCCGCGGCCCTGCGGGAGAGCCTCCCGGACTTCCTGTTCGACACCACCGGGGACGAGGCGCTGGCGGGCCGGATGCGGGAACGCCTGAAGGGGACCGACACCCGCATGATCACCCCGGTCACCAGCCGGATGATGGTGGACGTGCTGAACCGCAACGCCAACGCGACCCGGGAGGAGATCGCCCGGATCGTGGCCACCATCCAGGAGGACCTGGGCAAGAGCCTGGAACGCAGCACCAGCGTGGTGGGGCGGATCAACTCGATCATGTCCAACATGCAGATGCTGGCCCTGAACGCCAGCATCGAGGCGGCCAAGGCCGGGATCCACGGCCGGGGCTTCTCGGTGGTGGCCGAGCACCTGGGCCGGTCGGTGGAGGCGGTGCGCAACCTCACCCAGGAGATCAACCAGGTGAACCAGAACATCATCCAAGTGTCCGAGCGCAGCGCCTCGGTGCTGGAGAAGCTGAAATAGGCGGGAGGCTCCCCATGGAACCCAGGATCTGCGCCGTCGCCCCGGAAGTCTTCGCGCGCTTCCCGGAGTACCGGCGGGGGCTGGTGATCGCCCACGGGGTGCGCAACGGACCCTCCTCCCCGGAACTGGTGGCCCTGCTCCGGGAGGCGGAAGCCTCGGTGCGCGAGCGCCTGGGCGGGCAGGAGGTCACGGCGCACCCGCGCATCGCCTCCTGGCGGGCCGCCTTCCAGGCCCTGGGGATCAAGCCCAAGGACTTCCGCCCCTCGGTGGAGGCCCTGGCCCGCCGGGCCCTCAAGGACCAGCAGCTGCCCGCCATCAACGCCCTGGTGGACATCGGCAACCTCCTCTCCCTGCGCCACCTGGTGCCCATGGGCGGGCACGCCATCGACCTCACCCAGGGCAGCTACCTCCTGCGCCCCGCCACCGGCGCCGAGACCTTCGTGCCGTTCGGCACCGACCAGAGCGAGCATCCGGAGCCGGGGGAGATCATCTTCGCCGAAGGGGACGTGGTGCTCACCCGGCGCTGGAGCTGGCGCCAGGCCAACCACAGCCTGACTTTGCCGGAGACCACGGCCATCGAGTACAACGTGGATGCGCTGCCGCCGGTGACGCGGGCGGAGACCGAGGATGTTTGCGGGGAGCTGGCGGAAATGATCGGCAGGTTCTGCGGGGGGAAGATGCGGACGGGGATGCTGGAGGCGGGGCAGCCGGGGCTTGCCCTGGAACCCTAGGAGTGTGACTATGTATGATTCGCGGGGCCGAATCATACATAGTCACACTCCTAGGGCTTAAGAGCCGCAGAGCAGGGAATCATTTTCTTCATCCCCTTAATCTCCTTCATCCCCGGCAAATTCAATCGCCGCATGCTGCCGGGGCGCTGCTCCGGTGCCGTACCCGATCGCGCCGACCCATCCCGGCAAAAGGAAATGGCCGGGGATGAAGGGGACGATTGCACCACTCAAGGCCACATCAAGTGGCCTTGAGTGATGCAATCGTGGGATAAAAGAAGATCTGGGATGTGCAGCGGTCCTCAACTCATCCAAGCCCGTTGCGCTCCCACGCCGAGCGCAGAATCAGCTGCAGCATGTTCCGGTACTCCTGCGGCGCGCCGCCAGGATCGGGGTGGTACAGCGAATAGATCTGCGGACTCCAGCTCTTCACCGGCTTCAATCCCGGGATCCCGTTCACTTCGATGATCCTCAGCCGGCCCTCGGCGTCCACCCGCAGGTCCACCCGCACGTGGTCCCAGCACTCCAGGGCGTCCGTGGCCCGGCGGACGAGGTCCCGGGCCTCCTCGGAACGGTCGGCGGACTCGGGGATGAAGACGTGGGTCAGCCCCACCCCGCGCAGGTCGCTGCGCAGGATCCGGTACTGGCTGTAGTGGACCGGGTCCACCCGCACGATCCCGGGCAGGATCTCCTGGTGCCGGCCGTTGCCCAGCATCAGCACGGTGTACTCGTCCCCGGGCAGGTACCGCTCCACCAGGGCGGGCTGGTCCAGGGTCTGGTGCACGTAGGCCACCTGGGCCTCCAGCTCGGCCCGGGTGTGGACCACGCTGCGGTCGCTGATGCCCACCGAGCGGGACTCGGACTCCGGCTTCACGAACGCCGGGAAGGCCATCTTCGGGGGCACGGCGCCGGGGGGCACCAGGTGGTTCTCCGGCACCCGCACCCCGGCCCGGGCCATGATCCGGTGGGTGTCGTGCTTGTGGATCAGGTTCTTCATGGTGGCCGAGCTGGGGCCGATGTAGGGGATGCCCCGGGCGTCCAGCTCGTCGGCGATCCACATGGTCTCCTCGCCGCTGGAGCCGACCACGTCGGCCCGGTCGGAGATGAAGTACAGGGCGCTCCAGGCCAGGTCGAAATCCCGCTGCTCGATCCGGTGCAGGAACTGGTCCCGGGTCTCCACGAAGGCGATCTCGGCCCGGGACCCGTCCCCGGTGAGGGCCTCCCGGACCGTCTGGGTGACCTTGAGGCCGCCCCAACCCTGGGCATCGCCTCCTTGTCCGGTGATGAGCAGGATGCGTTTCATGGTTCGACTCCTAGAACAGATGGGGATCGTGGCGGTAGCCGCGCAGGGCGTCCGCCGCCAGGGGCGCGACCGGTTCCAGGGCGGCGGCGATGGCCGCCACTTGCTGGGCGCTCCACTCGATCCGGGACACCACTTGCAGGTCCAGCCGTCCCGCGCCCGGGGCGCTGCCCAGGAGGGTGTCCCAGGCCAGGCCGTCCACCATGGCCTGGTTGGGGTCCAGGATGGTCACCGGTCCCGCGAACCGGGCCTCCAGGGCCCGGCGGAACGCCGGGAGGCTGTAGCCGAAATGGGTGCAGCACAGGGCGGCCAGGAGCGGCGCGCCGCGGTCCGGGCAGCGGGCCGCGGCCGGGTCCAGGCAGGAGCCCAGCAGCTCCTGCACCTCGGCCCGCTCCGGCCCGGATTCGATCAGGGAGGCCAGGCCGTGGCAGGGCTGGGCCAGGATCCGGTCGACGGGCACCCCCTGGGCGCGCAGGCCGGCGGCGTGGGCCCCGCTCTGGATGGTGATGGCGGTGCCCAGGAGCAGGACCAGGCTCTCCGGCCGCCGCCGCCAGTGGGCCAGGACCAGGTCCAGGCCGAAGCCCATGATGTCCACCACCGGAACCCGGCCCGAGCGGGCGAAGGCGGTCCGGGGGTAGAGGATGGACAGGGTGTTGCAGGCGATCAGGATCAGGTCCGGGCGGAACCGCTCCATGCCCGCCAGGGCGGCGTCGAACGCCCGGGCCTGTTCGGCCGGGTCGGGGATCCGGTTGTAGCCCCGCTCCGCCTCGGGCCAGGCGTTGAAGTAGGTGATGGCCAGGTCCCGCCCGGGCCGGTCCCGGAGGAAGCGGCGCACCAGTCCCGCGGCGATGGCCAGGCCCCCCAGTCCGGAGTCGGTGACCACCAGGGAAAACGGGCGGGTCATGGCTGGGCGCTCCCGGGCAGCGGCCGGGTCTGCCACTCGTCCACCAGGTCGAAGGCCCACTGGGGGGCGTCGTCCAGGTTGCCGGCCATGATCCGGGTGAGCAGGTCCTGCCACTGCTCCCGGTGCTGGAGGGTGGTCAGGCGGTTGCGGAACATGGCCGCGCCCTTCCCCGGGTGTTCGGCCAGTTCGCCCAGGATCCGCTCCACCTCGGCCCGGAAGCCGTCCCGGCCCACCCAGCGCAGGAACCCGTGCCAGGCGTCGGCCACCCCCTCCGGGGCGGCCAGGGGTTCCGACACCGCCCGCAGGGAGGCGAGGTAGCCGTCCCGGTCCTGGCCCCGCAGCAGGCTCAGCCCCTGGGGGCCGATCCGGTACGGGACCACCTCCAGGTCGGTGACCCCGCCCCGGTCCAGCCCCGCCCGCACCAGGTAACCGGTCTTGCGGTGGAGGAGAGGGGTGTCCTGGTGGAAGAGGAAGTTGCCCTGGCTGTAGCAGATGGGGGTCCGTCCGTGGATCTCGACCCCCTGGGGCACGTGGGGATGGTGGGCCACCACCAGGTCCGCCCCGGCCTCCGCCGCCGCGCGCAGGGCCGCCACCACGTAGGGAGGCGGGAAGGGGATGTACTCCACTCCGCCGTGGAAGACCACCACCCGCACGTCGACGGTCACGCCCAGATCGGCCAGGGTGGCCGCGACCCGGTCCGGCTCCCAGCCGAACACCCCGGGTCCGGGCCCGGCGCCGGTGAGGTCCTCGCCTTCGCCGAAGTTCACCACGCCCACCCGCACCCCTTCCCCCGGGTCACGCATGCGTGCCCCGGGATCTAAGGACAGGTCCAGGACCTGGGGCCGGAACGCCGCCTCGGCGGTGAGGCCGGCGCCCACGGTGCGGATGCCCGCGGTCGCCAGCAGGTCCAGGGTCTCCCGGAAGGCCTCCAGGCCGTGGTCGAACACGTGGTTGTTGGCCAGGGTGGCCAGTTCGAAGGGGACCGCGGTCAGGCCCCGCAGGTGCTCCGGTCCGCCCTTGAGCACCGAGCCGCTCTTGAACACCGGCCGGTCCAGGGCGGTGAGGGGGCACTCCAGGTTGACCATCCGCAGGCTGGCTTCCCGCAGGACCGGGAGCAGGTCCCCGTACACCGCTTCGGGGTCCGCCGCCACCCGGGGCCCGAAGGCGCGGATCGGCGCCCAGTCGCCGGCGATGACCAGGCTGGCCCGGGCCGGGCCGGCCCCGGGCCGGACCCAGCGACCCTGGGCCCAGTCGAAGGTGGGTGGGGCGGTACCAGAAACCATCGGCAGCCGATCATAGGTTGTGCAGATGTAAGAGCAATGTTACCCCAAACCCCCGGTGGGAGGTGCTCCGGAACCGGGGTCCGGTCGTTGCGATCTTTCACCTGGGCCAGAACGCCGGAACTCCCTCGGCCAGGGATGCCAGGGGCAGGGCCGAGGCGCGGTCCCCCAGCGGGAAGGCCTTGGAGCCGGGATAGACGATGGCCAGGTGATCCAGGCCGAGGTCGGCCAGGGTGATGCGGGCGGATGGGGTCAATTTGGGTGAGTCCACGCGCTTGAACTCGATCCCGAACAGCCGTCCGTTCTTGGTCAGGAGGAGGTCCAGTTCCGCGCCGGCATGGGTGCCCCAGAAGTAGGCCTCGTCGGGGGCCAGGGCGGCGAGGGTCTCCTCCAGGGCGTAGCCCTCCCAGGAGGCGCCGACCTTGGGGTGGGTCTCCAGGTTCAGGGGCGTCCGGATGCCCAGGAGCTGGTGCAGAAGGCCTGAGTCCCGGAAATAGATCTTCGGGGCTTTCACCTGCCGTTTGCCCAGGTTGGCGTGCCAAGCGGGGAGGGTGCGCACCAGGAAAGTCCCCTCCAGGATGTCCAGGTAGCGCCGCACGGTCATTTCCGTAATCCCCAGCGCGCGCGCCGGCTCGGCGCCATTCCAGACCTGGGCGTGGAGGTGAGCGATCAGGGACCAGAACCGGAAGAAGGTCTGGGGCGGCAGGCGAAGCCCGAACTGGGGCAGGTCCCTTTCCATGAAGGTGCGCAGGAAATCCTGCCGCCAGGCATGGCTGTCCTCGTCAGAGGCCGCCAGGAAGGACCGCGGGAAGCCGCCACGGAGCCAGTGCTCAGCCTGGGCCCCGGCGCCAACCTCGCCCAGGCGGAAACCGGCCATGTGGATCCACTCGATCCTTCCAGCCAGGGATTCCGAACCGCCTTTCACCACCTCCGGGGAAGCGCTGCCCAGGATGAGGAACTTGGCGGGCAGCGGATCCCGGTCCGCCAGGACCCTCAGGATGGGGAACAGCTCCGGTTCCCGCTGGACCTCATCGATCACCACCAGGCCTTCGAGTCCCGAGAGGGCGGTCATGGGCTCCTTGAGGCGACCCAGGTCCACGGGGTTTTCCAGGTCGAAGTAGCCGACCGCATCCGCGGGGAGGAAGGTCCGGGCCAAGGTGGTCTTCCCGCACTGGCGGGGGCCGAGCAGGGCCACGATGCGGCCCCGGCCGATCGCCTTGCGGATCCGGTGTTCGAGGGCGGGGCGGGGGAGGGGGATCGAGTTCATATGCCTTGAAATTCTATATCGCTGCGATAGAATTTCAAGATAATATTTTTTGAAATTATCTTGAAAATCCCCAACAGCTAGCAGCCGTTGCAGGCTTCGCCTGCTACGGCTGCCTGGGCCTGGAACGGGCGATCAATACCGGTCGGAGCCAACGGTGCTAGCGCAACCGCGCCAGCGCCTCCCCGGCCAGTTCCTCGGCCAATTCCAGCACGTCCTTCAACTCCTCCGCCCGGACGCGGTCCAGGTGGATGCCGCAGGCGACGCACACGTTGGCGTTGAGCCCGGCCGCGAGCCGGGTGGCCATGGCCCGGGCCAGGTCGTCCTCCTTGTGCCCCAGGAGGGTGATGACCGAGGTGGTGGCGCTGATCCCGCCGCCCGGCACGTGGCTGGGCCGGGCCTGGCTCACCGCCACCGCGCCGATGTGGGCCCGGTCGCCGCCGTCCAGGGCCACGGCCAGGTCCCGGCCCATGGGCACGCACACCATGCGCAGGGCGACCCGCCCCCGTTCCCGGGTCAGGGTCAGGGGCGCCGCCGGGCGCACCGAGGTATGCTGCATGGGGCCTCCGCCGCACCAGCTTAGCGGAAGCTACCCAGGAGGGAGCCTTGGAAAGCATCGACCGGACCTTGGCGGCGCTCATCGACCACACCCTGCTCAAGCCCGACACCGCCGCCGGCGACATCGGCCGGCTGTGCCTGGAGGCCCGGACCTACGGGTTCGGCGCGGTGTGCGTGAACGGGTTCTGGGCGGCCCGGTGCCGGGACCTGCTGCAGGGCTCGGGGGTCAAGGTGTGCTGCGTGGTGGGCTTCCCGTTGGGGGCCATGACCCCGGCGGCCAAGGCCTTCGAGGCCCAGGACGCGGTGGCGCGCGGGGCGGACGAGATCGACATGGTGGTCAACCTGGGCGCGCTCAAGTCCGGGGACGCGGCCCTGGTGGAGCGGGACATCCGGGGCGTGGTGACGGCGGCCGGAGGGCGGCCGGTGAAGGTGATCCTGGAGACCGGGCTGCTCACCGAGGAGGAGAAGGTCCTGGCCTGCCGCCTCAGCCTCCAGGCCGGCGCCGCCTTCGTCAAGACCGCCACCGGGTTCGTCGCCGGCAGCGCCGCCACGGTCGAGGACGTGGCCCTGTTGCGGCGGACCGTGGGGCCGGACCTGGGGGTCAAGGCTTCGGGCGGGATCCGCACCCGGGCCGACGCCCAGCGCATGCTGGCCGCGGGCGCCAACCGCCTGGGGACAAGTTCGGGGATCGCCCTGGTCAGCCTCGCCTGAACGGGGCGACGGCCGTTCCGCCGGACCCCCGTCCGGACGGGCTTCCGCCCCTTCGCTCGGGCCCTGGAGATCCAGGTATATGCTGGGGCGCCGGAGCCTTCCTTGCTGCCCCCCGACCTCATCCCCATCCAGATCCAGGCCGAGGCGCCGCGGTGGCACGGATTCACCGGGGACGCCCCCCAGGACCCGGCCCTGGAAGCGTTGACCGGCGTGCTGCGCCTCGCCGCCGCCCTGGGCGGGGGCCGGGCGGCGCTGGTGCTGCGGGACGGGGCGGGGGTCTGGCTGCGCGCCGGCGCCGGCTTCTCCGGGCCGGACTGGGACGGCCTGGCGCCGCTCCTGGCGGGGCCGGAGCCGGCCCTGGAGGCCCACCTGGCGGAACGCGGGCTGCGGGTGCTGGCCCGGGCGGACCTGGGCGGGGACGGGGGCGAAGGCGGCCTGTGGGCGCTGGGCGCCGGGGCCCGGCCCTGGTCCAAGGCCCGGGGCGAAGCCCTGGAGCTGCTGGCCGGACTGGGCCGGACCCTGCTGGAACGAGCGCGGGAGAGCGCCGAGCAGCGCGCCCGGCCCCGGGGGCCGGCGGGAAGCTCCTTCGTCCCGGGGCTGGTGCACGAGCTGCGCAACTTCAGCTTCGGCATGTCCGGAAGCCTGGATGCCTTCCGGGCCCGGTTCGGCGGGCAGGCGGAGATGGCGCGCTACGAGCGGGTGATGCGGGCCAGCCTGGACGGGCTCAACGCCTTCCTGGACGAGCTGAGCGATTACGGTGATCCCAGGGGCGCCGACCCGGCCGAGCGGGACCCGGAGCCGCTGCTGCGGGAGGCCGTGGACCAGCACCGGGAGCGGGCCGCGGCCGCGGGGGTCGAGCTGCGCCTGGAGCTGGAAGGGCCCCTGCCGTCCATCCGGGCGGATGCGGCCAGCCTGGGCACGGTGTTCGCGCGCCTGGTGGGGCTGGCCCTGGGGCGCCAGGAACGGAGCGGGTGGGTGACGGTGCACGCCGCCGCCGGGCTGCAGGACGGCGGACCCGCGCTCCGGGGCTACGTGGAAGGCTCCCGCATGGCCTTTCCGGGCCTGGACCTGGCCCGGCTGTTCGAGCCGTTCCATTTCCGCGCTTCGGGGTTCGGCCGGCTGGGCCTGCCGGTGGCCCGGCGCGTGCTGGAGCGGCACGGAGGAAGCCTGCGGGCCGTGCCGGGGCCCGCCGGAGGGGTGCGGATGGAGTTCACTCTGCCGGCCGTTCAACCCGCTTAGACTTGTGCACTGCTCCGAGGCGGCCATGGCCAAACCGAAGATCCTGGTGGTGGACGACGAAGCGGCCATCCGCTTCGCCATCCGGGATTTCCTGGAGCAGAACGGGTACGAGGTGGAGGAGGCCAGGACCTGCGCCGAGGCGGACGCCAAGTACCGCCGGGACGTCTACGACCTGGTCACCCTGGACTACTCCCTGCCGGACGGCAACGCCCTGGAGCTGCTGCCCCGGCTCAAGGCGGTGGATGCCGGGGTGCCCATCATCCTGCTCACCGCCCACGGCACCATCGAGCTGGCGGTGCGCAGCATCCAGCTGGGGGCCGAGCAGTTCCTGGTCAAGCCGCTGAATCTCCCGGCCCTGCTGGTGGTCCTGGACCGGACCGTGGAGAACCAGCGCAACCGGCGCAAGGAGCTGGCCAATGCCACCCGGGACCAGCCCCGCCGGGAGCTGGACCTGTTCCTGGGCTTCAGCCCGGTCATCCGCCGGCTGGAGGAGCAGGCCCGCCGGGCCGCGGGCGCCGAGAGCCCGATCCTGATCCAGGGCGAGACCGGCACCGGCAAGAGCGAGCTGGCCCGCTGGCTGCACCGGCACAGCTCCCGGGCCGGGGAGCCCATGCTGGAGCTGAACTGCGGCGGGTTCACCCGGGAGTTCCTGGAGACGGAGCTGTTCGGCCACGAGAAGGGGGCCTTCACCGGCGCCGTCGCGGCCAAGGTGGGCCTGCTGGAGGCGGCCCACCGGGGCACGGTGTTCCTGGACGAGATCGGGGACATGGACCCGCAGATCCAGCCCAAGCTGCTCAAGGCCCTGGAGGAGAAGCGGTTCCGCCGCCTGGGGGAAGTGCACGACCGCAAGGTGGACTTCCGGATGATCGCCGCCACCCACCAGAACCTGGAAACCCTGGTGCAGGAGCGGCTGTTCCGGGCCGACCTGTTCTACCGGGTGAGCGCCATCCAGCTGGCGATGCCCCCCCTGGCGGAGCGGTCGGAGGACATCCCGGCCCTGGCCCAGAACCTGATGAACCGCCTGACCGACGAGTGGGGCCGGGAACAGGCGGGCTTCACCAAGGGCGCCCTGCTGCTCCTGCAGAAGCACACCTGGCCGGGCAACATCCGGGAGCTGCGCAACGTCCTGGAACGGGCCCTGCTGGAGGTGCGCGACGGCTTCATCGAGGAGGGCGACCTGGATTTCGCCTCGAGCCCCAGGGCCGGGGCGGAGGCGGGCTTCTCCACGCAGCTGACCCTAAGGGAAGTGGAGCGCCTGCACATCGCCAACGTGCTGCGGGAGGAGGGCGGGCACGTGGAACGGGCGGCGAAGAGGCTCAACATTCCGCGCAGTACCCTTTACCAGAAGATCAAGGCCCACGGGCTGGAGTCGTCGCGCTAACCCAGTTTCCCCGCCAGTTCCAGGAACGCCCCCAGCGCCCGCTGGATCTCGGTCCGCGCCCGTTCCTCCACCGGCGCGCCCTCAGCATCCAGGTTGCGGTCGGCCAGGGGGACGGTGATGGCGCCCGGGGCCGCCAGGGCGCCCAGGTTGGCCAGGGTGGCCCGCCACGAGACCATGCCCCGGGAGCCGCCGAAGGCCCCGGGGGAGGCCGCGGCCAGCAGCACCGGGAGGCCCTTGAGCGGGTTGGGGGAGAGGGTGGACATCCAGTCCACGGCGTTCTTCAGGTGGGGCGGGATGCCGGCGTTGTACTCGGGGGAGACGATCACCAGCCCCTGGACCCCCGTGAGCGCGTCCCGGACCGCCAGGACTTCCGGAGGGGCGGGCAGGTCGGCGTCGTACAGGGGCAGGCGCAGGGCCTCGCCGCTGACGGCGCGGACCTCGTGCCCCAGGCCTTCCAGGGTCCGGGCCAGGTGGCCCAGGAGGCGCCGGTTCAGCGATTCCTTGCGCAGGCTTCCTCCCAGGACTGCGATCTTCATGGCGGCCTCCTCCTCAACCGGCCCTGGGCTTCGCCGGTCCCCAACTATTCGGCACTGGGCGCGGTGCCTGCAAGGGAATTCCTTGCCGGGGACCGGCGCGGAATGGCAAATTGGTGGAGGAACATTATTCAATTTCTCAATTAAGTTACGGAGCTATACCCCCGCCATGACCTGGATCACCCCCTTCACCCTTGCCCCGTGCGACCGTCCCCACACCCGGGCCGTGCACATGGCGCTGGTGCGGGAGCTGTACCGGCGCAGCCGGGCGCCGGTGGTGATCCAGCTCGCCTCCATGGGCGTGTTCTACGTCCTGCTCGAGCGCCAGGTGGCGGCCCTGCCCTGGCTCTGGTTCCTGTTCCCGGGCCTGGTGGCCGTGACCCTGGCCCGGGCGGCCCTGGCCTTCCAGGGGGACCGCCTGGAGGCGGCCGTGCGCCGGCCGAGCCCCCGGTTCGCCCTGTTCACGGGGGCCTCGGCCGCCTTCGGCGTGCTCCTGGGGGGCCTCGTGCTGGTGGTCATGCCGCGCCTGGACGCGGGCCACTTCCTGCTGCTCACCCTGTGCCTGATGGGGCTGGCTTCCCTGGGCTGCATCACCATGGCCGGAAGCCCGGTGAGCTACGCGGCCACCATGCTGCCCAACCTGGGCTGCCTGGTCCTGGCCGGGCTGCTCCACCCCCCCTCCGGGATGGGCTACCTGTTCGCCCTGGCGGTGCTGATCTACATTGCCGCCCTGCTGGCCACCTCGCTCCAGGTGCACCACTCCCTGTTCCACACCGTCCTGCTGACCCAGCGCCTGGAGGACATGGCCCTGCGCGACCCCCTGACCGGCCTGCGCAACCGCCGGTACCTGCAGGAGTTCATGCAGGAGGAGACGCCCCGGGTGCTGCGCCGGTGGCTGCTGCAGGAAGGGGAGATCGTCAACCGCCGGAGCATCAGCCTGATCCTGGTGGACCTGGACCACTTCAAGCACGTCAACGACGAGCACGGCCACCCGGCCGGGGACGCGGTGCTGCTCCAGGTGGCGCGGCTGCTCAAGGAGATCGTGCGCAAGCCGGACCTGGTGCTGCGTTGGGGCGGGGAGGAGTTCCTGGTCCTGGCCCTGGACTCCGACCGCATCGCCCCGCCCCTCATCGCGGTGCGGATCCACGAGCAGATGGCAGGGCACACCTTCGTCCTCCCCGGAGGCCAGACCATCCGCCAGACCTGCTCGGTGGGATATGCCCTCTATCCCTTCCATCCGGCCCGGCCCGAGCGGCTGGGATGGGAGCAGGTGTTCCGCCTGGCCGACCAGAGCCTCTACGGCGCCAAGGGCGAAGGGCGGAACCGGCTGCGGGGGATCCTGCCGGGGGACGGCGACCCGGACGCCATCGTCGCCGCCCTGGACCAGCCCGATGCGGACATCCCCGGCGCCCTCGAAGCCGGCCTCATCCGGATGGGATAAGCTCGGAGCATCCTTCCCCATAGGATGCCCCGATGACCCTGTTCGACCTCGAGAAGACCCTGCCCCTGCTGGTCATGCCGGTGGGGCTGCTCTGGCTGCTGCTCCTGGGCCTGGCCCTGTTCTGCCTGCGCCGACGGCAGTGGTCGGCCGGGATCCTGGGCCTGGGGCTCGCCGCCCTGTACGCCTGCGCCGGCAACCCGTACCTGGCGAACCTCCTGGTGCAGGACCTGGAGCGCAGGATTCCGCTGGTGGACGTGGACCGGCTCGAACCTTTCGACGCGGTGTTCGTGCTCGGAGGCGGCAGCGAACAGGACCCCGCCGGCCGGCCCGAGCTGAGCGGCGCGGGGGACCGGGTGTTCCTGGCGGCGCGGCTCTGGCATGCGGGCAAGGCCCGGGTGCTGGTGGCCAGCGGGGTGGCCGACACCGGCATCGGCGGGTTCCGGGACGGGGGCCAGGAGACCCGCGTCCTGTGGCGGGCGGTGGGCATCCCGGACAGCGCCATTCTGCCGGTGGCCGCCCGGTGCTGGAACACCCGGGACGAGATCAAGGCCTACGCCGAGCTCCAGGCCCGGCAGGGCTGGAAGCGGGTGGGGCTGGTGAGCAGCGCCTCCCACCTGCCCCGGGCCATGGCCCTGGCGGAAAAGGCGGGGCTGGCCTGCACGCCCCTGGGGGCCGACCGCCTGGGGCGGTTCCACCCCTTCCGGATCCGGGACCTGGTCCCCCAGGGCGACGGCTTCGAGTGCAACCAGCGGGCCTGCTGGGAGTACCTGGGGCGGTGGCTGGGGCGCTAGAATCGGCGAATGGTCGGGGTGGGTCGAGATGGTTCCGTTTATCCCGCTCCCAGCAGCCGGGGGATGGCGCGCTGGGCCAGGGCGGCATAGGAACCTTCCCCGCACAGGACCCGCCCGATGGAGCCGATGGCCCCTTCCTGCTTCACGGCCAGGCGGTACGCCAGGGCCGGCGCCCGGTAGAAGGCCCGGGCCAGGCGGCGCGCCCAGACCATCTCCCGGCCCCAGTGCCGGTGCACCTCGCGGGTGTAGCCGGACAGGGCCTCGGGCCCCGCGGCCAGGGCGGCATGGACGGCCTGGGCCGCCAGGACGCCGGACATCACCGCGGGGAGGATCCCCACGCCCGTGAACGGGTCCACCAGGCAGGCGGCTTCCCCGGCCAGGAGCGACCGGTGGCCGTGGAGATCCTGGCGCCCGTCCCAGAGATGGAGGGGGTGGGCCGCCACCCGGAGGTCCTCCCGGGCGAGCCCGAAGGCGAGGGCATACTGGTCCACGACGCCCCGCAGGTCCACCCGGGCCGAGCCCCGGAACACGCCGCCCCCCAGGGACCAGCCCTCCGCCTTGGGGAAGTTCCAGAGGTAGCCCCGGGAGATGGTGCCGAAATCCAGGTGGGCCGTGGCGGTGTCGGTCATGGCCCAGGGCGTTTCCCCCTCCAGGGCGCCGGCCACCGCGTGCTTCAGGGGCGGGAAGCCGAGGCTCCGGGGGGCCCGGCCCAGGGCGCCGTCCGCCGCCACCAGGTACCGGGCCCGGAGCGGGGGGCCCTCGGCCAGTTCCACGGTCCAGCCCTCCCGGTCGGGGCGCAGGGCGGTCCAGGCCGTGCCGTCCCGGACCAGGGCCCCCTGGTCCGCCGCCCGGCGCACCAGGAAATGGTCGAACAGGTCCCTGCGCACCATGAGGAGCGGCTCCCGGGTCTCCAGGTCCCCTTCCACCGGATCGCCCAGGCGCCAGGTGACCCGCATCCGGGTGACCCGGGCGGACACCGCGGGAGAGAGGTCGAACCCCAGCCAGCGGGCGGTCTGGGGCGGCACGCCGCCCCCGCAGGGCTTGGTCCGGGGGAGCCGGGCCCGGTCCAGGAGCAGGACCCCGCGGCCGAACCCGGCCAGGTGGTGGGCCACGGTGGCGCCGGCGGGCCCGGCGCCGATCACGATGCAGTCGAGGGTGGGGACCATGGTCGGGAAGCCCAGGGGGGAAGGACCCTGGCATAATTAATTTATGCTAACCGCTCAACACCGCCAGTCGCTCGGGCCCCTGGAGTACCTGGCCCGGCTCCACCAGCACCGCTTCCACCCACCCTTTCCGGGGGGCGGTGATCTCGAACTGCATCTTCATTGATTCAACCACGAACAGCAGCTGGCCCGGCTCCACCGGGTCGCCCGGGACGGCGTGGACCTCCAGGACCTTGCCGGCCATGGGCGCCAGCACGGGGCCGCCGCCGGATTGGGACTCGGCGCGGGGCGGCGCCAGCCGGGCCAGGGGATCCTCCAGTTCCAGAGTCTCCCCCAGGGTGGCCAGGGCCATGGCCGAGCCGTCCAGGCGGCAGGCGACGAGGGGCAGGGCGTGCGCCTCCAGCGCCGCCGGCAGCCCGGGACCGCGCTCGTGGCCCGAGGCCCCCGCGGCGGCCTCCAACGCCGCGCCCAGGGCGGAACCGGTGAGGGTGAACCGGAACGGCTCCGGGCCGGCCTCGAGCACCAGGGTCCCCGGCCCGCCCCGGCCGCCGACGCTCAGTTCGGGATCCTCCAGGGCGGCGAACCGCCGGGCCGGGCCGGGCGCGGGCCGGCCCAGGCCGCGGAAGGCGCAGGACAGGGCGGCCCGGAATTCGGCCGAAGCCAGCAGGGCCAGGCAGGGCCCGGGCAGGAGCGGGCGGTTCAGGTCCTCCAGGTGGTCCTGGATCCAGCGGGTGGACTCCCGCCCGGCCAGGAAGTCCGGGTGGCGGCTGACGGCCTGGAGCAGGGGCAGGTTGGTGACGCAGCCGAGGACGACGAACCCTTCCAGGGCCGCGGACAGGCGGGCCGCGGCGGCGGCCCGGTCGGGGCCATGGACGACCAGCTTGGCGATCATGGAGTCGAACTGGGCGTTGACCCGGTCCCCCGGGCCGACCCCCGAATCCACCCGGATCCCCTCGCCGGAGGGTTCGGCGTAGACCCGCAGCGGGCCCGGCGTGGGCAGGAAGCCCCGGCGGGGGTCCTCGGCCAGCACCCGGGCCTCCAGCGCCACCCCCGCGGGCACCGGCACCTGGAACCGGGACGGGTCGCCCAGGGCCGCGGGCCAGCGGCCCTGGGCCAGCTCCAGCTGGGCCTGGACCAGGTCCACCCCGTAGGCCAGCTCGGTCACCGGATGCTCCACCTGCAGCCGGGCGTTCACCTCCAGGAAGTGGAAACCGCCCTCCCGGTCCAGCAGGAATTCCACCGTCCCCGCGCTCCGGTAGCGGGTCTCCCGCACCAGGGCCAGGGCGGCGCGGCCCAGGGCCTCCCGCAGGGGCGGGTCCACCGCGGAACTGGGCGTCTCCTCCAGGACCTTCTGGTGCCGCCGCTGTAGGGAGCACTCCCGCTCGCCCAGGAACACGCCGCCGCCCCGGCCGTCGCCGAACACCTGGACCTCGATGTGCCGGGGGGCGGGAAGCAGCCGCTCCACGAACACGGTGCCGTCGTGGAAGGCGGCCTCCGCTTCCAGGGCGGCCCGGCGCACCGCCTCGGGCAGGTCCCGGGCCTGGTCCACCACCCGCATGCCCCGGCCGCCGCCGCCGCCGCTGGCCTTCACCAGCCAGGGCGCGACGATGCCCCGGGCGGCCAGGGCCGCCTCCCAGCCGCCGGGATCCATGGCGGCCAGTTCGTGGGAGAGGAGGGCCTCCAGGACCGGCACGCCGCAGGCCCGGGCCAGGGCCTTGGCCGGCTCCTTGCGCCCCAGGGCGCGCATGGCCGCCGGGGTCGGGCCCACGAAGACCAGTCCCGCATCTTCCACCGCCTGGGCGAACTCCGCCTGTTCGGACAGGAACCCGTAGCCCGGGTGCAGCAGGCGGCCGCCCCAGGCCCGGGCCGCCGCGACGATCCCGGGGATGTCCAGGAAGCTCTCGACCTCCAGGACCGCGTCCGCCTCCCGGCGCACCAGCGCCCCCTGGTCCTGGGCGGTGGAGACCACCGCCACCTCGCAGCCCATGGCCCGTCCGGCCCTGAGGATGCGCCGGGCGATCTCCCCCCGGTTGGCGATGACCAGCCGCGCCGTCAAGTCCGCTTCTCCGCCGTCCCCTGGGCCCACGGGGCCGCGTTCCGGTCGAAGAAGGCCTGGAGCCCGGCCTGGCCTTCCCGGGAAGCACGGGCGGCGGCGATGGCGGCGGCGGTGGCCTCGAACAGCTCCGGATCGGGCAGGGGGGCGATGCGCAGCAGCAGCCCTCGGGTGGCCCGGGCGGCCTCGGGCCCGGCGCAGAGGAACTCCTCCAGCACCTTGCCCAGCGCCTCCTCCAGGGTCTCGGAGGGCTGCACCAGGCGCTGGACCAGGCCCGCGCCCATGGCTTCCGGGGCCAGGATCCGGCGCCCGGTGAGCATCAGCGGCGCGGCGTGGGCCAGGCCCAGGCGGCGCACCAGGTAGGGGCTGATGACCGCGGGCACCAGGCCCAGGGTCACCTCGGAGGTGGCGAACACCGCCATGGGCTCGGCCAGGACGAAGTCGCTGCAGGCGGCCAGCCCCAGGCCGCCGCCGATGGCCGCGCCCCGGACGCAGGCCACCACCGGCGCGGGGAAGGAGGCCAGGGCGGCGAACATCCGCCCCAGCTCCCGCGCGTTCTCCAGGTTGGGGCCGGGCCCGGCCGCGGCCTGCTCCTTCATGTAGGCCAGGTCCGCCCCGGCGCAGAACACGCCGCCTTCGCCTTCCAGCACCAGCAGGCGCATCCGGCCCGGGTCGGCGATGGCCGCCAGCAGGGCCAGGGCCTGGGTGAACTCCCGGATCATCCGCCCGTTGAAGGCGTTGCGCACCTGGGGCCGGTTCAGCACCAGGCGCATGACCCCCCGGGCAAGGGTCTCCACTTTGACCGTCTCGCCGGAGAAGAAGGCCCCTTCCAGGGGGAACGCGGGCAAGGTGGTCATGGCAGGTCTCCAGGGGGAATCAGCTCGCCGGCGCAGGGCTGGTCTGCCGGGCCGATGGTGGCCAGCAGGGCTTCGGGCACCTCCACCGGACAGCGCAGCAGCGCCTGGGCCAGGGTCTTGCCCTGGGCGTCCAGGTAGAGGCTCACGGTGCCGCCGCCGCCCAGGGCCTCCTCCAGCAGGAAGTTCAGGGCCCACAGCCGGGGCACCGGGTGGCGCTCCACCCGCCCACGGCAGTGGCTGCTGAACCAGGCCTTGAGGTCCTTGGCGGTGACGTGGTCGCGCAGCCAGGCGTAGCACGGGCCGGAGCGGCCGATCAGGCCGATGTTGACGGTGTCGCCCTTGTCCCCGCTGCGGGCGTGGGCGATGCGCACGAGCGGCACCCGCACCCAGGGGCCCTGCTCCGGGAAGGACGGCCACGGGTCCGGCAGCGGCGGCTCCGGGGCCGAACCCGAGGTGGCGGGCCAGGAGATGGGGCCCAGGACCTGGATCTGCTCCGGCCGGGCGCCGCCGCGCTCCTCCAGCACCCGGACGGTGGCGGGGACCAGGTCCCGGCGGATCAGTGCCGGCCAGTAGCCGACCACGTCCGAGATGGCCGGCGCCCCACCGGTGACCGCCACCCCCGGGGGCCCGGAGAGGATCATGGCCGGGAGCAGCTTGCGGAACAGCTCCAGGGTCTCCCGGCAGGCCGACCGGGCCGAACAGCGCAGCAGGATCTCGCTGGCCAGGTGGTCCGGGGTGAGGGCCCGGTGGGTGGCGTCGTCGCCCACGCGCTCGGTCCAGGCTGCCTCCGGGGCGGGCAGCCCGGCCCGCTCCAGCTCCGCCCCCAGCCGGTCCCAGAACACCTGGGCGAACAGGTCCGCCTTCTCCCGGGCGTCCGGGCCGGAGACGATCAGGGCGCCGCTGCACTTGAAGCCGTCGGCGTAGGCGATGCTGACCTTCAGCAGGTCGGTGGGTGGCCGGCCCCGCACCCCGGAGACCCGCACCCGGCCGGGGCCCGCCGGCTCCACCTGGACGCTGGCGAAGTCGGCCGCCACGTCGGGGGTGAGGTAGCTCTGGGGCTGGCCCATCTCGTACAGCAGCTGCTCCCGCACCGTGGCGCAGCTCACCAGGCCCCCGGTGCCGGGATGCTTGGTGACGGTGAAGCTCCCGTCCCGCCGGCACTCCACGATGGGGAAGCCGATGTCCAGGAAGCTGGGCACCTTCCTCCAGTCGGTGAAGTTGCCTCCGGTGGCCTGGGCGCCGCACTCGATGATGTGCCCGGCGACGATGCCCGCCGCCAGCAGGTCGAAGTCGCCGGGGCCCCAGCCGAACTCGTGGAGCAGCGGGCCCAGGGTGATGCCGGTGTCGGTGACCCGCCCGCAGATCACCACGTGGGGTTCGCAGTCCAGGGCGTGCGCCACCGGCATGGCGCCGAAGTAGGCGTTGGCGGCCAGCACCTGGCCGGCCCGGGACTGGAACGGCGCGCCGGTCTCCAGGTTCCGGAAGTCCACCCCGGCGGCCATGAGGGCGTCCATGCGCGGGGCGAGGTCGTCGCCCTCCACCACGGCGATGCGCAGGCGCAGGCCCCTCGCCCGGGCCGCCGCCGCCAGGGCCTCGGCGCAGGCCTGGGGGTTGACGCCGCCGGCGTTGGTCACCACCCGGATCCCCTTGGCCAGGATCTCCTCCAGCAGGGGGTCGATCTGGGCGACGAAGTCCCGGGCGTAGCCGGCCGAGGGATCCTTGCCCTTCTGCTTGCGCAGGATGCTCATGGTCACTTCGGCCAGGTAGTCGATGGAGATGTAGTCCAGGGGCAGCGCGCCGCGCACCTGCCGGCGCAGGGCCAGGGGGTCGTCCCCCCAGTAGCCGCCGGCGTTCGCGATCCTGACCAGGTCCTTGCCGGGCATGGGTCACCTCACATCCGCAGCACGCCCATGCGGGTCGCCGCCACGGGCGTCGAAAGGGCGCAGGCCAGGGAGGCGGCCAGGACCGTCCGGGTGCTGCGCAGGTCCACCACCCCGTCGTCCCACAGCCGGGCCGAGGCATAGTAAGGGTGCCCCTCCCATTCGTACTTGTCCAGGATGGGCCGGGCGATGGCCTCGGCCTCGGCGTCGGTCAGGTCCCTGCCCTCCCGCCGCAGCTGGTCGCGCTTGACCGTGACCAGCACCTGGGCGGCCTGCTCCCCGCCCATGACCGAGATCCGCGCCGAGGGCCAGGACCACAGGAACCTCGGCCCGAACGCACGGCCGCACATGCCGTAGTTGCCGGCCCCGAAGCTGCCGCCCAGCAGCAGGGTGATCTTGGGGACCTGGGCGGTGGCCACCGCGTGGACCATCTTGGCGCCGTCCTTGGCGATGCCGCCCCGCTCGGCGGCCGCGCCCACCATGAACCCGGTGATGTTCTGCAGGAACACCAGGGGGATCATCTGGCTGGCGCACAGTTCGATGAAGTGGGTGGCCTTGAGGGCGCTCTCGCTGAACAGCACGCCGTTGTTGGCCACCACTCCGCAGGGCAGGCCCTCCACGTGGGCGAACCCGGTGACCAGGGTGGGGGCGTAGCGCTCCTTGAACTCGAACAGGCGGCTGCCGTCCACCACCCGGGCGATGACCTCGCGCACGTCCCCCTGGCGCCGCAGATCCCTCGGCCAGGCGCCCAGGATCTCGTCCGGGTCGTAGGCCGGGGGCTCCGGGGCGCGCAGGGCGGCGGACGCCTGGGGCGCCGGCCCCAGGTGCCCCACCATCTCCCGCAGGATCTGGATCGCCTGGCCGTCGTCCTCGGCGAAGTGGTCGGCCACGCCCGACATCTCCGTGTGCACCCGGGCGCCGCCCAGTTCCTCGGCGCTGACGTCCTCCCCGGTGGCGGCCTTCACCAGCGGCGGGCCGCCCAGGAAGATGGTGCCGGTGCCGTTGACGATCACCGCCTGGTCGCTCATGGCCGGGACGTAGGCGCCGCCGGCGGTGCAGCTGCCCATGACCGCCGCGATCTGGGGGATGCCGGCGGCCGACAGCACCGCCTGGTTGTAGAAGATCCGTCCGAAGTGCTCCCGGTCCGGGAAGACCTCCGCCTGCAGGGGCAGGAAGGCGCCGCCGCTGTCCACCAGGTAGAGGCAGGGCAGACGGTTCTCCAGGGCGATCTCCTGGGCCCGCAGATGCTTCTTCACCGTGAGCGGGTAGTAGGTGCCGCCCTTCACGGTGGCGTCGTTGGCCACCACCATGCACAGGCGCCCCATCACCGTGCCCACCCCGGTCACCAGCCCCGCGGCCGGCACCGGGTCGTCGTAAGCGTCCAGGGCCGCCAGCAGCCCAACCTCCAGGAACGGCGCGCCGGGATCGCACAGGGCGGAGATGCGGTCGCGCACGAACAGCTTGCCCTGGCCGGCGTGCCGGGCCCGGGCCTTGTCGCCTCCGCCCTGGCGCACCAGGTCCTTCTGCTCCCGCAGCCGCTCGCAAAGGGCCAGGTTGTGCTCCCGGTTCTGCCTGAAGGCCTCGGAGGAGGGCTTGAGCCGGCTCTGGATGAGGGTCACGCACCCTCCTTGACGACGTGGCGGGCGATGACCATGCGCAGGACCTCGCTGGTCCCTTCGCCGATGGTGCAGAGCTTGACGTCCCGGTAGAACTTCTCCACCGGGTAGTCCTTGATGAAGCCGTAGCCGCCGTGGATCTGCACCGCCTCGTCCGCCACCCGGCAGGCCATCTCCGAGGCGAACAGCTTGGCCATGGCCGCGGCGTTGCCGTAGGGCATGCCCTGGTCCTTGAGGTTCGCGGCCCGGTACACCAGGAGGCGGGCCGCCTCGATCTGGGTCTGCATGTCGGCCAGCTTGAACTGGATGGCCTGGTGCTCGTGCAGCAGCTTGCCGAAGGTCCGGCGGATGCCGCAATAGCTCCGGCAGGCGTCGAAGGCGCCCTGGGCCATGCCCAGGGCCAGGGCGGCGATGCTGATGCGCCCCCCGTCCAGGGTCATCATGGCCTGCTTGAAGCCGACCCCCTCCGGTCCCAGCAGGTTCGCCTCGGGCACCACCGCCTCCTCCAGGATCAGCTCCGAGGTGTCGCTGGCGCGCATGCCCAGCTTGTTCTCCTGCTTGCCGGCGCGGAAGCCCTTCATGCCCTTCTCCAGGATGAAGGCGCTGATGCCGTCGGTGCCCATCCCCGCGCGGGTGCGGGCCATGACCACGGCGATGTCCGCCACCGTGCCGTGGGTGGCGAAGTTCTTGGTGCCGTTCAGCACCCAGGAGTCCCCCTGCCTGCGGGCGGTGGTGCGCAGAGCCCCCGCGTCGCTGCCGGACCCCGGCTCGGTGAGGGCCCAGGCGCCGATGGCCTGGCCGCCGGCCAGGGGCTTGAGGTACTTCCGGCGCTGCTCCTCGCTGCCCTGGGTGAAGATGTGGTTGGAGCACAGGCTGTTGTGGGCGGCCACGCTGAGTCCCACGCTGCCGTCCACCCGGGACAGCTCCTCGACCACCACCGCGTATTCCAGGTAGCCCATGCCGGCGCCGCCGTACTCCTCGGGGAAGATCACGCCCATCATCCCCATCTCCCCCAGCTTGCGGATGGCTTCCCGGGGGAAGGTGCGGGCCTCGTCCCACTCCATGACGTGGGGCCGGATCTCCTTGTGGGCGAACCTGCGCACCTCCTCGCGGAGGGCTTCGACGTGCTCAGGCAGCGTGAAATCCACGGGACACCTCGCGGGCACCAGGGTGAAATTCAAGTCGGGTTAGAAAGATCAAGCCGGCAATTTCTAAGTTCGCCCCATGATAACCCTAATCATCCGCGGTGGTTTCCTGAATTACTGATTTTTTGGGCGTCCGGGCCACGTCCGGGTGGGCCAGCCAGGCTTCCACCCACGACCGCATGCGCCGGACATGGGGCCCCTCCCAGAACACCCTGCGGCAGGCCGGGCAGGTCCAGAAGCGGTCGTAGGCTTCCCGGGTGTCCGGGGGCAGCCGGTCCAGGACCGCCTCCCTCGCCGCCGGCTCCAGGAGTTCGTTGCAGACCATGCAGCGGGTGAAGGGCGCGATCCGTTCCGAGGCCCCGAACCGGTGCAGCACCTCCACCACCTGCTCCCGGGGCATCCGGGCCCGCACGAAGCCCCCGTGCACCACGGTCCGGCGCATGAGCAGGCCCTTGTCCCGGGTGAGCAGGACGCGGTCCTCCGCCGCCGAGATCCGGGCCAGGGCCGCGTCCTCCATGGACGCCCAGTGGGCCGTGTCCAGCCCCAGCAGGCGCAGGTAGGCGGCCAGCCTGGCCAGGTGCTGGTCCAGCACGAACCGGCCCCTGGGGTAGGGCGGGCGCAGGGGCAGGGGGCTGGGGACCGTGGCCAGGTACGGGTACACGCTCACCCGGTCGCCGTCCTGGAGCCGGTGGTCGAAGCCCGCCGGGGCCCCGTTCACAAGGACCAGGTCCACCTCGGTGTGGGGGATGCCCTGGGCCTCGATGCGGTCCTTGAGGGTGGCGGGGGGGCGGAAGGTGTGGGGGCGGTCCTGGTGCCGGCCTTTCAGGGGAAGCAACTCATTGAGTTCGGCATAAAAGCGGAAGAGAGCTTGGGCCATGGTGGCTTCCGACCGGGAAGTCCCAATTCTACTCGCCCGGATAGCGGACCGTGGACGGCTCGACTACTTCATCCGGAAACCGACGCCTTGTGCTGTCCGCCCAGCGCCGGATTGCGGTAGCTGTTGCAAGGACGGGTGCTGGAGGGACGGACGACCACGTGCCGGCTTTCGCTCAGAAGTGGATCTCCAGCTCATACTCGATGCAGGACGTCCGCCGGTTCTGGACGAACGGCGACAGGGAGGGATCGTCGATGTTCTTGTCGCCGAACTTGTTGTTCCAGAGGGCATAGCCGGGTCCCATGTAGACCGCGCCCTTGTGCCCCCAAGCCTTGCCCAGGTCGAACATCCAGGCCAGCTCCGCCTGGGTCTCGGTCTTGGTGGAGTTGCCGAAGCCGTCCTTGCCCTTGGGGCCGGTCATGTTGAGCCAACCCTTGAAGGTGGAGTCCACCGGGCCCAGGGGAATGTCCTTGGAACCGGAGAGGGCCACCCGGAAGGCCCAGTTGAAGTCCACCGAACGGCCGTACTGGTAGGACAGGTAGTTGTTGGTGTCGAAGTAGGACTGCTCGTCGCTGTTGTTGTTCTTCTCCTTGATGCCCATCAGCGCCACGGCGAAGTAGCCGTTCTGCACGTTGAAGTCGAACCGGGGCCCGGCGTAGTACTTGGTCGTCTTGGGGGCGAAGGCGGTGTTCTTGGAGTTGAAGTCGAAGCCGGTCTCCAGACCGACGTCCTTCACCGGGCCGAAGCTCAGGTCCGACTTGAACACCTTGCCGAAACTGAGGACGTGGAAGTACACCAGGTACAGCTCCTGGGCGCCGGTGCCGTCGAAGGTGTTGGCGACGTTGTCGTAGACCTTGCTGTTGGCGCTGGTCTTGAACCCGTCGGTGGAGGTGTCGGTCCCGGACGCGGACCGCAGCACGTCCAGGTTGAAGAAGTTCATCCCGTAGGCGTACCCGCTGACATGGGTCAGGGAGATGATGTCCTTGACGATGTCCTGGTTGCAGCCGGTCTCCTGGAACTTGTCGCCGTGGCGGTAGCCCAGGTAGGTGTCGCTCCACTGGGCTGCGGCCGCGGGCAGGGCGACGAGGACGGCAGTGCCGAAGGCGAGGAGGGTTTGCGTTTTCATGTTCGACTCCTGGAGAGGGCCCTGTGCGGGCCGGTTGCGGGGGGGATCCAGCCCCGCGCCGGGAGTCCGGCGGGGGATCGGGCAGCATGCGCGGGAGCCGGGCGGAGCGTGGACTCCGCCGTCCCGGACGGGCTTTCAGCCGGCGGACGCGAGGCATGACCACCGGCGGCACCAGACGGTCTTGATTGGCAACGAAAGATCCAGGTTGTGGTTTTGCAGGTATGGCCTGGGCCCGCTCAGGCGCCGCGGGCGAGGGCTTCCAGTCCCAGCAGGAAGCCCGTCGCCAGGTCGGCGCCGGAACTGCGGCCGAACTCGCACAGATCATCCAGGGCGCGCAGCCCCGAGGAAACCCGGTCCCCCGCCAGGGCCGCGGCCAGGTCCGCCAGGGGTTCCGGCCAGAGGCCGCGCGCCGCCGCGCGCAGGAGAGAGGCGCTGATGTCGCCGGTGGCACCGAGCCGGGCCAGCACGGCCCGGTCCAGGGCGGTCCGGAGGCCGGGCCGGGCCGGGCGCGCTCCCGCTTCGCAGGCGCGGGCCGCGGCCATGAATCCGCACATGAAATCGTCGCCCGCGGGGGTCAGGCCGGGGCCCAGCCCCACCAGCCCGGCCACGGTCCGGTCCAGGTCCGCCTGGACCCCGGCCCAGGCCCGGGCCGCCACGCCCAGGGCCCGGGCCGCGGCGCGCAGGGATCCGCCCAGGGGGGTTTCCGCCGGGGCTTCCAGGCGCAGGTCGAGCTTCCGGTCCGCCTGGATGGCAGCGAGCCGGAGGCGGCAGGCGCGGTGGGCCGCCCCGGGCCGGGCCGGCGCGGGCAGGCTCCGCCGCGGCGGGCGCCGGGCGCCCGCGAGGTCCACCGCCAGGACCCGGTCCCGGCCGCGGATCCACAGGACTCCCGCTCCCACCCGGCCCGGGTCCCCGGGCGCCAGTCCGCATCCGGTGCAAGGCTCCGGTCCGGCCAGCGCCACCGCGTGGGGATGGACGGCCCCCCGGAATCCGGTGAGGGCCACCAGCAGGTCGTACCCCTGCACCTGGAGGTTCAGGGTGGAGGAGAAGACGCTGTGCACCCGCAGGGCCGCGCCGGGGCGGGCCAGGGCCGGGGCGGCGGCGGGCCCCACCGAGACGGCCCGGCGCCAGGACTCCTCCGGGCCGGGGCAGGCCCCGGCCGGGCGGCGGGCCCCGGGCCCGGGGAACCGGCCCTCAGAGGAGATCATCCAGCAGGGACGCCAACTGCGCGTCCCCCCCCGCGGGCGGCGACCAGTCCACCTGGATCACGTCGTATCCGGCCGCGCGCAGGCTGTCGCCGAAGTCCCGCACGCCGACGTTCACGAACACCGGCCGGCTCTGGAGCAGTTCGAGCAGCGTCCTCCCCATCAGGCTCCCCCTTTCCGGGCGGCCAGCAGCCCCAGGGTCTCCCCGCAGAAGGCCGCCGCCTGGGCGGCGGTGGGGAAGACCAGCACCCCGCGCTCGGCCAGGGCCTGGGCCTGGGCCTGGAGGCCCTGGGCGTCCTCGTCGGTGCCGCACACCGAGGCGGCCACGCAGAGATGCCCGCCGCGCCGGCGCGCCGCCGCCTGGGCGGCGCCGACGGCGCCCAGCAGGTCGCCCACCGGGTCCCGGGAGGAGATGGTACCCAGGACGAAGTCCAGGAGCACCAGGGCCACCTCCGGATCCGCCCCCTCCCGTTCCAGCCGCTGGCGTCGCAGGGTGGCGTCGATCATCGGATGGGGCCGCCCCGCCACGAACACCTCCGCCCCCAGGTCCACCAGGGTGTGCTCCCGGCTCCGGTCCGGGTCGGGCAGGTCCGCCATCCCCGGCAGGGGCGCGTTGGAATGGACCGTCAGCCCCGCCCCGCGCAGGATAGCCTGGGCCTGGTAGCAGAGGGTGCCGCCGGAGAACAGCCCGCGCAGCCAGCGCTGGCCCGGCCCCATCCGCGCCGCCTGGTCCGCGGCGGCGGCGCACAGGGCGTAGGGGTCCGGGGCCAGGAAGCCCGGGACCGGCACCCCGGCCGCCGCCAGGGCCAGGCCTGCCGCCTTGTCCAGGGTCGCCGCCGGCTGGATCCGGCCCGCCGCCGGGGCCGGCTCCGCGCCCAGGAGGCACAGCACGACCGGCTTGGCGCACCGGTCCAGGCGCTCCCAGAGCCGGGCCGCGGTGGCGGGCCCGGGCGGCTTGGCCAGCACCGCCACCACCCGGGTCATGGGATCGGCTTCCAGGGCGTCCAGGGCGGCCAGGGTGGAGAGCCCGCCGATCCGGTCGGACAGGTCCCGGCTGCCGGTGCCGATCCCGTGGGACAGGCCCGAGCCCGCCCGGTGCACCAGGCAGGAGAACTCCTGCATCCCGGTCCCGGTGGAGCCCACCACGCCGATGGGGCCCCGGCGCACGGCGTTGGCGAAGCCCAGCCCGGCGCCGGCCAGGTAGGCGGTGCCGCAGTCGGGGCCCATGACGATGAGCCCGCGATCCCGCGCCTCGGTCTTCAGGGCCAGTTCGTCCTCGACGGAGACGTTGCTGGAGAACAGGAACACGTGCAGGCCCGCCCCCAGGGCGGCCCGGGCCTCCCGCGCCGCGTGCTGGCCCGGCACGGAGATGACCGCCACGCCGGCGTCGGGCCGCTCCGCCGCCGCCTGGGCGAGGGTGCGCGGCTCCGGGGCCTGGCCTGGAGTCCCGGACCCGCGGGCCAGCCACGCTTCGGGGTCGGCGGCCACCGCGGCCACCGCGTCCGCCTCCCCCTCCAGGGCCAGCACCAGGTCGTTGGGCCCGCAGGCGGCGACCTCGTAGCCCATCCCTTCCAGGGCCTTCCGGTTCGCCGGGGTGCCCAGCACCGCCTGGGCGTCGCGCAGGCCCGGCAGGGCGGCGATGCGGTGCGCCACCTGCATGAGGAACACCGAATCGAAGTAGCGGTTCTGCCTGACCACCGTCATCCGGACCACGGCGAACTCCTGTCAGCGGTACTTCTCCGCGAACCGGGCCAGGGCCCGGGTGAAGCACTCCATGGGCGGGCGCACGATGCCCCCGCCGATGATCCCGTGCCCGGGTTCCCGGTGGGCGATGGCGGTGTCGATGACCGGCACCAGGCTGGCCTGCACCACCTTGCGGATGTCGATGCCCACCGCGGTGCCGGCGAAGTCCAGGGCGGGCATCAGCCATTCGGGGCTGGTCCCGGCCGTGATGGCGCGCATGTCGCGGCTGTAGGCCAGGGCCTGGGCCGCGGTGCCCCCGGTGAAGCTGAGGATGCCGGGCGCCCCGCCCAGGGCGAACCCGCCCCAGCCCACGGTCTCGGTGATGGCCGAGTCGCCCATGTCCAGGCCGGCGTCCGCCTCCTTCCAGCCGGGCAGGTACAGGCCCTGGACCCGAGGGGCGGGGGCGGTGAACCATTCGCCGTCCAGCCCGCTCACCTGGATGCCGAACTCGGTGCCGTTGCGGGCCATGGCGGTGACCAGGGTGCTGGCCTCCACGCCCCGGGCCGGGTCGGCGATGGCCTTGCCGGCGGCCATGGACAGACCCAGGAACAGGAAGGGGTGGTTGCCCGTGTAGTACAGGGTGGACACCACCTGCTCCCTGGGCAGCCCGCAGTCCACCAGGACCGGGGCCACGGCGTTGCTGAACAGGCTGGAGGAGGCCGGCACCCGGTTGTGCATCTCGTCGCCCATCTGCAGGGCGCGGGCGATCAGGGACTTGAGGGGGATCCCGCCCATCTTGCGCACCGCGGCCCGCAGCGCTGGCCCCCAGGTGTCCCGCCACTGGGCGAGCAGGGCCAGGGCGTCCCTGGAGTGGTCGCCGAACTGCTGGAAGCTCTCCACCTGGCGGCAGCAGGCGCGGTTGCCGAAGGTCTTGTTCTCCACCACCCACACCCACATGTTGGAGGTGATGGTGCCGGCCATGGGGCCCACGGCGCCGTGGTGGTGGTTGGGCTCCAGGGCGATGGCGCCGGAGGCGAGCAGGCGTTCCGCCTCGCCCGGGTCCGAGGCCCAGCCCTCGAACAGGCACATGCCGATGCAGGCGCCCCGCTGGGCGCCGCACATACGCTTCCAGGTGACCGGCGGGCCGGAGTGCAGGATCATCCGGTCCCGCAGGCCCGGGATCGCCTCCCCGGCCGGGGCCACGTCCACCAGCACCGGGTCCGCCGTCGTCAGGCGCCGGAAGGCTTCCTCGTTGGCTTCGTTGATGCGTTGCTTGAGTTCCATGGCCCACCTCACTTGACTTTGCCGATGACGCCTTCTACGTACCAGTTCAGGCCACCCATCTGGTCCGCCCCGATCGTGGCCCCGGGCGGGAGTTCCTGGCGGCCGAGGTTGTCCTTCAGGGGGCCGGTGAAGGGGTTGTAGCCCTTGGCGACCTTGGCGGCGGCCGCGTTGACCAGGGCCTGGACGTCGGGCGGCACCGAGGCGCCGAAGGGGGCCATGACCACCATCTCGCCCAGGCCCTGGTACACCGCCTCGCCCTGGAACTTGTTGGCCATGACGGCCTTGGCCTCCTTGGTGATGAACGGGGCCCAGTTGAAGCCCAGCCCGGTGATCCATCCCTTGGGGGCCAGCGCGCGGGCCTCCACCGACTGGAAGCCGATGGACATGGCGCCCCGGGCCTCGACGGTCTGGATGATGGTGGTGGGGGAGTCCACGTGCATGGCCACCACGTCGCAGCCCTGGTCCAGCAGGGCGTTGGCGGCGCCGGCCTCCTTGGCCTTGTCGGACCACCCGCCGGTCACCACCACGGTGGTGGTGGCCCTGGGGTTCACGGAGCGGGCGCCCATCTCGAAGGCGTTCACGTTGCCCAGGGCGTAGCCGATGGGCATGCCGATGACGAACCCGAGCTTGCCGCTCCGGGTCATCTTGCCGGCCGCCACCCCCATGGGGTACCAGGCCGCCTGGGTGGAGCCGAAGAAGACCCCGAAGTTCCTGGCGGTGGGGCCGTCGCCGGCGAACTCGAAGGCCACGTCCTTGTGCCGCTTGGCCACCCTGCGGGCCGAGTCCTGGTAGCCGAAGCTGGTGGGGAAGACCAGCCTGGCGCCCTGCTGGATCATGCCTTCCATGACCCGCTCCACCTCGGCGCTCTCGGGGACGTTCTCCGCCTCCAGCAGCCTGGCCCCGGGCAGGTCCTTGCACACCTGGGTCAGGGCGTCGTGGAACGAGCGGTTGTAGCCGTAGTCGTTGACGCTGCCCACGTAGACGGCCCCGATGGTGAGCCCGGGGCTCTGGGCCCGCGCACCGCCGGCGCCCAGGGCGAGCGCCAGCGCGACCGCGGCGAGGTTACCTTGCTTGTTCATGGGATACCTCCGTGGCGGTTCAATCCGGACCGTAGAAGGTGCGGCCCAGGGCGGCGGGAGCGAAGAACCGGCGCGACCCGCCCCAGGCCAGCAGCACCAGGATGGTCAGCAGGTAGGGGCACATCTCCAGCAGGAACGGGGAGACCTCCGCGCCCCGGGCCTGGAGCTGGAGCTGGAGCGCCTCGGCCCCGCCGAACAGGAGGGCGCCGGCCACCGCGCGCAGGGGGCGCCACTTGGAGAAGATCACCAGGGCGATGGCGATGAAGCCGCGGCCGGAGGTCATGTACTCGGCCCAGGTGAGGGTCAGGGACAGGGACAGGTGGGCGCCGGCGAGGCCGCCCAGCACGCCCCCGGCGGCCAGGGCCTGGTACTGCAGCGCGGCCGGGTTCCGGCCGGAGGCGTAGGCGGCGGCGGGGCTCTCCCCCACCGCCCGGATCCCCAGCCCCCAGCGGGTGCGGAACAGGGCCCACCACACCAGGACCGCCACCGGGACGGCGATCCAGATGAGGAGGTCGTAGTTGAACAGAGTGGTGCCCCGGACCCACGGCAACGCGGCCAGGAATGCCGGCCGCCACTTGGGCAGGCCGCGGATGACCGCGCCCATGTGGGGCGCCCCCACCAGGGCGCTGGCCCCCAGGCTGAAGAACAGCATGGCCAGGCCGCTGGCCAGCTGATTGGCCCGGCGGGCGACCACCAGCCAGCCGAACCCCAGGTTGGCCAGTCCCCCGGCCAGGGCGGCTCCGCCCAGACCCAGCCACGGGCTGCCGCTGACGGCGCACAGGGCGAAGCCGGTCGAGGCGCCCAGGAGCATGATCCCCTCCAGCCCCAGGTTGACGATGCCGGCGCGCTCGCCGAGGGTCTCGCCCAGGGTGGCGTACAGCAGCGAGGTGCCGGAGAGCACCGCGCCCGCCAGGACGCCCAGGGCCAGGGGGGTGGTCATCGCGCACCTCCTGTGATGCAACGCATGCGTTGCATCCCCTGCGGGACGGGCCTGCGGCCCGTGGCCCTCCGCTCCTGCTCCGGGCTCATCGCCCGCCTCCCCGCGCGGGACGCCGCGCCAGCACGATGAACAGGATCAGGGCCAGGAGGATGTTGATGGCCGAGTAGGGCAGCCCCTGGGTGATCTGCAGGGTGTCCCCGGCGGCGGTGAGGATGGCGAACAGGAAGGCCATGAACAGGATCCCCAGGGGCCGGCCTCCGGCCAGCCAGGAGATGAGGAAGCCGGTGAACCCGTAGCCCGGGGACAGCCCCTCCCGCAGGCGGCCGTGGATGCCCATGGCCTCGCCCATCCCCGCCAGCCCGGCGAGGCCCCCGCCCAGGGCCAGGGCGGCCACGATCCAGGTCCGCACCGGGAGCCCCAGGCGCCGGGCGGCTTCGGGGTTGCCCCCGATGGCCCGCATGTCCACGCCCCAGCGGGTCTTCTCCATCAGCAGCCAGTAGCAGCCCAGGGCCGCCAGGGCGATGAACAGCCCCGCGTGCACCCGGGTGTCGAACAGAGGCGGCAGCAGGGCCGCGTCCGCGAAGGCCGCGGACTGGGGATAGGCCGAACTCTCGGTGGAGCGCCAGGGTCCGAACACGTAGTAGCTGACGATGAGCGGCGCCACGTAGTTGAGCAGGAGGGTGGCGATGGTCTCGTTGACCAGCCGCGCCGCCCGCAGCAGCCCCGGGATCGCCGCCCACAGCGCGCCGCCCAGGAAGCCCAGGACCAGCACCAGGGGCAGCAGCGCCCAGGCCGGCCAGGACGGGAAGGCCAGGGCCCCGGCCGAGGCCAGCCACGCGCCCAGGTACAGCTGGCCTTCGCCGCCGACGTTGATGAGCCCCAGGCGGGAGGGCAGGGCCACCGCCACCGCGGTCAGCAGCAGCGGGGTCATCCGCACCAGCAGTTCCGAGAGCCCGTAGCCGCTGGCCAGGGTGGCCTTGAAGGTGTCGGCGCAGGCCCGCACCGGGTCCTTCCCGGCCACCAGCAGGATGGCGGCGAACACCGCCAGGGCGAGGGCGCAGACCGCGGCCCCGCGCGTCCCGGTCCGCCAGGCGGGGGTGGCGCGCAGGGAGCGGAGCCGGGTCGCCTCAGGCATGGGCCGCCTCCCGGGCGCCGGTCATCAGGAGGCCCACCGCCTCCGGCTGCCACTCGCCGCGGGGGAACTCGCCCGCCAGGGTGCCGGCGTACAGCACCAGGAGGCGGTCGGCCAGTTCGGCCAGCTCCTCCAGGTCCTCGGAGATCAGCAGCACCCCGGTGCCCCCGTCCCGGGCGCGCAGGAGGAAGTCCCGCACCGAGAGGGCGCTGCGCACGTCCAGGCCCCGGGTGGGATAGAGCGCCACCACCAGCCGGGGCCGGTGGGCCGTCTCCCGGGCGATCACCACCCGCTGGAGGTTCCCCCCGGACAGCGCGCCCATGGGCAGGTCCTGGGGCGGGAAGGGGAAGCCCAGGGTCCGGAACGACTCGGCCATGGTCTCGGCCAGGGCCCTCCAGCGGATGCCGAACCCGCGCCGGTAGCGCCGCCCGGTGCCCAGGTACAGGTTCTCCCGCACCGACATGCCCGGCACCGCCGCCATCACCAGGGGATCCTCCGGCACGCAGGCCATGCCTTCCCGGCGCATCCGGGCCACGCTCCAGGAGGTCGCCTCGGCCCCGCCGAACCAGCGGCTCCCGCGGGCCAGGGGGCGCAGGCCCTGGATCAGGTCGCCCAGCTCCTTCTGCCCGCTGCCGGAGACGCCCGCGACCCCGACGATCTCCCCCGCCCCGATGCGCAGGTCGATGTCCCGCAGGGCGGTCTCGCTCCCCGAGGCCCGGCTGGAGGCCCCGCGCAGCTCGAACACCGGGGCCGCGGCCGGGGACCCCGCGCCGGGGCCGGATCCGCCCGCGAGCCGGCCGCCGAACATCATCGTCACCAGGGCCTCGGGGTCCGCCTGCCCGGGACCGAAGGCGCCCGCCACCCGGCCCTGGCGCAGCACGGTGACCCGGTCGGCGCAGGCCAGCACCTCGCGCAGCTTGTGGGTGATGAACAGGATGGCGTAGCCCTCGGCCTTGAGGGCGGCGAACACCCGGAACAGGGCGGCGACCTCGTGGGGGGCCAGCACCTTGGTGGGCTCGTCCAGGATCAGCACCCGGGCCTCGCCCAGGAGCAGCTTGAGGATCTCCACCTTCTGCTGGTCGCCCACCGCCAGCTGCCGCACCGGGGCCCCGGGATCCACGCTCAGTCCGAACCGGTCCCCGAACCGCCGGATCTTCTCCTCCAGGTCCCGGGGGCGCAGCACCGCCGGCAGGCCGGGCAGGAACAGGGCGATGTTCTCCAGCACGCTGAGCGCCGGGATGAGCATGAAGTTCTGGAACACCATGCCGATGCCCTGGGCCCGGGCGTCCCGGGGGGAGCGCAGCTGGACCGGCGTCCCGCCCACCCGGAGGGTCCCGGCGTCGGGCCGGATGAAACCGTAGAGGATCTTGGACAGAGTGGTCTTGCCGGCCCCGTTCTCCCCCAGCAGCGCATGCACCTCGCCGGCCCGGAGCTCCAGGTCGATCCCGTCGTTGGCCAGCACCTCCCCGTAGCGCTTGGTCGCGCCCCGGATCTCGACGAGGGGGGTGGTGGCGGGCTCGCTCATGGTGTCAGAAGTGAGCCCGAGCATACCCACTCTTCCGCCGCCGGAGCTGTGCAGATCTTGCGGTCCCGTGTGCAGGCCTTGCGGTTCTACATGGGCTTGACCGCCAGGCAGATGTCCACCTCGATCAGGCCTTCCGGATCGGTCAGGGGATCGTTGAGGTAGATCTCGAACCGGGGGCGGTCGTCGGGCTGCCAGCCGCTCCCGGGCAGCCACCCGCCCATGAGGGTGTCCCAGGTCTCGATGAACTGGTTGGGCCGGATCCTCGCCCGGGCCACCGCATAGGCCCCGCCCTCCAGGTCCCGGCAGCCGATCTCGCCCTCCGCGCGGGTGCCCGCGGGCACGGTGATGGCCGCGTCCAGCCTCAGCTTGCGGGCCTCGGTGATCTCCGGGGCGTCGTGGCTGACGCTCAGCAGCCGGGCCCCGGGCACCAGCAGCCCCCGGGGCCCGGCCCAGGCCCGGATCCGCCCCAGGAGCCGCTCGAACAGCGCCGCGTTCTCCTGGAACGGGCCCACGTGGCGGATGTAGGCCACGCGCATGGGCGCCAGGCGCTGGACCTCCACCGGCAGCGCCAGGGTGAACACCCGCCCCTGGAACGGCCGCGCCTCCCCGCCGGCGGGCGCCGGCCGGCCCCCGCCGGCCGCGAACAGGGTGCGGCGCTGGCGCCATTCGCTGGGCGTGATGCCGTGGAAGGTCCTGAAGGCCCGGGCGAAGGTGGACGGGGAGGAGAACCCGCAGTCCAGGCCGATCTCGGTGACGCTCTTGCCGGGGCTGTAGGCCAGCTGGGCCGCGGCCCGCTCCACCCGCAGCCGGAAGATGAAGTCGTGGATGGTCTCCCCCATCCAGCCGCGGAACTGGCGGTGGAAATGGTAGGGCGAGAAGCAGGCCACCCCGGCCAGGGTCTCCAGGTCCATGGCCTCGGTGAGGTGGGCCTGGATGTGGTCCACCACCCGGTTGAACCGGGCGGCGTACTCGGCGCGGCGGGAATCCGCGGGGTGGGGCTGGGTGGGCATTGGGGGATTATAGAGCGACTGGGGGCTCGCATCGCGCCCTAGTCAAGCGCCTGGTGGAAGATCGTCATGGTGTGCGTCAGGGCGTCCTGGCGGGCATCCGGGTCGGTGCCCACGGTGGCGCTGCCGGTGTGAGAGTTGACTCCGGTGCGCACATGCAGGGGCACCTTGGGAGCGTCGAAGCCATGGTTGGCGTTCGGGTAGGTGACCAGGTCCAGGGCCAAGCCCTGGGCGTGGATGCGCTCAGCCAACCGCACGCAGCCTTCGGCCGGGGTCCAGTCATCCTTCAGCCCGATGAGAATGGACAGGGGGATGCCCGGCTTCCAGGACGGATTCCGCAGCTGCCTCCAGGTGCCGGGGTAGAAGGCCACGGCCACCCTGAAGCCAGGCTGCGGCACGGGCAGCCCGGCCTCCACCGCGGACAGGACCGTCGCGCCGCCGTGGGACCAGCCAAGCAGGGCGATCCTGTCCCGGCGGACCCAGGGCAGCGACTGCAGGAAGCGCAGGGCGCCAAAGACGTCCTTGACCCGCTCCCGGTCCGGGGGCACGGGATCATGCTTCAGGGTGGCAACCCCATGGTCCAGGCCGCGCGCCCTGAAGCTGTCGGGGAACAGCACCACGTAGCCCGCGTCCCGCAAGCGCGTCCCCCAGTCCTGGTAGTTGGCGTACAGCGCTGTCCTCCCTCCCAGGCCGCTGGCCCCGTGCAAGGCCACCACCGCCGGGAAGGGACCCGGACCCTCCGGGCGGAACAGGGCCGCGCCGATGATGACCGGGGGGTCCAGCGAAGGGAAAGAGACCGTTTCGTAGGGGACGGCCGGAGCCGGCCGGGCCTGGAGGGGAGCCGCGATCAGGGCCGCGGCGACGGCAGGCCGCGTGAGCAGGCACAGGACGGACATGCGGATCTCCCTTGCCGATTCTACGGACGATCTGGGGGGACCCGGAGCAAATACTGCCATGAAAACATGCGGTAACTATTGTATATTAACCTAGTTATGGAACATCTTCGAGAGGCTCCAGTACGACCCTGTAACCAAGGCGCTCCAGGTCCTTGATTCGGGTGTGAACCATTC
>JBELAL010000042.1:0-43548 GCA_049508835.1 Holophaga sp. | reverse complement strand
AAGAAGGCCGCCAAGAAGGCCCCCGCCGCCGCCCCGGCCCTGGTCGCCCAGGCTCCCGCCGCCCCGGCCGCCCCGGCCAAGCCCATGAAGAAGAAGGCCGCCAAGAAGGCCGCCCCCGCCGCCGATCAGGCCGCCGCCGCTCCGGCCGCTCCGGCCACCAAGAAGGTCGCCAAGAAGCATGTCGTCAAGAAGGAGAAGCCGGCCCCGGCCCAGCCCTGACGGCGTCGAAGGCCACTCCCGAGCGGGCCGCCCGGCCCGCTTTTCGCGTACGGGCGGCGCTGCGGAGACTCTCTTGGCCGGCGGTTTTCGCCAACCCGGTCAGACGTGCATGATCTCCGCTTCCTTGTGCTTGACCGTCTCGTCAACCTCCTTGATGGCCTCGTCGGTGATCTTCTGGATCTGCTCCAGGGCCTTCTTGGCGGCGTCCTCGCTCAGGGGGGTGTGCTTGTCCTTCTCCAGCTTCTTCACTTCCTCGTTGGCGTCGCGCCGGACGTTGCGGACGGCGGTCTTGATCTCCTCCCCCATCCGGCTCACCACCCGGGTGAGCTCCCGGCGCCGCTCCTCGTTCAGGGGCGGGATGGGCAGGCGGATGACGTTGCCGTCGTTGGCGGGGTTGAGCCCCAGCTCGGACTTGAGGATGGCGGTCTCGATACTCTTGATGGCCTTCTTGTCGAAGGGGGCGATGACCAGCATGGTGGGCTCGGGCACGCTCACGCCGGCGATCTGGTTCAGCGGCAGCATGGAGCCGTAGTAGTCCACGTGCAGGGTGTCCAGGATGCCGGCATTGGCACGGCCGGTGCGGACCGTGGCCATCTCCTTCTTCAAGGTCTCGAGGGAGGACTTCATCCGCTTCCTGGTTTCAGCGAGGATGGCTTCGACGGTGGTGGTCATGGGGCTGCCTCCGATAGGTTCCTTTTCGGTTGGTTCCTTTCCAAGAGACTACCATCAGCCAAGGCAGGTTCCGCACCTTGCCCCGGCCTGGAGGTTTCCGATCAGCCGGGGCACCGGGGCCAGGTCGGGGATCTCCACCAGCTCGGCCTCCGGATCGTGGGGCGGACGGGGAACGCCGGAGCGGTTCACCCACACGGCGGTCCAGCCCGCCTCCAGGGCGCCGGCCATGTCGTCCCGCCAGCTGTCGCCCACCATGGCCAGCTCCCCGGGGAACAGGCCGAGGCGGCGCTGCACCGTCTCGAACACGCGCGGGTCGGGCTTGAGGCAGCCGATCTCGGCGCTCAGGATGCGGGTGGCCATCAGCCCGGTGAGGTCCAGCCGCTCCAGGAAGTCCAGGTCGAAGCTCTGGGTGTTGGAGAGCAGGGCCACCCGGGCCAGCTTGCGGGTCTCCAGCACCGCCTGCACCGCATCGGGGAAGCACTGGGCGTCCCCCGCCGCCGTGCGGAACACCTCCGCCATGGTCCCCAGCTGGGCGGGGGAGAGCTTCAGGCGGTCCTTCCATTCGGCGAGGAAGGCCTGGGCGCTGGCGTGGGGACGGCCCATGGCGTCCCGCTTCAGCTGGGGGTACAGCCGGATCTGGTCCGGAGAGAGCAGGCGCTGCAGGTGCTGGAAGGGGTCCCCGTTCCTGCTGTGCACCAGGGTGTTCCACAGGTCGAAGACCACGGCGCGGATCATGGGCCCGCTCCGATGGCGCGCCGGATCCGCACCGGAAGGCGGACCGGGATCCCGTGGACCTCCGTCCGCAGGGTGCCGGTCAGCTCCCAGGCGCCCGGGCGCTCTCCGTGCAGGACCTCCTCCAGGACCGGCCAGCGCTCGGCCAGGTCCCGGTAGGAGAAGGTGAGGGCCACCTCCAGCCGCGCCCGGCCCTGGGCCGGGAGGTCCAGGGGCCGCGGCAGGGACACCTGCCCCAGGGGCCGGGGCGTCCCGTCCGTGTCGAGGCTGAACGCCCCCTCGAAGCCGCGGATGTTGAAGGGCACCGTGGAGGGGTTCTCCACGCCCACCGTGAGGTCGAACCCGATCCGGGACTGGTCCAGGGGGAAGGCGAGCTGGACGGTCGGGTCGACCCGGTCCAGGGTGAAGCGGAGGCTGCGGGCGGCCTCCTGGTAGCTGCGCACGGGCGAGCAGGCGGGAACGGAGACCAGCAATGGTAGGGCCATCCAGCCCAGCCGCATCAAGCCCCCCGGTAGATCACGCAGTTGTCGGTGGTTTCGAACAGTTCCACCTGGAGCAGCAGGGGCAGTTCGGGCTTGAGCTGGTCCCAGATCCAGGTGGAGATGTTCTCGGCAGTGGAAAGCGGGATCAGGTCGTTCAGGAACTTGTGGTCCAGGGCGTAGATGACCTTTTCCCGCACGATCTTGGAGAGGTCGTCGAAGTCGATGATCATCCCGGTCTCAGGATGGACCTGCCCTTCCAGCGAGACGAACAGCTTGTAGCTATGCCCGTGGAGGTTGCGGCATTTGCCGGGATGGTTGTGGATGAAGTGGGCGGCCTCGAAGCCGTATTCCTTGCGAAGAATCATGTTTCACGCTGAAGGTCCCGTCGGGGAAGCCCTATTGTATCAGTGGGGCCGGAGCTGGGCGGGCGGACCTGAGGGAGATCGAGGTAGAATTTCCAATCACCATCTGGTGGACCCCGGGAGCCTCGATGCCTGATTTCTACAAATACCATGGACTGGGGAACGACTACCTGGTGATCGATCCGGCGCAGTTCCCGTTTGACCCGCTTCCGGGTGCCGTGCGGGCGTTGTGCGACCGCCACTACGGCGCGGGCTCGGACGGGATCCTGCTGGGGCCGCTGTCGGACCCGGCGGAGCCGGGCGCCTTCGCCCTGCGCATCTTCAACCCCGACGGCAGCGAGGCGGAAAAGAGCGGCAACGGGCTGCGCATCTTCGCCTGGTTCCTGTACGAGCGGGGCTACGCCGGGGACGAGCCGTTCCCGGTGCGCACTTCGGGGGGGCGGGTGGTGGCCAAGGTCCTGGATCCGGCCCGCAAGGTGGTGCGGGTGGACATGGGCGCGCCCCGGTTCGGCGCCCGGGCCGCGGCCCCCGCCGCCGGGCTGGACGAGATCGTGGACCGGGCGTTCGAGTTCGGCGGCGAGCGCTGCCGGATCGCTTTCGTCTCCATGGGCAACCCCCACTGCGTGGTGCTGGGCCGGCCGGTGACGGCAGCGGAGGCGAACCGGCTGGGGCCGGTGATCGAGCGCTCGCCCCTGTTCCCGGCCCGGACCAACGTGCAGTTCCTGGAGGTGCTGTCCCGCGCGGAGATCCGCATCGAGATCTGGGAGCGGGGCGCGGGCTACACCCTGGCGTCCGGGAGCTCCAGCTGCGGCGCCGCGGCGGTGGCGAGGAGGCTGGGGCTGGTGGGGGATGAGGTGACCGTCCACATGCCGGGGGGGGTGCTGAAGGTGACCTTCGCGGATGGGTCGGCGCACCTGGAGGGGCCGGTGGAGAAGGTGATGGAAGGGACGTTCGCGGACGACCTGCTGAAGCGGATCGAGCCGAGCCGGTAGCTAGCCTTCCAGCGCCTGCCTCAGATCCTCCACCAAATCCTCCACATCCTCGATCCCCACCGACAGCCGGATCAGCCCATCCCGGATGCCGATCTTCTCCCGCATCTCCGGCGTCATGGAGGCGTGGCTCATGGACGCCGGCTGGTTGGACAGGCTCTCCACCCCGCCCAGGCTCTCGGCCAGGGTGAACCAGCGCAGGCGGCGCAGGAAGGTCCGCACCGATTCCGGGGAACCGTCCTTGAGCTCGAAGCTGAGCATGGCCCCGAAGCCCTTCTGCTGACGCCGGGCCAGGGCGTGCTGGGGGTGCGAGGGCAGGCCGGGGTAGTTCACCTTGGCCACCGTCGGGTGGGCGTCGAGGTACGCGGCCAGGGCCCGGGCGTTGGCCTCGTGGGCGGCCATGCGCAGGTGCAGGGTCTTGAGCCCGCGCAGCACCAGGGCGCAGTCGTGGGGGCTCTGGCTGGTGCCCAGGGCCATGTTCAGGGTGGCCAGGCGCTGGAGCAGCTCCTTCCGGCCCGGGCCCGCCACCACCGCGCCTCCCACCACGTCGCTGTGGCCGTTGAGGTACTTGGTGGTGCTGTGGAAGACCAGGTCCGCGCCCCACTGGAAGGGGCGCTGCAGCACTGGCGACATGAAGGTGTTGTCCACCGCCAGCAGCAGGCCGTGGCGGTGGGCCAGTTCGGCCAGGGCGCCCAGGTCCTGGAGCCGGAGCAGGGGGTTGGAGGGGGTCTCGGCCCACAGCAGCCGGGTCTCGGGGCGGATGGCGGCCGCCACCGCGGCCAGGTCCGTCATGTCCACGAAAGTGGTCTCCAGGCCGTGGACCCGCCTGGCGTGCTGCAGGGTGCGGAAGGTGCCGCCGTAGCAGTCCGCGGGGCAGAGTACGTGGCTGCCGTGGTCCAGCAGGCTCAGGACCGCCAGCACCCCGCTCATCCCGGAGCTGGTGCAGATGGAGCCGCAGCCCCCTTCCAGCAGGGCGATGGCCTCCTCCAGGCGGGCGCGGGTGGGGTTGCCGGCGCGGGTGTACTCGTAGCCGGCGCTGGTGCGCACGTCCAGCAGGGCGAAGTTGCTGGTCTCGTAGATGGGCGGCGCCACCGCGCCGTAGGCCGGGTCGGGGGCCGCCCCGCCGTGGACGCACTGGGTGCCCAGGCCGGTGGCGGGCAGGAGCGCTTCCTTGCCGGCCCAGCCCATGGCCCCCGGGCTTCCGGGCGCCAGGACCGTGAATTCGGTCGATTCCGTCTGCTGTCCGCTCACTTCATGGCCTGGAGGATGTCGGCCTTCAGGTCGTCGACGTTCTCGATCCCGACCGAGAAGCGCACCAGCCGGTCGGTGATGCCGAGCTTCTTGAGCAGTTCGGGCTCGAAGGAGGCGTGGGTGGTCTTGGCCGGCACGCAGATGAGGCTCTCGGCCCCGCCCAGGCTGATGGCCAGGGAGATGATCTGCAGCCGGGACAGCATGTGGTCCGCCGCCTGGGGGCTGACCGTCTCGAACGAGATCATGCCCCCGAACCCGCCGGCCTGGGTCTTGGCCAGCTGGTGCTGGGGGTGGTCCGGCAGGCCCGGGTAGTAGACCTTCTCCACCTGCGGCAGGGTCCGCAGCCACCGGGCCAGCTCGTTGGCGTTCTGCTCGTGCTTCTCCATCCGCACGCCCAGGGTCTTGAAGCCGCGCATGAGCAGCCAGGAGTCCTGGGGGCCCAGGATCCCGCCCATGGCCTTCTGGTTGAAATGCACCTGCTCGCCCAGTTCCTCAGTGGCGGAGACCACCAGCCCGGCGATGACGTCGCTGTGCCCGCCCAGGTACTTGGTGGCGCTGTGCACCACGATGTCGGCCCCGAGCAGCAGGGGATTCTGCCAGTAGGGGGTCATGAAGGTGTTGTCGACGATGAACTTGCAGCCGCGCTTGCGGCACAGGCCGGCGATGGCCTTCAGGTCGGAGACGGCCATCATGGGGTTGGTGGGGGTCTCCACGAACACGGCCTTGGTGCGGGCGGTGAAGGCGGCCTCCACCGCGCCCAGGTCGGAGGTGTCCACGAAGCTGACGGTCATGCCCATGCGGCTCAGGACCTTGCTCAGCAGGCGGTAGGTGCCGCCGTAGACCACGTTGGACACGATGAAGTGGGCGCCGCTGTCGAACAGCATGAACACCGCGGTGATGCCGGCCAGGCCGGAGCCGAAGGCGGAGCCGCTCTTGCCGTGCTCCAGGGCGGCCATGGCCTGCTCCAGGCAGGTCCGGGTCGGATTGCCGGACCGGGAGTACTCGTAGCCCTTGGTATTGCCTTCCACGTCCTGCAGGTAGGTGGAGACCTGGTAGATGGGGATGCTAAGGGCGCCGAACTGGGCGTCGACCTCGTTGCCGGTGTGGAGGACCAGGGTGTCCTTCTTGAGCGTTTCGTGCATGGCGTTCTCCTTTTCAAGTCAGTGAGTGACTCCGAGGTAGGCTTTCTGCACCAGAGGATTCTCCAGCAGTTCCTGGCCGGAGCCGGACACGATCACCTGCCCGGTCTCCAGGACGAAGGCGCGGTCGGCCATGTCCAGGGCCTGGAATGCGTTCTGTTCGGCCAGCAGGACGGTCACGCCGCGCTGGTTGATCTCCCGTATGGTCTTGAACATGTGCTGCACCATCAGGGGCGCCAGGCCCAGGGAGGGCTCGTCCAGGAGCAGCAGGCGGGGGCGGCCCATGAGCCCCCGGGCGATGGCGAGCATCTGCTGCTCGCCCCCGGAAAGGGTGCCGGCATACTGCTTGACCCGTTCCCGCAGGATCGGGAACAGCTGGTACATCTCCTCCAGGTCGTGGGCGATGCCGGGCTTGTCCTTGCGCAGGTAGGCGCCCATGAGCAGGTTCTCCCGCACCGTGAGGTTGGCGTACAGCCGGCGCCGCTCGGGCACCAGGCACATCCCGCGGGCGACGATGCGGTGCGCCTCCCGGGGCAGCGGGGCGCCCTCGAACAGGATTTCCCCGCCGGCGGGGGGCACCAGCCCGGCCAGGGTGGTCATGAGGGTGGTCTTGCCGGCGCCGTTGGCGCCCACCACCGCCACCACGCTGCCTTCGGCCACGTCCAGGCTGACGTCGCGCAGGGCGTGGATGTGCCCGTACTTCACATCGAGGTTAGATATGCTGAGCACGCTTGAACCCCTCTCCCAGGTAGGCCTTGAGGACGTCCGGATCCTGCTGGACCTCGTCCGCCGTGCCTTCCGCCAGCTTCACGCCGAAATTCATCACGAAGATCCGTTCGCAGAGCGCCATGACCACGTCCATGTGGTGCTCGATCAGGAGGGTGGTGAGCTTGAACTGGTCGTGGATCCTGCGCACCAGCCGGGCCAGGTCCAGGGACTCCTCGGGATTCATGCCCGCGGCCGGCTCGTCCAGCAGCATCAGCCTGGGCTTGAGCGCCAGGGCCCGGGCGATCTCCAGCTTGCGCTGCAGGCCGTAGGGCATGGCATCGGCGCGCACGGCGGCCTTATCCTCCAGCCCCACCGCCCCCAGGAAGGACATGGCCTCCTCGCGCAGCGCCTGCTCCCGCCGCTGCACGTTGGGCAGGCGCAGGAAGGACGCCGCCAGGGGGTAGGTCTCGTGGCAGTCCAGCGCGATGATCACGTTGTCCAGCACGCTCAGGTTGCGGAACAGGCGGATGTTCTGGAAGGTCCGGGCGATCCCCCGGCGGACGATGCGGTCCGGGCGCTGGTCGGTGATGGCCTGGCCTTCCATGTGGATGGAGCCGGCGGTGACCCGGTAGACGCCGGTGATCAGGTTGAAGGCGGTGGTCTTGCCGGCGCCGTTGGGTCCGATCAGGCCCAAGATCTGGCCCTCGGGCAAGGTGAAGGAGATGTCCTTGCAGGCGACAATGCCGCCGAACAGCTTGGTGACCCCGCGCAGGTCGAGGACGATACGGGATGCCAAGGTTTCCTCCCCAGGACGGCTCATGGCTTGCCGCCTTTCCCGGGGCGCCAGAACCACCCCTTGATCAGGTCGAAGGACAGTTCCCGGTAGCCCATCAGCCCCTGGGGGCGGAACGCCATGATGAGCACCAGGAGCAGCCCGTAGGCCACCAGGCGCCAGATGTTGGCCACCCGCAGGGCCTCGGGGATGCCGATGAAGATCAGGGTCGCGATCACCGGCCCGCTGATGCTGCCCATGCCCCCGGCCACCACCGCGGCGGTCATCTGGGTGGACATGTAGGCCGTGAACATGGACGGCTGGATGAAGCAGAAGTAGTGGGCGAAGAGGCCCCCGGCCAGGCCCGCGCAGGCGGCGCTGAAGGTCAGGGAGCGCAGGCGGCCCATGAAGATGTCCACGCCCATCATCTCGGCGGCCACGAAGTCCTCGCGGATGGCGATGGCCGCGCGCCCGTGGCGGGAGTGGATCAGGTTCCAGGCGGCCCAGATGACGATGGCCGACGCCACCAGCAGGACGGGGAGGTTGGTGTCGCCCCGGATGCCGGGCAGGCCCCGGGCGCCCTGGGTGATGGGCAGGTTTTCCAGCAGCACCCGGACCGCCTCCCCGAAGCCCAGGGTGGCGATGGCGAAGTAGTCGGTGCGCAGCTTGGCCTTGAGGGTGGGGTAGCCGATCAGGAACCCCACCAGGCCTCCGGCCGCGGCGCCCGCCAGCAGGGCCAGGTAGAAGTTCCAGCCGTAGAAGTAGGTGAGGATCGCCGCGGTGTAGGCGCCGATGGCGAAGAAGGCCGCGTGCCCGAGGGAGAACAGCCCGGTGAAGCCGGTGAAGACGGCCAGGCCGGTGGTGGCGATCACGTAGATCAGGCCGAGGGAGATGACGCCGAACACATATTGGAGCATGGGGGGTTACACCTTTTCCTCGAGGTACCGGCCGAACAGTCCGGTGGGCATGACCAGGAGCAGCAGGACCAGGAGGGAGAAGCTGAACACGTCCCGCACCACCGAGGACACGTAGGCGGACACGAAGGTCTCGAGCACCCCCAGCAGGAGGCCGCCCACCACCGCGCCGGGCAGGCTGCCCAGGCCGCCGATCACCGCGGCGATGTAGGCCTTGTTGGTGATCCAGCCCATGGTGGGGTAGACGATGTACTTCATTCCCAGGAAGGTGCCCGAGACGCCCGCCAGGGCCCCGGCCAGGGCGAACACCAGGCCGATCAGCGCGCTGTTGTTCACCCCGTTCAGGGAGCACACCTGGATGTCGTACGAGGCGGCCCGGATGGCGATCCCGGTGCGGCTCTTCTGCAGGAACATGTGCAGGGCGTAGATGGAGATGCCGGAGAACACGATGGCGAACACGTCCAGCACCCCGATGGCCACCCCGTGGAAGGAGATGTTGGTCCGGGTGAAGACCACGGGGAAGGAATAGAAATGCGCGCCGATCAGGGCGTAGACCAGGTTCTCCAGGAAGATGGCGGTGCCCATGGCGCTGATCATGAAGAACAGCGAGGAGGCCCGCCGCTTGCGCAGGGGGCTGTAGGCCAGCCTCTCGTTCAGGAAGCAGAGGATGGCGGCGCCGAGGATGGAGAGGATGAGCGCGATCCAGATGGGGGCGCCCAGCTTGACCATGGCGAAGTAGGCGATGTACGCCCCCAGCATGATGATGGAGCCGTACGCGAAATTGCTGAAGTTGAGGACGCTGAACACCAGGGAGTAGCCCACGGCCATGAGCGCGTAGATGCCGCCGATGGCCAGCCCGGTCACCAAAGTCTGGAAGAACAAGGATCCCCCTCTCGCGCGGTTCCGCCGCGCACAATAGGATCAAGGATGGCGTGGGCGCCCCCTAGGGCACGCCCACGCCGGAACGACCGCCCTACTGGGTCACGAACTTGGTGACGTAGATGAACTTGCCGTCCTTCACCTGCTGGATGATGGCGGGCTTGTTGAGCGGGTTGTGGGTGGCGGGATCGAACGAGAACACGCCGGACAGGGTGGGCAGGTTCTTGGTCTGCTCGATCTGGACGGTGAGCTTGGCCGGGTCGGTGCCGCCGGTCTTGGTGATGGCGTCCAGGACCACGTCCAGGGCGTCGATGGCCATGACGGGGTTGGGCATGACCGGGTCATTGTTGTACTTGGCCCGGTAGTCCTTGAGGAAGCCCTGGATGTCCGGGTCCTCCAGGCTGGTGATGTTGACGAAATAGGATCCTTCGGTGGCGGCGCCGCCCAGGGTGATCAGGTCGGGGCTGGCCCAGCCGTCCCCGCCCATGCACACGGACTTCATGCCCAGGTCGCGGGCCTGCTTCATGATCAGCGCGGCTTCCTTCTGCATGGTGGGGATGAACAGCAGGTCTGGTTTGGCGGGCTTGACCTTGCCCAGGATGGCGCGGAAGTCCAGCTCGCCGGAACGGAACGCCTCGCTGGCCTGCACCTTGCAACCCTGCTTGACGAACTCGTCGGTGAAGTACTTGCCCAGGAAGGACGAGTAGTCCGAACCCACGTCGTAGATGATGGCGGCGGTCTTGAGTTTGAGGTTCTTGGCGGCGAACTGGGCCGCCACAGTGCCCTGGAAGGGGTCGATGAAGCAGGTGCGGAAGGCGGTGTGGCGGACCTGCTTGGTCTTGTCGTCGATGGTGACCTTGGGGTTGGTGGCGGTGGTGGCCAGGAACGGCACCCCGGCCGGCTCGGTCACCGCGGTCATGGCGATGGCCACGCCGCTCTGGCCGGGGCCGATGATGGCGCAGACGCCGTCGCTCACCAGGCGCTTGGTGACGTTGACGCCCTCGGTGGCGTCGGCGCGGGTGTCATAGGAGATCAGCTCGATCTTCTTGCCCAGGACGCCGCCCTTCTCGTTGATCTTGGCGATCTCCATGTCCAGGGCGTTCTTTTCGGACTGGCCCCAGGTGGAGCTGTCGCCGGTGAGGGCCACCGCCTGGCCGATCTTGATGGTGTCGTTCTTCTTGCCGCAGGCCGTGAAGACGGCGCAAAGCGCGGCCGCCAGCGGGATCAGGGTGGAGTAATTCGTTTTCATGATGGAGCCTCCTGGTAAGTTGGGTGGCGTTGGCCGCTCCAAGCTGGTTGGGTTGAAAATGCTGACAATGCCTTGGATGGTCCCGGCCTGGGCGTCATCGCCCGAGGGCTCCCGCAGGCCCGGCCGTGAGGCATCGTCGGAAACGGCCGCAAAGGGGGTGCTTATCAAGCGCTGGACTGGGATCGAGGCAAGATCCCATTGTCTCAGCAAAATTCGAGCCCGCTCGTTTTATTTGTAACAATGCAGCATCTATAACCAAACACCCAGGCGACTCAGGGGGCAGCACCGTCCCGGAGCCGCGAGGACGGCGCCGGACACTTGCCCTAGGCAACGGGATCAATGGGTGATTAACTGATCCCATTCCACCCATTATCATCCGTACTCCGGGGGCCGGGCCCCGTTCCATCCCGGGCCCAGGGGGGCAGTTCCCGGGAGACCTCCGGTGGCCAGGAAAGTCGCCTTGATCACAGCCTTCGCCAGCGTCGCCGAGGTCCACCGCCGGACCCTGGAGGCGCTGTTCCGGGGCACCATCGATCTGCACTGTTATTCCTACGACCTGGGCAACATCAACAGCCCCCCGGAGGCCGACCTCTTCGTCATCTCGATCCACCAGATCTACCTCACGCTCAAGCCGTTCCTCCCGGTGGACGCCAGGGCCATCATCATCAGCAACACCCTCACCAACGAACAGTACCGGAGGGTGGCCGAGCTCCCCGCGGGCCAGTCCGTGCTGGTGGTGAACTACAGCGTGGAAATGACGATGGACACCATTTCCCTGTTCCACCAGCTGGGCCTGAACCACCTGGTGCTGGTGCCCTGCTACCCCGGCACCACCCACGTGCCCCAGCTGGACGTGGCGGTGACCCCCGGCGAGCCCCGGCACGTCCCCCCCTTCGTCAAGCACATGGTCGACCTCGGGGACCGGGTCATCGACGCCAAGACGGTGATCGACATGGCCACCGCCCTGGGGCTGGAGCGCCTGCTCAAGGAGGACCGGTTCATCGAGTACTTCCAGAGCATCCGCACCACGCTCGACAGCGTCACCTCCCTGTTCGACCGGACCAACATCCTGGAGAGCCAGCTGCTCAGCCTGCTGGACGTCATGGACGACGGGATCGTCATCATCGAGAACAGCGGCTCGGTCTACGCCTGCAACCGCAAGGCCAGGGAGGTGCTGGACGCCCGGGACGACCTGGTGGGGTGCCGCGCTGCGGACCTGATCCCCGGGATCCCCTTCGAACGGGTCCTGGAGGACCAGGCGGAGGTGGACTACACCCTGGTGAAGATCCACGGCCGTGACATCTCCATCAAGGTGGTGCCGGTGACCGCCGGGCGGAAGACCCGCGGCGCCCTGGCCATCATCAACAAGTTCGTGGAGAAGGAGCGCAGCCAGCACCGGCTCCGATCCCAGCTTCTGGGCAAGGGCCACCGGGCCCGGTACACCTTCGACCACATCCTGACCCGGGACGAGGCCTTCCAGGAGGTCAAGAGCCTGGCCCGGAAGAAGGCCCGCTCCGACGCCTCGGTGCTCATCATCGGCGAGACCGGCACCGGCAAGGAGCTGTTCGCCCACGCCATCCACAACGCCAGCCGGCGCCGGGAGTGGCAGTTCGTGACGGTCAACTGCGCCGCCCTGCCCGAGAGCCTGCTGGAGAGCGAGCTGTTCGGCTACGAGGAGGGCGCCTTCACCGGCGCCCGGCGGGGCGGCAAGCCGGGGCTGTTCGAGCTGGCCCACCAGGGCACCATCTTCCTGGACGAGATCGGGGAGATGGACCTGAACCTGCAGACCCGCCTGCTGCGGGCGCTGGAAAGCCGGGAGGTCATGCGGATCGGCGGCGACAGCATGATCCACATCGACATCCGCATCATCGCCGCCACCAACATGGACCTCTGGCGGCTGGTGGAGGAGGGCCGGTTCCGCCGGGACCTCTACTACCGCCTGAACGTGCTGCCGGTCCAGGTCCCGCCCCTGCGCGAGCACAAGAGCGACATCCTGTACATCTTCGACCATTTCAAGCGGCAGATCGGAGCGGACTTGGTCCTGGCCCCCGAGACCGTGGAACTCCTGGTGCGCTACCCGTGGCGCGGGAACGTGCGCGAGCTCAAGAACTGCGTGGAATACCTGGCCTACCTGGGCCAGCGCGCCATCGAGGCCAAGGACCTGGCGCCCATCCTGAAGTGGCCGGAACCGGAACCCGGCGGACAGGATCCCGCCCTGGCCGCCTTCCTGGACGCGGTGGGGCTGGAGCGGGAGAACTGCGTGTTCATCCTGGAGCGCCTGTACGCCGACCACCAGGACCGCCTGCGCTCCGGCCGGCGCAGCCTGGTCAGGGCCGCCCAGGCCCAGGACCGCTTCCTCACCGAGGCCCAGATCCGCCGATGCCTGGTCCGGTCCGAGCAGTACGGCTATGTGCGCCTGAGCGCGGGACGCGGCGGGACGAGCATCACCACCGCGGGGATCGACGCGCTCATGCGGCTGCGCTCCGGGGCGGGGGCCTAGTCAAGGTAACGGAACGGTTCTACCGCGAAGATCGGCTTGCACCAGCTACGTGTGAGACCATGGTTTCTTCGGCGCGGAGGTGGATGATGGAAGACGCGACCAGGCTGATCGGGTTCGGCTGCGACCAGGGGCTCGTCGGGGGCAAGGCGTTCCGGGCCGTCAACCCGGGCGTGGTCCGGGCGTCGACGGTGCTGTTCGGGAGCTACGCGGACCTGGCCGCGGCCAACGCCGGGGAATACCCGGGCTGCACCTACGGCACCGACCGGCTGCCCCTGCAGCGCGCCTTCGAGGACGCGGTGCGGGAACTGGAGGGGGGCGCCATGACCCGGGCCTTCCAGTCGGGGATCAGCGCGATCATCAACACGCTGCTGGCCTTCACCCGGGCCGGCGACCACATCCTGGTCTGCGATAACGCCTACGGGCCGACCACCCACTTCTGCCGGGAGGTGCTGTCCCGGTTCCAGGTGGAGGCCGAACCGGTGCCGGCCGACGCGGGGGCGGACATCCAGGGACGCCTCCGTCCCGGCACCCGCCTGGTCCTGCTGGAATCCCCGGGCTCGAACACGTTCGAGATCCAGGACATCCCGGCCATCACCGCCCTGGCCCGGGAACGGGGCGTCATCACCGTGCTGGACAACACCTGGGCCACCCCGCTCTACCTGAAGCCGTTCGCCCTGGGGGTGGACGTGTCGATCCAGTCGGCCACCAAGTACATCTCCGGCCATTCCGACGTGCTGGCCGGCACGGTGACCGTCGCCGGGCACTTGGCGGAGCGGTTCGACGCCTTCTACCGGGCCATGGAGCTGTTCGCCGCCCCGGAAGACTGCGGCCTGGCGCTGCGGGGGCTCCGGACCCTGCCGGTGCGCCTGAAGCAGCACGAGCGGTCGGCCCTGGAGATCGCCCACTGGCTGGAGTCCCACCCTCGGGTGGACCAGGTGCTCCACCCGGCCCTGCCCGCCCATCCGGAGCACCACCTCTGGCGGCGGGATTTCCTGGGTTCCTCGGGGCTGTTCGGCTTCACCCTGAAGCAGGAGTACGCACCGGGCCGGCTGTCCGCCTTCATCGACGGGCTGGAGCTGTTCGGCATCGGCTACAGCTGGGGCGGCTACAAGAGCCTCGTGACCGCCGGCCGCTACCGACGGGCCCTCCCTTCCAGGTACCAGGACCGGACCATCGTCCGCCTGAGCATCGGACTGGAGGATCCCGGGGACCTGAGGCGGGACCTGGAGGCGGGGCTGGCCCGGCTGGAATAAGCGGGCGGTCCCCCCTTGTTGATGGACAACCTGCACGGGCTTCGCCCGGGCAGGTTGTGGGGAGCACGAGGGATCGCACGCATGCGTGCGATCAGAGCGCTCCACATGAGCGGGCGGTCCCCCTCGTTCACATCTGGTGCGCCCAACAGGACTCGAACCTGTGACCTGCGGCTTAGAAGGCCGCTGCTCTATCCACCTGAGCTATGGGCGCGACGGCAGGCACGGGGTGCCCGGGGTCCGGAATGCCTGGGCCAAGCCGGGCGGCTTGAGGCATCCATGGATCTTGGCCTGATTCGGGGGGGTTTGGCGAGGGTCATTTTGGCGGCTGGGCACGGTCGCAGCCATGGAGAATCCGGCCGGAACCGGGTGGCCGGGAAGCCCCCGGTCCCCGGATCGCGGGGTGAGCGCCTTTCCGGGGAGATGAATCTAAAATTTAATCAGACAGAAAGTTAATTTACGATTTTTATTAATTTTAAATGGCATTTTTAGGCAATCTATGGACAAAAAAGTCATGGGGAATTTTTTTCTACAGCCTAATTAATGAAAATCAAAGTTTACTAATTTATTGAATTATGGCTAATGTACCTAGGAGATATTTGTTTAAAATTGATTTAAAGATTCCATTGACTATTATTTTTCAATGTGGTGAAATTCCATCGGTAATAGCTACGGCATACTTTAATTGGATAAAGACATCGATTCAGCCTGATCGCCAAAGCATGAAAATGCAGTTCCCTTTTGAATCCCCTTTCGGCGTCCTCCGCCATGCCCTCCGCCGCACCGGTGGAACGGGTCGCCCGGCACCTCGGCCCGGAACCGGCCACCCGTCCGGCAGCGCCGGTTTCCCGGAGGTTTCCGGGAGCGTAGGGCGGGGATTCCGGAAGGGGGCGGTGGTCCTGCTGGCGATCGCCCTGGCCGGCGTCGATCCGGCCATGGCGTCGGCCCCGGCCAGGCTCCCGGCTGCGGCCGCAGCCCCGGCTCCGACCGCAGCGCAGGGCACGGCGCCCCGGCCCCAGGGAACGGCGCCCGCCGCTCCGGAACCGGGCGCCGGGAGCGAGGCCGGGGGGAAGGCCCCGGCGGTTCCCGCCCCCGGGCCGGCCCCGGCGGCCCCGGATCCGGCCGATCCCGCGGGCGCGCCCGCCAGGCCCTTCGTGCTGGCCTCGGACCTGTTCGCCTCCGGCCTGGCCGCCCCGCGTCCCGCCGAAGTGCGCATGGGCGGGGACTACGTCATCGGCGCCGGCGACCAGCTCGCCCTCACCGCCTTCGGCAGCGTCTCCCTGTCGCGGGTGCTGAAGGTGGACCGGGGCGGCAAGATCGCCATTCCCGAGGTGGGCCTCCTGGACGTGGACGGGCTGACCCTCGACGGGGCCCGGGCCCTGGTCCGCGCGGCCCTGCAGCGCAAGTTCTCCGGCCTGGAGCAGTTCAACCTGGAGGTGGTGGGCCTCCACGACGTGGAGGTCATGGTCATCGGCGAGGTCCGCCGGCCGGGCTCGTACCTGGTGCCCAGCGCCAGCTCGCCGGTGGCCATCCTGGGGCTGGCCGGGGGGCCCTCCGACCACGGCTCGTACCGGGAGATCCGCCACCTGCGCGGGGGCAGGCTGGTCCAGGCGCTCGACCTGTACCGGCTGCGCTTCGATGGGGCAGGCCTGGACAGCAAGGGGTTCCAGGACGGCGACACCCTCTTCGTGCCTCTGGCCGGCACCCGGATCACCGTCGCGGGGGCCTTCCGACGGGTGGTGGCGACGGCGGGCCGGGCGGGGCCGCAGGCGGTGCTCATGGAACTGGCGCCCGGAGAGACCGCGCTGGAGGCGGTCCACTTCGCGGGCGGGCTCATCCCCGCGGCCAGCAAGGTCCTGGTCACCCTCCAGCGCACCAGCCCCGCCGGCATCACCACGGTCAAGGACATCCCCAACCAGCCCGCCGCCCTCCGTGCCGCCAGGCTGTGCGAGGCCGACGTCCTGCGGGCCCTGGTGCGGGTCGAGCGGGAGGAGGAGTACGTGGAGGCCGCCGGCTGGGTGGCGGTGCCGGGACGGTTCTCCTTCCGCCCGGGCATGCGGGTCGCCGACCTGCTGGCCCTGGGCGGCGAGGGCGGCCAGATCCTGCCGGGCACCTACCGGCTGCGGGGGGAGATCCTCCGGACCCTCCCGGACGGCCGCACCCGCCTGCTCACCTTCGATGTCGGCCGGGCCTTGGAGGGGGAGGAGGGCCAGAACCTGCCCCTCCGGCCCCGGGACCGGGTGGAGTTGGGCAACGTGGCGGACCTGCGCCTGCCCCGGCGGGTCACCATCCTGGGCCCGTTCACCCGGCCCGGGGTGTTCGACTGGCACGAAGGCATGCGGGCGGCGGACCTGATCTACCGCGCCGGGATCCCCAAGCTCTCGGCCAAGCGCCACTACGCGGAGCTGGCCAGCCTCCGGGACGGCCGGCCCACCGAGGTGGTCCGCCTGGACCTGGCGCGCCTGCTCAGCACCGAGGACCGGTCGCCGGCGGCCCTGGAGGACGACCGGGTGAACCCGAAGCTCCAGCCCTACGACCAGATCACCATCTACGAGAATCCTCATTTCCGCCTGCACCGCACGGTGACGATCCTGGGCCAGGTGGAGCGCCCGGGGCCGTACGTGATCCGGGAGGAGCGGTTCACCCTGCGCCAGCTCATCCAGCGGGCCGGCGGCCTGACCCGCGACGCCATGCCGTCGGGGGGCATCTTCCTGCGCTCCACCGTGCAGCCCGGAGACCCCAGCTCCCGGGAGCCGGCGGCCACGCCCGGGGCCGCTCCGGACGCCGGCGCCTTCGCGGCCATGTCGGCCATCCTCCAGCGCCTGAACGAGACCCGGCGGAGCAAGGAATCGGGGACGCTGGAGGAGAGCCCCCTGCTCCACGGCCTGGTCCTGGGCGAGCTGAACCGCCTGGTGGTGGACTTCGCCGCTGTCCTCAGGGGCGACGCCAGGAAGGACGTGGCGCTCCAGGACGGGGACCAGGTGTTCATCCCCCGGCGCACCGACTCGGTCTACGTGGTGGGGGAGGTGGCCAGTTCCTTCTCCGCGTTCCACGTCCAGCCCGGGGACCGGGTGCGGGACGTGCTGAAGCTGGCCGGGGGATTCACCCGCAACGCCGACCAGGCCCAGGTGCGGCTGCTCAAGGCCGACGGCCGGGTGATCGATTCCTGGGTGAGGAGACGGGGCATGGAGCCCGGAGACGCGCTCCTGGTGCCCCAGCGGATCCGCAAGGACGTTCCCTGGCAGGACACCTTGCTGGCCATGACTCCCCTCGCCCTCATCTACAACGCCATCCGCCGCTGACCGCGCGGACCCTCTGCCGACCCGGGCAGGAACCCGGGGGATTCTGAACCATTCGTCAAAGCGAACGTCCTGTTGGGCCAGGGCGGAAGGATTTCTGTCTCATCGAGAGGCTTGGAAGCCATGGACACGTATGAAAAGAACCAGACCATCGACAGTTCCATCGGAACCGGCGGGTCTCTCCCTGGGAGGCTGGAACACCGCCCCGGTGTGCGCCGCGCGGGCAAGCTCCTGCTGGACGGCGCCCTGGCGGCGTCGGCCTGGTGCCTGTCCTGCGCCCTGCTCCGGCACGGGACGCCGACGCTGCGCGGCACCGGCTTCTTCGCCGGCCTCGCGCTGGCGGTCAACCTGGCCCTGGGGTTCACCAGCCAGCATTACCGCCTGGTGGGCTTCGCCGAAGCCTGGGCCCTGCTGCGGGCTCCCTGGTCATCTCCGCCGGGGCGCTGGTGTTCTGCGCCCTGCACGGCGACGCCAGCCTGGGGCTGGACGGCGCGGAGATCTTCCTGCCGGCCGGGCTGTTCACCGGGGCCCTGTGGCTGGGCGGCCGGGTGGCGGCCATGAGGCTGCACCGGCGGCGGTTCCGGCACCCCGCGGGGGCGCGCGGCGGGCTCGGGGCCCCGGGAGGGGAACCCGGGTCCGAGCGCACCCTCATCGTCGGGGCCGGCCGGGCCGGGATGAGGCTCTGCCAGGAACTGCGGGAGCACCCGCGGCTGCGCTACGACGTGGTCGGCTTCGTGGACGACGCCCTGGAGAAGCAGGGCGTGCGGATCCAGGGGGTGCCGGTCCTGGGCCCGACCCGCCTGCTCCCCACCTTCGTCCGGGACCAGAAGGCCTCCCTGGTGATCCTGGGCATGGCCGGCGCCCCCGGCGCCAGGATCCGGGAGCTGAGCCAGAAGCTCCAGGCCGAGGGCATCCGGGTGAAGACGGTGCCGGGGATCGTGGACCTGGTGGGAGACAAGCCCTGGAGGCCCGAGGTGCGGGACATCGCCATCGAGGACCTGCTGCGGCGGGACGCGGTCAACCTGGACACCGGCGCCATCCGCCAGGCCCTGGAAGGGTCGGTGGCGCTCATCACCGGTGCGGGCGGCTCCATCGGCAGCGAGCTGTGCCGCCGGGTGGCCAGCTTCCGTCCCGGGTGCCTGGTGCTCCTGGGCCGGGGGGAGAACAGCCTGTGGGAGGTGGAACGGGACCTCCGCCGGCTCTATCCCGGCCAGAGCATCGCGGTCGTGCTCTGCGACATCCGCAACCGGGTCCGGCTGCACCAGGTGTTCGACGCCTGGCGGCCCCAGGTGGTGTTCCACGCCGCGGCCCACAAGCACGTGCCCTACCTCGAGCTGTATCCCGAAGAGGCCATCGAGAACAACATCTTCGGCACCCTCAACGTGCTCAAGGCGTCCCTGGCCTGCGCCACGGGGATCGTGGTGAACGTCTCCACCGACAAGGCGGTGAACCCGGTCAGCGTGCTGGGGGTGTCCAAGCGCATCGGCGAGCACCTGGTGATCCAGGCCGCTGGGGAGGCCCCGGCGGGCTCCCGCTACGTGAGCGTCCGCTTCGGCAACGTGCTGGGCAGCCGGGGCAGCGTGATCCCGCTGTTCCGCGACCAGATCCGCCGGGGCGGGCCGATCACCGTCACCCATCCGGACATGGTCCGGTACTTCATGACCATTCCCGAAGCCGGGCAGCTGGTGCTCCAGGCCGGGATCCTGGGCGGCACCGGACGGGTGTTCGCCCTGGACATGGGGGAGCCGGTCCACATCGTCGACCTGGCCCGGGACATGGCCCGGCTGTCCGGGCTTTCTCCCGGCGTGGACATCGACATCCAGTTCACCGGCGCCCGGCCCGGGGAGAAGTTCTTCGAGGAGCTGTTCACCGAGGTGGAGGACCGCAAGACCCACGTGCATCCCAAGGTCTTCGAAGCGGTCCAGGACCCCAAGGACCCCGCCCTCCTGGAGCAGGGCCTGGCCGCCCTGCGCCAGGCGGGCAGCCTGCCGGAAGGCGTCCGCCAGCGGGAGATCCTGAAGTGGTTCATGAAGCTGGTGCCGGTGTACCGTCCCTCGCCCACCGGACTCGGACGCCACCTCCAGGAAGACCTCCGGATCCCGAGGCCCGCCCGGCATTCCGCCCCCGCCCCCCAGGAGGGGCCCCTTGAAGTCCCGGGCTGAGTCCCGCCGGCCTCCCCATTCCTCCCTCCCGACCGCCATGTCCCCAGCCTCAATCCCCAGCCGTCCGACCTCGTGGGCCAGCCTGCGCCGGCCGGCGCTCTACGCCTTCCTGGTGGGCCTGGCCACCGCGGCGGTGGCGATCTGCCTGCCCAACCAGTATCGGTCCGAGGCCCGGATCCTCTCGGACGCCGGCCATGCCGGAGGCGGATCGGCCCAGCGCACCGGAGTCTGGGCCCCCACCGCCCCGTCGGAGGTCCTTGCCAGCCGGGAGGACGGGCCCACCGTCATCTACGTGGACATCCTGAAGAGCCGGAGCATGGCCGAGCAGCTCCTCCTCCAGGAGTACGAGTACGGCGACCGCCGCTGGCGGTTCGCCCGCCGGCACCGGACCCGGGGGACCCTCCTGCAATACTTGGGAGCCCCCAACGTGGACCGGGCCATGGGGCGCCTGAGGACCCTACTGGCGGTCCAGCGGGACCCCAAGTCGGGCCTGCTCACCATCAGCGCCGAGACCCGTTCCCCCGAACTGTCCCTGCAGGTGGTGCGCAAGGCGGCGGAGAACCTCAGGGACTTCCTGGTGGAGTTCAGCCAGGCCGCCGGCAAGAACAAGGCGCGCTTCACCCAGGAGCGTCTGGAGGAGGTCCAGGCCCGGTACCGGGAGCTGGGGCGGGCCTTCCAGGCCTTCCAGGACGCCAACCGCAACTGGGAGACCAGCCCCGCGCCCAACGTCCGCTTCCGGGGCGCCCAGATGAAGGGGGACCTGGACCTGTGGAAACAGGTCGTGACCAACCTGACCCTCAACCACGAGCAGGCTCTGCTGGAAGCCCAGAACGATACCCAGACCCTGCTCCTGATGGACCCCGGCAGCCTCCCGCTCGAGAAGAGCCGGCCGGCCCGGGCGCTCATCGTCTTCGCCGCCGCGGCGGCCGCGGGAGCCGGGAGCTGGGCCTACCGCAACCGCGCCGTCCTCGCCAACCGAATCTTCGCCAAGGAGCCTGCCCCATGAGCAACCCTGCCGCAACCGCCGACGCCCCCGCAAGGGCCGCCGAACTGATGGAGAAAATCAAGGACCGCACCGCCCGCGTGGGGGTGGTGGGCCTGGGCTACGTGGGCCTGCCGTTCGCCGTGGAGAAGGCCAAGGTCGGCTTCCGGGTGCTGGGCTTCGACCGCAGCGCCGCCCGGGTCGACCAGGTCAACGCCGGCCAGAACTACATCGGCGACGTGCGGGACCAGGACCTGAAGGAGGTGGTGCTGCGCCAGGGCCTGCTGGCCGCCACCGGGGACTGGGACCGCCTGCCCGAGATGGACGTGGTGGTGATCTGCGTGCCCACCCCCCTCACCCGCAACCTGACCCCGGATCTCCAGTACATCGATGCCGTGACCTCCGAACTGGCCCGGCGGCTGCGGCCGGGCCAGCTGATCAGCCTGGAGAGCACCACCTACCCCGGCACCACCGAGGAGGTGATGAAGCCCCTGCTCGAGGCATCCGGACTCAAGGAAGGCCGTGACTTCTTCCTGGCCTTCAGCCCCGAGCGGGTGGATCCAGGCAACAAGCGCTACAGCACCCGGAACACCAACAAGGTGGTGGGGGCATCGCCCGGCGCCAGCCTGGAGGCGGCCCTGGCCTTCTACCGCCAGACCATCCTGAAGGTGGTCCCGGTGAGCTCCGCCCGCACCGCGGAGATGGTGAAGGTGTTCGAGAACACCTTCCGCGCCGTGAACATCGCCCTGGTGAACGAGCTGGCGATGCTCTGCGACCGCATGGGCCTGGACGTGTGGGAAGTGCTGGACGCCGCCGGCACCAAGCCGTTCGGGATCCTGACCTTCTACCCCGGCCCCGGGGTCGGCGGGCACTGCATCCCCCTGGACCCCCACTACCTGGAATGGAAGGCGCGGGAGTTCAACTTCAACACCCGGTTCATCGCCCTGGCCGGGGAGATCAACCGCCGCATGCCGGAGTTCGTCATGGAGAAGGCCATGCGCCTGCTCAGCGACCACGGGCTGGGGCTGCGCGGCGCCCGGGTGCTGGTCCTGGGGGTGGCCTACAAGAAGGACGTGGAGGACGCCCGGGAGAGCCCCAGCGCCGAGATCCTGCACCAGCTCGTCCGCCGGGGGGCGGCGGTGTCGTACCACGATCCCATGGTGCCCCGGTTCCGGGAGCACGGGCACGACCTGCAAAGCCGCCCGCTCACCGCCCAGGCCCTGGAGGAGGCGGACCTGGTGCTGATCCTCACCGACCACACCCGGGTGGACTACGCCCTGGTGGTGGAGCGCGCGCGGCTCCTGCTGGACACCCGGTACGCCACCCGCGGGGTCGAGGGCGGGCGCGGAAAGGCGGTGCTCCTGTGAGCCCCGCGGTGGCCGTGGCCGGATGCGGGGCCTGGGGCCGGAACCACGTCCGCACCCTGAACGGCCTGGGCGCCCTGGCGGGGGTGGTGGAGGTCCTGCCGCCCCTGCGGGAGAAGATCAAGGCGGAGTACCCCGAGATCCGGGTCTGGAGCTCCCTGGAGCAGGCCTTCCCCTGCGCGGACGGGATCGTCGTCGCCACCCCGGCCTCTTCCCACGCCGCCCTGGCCGCCAAGGCCCTGGCGGCGGGGAAGGCGGTGCTGGTGGAGAAGCCCATGACCCTCTCGGTCCGGGAAGCCCAGGCCCTGGTGGCCATGGCCCGGGAGGCGGGCCGGCCGCTGATGGTGGGGCACCTGCTCCTGTACCAGCCCGCGGTCCAGGAACTGAAGCGGCTGCTGGACGCCAGCGCGGTGGGGCGGGTGCTGCGGATCCACCAGGAGCGGCTCAACCACGGACGGGTGCGGAGCACCGAGAACGTGCTGTGGAGCCTGGCCCCCCATGACCTGGCGGTGCTCTGCTACCTCATGGACGGCGTGCCCCACGCGGTCAGGACCACCGGCGCCGCCTTCCTGCAGCCCGGGATCCACGACGATGTCCACCTGGACCTGGCCTTCAGCCAGGGGCGCTCGGCCCACATCCACGCGGCCTGGTACTGGCCCGGCAAGCGCAGGGGCCTGCGGATCCTGGGCACCGACGGAATGATCGCCTACAACGAGGCCGACCAGAGCCTCACCCTCCACCGCAAGCGCCTGAAGGGCGGGGACCCTCCCGCCGGGCTGGCGCCGGTGGACGAGGGATCGGAACGGGTCTTCGAGGGCGCGGGCGACCCCCTGCGCCTGGAGGACCAGCACTTCCTGGACTGCCTGGCCACGGGAGCGCGCCCTCTGAGCGACGGTTCCAGCGGCGTCGAGGTGGTCCGCATCCTCGAGGAGGCGGACGCCCAGCTCAGGCAGGCCTTGCACTCAACCGCCAAGGAGACGGCATGACCACGATCACAGCCCCCGCCCGCACCCACTTCGCCCATCCCACCGCCGTGGTGGACCCGGGCGCCAGCATCGGCGAAGACACCCGCATCTGGCACTTCTGCCACGTCTACCCCGGGGCCGTGATCGGCAGCGGCTGCATCCTGGGCCAGAACGTCATGGTGGCGGACGGGGTCGTCATCGGCGACCACTGCAAGATCCAGAACAACGTGTCCCTCTACGAGGGAGTGGTCCTGGAGGACTACGTGTTCTGCGGCCCCAGCATGGTGTTCACCAACGTCCAGACCCCCCGCTGCCTGCAACCCCGCAACACCTCGTCCGACTACCACGTGACCCAGGTGAAGCGCGGCGCCAGCATCGGCGCCAACGCCACCATCGTCTGCGGGATCACCCTGCACGAATGCGCCTTCGTGGCGGCGGGGTCGGTGGTGATCCGGGACGTCCCGCCCTACGCCATGGTGGCCGGGGTCCCGGCCCGGATCATCGGCTACATGTGCGAGCGGGGCGAACGCCTGCGGTTCGACGGCGACGGCAGGGCGGTCACCAGCTACGGCCAGCGCTACCGCCGTTCGGCGGACGGGGTGGTCTCCAAGGAGCAGCCATGAGCGTCCAGGCCCGCATCCCCGTGCTGGACCTCGCGCCGCAGGTGGAGGCCCTCTGGGAGGACCTCACCCGCGCCGTCCAGCGCACCCTGCGCTCGACCCAGTTCATCAACGGCCCGGAAGTCAAGGCCTTCGAGCAGGAAGCCGCGCGCTACCTGGGGGCACGGCACGCCGTCGGCTGCAACTCCGGCACCGATGCCCTGGTCATCGCCCTCCGGGCCCTGGGCATCGGCCCCGGGGACGAGGTGATCACCACCCCCTTCACCTTCTTCGCCACCGCCGAGGCGGTGAGCCAGGTGGGCGCCACCCCGGTGTTCGTGGACGTGGAGGAGGCCAGCATGAACCTGGATCCCGCCCTGGCGGAGCGGGCGGTGACCGCCCGGACCCGCGCTGTGCTCCCGGTGCACCTGTTCGGCCGGCCCTGTGCCATGGACGCCATCCTGGACCTGGCCCGACGCCGGGGGCTCCAGGTGGTGGAGGACTGCGCCCAGAGTTTCGGCGCCCGCTACCGTGGGCGGCAGACGGGCACCCTGGGGCAGATCGGCTGCTTCAGCTTCTTCCCCTCCAAGAACCTGGGCGGCTGCGGCGACGGGGGGCTGATCGCCACCGACGACGACCGCCTCGCGGACCTGGCCCGGGCCCTTCGGGTCCACGGCAGCCGGAAGAAGTACCACAACGAGATGGTGGGCTACAACTCCCGCCTGGACGAACTCCAGGCCGCCCTGCTCCGGGTCAAGCTGCCCCGGGTGGACACCTGGAACGAGGCCCGGCGCCGGGTGGCGGAAACCTACCGCCGGCTGCTGGACGGCCACGAGGGCATCCGGGTGCCCGCCCCGGCGGATGGGCACGTCTACCACCAGTACACCGTGCGGCTCCCGGGGCGCGACCGGGACCGGGTCCAGGCCCGCCTGGCCGGGGAAGGGGTCGAGACCATGGTCTACTACCCGGTCCCCTGCCACCGCCTGGCGGTCTACCGGCAGAGCCACGCCCACGTGTCCTGCCCGGTGACGGAACACCTCTGCGCCGAAGTCATCAGTCTGCCCATCTGGCCGGAACTGGAGGGGCCGGCCCAGGCGGCGGTGGCCCGGGCCCTGCTCGAAGCGGTGGCCGCCCCATGAGCCTGTCCCGCCCGCGCACTGCGGGGACATCCGAGCCCCGACCCAGCCGTGTCCGCCGACGGCTCGTTGTGCGTCCTACGTTCCCAGCTTTCTCGCGCCGACCCACAAGCCCAGCATCGATAGGGGGGAACCTCCAGGACAACGCCACCAGCGTCCGGGCCGGCTTGAGGACGGCAAACCAGATTTACTTGTTCGCGCGCAGCTTGCGAGCACGGACAAGTAAATCTGGTAAAAGTGGGTCGGAGCCAATCCGGGGAACCCGTGATGGGTCGGCGCGGGAAAGCAGGGGACAAACGACACCCTGGCAGCCGTCGGCAGACACAGTCGAGTCGGAACACGGACGCACCGACAGATCTGACGAAAGTAGACCCCGCAGCGGCGGAGCGTCCACCTTCCGCCGGAAGGTCCTGCAGGTCGCGGGCGGCACGGCCACGGCCCAGGGCCTGCTGATCCTGGCCTCCCCGGTCCTGACCCGGCTGTATACGCCGGCGGATTTCGGGGTGCTGGTGGTGTATGTGGCCATCCTCGCCTGCACGGTGATCATGGCTTCCCTGCGCTACGAGTACGCCCTGCCGATCCCCCAGGACGACCGCGAGGCGGTCGAGCTGCTGGCGGTGTGCATCCTCCTGGTGGCCGCCAACACCTGCCTGGCGTCGCTGGCGCTGCACGCCTTCCAGGACCGCATCCTGGCCTGGATGGATGCGCCCGGGCTGGCGCCCTACCTGTGGCTGGTGCCGGTGAGCATCCTGGGCGCCGGCTGCTACCAGGTGTCCAACTGCTGGGCCATCCGCAAGGGCGGCTACGCGCGCATCGCCCGCACCAAGGTGACCCAGAGCGTGACCCAGCTTGCCGTGCAGGTGGGGGTCGGGTCCCTGGTCAAGGGGCCCCTGGGCCTGCTGGTGGGGGACGCGGTGGGCCGGACCAACGGCACCCGCACCCTGGCCATGCTGGACTGGCGCCGGGACTGGATGCGCCTGCGCCAGGTCTCCCCGGGCGGGATGTGGCGCGCGGCGGTGCAGTTCCGCCGGTTTCCCATCATCGCCAGCGGCACCGCCCTGATGAACACCTTCAACCTGCGGGTGCCGGCCCTGCTCCTGGCCATCTACTTCGGCCCCGCGGTGGCGGGCTGCTTCGCCCTGGCCCAGCGAGTGTTCGCCCTGCCCAGCTCGGTCATCGGGGAATCGGTGGCCCAGGTCTACTTCGGCGAGTTCGCCCGGCGGGCCAAGGGGGACGCCGGAGGCCTGATGCCGCTGTTCCGGGGCACGGTGCGCCGGATGTTCCTCCTGGGCCTCCCGCTCATGCTGGCCGCCATGGCGGCAGGCTGGTTCCTGTTCCCGGTGATCTTCGGGCCGAAATGGCGGGAGGCGGGGGTGTTCGTGGTGGGCATGGCCCCCATGGCCCTGGCCCAGTTCACCGCCGCCTGCGCGGACAGCACCCTGGTGGTGCTGGAACGGCAGGACCTGGCCCTGGTCCGGGAGGTGGCCCGCACCACCCTCCTGCTCAGCGGCATCGTGGCGGCCTGGCTGCTCAGGTGGGGCCCCCGCCCCGCCATCTTCCTGTTCGGCTTCACCGGCACCCTGGCTTACACCCTCTACGGCCTGATCACCTGGTACGCCATCCGCCAGCACCACCGGGCGCACAAAGGCGCGCCATGATTTCCGCCTGGCTGCGCACCTTCGCCACCCGGCCGCGGTTCCTGGCCCTGGCGGCGTTCCTGTTCGCCGGCGACCTGAAGGCCGATCCCCGGCTGGGCTGGATCCCGGTGGACCTGACCCTGCTCTCCGGGGCGGTGCTCAGCGGCGTCCTGGCCCTGCGCTTCCGGCGGGGGGCGCGGCTGCCTTCCCGGGCGGGGGCGGCCCTGCTGGGCGCCTGGTTCGCCAGCTTCATCCCCGGGCTGTTCCGCGCGGCGGGAACCCCCTACGGCCTGCAGAAGATCGCCACCATCTTCAGCTTCACCCTGCTGTCCGCCCTGGCCCCGGCGCTCCTGCTGGAGGAGGACGGCGACCTGGTGCGGACGGTGAACGCCATGGCGTACTTCTGCCTGGCCATCACCCTGGGCGGGCTCCTGGGCGGCGGCCAGGAGGTCCAGGCCGCCCAGCGGCTGCAGGCCTTCGGGGCCGGCACCATCTCCCTGGGCCGGGCCGCCGGGCTGCTCTTCACGTACACCGCCCTCGTCCTGGCCGGGGACGCCCCCCTGCCCGGGCTCACCTTCGGGATCATGGCCCTGGCGGGCGTCACCGCCCTGTTCTCGGGCTCCCGGGGACCCATCGCGGCCGCCCTGGGGGTGCTGACCCTGGTGTTCACCCTCGGGCGCAAGCGCCCCGGGGGCCGGAGCCTGGCGCGGATCCTCGCGGCCGCGGGCGGGTTCGCGCTCCTGCTGGCCTCTTCCCTCACCCTGGCGCCCAAGGGCTCCCTGGCCCGGGTGGAAGCCTTCTTCCAGGGCCGCTACGGAGACTCCGAGCGCTACCGGGTGAATGCTCTCCAGGGCGCCTGGAGCCTGGTGGGGGACGCCCCCTGGGGCATCGGCTGGGGCGGGTTCGCCGCCCAGGTGGACCCGGACCGGGGGGTGGGCCGGCAGTATCCCCACAACCTCCTGGCGGAAGTCACCCTCGAGTCCGGCTGGCTGTGCGGCGCCGTGACCCTCCTGGTGCTGGGCGCGGCGGTAGCGACCGGGTGGTCCGTGAGCGACCGCGCAGGTGGGCGTCTGGCCCTGGCCGGAACCGTGTTCTATCTGGTCAACGCCCTGGTCAGCGGGGACCTGAACGACAACCGCCCCCTGTTCATGTTCGTCGGGGCCACCCTGGCGCTCCCGGCCCTGGCGCGGCGGGCGGAGGAAAGGACGACCGGACCATGACCTGCCCGTCCCGGAAGATGGCCATGGTCACCACCGCCCACCCCTGGGGCGACCCCCGGGTGTTCGAGCGGGAACTGGCCGCCTGCCTGGAATGGGGGGTGGAGGCCCACGTGTTCATGCCCCTGGCGGACCCGCCGCTCCGGGCGGGGTGGAGCGCCGACCCCCGGCTGGTGGTCCACCTCCTGCCGGTCCCCGCCGGGCGCCTGGCCCGGTTCCGGCTGGCCCTGGAGGCCTGGCGGGAGGTGCTGCGCCACGGCCCCTTCCCGCTGGTGCACTTCCACGACCCGGAGCTGGTGCCCGCCATGGCGCTGCTGGGGATCCTGCGGCCGGAGACTTACACCCTGTACGACATCCACGAGGACCTGCCCCTGCAGTTGGCGTCCAAGGACTACCTGCCCCGAGCCCTCCGGGCCCCGGTGGCGCATCTGACGGAATGCATGCTCCGGGCCGCCCGGCACCTGTTCAGCGGATTCGCCCCCGCCACCGAGGCCATCGCCCGGGCCTGGCCCGCCGCCGACACCCGGGTGGTGCACAACTACCCCAAGGCGCTGTTCCACCAGGCCGGGGCCCTCGGGCAGGCCCCGGATCCCCGCCGGGTCCTCTACGTGGGCGGCCTGTCCCGGGCGCGCGGCACCGTCCTGGCGGTGGAGGCGGTGCGGGAGGCCCGGCGCCGGCTCCCGGACCTGCGCCTGGAACTGGTCGGCTGGGTCCTGGATCCCGCCGCGGACCAGGCCATCCGGTCCGCCCAGGCGGAGGGCTGGTGCGAGTTCGTCCCCCGCCTGGGGCCCGAGGCGCTCATGCGCCGCGCCGCCGGCGCCGGGGTCGGGCTGGTGACCCTGCTGCCCCGGCCCAACTACCTGGAGTCCCTGCCCACCAAGCTCTTCGAGTACATGGCCATGGGCATCCCCGTGCTGGCCTCGGACTTCCCCCTCTGGCGCCGGCTGTTGGAGGAGTCCGGGGCGGGCCGGGTGACGGCGCCCCAGGCCGGGGCGGTGGCCCGGGCCCTGGTGGACCTGTGCTCGGACCCCGCCGGCCTGGAGCGCCACGCCCAGGCCGGCCGCGCCGCCTACCGGGACCGCTACCGGTGGGAGGCCGAATCCCGGAACCTCCGCTGGCACCTCCGCCGCGCCTTCCCCTGAACCCTTTTCCGGACCCCACTATGCGCATCCTCCTGGTCAACCACTACGCCTTCCCCCCGACCCAGCCGGGCGGGACCCGACACTTCTCCCTGGCCCGGGAACTCATGGCCCTGGGCCACCACCCGGTCATCGCCGCCTCAGGCTTCGACCACATCACCCGGACCGACCGCCTGGGGCCGGCCGAGGCGGTCCGCCGCTCGGTCCACGGCGGGGTGCCTTTCATCTGGCTGCGCACCCCCGCCTACCAGGGCAGCGGCGGGGCAGCCCGGCTGTGGAACCTCCTGGTGTTCGCCCGGGCGGTGGAGCACCGCCTCCCGGAGCACCTGGACGGCCGTCCCGACGTGATCGTGGGCAGCAGTCCCCACCTGTTCGGCGCCCGGGCGGCGCTGCGCCTGGCCCGGCGGCTGCGGGTCCCGTTCGTGCTGGAGGTCCGGGACGTGTGGCCCCAGTCCCTGGTGGAGGTGATGGGCGTGCCGCCCTGGCATCCCCTGGTCTGGGTCATGGCCCGCATCGAGCGGGAGCTGTACCGGGAGGCGGACCACATCGTCACCCTCCTGCCCGGGATCGGGGCCCGGGTGGCGGAGCGGGGGGGCAACCCCGCGGACCTCACCTGGGTGCCCAACGGGATCGACCTGGACCTGGTGCCCCCGGTGGCCGAGCCCGGGGACCGGGACCCGTTCACCTTCATGTACGCCGGTTCCCACGGGGTGACCAACGCCCTGGACGTGCTGGTGGACGCCGCCGCGCTGCTCCAGGCGCGCCGGGACCGCCTGCCCCGGAAGCTGCGCCTGGTGCTGCTGGGGACCGGCCCGGAGAAGCCGCGCCTGGAGGCCCGGGCCCGGGACGAGGGGGTCGAGGGGCTCGAATTCCTGCCGCCCGTGCCCAAGCTGGAGGTCTACCGGATCCTGGCCGGCGCCGACGCCTTCTGGGTCAGTTCCCAGGCCTCCAGGGTCTGGCAGCACGGGATCAGCTTCAACAAGCTCTACGACTTCATGGCCATGGCCCGGCCCACCGTGATCGGCATGGACTGCCCCGGCAATCCCATCGCCGAAGGCGGCTGCGGCATCATCGTGCGCCCCGGGGATCCCGCGGCCATGGCCGAAGGGATGGAACAGCTCCTGGCCGCGGGGCCGGAGCGCCGCCGGGAGATGGGGCGCCGGGGCCGCGCGCACGTGCAGGCCCATTTCGACCTGCGGGTCCTGGCCGGCCGGTTCGCGGGCGCGCTGGAGGCGGCCGTCCTGGCCCGCACCGGGAGGGCCCATGCGAGCTGAATTCCTCTCCTGGCTGGACCGTCGCTGGCGGGACTTCCTGTACGGCGCTCGGCACGATTTCTACCACTTGCCCGCGTACGTGGACCTGTGCGCCCGTCACGAAGGCGGGGAACCGGCGGCCTTCTGGGCCGCGGAAGGGGACGCCGCCCTGCTCATCCCGATGGTGCTGCGCCCCCTGCCCGGAAACCTTGCGCCCGGGCCGGGCTGGCGGGACGCGGTGGCGCCCTACGGCTATCCGTGCCCCCTCCTCAGGGGCGACCCCGGCGAAAGGACCATGGCCGCCTTCCTGGAGGCATTCCGGGAGGAGGGAGCCGCGGCCGGCATCGTGAGCGCGTTCCTGCGCCTCCATCCCCTGCTGCCCCTGCCCGAAGCCCCCCTGCGCCGGTCCGGGACCCTGGTCGAGCATGGCCTGACGGTCTACCTGGACCTGGCCCAGCCCCGGGAGGAGCTGGACCGGCAGACCCGGGTCAACCACCTGGCCGACGTGCGCCGGCTGGAGCGGGAGGGGTTCCAGGTCCTGGTGGACCCCTGGGAGCGCCTGGACGACTTCATCGCCATCTACGAGCAGACCATGCGCTACCGTGCCGCCGACGCCTTCTACTTCTTCGACCGGGACTACTACCAGGACCTGCGCCGGTGCCTGGACGGACACCTGCACCTGTGCGTGGTCCAGGCGCCCGAGGGGGAGGCCGCGGCGGCCGGGCTGTTCACCGAGGTGGAGGGGATGGTCCAGTTCCACCTCAGCGGCACCGCCGAGGCGTTCCGCCGGGCCGGCCCGGCCAAGATGATGCTCATCCACATGCGGGACTGGGCCCGGGAGCGGGGCGACCGCTACCTGCACCTGGGCGGCGGGGTCGGCTGCCGGGAGGACTCCCTGGCCTTCTTCAAGCAGGGCTTCTCCAAGCTGCGCGGCAGGTTCCACACCCTGCGCCTGGTGCTGGACCCGGACCGGTACCAGGCCCTGGTCCGGCGCCGGTCCCCCGCCGGGGACGGGGCAGGGGACGGGGACGGTGGCTTCTTCCCCGCGTACCGCCGTGCCGCGGCAGCGGAAGTCTGCGTGGAAGGATGAACGCCATGGACCACCCGCCCGACCCGACACCCCTGACCCTCCTGCGCACCGCCGCCGGATCGCCGCCCACCGTGACCCAGTACAAGGCCTTCCGCAGGCTGGGCTGCCGGATCGTGGCGGCGGACTGCGACCCGGCGTCGGTGGGATTCCACTTCGCCGACGCCGCCTGCGTGGTGCCCCGGGTGGGCGCCCCAGACTACCTGGAGGCGATGCTGGAGATCTGCGCCCGCGAGCGGGTCGACCTGTTCCTCCCGGCCCTGGACGAGGAACTGGCCCTGTGCGGGGCCCACCGGGCCCGGTTCGAGGCGCTGGGCACCCGGCTCATGCTGTCCAGCCCCCGGGCCCTGGAGGTCTGCGCCGACAAGCTGCGCATGCACGAGCGCTTCCTGGCGCTGGGCGTGCCGACCCCCCGGACGGTGGCCGCGGAAGACTACCGGGACGGGACGTTCGGGCGCTACCCGGTGGTGGTCAAGCCGCGCCGGGGGCGCGGCGGCGCCGGGGTGCACCTGGCCCGCGACCATGCCGAGGCCGCCTTCTTCGCCCGCTACGTGGAAGGGGCGGTGGTGCAGGAACGCCTGGAGGGGACCGAGTACACCATCGACGTCCTGGCCACCCCCGACAGCCAGGTGCGGGTGTTCTCGCCCCGCCAGCGGCTGGCCACCGAGTCCGGGATCTCCTCCAAGGGACTCACCCACTGGCGGGAGGACCTGCTGGACCCGGTGCGGACCCTGGTGCGCGCCCTGGGCATGGCCGGTCCCCTGAACTTCCAGTGCTTCGCCACCCCAGGGGGCCGGGCGGCGTTCACCGAGATCAACGCCCGCCTGGCCGGGACCGCCATCCTCAGCCAGGCCGCCGGTGCGCCCCTGTTCGAGGGGATCTTGGACCTGGCCCGGGGCCGGGATCCCCGGCCGTGGCTGCGGCCGTGCGCCCCGCTGATGATGTTCCGCTACTGGGACGAAGTGTTCCGCCGGCCGGGGGAAGCCCCGGGAAAGGAAGGCTGAGCCATGATCCGCGCCGCATCGCACGGCAACCTTGGCGCCCTGGATCGCAACCTGGGCGCGGTGGGGTTCGACCTGGACTACACCCTATGGGACCAGGGCGCCTTCTTCGCCACCTTCTTCGAGGCGGCGGCCTGCGATTTCGGCCGGCGCCTGGGCTGCGGCCGCCGCCGGTTCCAGGAGGTCTGCGCCGGGGCCCTGGAGCGGCTCACCCCCGCCCACCCGGCCCTGTTCGACCGCATCCTGCACCAGCTCGGCGCCTGGGACCCGCGCCTGGTGATGGAACTGGTGGATCGCTTCCACCGCCACCGCCCCCCCGCCGAACCCTATCCGGGCGTGGCGCAGGTCCTGGGCCAGCTGCGGGAAGCCGGGCTCAGGCTGTTCCTGGTCACCGACGGCCACCCCGAGGTCCAGCGCCACAAGCTGGCGGCCCTGGGCCTGGGGGCGTGGTTCGATCCGGCGGTGTTCACCCTCGAGCTGCCAGGGCGCCCGGCCAAGCCCAGCCCGGCGCCCTTCCGGGCGGTCTGTGTCCGCATGGAGGTGGCCCCGGAGCGCTGCCTCTACGTGGGCGACAACCCCGCCTGCGATTTCCAGGGCGCCCGCGACCTGGGCATGCTCACCGCCCAGGTGCCCACCGGGCCCTTCGCCGGCCGGGACGCGCCGGAGGACTGCCGGGCCCACCTGCGCCTGGACTCCCTGGCGCAGCTGGCCGGGCTGCTGGCCGCAGACGTGGTGTCCCGGCTCCGCCGGGACACCACGTGGGGGTCAAGGGAGGGCGTGGAGCGAGCCCTGCGAGCGGAAGGCCCCCCTTCCTCAGCAGAGGTTGCGTCATGAGCGCCGGCAAGCGGGTGTTCGACCTGGTGGTGGGCACCGCGGTGCTGGTGCTGGTGAGTCCTCTGCTGGTCCTGCTGGCCCTGGCCATCCGCCTGGAGAGCCCAGGACCGGCCCTGTTCCGCCAGGTGCGCCTGGGCTTGGGCGGGCGCCCGTTCACCATCTTCAAGTTCCGGACCATGCGCCACGGCAGCACCCGCCTGGGCAACGGCCTGGAGACCAGCCGGGACGACTTCCGCATCACCCGGGTCGGGCGGGTCCTGCGCAACCTGCGCCTGGACGAACTGCCCCAGCTGCTGAACGTGCTGAGGGGCGAGATGAGCCTGGTGGGACCTCGGCCCCTGCTGCCGGAATTCCTGCCGTACTACTCGGACCTGGACCGCCGGCGCCTGGAAGTCACGCCGGGCATGACCGGGTGGCAGCAGGTGAACGGCGCGGCGCGGAACTCCTGGCGGGAGCGGGTGGACCTGGACGTGTGGTACGTGGACCACCGCAGCCTGGCCCTGGACCTGCGCATCCTGCTGCTCACGGTCGGTGTGCTGGTGCGGGCCGACACCGTCTACGCCCCGGACGGCTCCCAGAAGAGCGGGGTCCCCGACACCTATGCCGGGGCGAAGCCCGGCCAGGAGGATCCCCCATGCGGCCGCTGACCAAGCTGGTGATCGCCCCCCACATCGACGACGAGGTGCTGGGGGCCGGAGGCGCCATGGCCCGCTGGGCCCAGGAGGGACACTCGGTCCAGGTGCTGGTGGTCACCCGGGGCCGGCCCCCCCTCTTCTCCCATGCCGAGGAGGACCGCTGCCGGGAGGAGTCCCGGGCCGCCCACAGCTGGCTGGGGGTGGCGGCCACCTGGTACCTGGACCTGCCGGCCGCCGAGCTGGACAGCCTGCCCCACTGGACCGTGAACGGCAAGGTGGGAGAGGTGGTGCGCTCCTGCGCCCCGGACGAGATGTACATCCCGTTCCTGGGCGACGTGCACATGGACCACCAGCTGGTGTTCCAGTCGGCCATGGTGGCGGCCCGGCCCTGCCGGGAGGGATGGCCCAGGCGCGTCTACGCCTACGAGACCCTTTCCGAGACCAACTGGAACGCCCCCTTCCTGACGCCCCAGTTCGCCCCCAACCACTTCGTGGACATCTCCGCGACCCTGGAGGCCAAGCTGGAGGCCATGGCCCTCTACCGGTCCCAGGTGCGCCCGGCCCCCCACGAACGCTCCCTGCCGGCCCTGCGGGCCCTGGCCACCCTCCGGGGCGCCACCGTGGGCCTCGCCGCCGCAGAGGCATTCATCACCATCCGCACCGTGGCTTGACAGGAGATCCCCCATGAACCGCAGCTTCATTCCCATGTCCCCGCTCCCCTCCGAAACCGGCACCTGGGGCCCGGTCCTGCCCCGGCCGCTGCCCGCCCCCGCGTCCCTGGCCGTCCGGGAGGAACGCCGGGCCCGGGTCCGGCCCGTCCTCACCCGGGACATCAGCATGTCGGCGGCGGACCTGGACGAGGCCGACATCCAGGCGGTGCTGGGGGTGCTGCGCAGCGGCCGGCTGGCCCTGGGGCCGCGAACCGGCGCCTTCGAGCGGGCCATGGCCGCCTACGCCGGGGTGGAGCACGCCGTGGCCGTGGGGTCGGGCACCGCCGCCCTGCACCTGATCGTCAAGGCTCTGGGCATCGGGCCCGGGGACCAGGTGCTGGTGCCATCCTTCACCTTCGCCGCCAGCGTCAACGCCTTCCTGTACGAGGGCGCCGAGCCGGTGTTCGTGGAACTGGAGCCGGAGACCTGCAACCTGGACGTGGCCGACCTGGAGCGGCGCATCACCCCGAGGACCAAGGCCGTCGTGGCCGTGGACGTGTTCGGCCATCCGGCCGACTGGGACGGCCTGGAGCGGATCGCCGCCCGCTACGGGCTGCCGGTGGTGGACGACTGCTGCGAAGCCATCGGAGCCATGTACAAGGGCCGCAGGCTGGGGTCCTTCGGCGCCGCCGGAGCCTTCGCCTTCTACCCCAACAAGCAGATGACCACCGGCGAAGGCGGCATGATCGTCACCAACGACGGGCGCCTGGCCGAGCTCTGCCGCAGCTGCGCCAACCAGGGCCGGGGCGAGATGGGCGCCTGGCTGCAGCACGACCGCCTGGGCCACAACTACCGCCTGGACGAGATGTCCGCCGCCCTGAGCCTGTCCCAGCTGGCCCGCCTGGAGCACTTCCTGGCCCGGCGGGAGCAGGTGGCCCGGCGGTACACCGAACGCCTGGAGACCGTGGACGGCGTCCGTCCCCCCCGGGTGCGCCCGGAGGTGCGCATGAGCTGGTTCGTGTACGTGGTGGCCCTGGACGAGGGCCTCGACCGCGACCGCACCATCGAGGGCATGGAACGGGAGGGCGTCCCGGCCCGGGGCTACTTCGCCCCCGTGCACACCCAGCCCTACATCCGCGCGCGGTTCGGCGACCTGGGCGGCACCCTGCCGCGCACCGAGGCCATGGCGCGTCGGACCCTTGCGCTGCCGTTCCACAACGGGTTGGAGGAGAAGGAGATCGAGCGGGTGGTGGCGGTGCTGAGGCGGAATTTGCGGGGATGAACGGATGAAAACCAACAAGGATTATGAATGACGATGGGTGCAAAAACCTTGGAGGCCCGTGATATGGAGATATGAGACCCAGCTGCCTGACAAGCATCTTCTCCAGGCCAAGCTGGAAGAGTTCTACACCCTGGTGGAGAAGGACGGAGAAGGTTAGGGTATGTTCATTTGTTTGGGCTGACATGGCTCATACCTCATCGCATCGGTGCATGGGACAGCCAGGGTGAATGGATCTGATCTCCTCTCACTTCCAAAGCGCTGCCCCACTCCAACAGCCACTTGGACGCGGAGGCGCGGAGAATCTCGCAGAGGGTCGCAGAGAAAAAAAAGATAAGTGGGGGAGGCGGCATCATCGCAGGCCCGAAACCAGCGCTGCAGGTCCTCCAACTGGGCCGGCGCGCCACCGGGGCGTCGGTGGCCAGGACCCGATCCGCATGTTTCAATGGGAAGACCAGCAGACAACCGCGAAGGACTTCCCATGCCGTACCTCGGCGAATGCGCGTCCGTGTTCACCTCCGTGCTCTACACCGCCAGCACGATCCTGTTCAGCCGGGGCGGGCAGAGGGTCGGTTCTGCCACGGTGAACGCGGTCCGTCTCGGCGGAGCCTTGGTGGCCATGTTCATCCTGCACCTGGCCGTGGCCGGGACCTGGTTTCCGGTCCAGGCCGGGGTGGCCCGGTTCGCCTTCCTGGGCATCTCCGGCCTGATCGGGTTCGCCCTGGGCGACGCCCTGCTGTTCGAGGCCTACCTCCAGTTGGGACCCCGGCTGGCGGTATTGGTGTACACCCTGTGGCCGGTGTTCGCCGCCATGATGGCCTGGGCCTTCCTGGGCGAAGCCATGGGCCCGGCCAAGGCGCTCGGCATGCTGGTCACCCTGGGCGGCATCGCCCTGGTGGTGTCGGCGCGGAGCGCCACGCCCAAGCCCGACCGGGCCGGCTCCCGGCGCCATTCCCCGGGCGTGCTGCTGGCCGTCGGGGCTTCGGCCGGCCAGGCGATCGGTTTCATCCTGGCCAAGCTCGGCATGGTCGGCGGGTTCAGCCCCGTCAGCGCCAACCTGATCCGGGTCACCGCCGGCGTCCTGTCCCTGTATACCTGGCAGGCCCTGCGGGGCGAACTGGTGCCCAACCTGGGCAAGCTCCGGGACACCCGCGCCGCCACGCTCATCGGGCTGGGCTCCCTGGTCGGCCCGGTGTCCGGTGTCGTGCTCAGCCTCTACGCCATCAACCACGCCCGCTACCTGGGCGTGGCCTCCACCCTCATGTCCCTTTCCCCGGTCATGCTCCTGCCCTATGCCTGGCTGGTGGAGAAGGAACCGCTCAGCCTGAGGGCCACGGTGGGCACCCTGGTGACCGTCGCCGGGACCGGGACGATGTTCCTGGTCTGAGGGGCTGTGGCTTCCTCGGCGTCCGGCCCTGATCTTTCGCGCCGAACGGCCACGGGTCATGACGTTATGCACCGACCCAATGGCGCCGCAAAGACGGGTCGGCCCGGAGCCAGCAGAATCAGGACAACTGTCCAAGACCAGATGCCCGAAGTGCCCAGATGGTTCCGGCAGCGGAAAGCCATTCTTGTTGATATGGCTTGCGTACAATTTATTTGTTAATTTATTTTAACTTTATTGATGCCATGTAACGTATTCGATGCGTATTATGGTTTTTCTTTTTTCAGGTAATGGCTGAATCCATTCGTAGAGAGATTTTATAAATGCGTTTAATTGCAAGAATCAACAAATTTATTATTTGCATATGTATGGTCCTTTCTGCAACCCCATCAAAGTGCTTTGCAAGCCAACCGCGTTTGCAGGATTACTTTACGGTTCCCCCCATTGCCCGGGGCGCGCAGGATTGTCAATCAAGGGTCCCCCTCCGTTTCGGTTCAGTGGATGCAATCCGAGGTGGATTGAACCTTTCTCTCCCCATATCCCCAAGGCTTCCTGGTCGCATTCCCCTTGGCCTGATCTGGGAATTCGGATCCCATCACACCGACCAATACTCGGAGCCCATTGAAGGGGAGGTGGACCCCGGTTCGGGTGGCTCCATCAGTCCAGTCGAGGTGGATTGGCTCGTCATCGAAACATCGGAGACCTCTGCGCCCGCCACGGTCAGATTGAGCCTTATGGGGCGCACTTGGACGTTCTTCGGACCGGGTGCTCTCCCCCGGATCCCCATGCCGCCACTCGCCACACTCATGGCCCAGGGGGTCGCAAACGGGTTCGATGACGATGGTGCCGCGGACGCCATGGCCACCCTGGGTGGAAACGCCACCAAGGTGTCGCGGACCTATGCCACCGACGACGGAACTGCGTTTCTCGTCCATCTCTGGTACGAGGCCAGGGTTGGCGAAGACATCCGCAGGGCAGGAGGGCGGTTCCTGTTCCTCCAGGGGCCGAATGCCGTCTGGGGCAGAAAGGAGAATCCGACCGTGGCCTACTTCACGAATCGCTATGGGGATCGCGTCTCGGTTGCGGATTCCACCCATGACCTTGCCTCCAGCACACCGACCGTGGTCATCACCAACGAGCGGTATCCGGCGCATACCATCACGGCTCGACTGGTCCTGGGCGGCCAGGAGGCCTGCCCTTCCGCAGAGCCCCGGGTCCAGGCACGATTGGGCCGCCATGCCATCCTGAAAACCTCGAATACCCTGGGACTGCCCGCAGCGGAACTGGAGGGCAGGTTCCGTCCTCAGGGCGGTTTCCTCCCGGAACGTTTCACCGAAACCGCCGAGGGAGAAAGCCGGACCTTCATTTTCGATTGGCTGAAAAGCCCTGATGGAACCCTGGATGGCCGCCTGGAGCAAGTGACTCATCCCAACGGCGTGGTGGAGACCCTGACCTACGGGTTCCTGCGGGACGGGGAACACGACTGGCCCATGGTCGAGACGGTCAGCACCAGGGATGCCTCCGGTGCCGGCAACTCGGTGAAAATCAGCCGAAACCGGGCCGTGTTTTCCATGTTCGAGGAATACGGCGAATGGGGTGACCAGCCCTCCACTCGCATCGCGCACTATTCAGATCCGATCCCAGGCACCGGACCCTGCCGAGTGGTCGTACTGACCCATCCGCCCACGACCTGGGGTTGGGGCATCGACCTTCACGGCTACCTTTTCTACACGAACGCAGTGCTTCAGCAAGATTGCTACGCTGCCGCGGATGAATCGAACCTTGGTGAACCGTTTGAGACTCGCTTGTACGATGGGTGGTCCCTGCGTTCCTGGAAGAACCGACGTATGGATCACTGCAGGCCCGGACTCTCCCCCAGACTTTCGTTCGCAGGCTCTTGAGGATTCATCCTTGGACATTCCGAACGAGTACGCGGCGCATGGAATCGAACTCCACACCCGGCGTTGGGAGGCGAAACTGGGGCTCCTGGAAACCATCTCGGAGGAAAACCTCCTGGAGATACCTTCAGGGCGGCCCCTGCGCCATGTGCTCGACAACCAAGGCAACCCATCGGCATGGTTCGGAACCATAGGCTCAAGGACGGAATCAGCCTTCGATGCCAATGGATTCGAAACATCGCGCTCCCGGATGTTGAACGGCTCCCGGATCATGGTCGATACGATCCCCTGGTCGCAGTTCCCGCCCCTTCCCGGGACATCCCTGCGCACAGTCCGGAATGGTGCGAATCGGGTCCCGGCGGCGCCGGGACAGGACCGGAGGGAAGGAACCGAGTTTCAGTACGATCAATCACCCTTCCATTGGCTCACAGGGGCAAGAGACCTGGTGGACGGGAGATGGACCACTTTTGCCGTTGACGATCTGGGTCGTCGAATCCTGGTCACGGAGCCGAACGGCATCCAGACCAGGACCACCTACGACGGCTGGGGAAGGGTCCGGACCGTGACTCGTCTGGCCAAAGGCAGCGTCGGACCTGTGACTGTGGATTACCGTCATGCGCCGGATGGCACCTGGGTGACGGAAACGACGACCGCGGATGGCCATTCTCTCTCCACACGGACGGAGTTCGACGGGTGGGGCCGGGCTGTGAAGGTGACCTTTCCGGATGGAAGCACACGGCAGACCTGGTTTGACGGGTTCGGCCAGATGGTCCGGCAGACCCCGGTCCTGAAACCCCATCAGGCCGCTTATGGAGACATGGCCTGGGTCTATGATGCCCAGGGGCGCCTTTGCGAGAAAAGGGACCGGGTCCAGGGAGCGGGGACGGGAAGGGTCCTGGCCAAGGTTCAGGTTCAGCCCACCTGGAACGGCGAGGGGATCATCACCACCGTGCACGATGCCGAGGGTGGTGGCCACACCACCCTCACCGACGTTCTCGGCCAGACGGTGGTCACCACGGATCCATTGGGGCAGGTAGTGAGCTACTACCACGACCGCAACGGCTACCTTCTGCGCACAGTCCAGGGAAACCAGGCCCGGACCCATATCAGGAACGACCTGGGATGGCTTCTTTCGGAAACAGGGCCCGAGGAAGGCACCACCGTGTTCAGCGACTTCACCAGCGACGGCATTCCGTTGGCCATGACGCGCATCGGCCATTCCGGGACGAGCAATGCCCAGGTTCGCATCATCCCCGACGCATGGCTGCGGCCATCCGAAATCCGGGCCTCCTCGCCGGATGGAGATGTCGTGAGGCGAATGACCTATGATCCGGGAACCCGCCTGCTTTCGAAGATCGTGGACTCCCAACCCTACGGGACCTTGACGGAATCCTTCGGCTATGACGATCTTGATCGCCTGGCCGTGAAGACCACCAGCGACGGCCTCCACGCCTTCCCGGTTTCGCGGAAACTGTACGATTCAGGAACCATCCGGGCCCTGTGCTTCCCGGCGAAATCCTCAAGCACGGTCCTGACCAGCCTGGATGACCTCAGCCGCCCCCAGACCGTGACCCTGGATGGGTCGACCAGGGGCCAGATGTTCTATGACGACATGGGCACCGGAACGGGTTTCACCGAGACGCTCGCGCTCGGCAATGGTGCCTGTACGACCTATGCCTGGGACAAGGATCAGCTGGCCTGCGTGACCCACAAGTTCGGCCGGATCGGTGCAGACCTGGAAAACGCCTCGCAGGGCTTAGCCTACAACCGTCAGGAAAACCATCTGGGTTGGAGCCGGGGAGGGCTGCTTCTTTGGCGAGGTCCTGACCCTACCCATGCCACAGGGCCTGATGGCTTCCCAGTGAATAATGACCTTTTTGCCTACGATCCCTTGGGTCGTCTGCGACAAGCCAAGGTTCATGGGATCCACCTGGGCGAAAGCGTCCTGCAGAATTTCGGGTATGACGCATTCGGCAACCGCTCCCGGAGCGACTTCAAGTACGAGCAGGGAGAAGGCGGGAAGCAGCCTGACGAAGTAGGTGCCTGGCAAGGGATTCCGGACCCCACAACCAACCAGTTGCCGGGAACCCTTCAGGGGCCTGCCGGTCCGCTCACCACCGGGGCCGTGTATGACGATTATGGACGGCTCACGAGCATCCTGGCCGTGCCGAATCAGTCTGGCCGGCATTCCGTGTCCTGGGATTTCGATGGAGCATTCCGGGTCAAGCGGGAGGTGCTGGACGGTCTCGAGACGACCTATCTGCTGGATTCCGAAGGACTGCGATTCCGCAGCAACAACCCGGACGGAAGCGCGACCTATACGGTCCATGGGTTCTCCAGGGAGCCCCTGAGCGTCTTCGTCCTGCGTCCAGGGTGACCTGGTGGGAAGCCCGAACCTGGTCACCGACGCCCAAGGCTCTCTGGTGGGGATCGCCAAAAACCTGCCCTTCGGCGAGCGGTTCGGAGGTCTGGGAATCCAGAGTGCGCAACGTTTCGCGACCCATGAAGACCAGCCGGGTTCCCCTATCTTCATGCAGTCGCGAGCCTACCTGCCTTCCTACGGGCGGTTCGGCCAAGTGGACCCTGCTCATGCCCAGTTCCTCGAGGATCCAGGAACCTGGAACCTGTACAGCTATGTGGAGAACCGCCCCACCTTTCTGAGCGATCCCTTCGGGTTGGCCCCCGCAGCCCCTGGTAGCAGGAAGAAGCGTGGAAGGCAGTGGGAATGGGTAGATGGGGATAGGGTATGGGGACATTGGGAATGGGTGGATGACGATCATAGCCAGGCCACCTTCGTTCCCGACGCCGACGGAATGGGCCCAGACGATGACCCTGACGACGAAGAGGTCGTCCACGGTCTTCGTTCGACTGATCCTCTGGCGCAAACAAATTATGTACAAGTTGTTAACGATACTTCCTTCCCCATGCCACATACCTTTATCCTGTTTTACAGGGCTGATGGGTCAAGCTACGGTTTGGGTCATTACCCAAAACCAAGCTATAAGTACTTAGCGCCATTCTGGTCTGTTCCTGGGGAAATTCGTCAAAATACAGGTCATGATTATAATAATGTGGCAATTACATTGCGTCTGTCTAATAACCAATTACAAGCTCTAACTTTATCTATATTTGCTCATTCTGGTGATAACTATAATTTAGAAAATGGCTCTTTGTATAACAAGACATCTAATTGTACTGGCTGGGTGAATATTGTTTTAAGCGATGCAGGGCTTCTTTCGCCTGGATCGGTTGGCGGATTTCTACAAAATCCATGGTCAAACTAGGAGATGGCATGAACATCTATGCTAAATCTATTATTACCTTATTCATATTTTTTTTGGGTTCAATTTCTTGTCAAAGAGACCACATAGACATCTGTAAATGTTTTTTAATAACAAGTAATGAATCATTTTTGTTGAGTAATCTGAATGTGCTTAGGATAGAACCAAACGGACATGTTGTTTTGGTCATCCGAAAGGGGCATAATGTTAAAAAAGGAAATGCATTTTTAGTGCCATGGGAAGAGCTTGAGGCTGTTTGCGGCAGTGAAAAATATATAGTCAATGATAAAAATACAGGAAATGAAGGATTATTTATCAATGGGAGAATATATAAATCTGGTATTGAGTGCATGGGTATTGTAATAAAATTTGGAGAAGGCGTATTGATTGATCAAGTTGGAGAAGAAATGAGAAAATCGACTCAAAAACCAATCCCATTGGTACTGTGATTGGGAATAGGCAAGATCGTTGGCTCAATCATCTCAATCCGATCTGATTTGGGGTTTACCGGGTGCCTTGAAACATTCAAATGACCAGGAAGCAGAGGGGTATGAATTTCTCCCGACATTCTGAGTTAGTCTTCACGACCAGAGGAGGGGGATTGTTGGCCAGGAAGTTAGGAATGTTAGGTTTCGCGTATCGCGATTATTAAGGCGGTTGGGGAGGCGTGGGAGCGAATCCATGGACAAACTAAAAGGCCAGAAAGGAATCTGGATGGCTATGGCGGCTTTTGTGCTATTCGCCGTCATGGCAGGCCTGATGAAACTCGGGGTCCAGCCGGAATCCAGGAAGTGGTATGGAATCCTTTTCGCATCAGATTACTTCCCGCTGTTGAGTGGCATCCCGGCAGCCGCGGATGCGGACGAGCAGAACTTAATTTACGAAAACCTCATTGCGGTCTACCCATTCAAGCGATCAAATCTCCACCCTCAAAACCACAATATTTATTGCGCCGCAGGCGGCCTTCACACCCTCGTCACCGTATATGAAGTCGTTGACCCAGCGGAACAGGACAAGATCATTCAGGCGGCCAGGGACATAAGAAGAAAATTCAGAGCCCGGACTTTTTCGATTGAATTCTATGCCAAGGAGACCGGCCTGTTGCCTAGGGACCAATTCTTGAGAAAGGTACGAATCAACTGACCGGGTGATGATCGCCGACCCACCAGGGCACGCCGGTTCTCCTGCCTGCATTCGGGTTGTCCCAGGCCCTCGATGTCGCTCATTTTAGACCAAGGGAATCGAGCGGTCCTTTTGGGACGGCACATCACCGCCGGCGTTCCAGGTGGAACTCCACGGGTGTCTTCCCTTCGGGAAGGACAGCTTGGATGGGGTGCGGCAATTCAGGCTTGCGGCCCGACCAGGATGGATCCAGGGCCTTGATCACATCCTCCAGCGTTGGGCCATCTTGCGTGGGATTCATGCCTCGCTGGGTGTCCCGTCCACCGATTCCACTTTCCCGCCCAGGACCTCGTTCAGCTTCTTGCGGTCCAGCTCGCCTTCCCACCAGGACACCACCACGCAGGCGACGCCGTTGCCGGTGAGGTTGGTGAGGGCCCGGCACTCGCTCATGAACTTGTCGATGCCGAACACGATGGCGATGCCGGGCACCAGGGCCGGGCTCATCA
>JBELAL010000041.1:0-43552 GCA_049508835.1 Holophaga sp. | reverse complement strand
GCCGGGACAAGGGCACCTCGGCATTTCCTGAATTCACGACCCTCGACATTTCCTTTCCTTCCATGCCCACCATAGCTGAGACGAGTGAAGAATTTCTGTCTCAACATTGTTGGCACGGGGGGTTCAAGCTCAAGGACGTGGAGGGCCGGATCCCCATTGAGCCACAACGATTGAAGTACTGGTATTCCTCGGATGGGCCCTACCGGAAATGCTTCGTGAAGATCCCCATGGGTGACACGCGCTCCCTGGTGTACGTCGATCTCGAAATGCTCGGCGCGGAATTCCAGGCCCAGTGGGAGAAAAGCCAGAAGGGGTGATCCGGTGGGGATGGACCCACTCGAATGGATGAACCTCGCGGGGGAGCTGGACGCTCTACCTGGATGGATAAATGCAAGTTTGTTAAAGCCTTTAGCTCACAAGGGAAAGTCGGTTATCGGTGTTAAAAAAATGGCCTTGTTTTTTTAACATAACTACCCCACCATTTCTGCATGGCCACGCATACCGGCTCGCAGCCAAAGCGCATCCTGAACCCACCCGCCAGCAAGGCGCCGGGGAAGGACAGCGTGTCCCAGCAGATCGCCCGGCGCATTGCCCGGCAGTCACGGACTGAGGCGGGCCGGGTCTTCACGCCGTTCGATTTCCTGGACCTTGGTTCACCCTACAGCGTGGGCATGACCTTGTTGCGGTTGGCGCGGGCCGGTACCCTCCGGCACCTTGGTCGGGGACTCTACGACGTTCCACGCACCCACCCCCTCCTGGGCGAACTCTTGCCAACGGCTGAAGCCATTGCCAAGGCCCTGGCTCGCAGGGATGGCGCCACCATCCAACCGGCGGAGGCCATGGCCGCCAATCTGCTGCGGCTCTCCGAACAGGTCCCGGTCAAGGCCGTGTTCCTGACCGATGGACCCAGCCGGGTCATCAAAGTGGGGCCCCTGACGGTGCAGCTCAAGCAGCGGCCCAAACGCAAGGTGGGAAGCGCGGCGGCGACCAGCAGCTTGGTCTTCGCCGCCCTGCGGAGCCTGGGCAAGGCCAACGTCACCAAGGCCCGCGTGGCCCATCTCCGTGGAACCCTGAACACCTCGGACCGCAAGCGTCTGCTCCGGGATCTACCACTTGCTCCCGCCTGGATGCATCCAATCTTGCGATACATCGCAGGAGAGAATGCATGAGTGGATTCGCCCTTGAACCGGTATCCGAACGCCGCCTGATCATCGAGCAGGTGGCTGCGAGGCGCGGAATCCTGCCGGTCATCGTGGAGAAGGACTTCTGGGTCTGCTGGATTCTTGGACGGATTTTCGAATGCCCGGCCATGGCCCCGGGCGTCGTGTTCAAGGGCGGGACCTCGCTGTCCAAAGTGTTCGGGGTCATCCAGCGGTTTTCCGAGGATGCGGACCTGTCGGTGTCCCCGAACTTCCTGGGTTTCACCGAGGCGGAACTGGACGAGGCACCGTCCACCACGGCGCGACTCAAGCGCATGAAGGCGTTGGGCAAGGCCTGCGAGGAGTGCGTCGCTCAGCGGTTCCAGCCGGCCTTGGAAGCTGCTGTCGCCGAAATCCTGGGGCCCCCGGTTCCGCCTGTGCCATGGCTTCGGTTCGAGATCGATTCGGTGGCTGGCACACCCAACCTGTGGTTCAACTATCCTTCGGTCCTCCCGCAGGCGGGGGGCTACATCGCCAAGCAGGTGAAGCTGGAACTGGGCTCCCTGACTAGCCAGCAACCCACCGGGAACCATGTGATCCAGCCCATGCTGGCCGATGTTCTGGGTGAGGCCTTTCCCGATTTCCGGGTTCCGGTGGTGGCCCTTGAACTGGAGAGGTCCTTCTGGGAGAAGGCGACCATTCTCCATGCGGAGTACCATCGCCCCGCCAATCAAGCCATCAAGGATCGGGTTGCCCGCCACTACACGGACGTCGCGGCGCTATGGCGCCATCCCAGCCGCACGAAAGCCCTGGCCCGCATGGACGTGCTCCAGGATGTCATTCGGCACAAATCCCGGTTCTTCGCTTCCAGTTGGGCCAACTATGGAACGGCCGTCCCTGGCACCTTTCACCTGGTGCCGGCCGAGCACCGCCACGAGGAACTGGCCAGGGACTTGGAGGCCATGCGCCCGATGTTTCTTTCCGAGGCGCCCACCTTCAGGGAACTCCTGGAGCAACTCAATGGGGCAGAGAAGGGACTGAACCAGGCGTCCAGCCAAGGCCGGTGATGATGCCGGGCGAGGATCCAAGCGGCCACCAGGTACGTAGCTTGTTGCCACGGATCCGGATACTGGGTTTGCCGTAAATTTTCCGTATCAGGCTGATTTTTGGTAATTAACTGGCTGAAAAATGGTAGTTATTGTTCGTTGGCCCGCCCCCGCCTCGGGGCGTTCGCCTGTACCGCCCGGTCAACCAATCATGGGAGCAGGCCTCGTTCGACCGGCGCCATTAGTCACAACCGGTGTCCCCCGTCCCGCAAACCCAAGGGTGCCCCCGGGGTGCCCCAGCCCAAAAAACGCCCCGTCGACTGACGTGGCTGAAACCTTTGGTACCGGCGGTCGGACTCGAACCGACACCCCCTCGCGGAGAACAGATTTTGAGTACGCTGCGGACCAGTAATCATGCTCCCGCGCCTTGACCAAGGGCATCATGGACCAGTCAGACAGCCAACCCGGCCTTTGACCGTCTCGCTCGGCTGGTGGTTCAAAGGAGGTCCCGACGGCTCCACCTCGCAGCCAGCCACCCGATCCGCTCGCCGCCATCGCCTGAGGAAAGTCCGTGCACATCTCTATGGATTCACAGCAGTCCCCGCAATGACTTTTGGGCCTATTGTGGGCCTGGCCCGATTTTGAGACTGGCGAATATCGATAAAAAACACGAGGCACCCATGTGGTGTCTCGTGTTTTTTGGTTGGCGCGAGTTGAATCGAACCACCGACCCCTACCGTGTTAGGACAGCACTATGAATGTCTTTACCAGGTGTACGAGTCATCGTGCGCTCGGCGCCAGCCACCTCGCCCGCGCCTTGCATGGGCTGTTGCACACCTCTCCCTCCCTCCAAAGGCTCCCACCTGGGGGACATCGCCGGAATGATCTACCTGGAGTCGTGCGTGAGGCCGAGGTGCTGGGCGACCTGCTGGGGTGCGACCCGGCCAGCGCCAGGCAGGGCGGGCCGGTGTGTTGATAGGGTATGGGGCATAGCCGTGCTACCTTGGGCCACGGATGCTGCCGGCCAACCCCGCCCAGCAAGACGAACCTGGGGGCATATTTGGGGGCATCTACCGATCTTCAAATTCGTAAATGCCAGCAAGATTTGATCTTGAACTGACATTTTGGTGCCTTGTGGGCCACCAATCACCAGCAACCGACCGGATGATGGTCCGGAACTTGTTAACGGCTTTGAATTTGTTTCTTTTATTCTGCTTCCAGCCGGTCATCGAACAATAGATGTGCCGAAAGTGCGGCATGGTCCGAGATCTTGGACCACGGGGCACCGGAAAAGATCTCGGCCCACTGGACCGAGAAGCCACGCACATAGATCCGGTCCAGCCGCAGCATCGGGAACTTGGATGGATAACTCCGGCCGGGAGACTCGTGATCACCCCAGGCTCCGCCAAACACTTCAACCAGGTGCAGGCGTTTGGCCAGCAATAGGTCAGCCTCGTTGCGCCAGTCATTGAAGTCACCGGCAATGATGAGCGGCATGTCGGGGTCGACGATGTCTTCGAGATAGCCGGACAAAGCATCCAGCTGCCTTCGCCGCGATCTGGCGAATACGGAAAGGTGGGCGCAAACACAATGAACCGCCTTGGGAAAACCCGGGACGTTGATGGCGCAATGCAGCAGCCCGCGCCGCTCGAAGCGCATCTGCGTGACATCCTGGTTGTGCGGATACTCCATGGGGAAGCGGGCCAGGATCGCATTGCCATGGTGTCCGTGGCCGTATACGACGTTGCTTCCATAAGCCGTGGATCGCCAGAAGTCTTCCGCGAGGAAGTCCTGCAGGGGCTGATCAGGCCAGTTGTGGAAGTTCTTGGCATGCCTGTCGTTCATGCCCTGGACTTCCTGCAGGAAGACGATATCCGGCCCCAGTGCACGCAGCTGGTCCCGTAGTTCATGCACCATCAGGTGCAGGTGGAACTGAGAGAAGCCCTTGTGAATATTGTAGGTGACCACGTGCAGAGGCTGGCTTCCCACGGCGCTGATGGCTCCGCCGCCGTACGCTTCAGGACGAGCCTTGGGGGCGCGGCGACTCCTGGGCCTGGCGGCGGGTTCAGTCATCCGCCATCAGGACCAGCCCAATCCATATCCCCTGCCGGGACCCGGTCCGGCCCGGGGGCGGCCGAAGACCGGGCCCTGGCCGGATGCTTGAGGTGGGCCACCGAATCGGCGACGCGGCGCTTGAGGTCCGCGACTGCATGGCGGCTGCGCGACCTCAGGTCGTCCAGGACCCCGGAGGCGTTCGTTGCCAAATCCGCGGCCTTCCGCTTGGCGTGGGTGGTGGCGTCCTTCAAGTCCCCGCGCATTTCGGGGCCGCTCCTGGGGGTCGCCAGGGCGGCGATCACAGCGCCGAACGCGACGCCGGCGATGAACATCAGAAGCATCGGGGCGAAGGATGGGGAAGTGTCTTCCTGGTTCATGCGAACTCCAAATGGCCAGAGTCGGGAAGGGGCCCCCGGTTGCATTCATTGGTAAATAACCGATCAAAAAACAGATATGACAAAAAGACAACACGATCCATTACAATATTTTCAATTTCGCTGCGCATCGGGTGGATGGCTCGCGGAGTAAAGATAGTCCTGTTGCGGGTTCTTGGAAAGGTCACAGATCGCGAAACCGCGGCGACCGGCTTGGTCATCTAAGGGTTGACCGGGCCAAGTTTGATCCGGCGGTTTTCCCTGAGGATGAGGCCGATCAAGACCAGATCGAACCCGGCGAGAGGGACCAGGACCACGGCATGGGTCTGGGACCAGCGAATCAAGAGATAGGCTAGGAAAAGCGCCAAGACTCCAGCTGAAAGCGGGTAGGCCCATGGTTTCCGCCGCCAGAGCAGGAACACCAGGACGAGCTTGATGGTTCCGTGGAAAAGCAGATAGAGAATGGCGAAATGTTGCGTGTGAGCTGAGTACCGGCCGCCTGCCGCCACCAGCCAGTTCGCGAAGAGATCTTTGGGATCCTCGGCAAGTTCACCGGCGGTGAGCGTGCGCAGCCATGGTCCGACCGATCCCGGGGCGATGAGCCAGAGGATGGCCGCCGTCCCGAGTTCCAGCAAAGCGTTCAGCGCCTTGAGCAGAAGGCAGGCCGCGAAGGTCCGGTGGAGGAGGTCGGGTCGCTGAAGTTTGGAATGGGGTGGTGGCATGGGCGATTGACAGGTAAAGACCGACCAGATCTAATTTGCCAGACACCTCCGGGGAATTGAGGCGGAAACCTCCTCCCATCGATCTTGTGCGGGAGGAGATCGCTCGCCCGCTATCCCATGCTTTTCGCCGGCAAGGACGATCGCGGGACGCGACCGTCCTCCGGCCGGTCGTGCCGCCCCGCCTTGACATGGATATTGAAGAACCTAACTTTCCCTTGCCCTGGTGGAGGTGCCGCATGGCTTTCCGCCCGCTACCAATGGCCCATGCAATCCCCGTGTCCTGGAGTCAAACCCACTGGATCTGGGCGGTCGCGCGGCTGCTGGCGTTGGAAGCCGAGGCCGTGGAATCCCCCCCCCATGGGCAGCTCCGGGAGAAGGCCTTCCCGGGGTCTCGCTTCGGGGCCGGCCACCCCAGCGTGAGGATCTGTCTGCAACCTGGGATGGACTGTTCCGTCCCGATTCATTAGGGGTGCATCATGAAATCATCCGTTCTCATAACCCTCGTATGCTCCGGGCTCATGACCAGCATGGCTTACGCCCAGAGCAGCTACACCTCTCCAACCCCGCCGCCCCTGTCGTCGTCGAGCATGGCCAAGCCCTCCATCCGGAGCCTGGAGCCCGCGAAGGCCGCCATCGGTTCCTCGGTGACGATCATGGGGAGCAATTTCAAGAACGTGAAGAAGGTCCTGTTCAATGGGACCCAGGCTAAATTCACCGTGGTGAGCGACACGGAGATCCGGGCCACCGTGCCCACGGCGGCCAAGTCCGGCCCGGTCGAGATCGTGACCGACACGGGCACGTTCCCTTCCACGGTCCAGTTCCAGGTGGGCACAGGCTACTAGCGCAGCGCCCAGGTGCTCGTTCGATCCAGTGAGGCGCGGCCGCGCTGAACTGCTTGGCACCAGAATGGCTTCGGACCCCCCAGCCCACCTGGAGCTGGGGTGGTCCGTTCAGCCATGCCTGCTGGGGCCCGTGTCCCGACCCGGCCGTGTCCGGCGACGGCCCCATGCGCTGGCGTAGGTTCCGTTTTTGCGCCCACCCACACCGGGTCCTCTGGTCTGGCGCCGAACTAATGTGGGCCAGGCCTCCCCCCGCCCCGCCGGAACCCCCCCACCGCCTCCAGCAGTCTCGCGGTGTACGGATCCACCACCTTCCCGGCCGCCAGGTCCTCCGAATCCAGGAACTCCACCGTTTGCCCCCGCTGCATCACCATCAGCCTCCGGCACAGGTGGGTCACCACGGCCAGGTCGTGGCTGACCATGATGAAGGTCAGGCCCCGGCGGGCGCGGAGGTCCTCCAGGAGGTTGAGCACTTCGGCCTGCACCGAGGCGTCCAGGGAGGAGGTGGGCTCGTCCAGGAGCAGGATCTGCGGCTCCAGGATCAGGGCCCGGGCGATGGCGATGCGCTGGCGCTGGCCGCCGGAGAGCTGGTGGGGATAGCGGAACCGGTAGCCGTCGCCCATGCCCACCTCGTCCAGGGCGCGCTCGATGCGGGCCTGGCGGTCGTCCAGGTGGTGGATGGCCAGGGGCTCGGCCAGGATCCGGTCCACGGTGTGCCGGGGGTGCAGGGAACCGTAGGGGTCCTGGAACACCATCTGCACCAGCCGCCGGAAGGGCTTGGAGCCGGGCTCCGGCAGGGGCTGGCCGGTCTCGCCCAGGAGCCGGACCGCGCCGGCCTCCTTCCGGGCCAGGCCGCAGACGGCGCGCAGGACCGTGGACTTGCCGGACCCGGACTCGCCGACGATGCCGAAGGTCCCGCCGGGCTCCACCCGGAAGGAGGTGTCGGCCACCGCCACGAAGCCGTCGAAAGTCACGCGCAGCTGCTCGACCTCCAGGCCCGCGGCGGTCCGGGTGGGGGAGGGGAGGACGGCGCTCACAGGGCCCACTCCGGACGCCGGTCCAGGGTCGGCAGGGGGTGGCGGCCGGCGCCCAGCCTGGGCAGGCAGTCCATCAGCCCCAGGGAATAGGGATGCTTGGCCCGGGCCAGGTCCCCGGCCGGCAGCTCCTCCACCATGCGCCCGGCGTACATGACCAGGATGCGGTCGCAGAAGCTGGAGACCAGGCGCAGGTCGTGGGACACGAAGATCAGCCCCATGCCCCGCTGGGCCACCAGCCGGTCCAGGATGGCCAGCACCTGCAGCTGCACGGTCACGTCCAGGGCCGAGGTGGGCTCGTCGGCGATCAGCAGGTCCGGCTCGGCGATGAGCATCATGGCGATCATGGCCCGCTGGCCCATGCCTCCGGAGACCTCATGGGGATACAGCCGGTAGACCCGCTCGGGGTCGTCCATCTGGACCGCCTCCAGGGCGGCCAGGGTCCGGGCCCGGGCTTCGGCGCCGCCCACCTGGCGGTGGGCACGCAGGGTCTCGGCGATCTGGGCCCCGATGGTCATCACTGGGTTGAGGGAGAACTTGGGGTCCTGGAGCACCATGGCGATGCGCCCGCCGCGCAGGGCGCGCCGCTCCCGGGGCGGGCAGCGCAGCAGGTCGATGCCGCTGAAGGCCAGCCTGCGGGCCGCCACCCGGCCCTCGGGCGCGGTCAGGCCCATGATGGCGCGGCCGGTCTGGGTCTTGCCCGAGCCGGACTCGCCGACGATGCCCAGGCGCTCCCGCCCGAGGGTGAAGCTCACCCCGCGCACCGCCTCGAACCAGGAGCCGTCCCGGCGGGGGAAGGCGACGTCCAGGCCGTCCACTTCCAGGAGGGGGGCGGAGGCGGTCGCGTTCACTTGGCCGCCTTCTCGGTATCCCCTTTGGGGATACGCGAGACGGACTGACTTCTGGGGTCGAGCACGTCCCGCAGCCCGTCGCCCAGCAGGTTGAAGGCCAGGCTGACCAGGCAGATGGCGGCCCCGGGCGCGGCGGCCACCCACCACTGGTCCAGCACGAAGGCGCGGCCGTTGGCGATCATGGCGCCCCACTCGGGCATGGGCGGCTGGGCGCCCAGGCCCAGGAAGCCCAGGCCGGCGGCGGTGAGGATGATGCCGGCCATGTCCAGGGTGACCCGGATGATCACCGAGGACATGCACATGGGCATGATGTGGCGGAACACGATCCGCCACGGGGAGGCGCCGACCAGGCGCACCGCGGCGATGTAGTCGGCGTTGCGCAGGGTGAGGGTCTCGGCCCGGGCGATGCGCGCGTAGGGGGGCCAGGAGGTGATGGCGATGGCGATGATGGCGTTCTCGATGCCGGGGCCCAGCGCGGCCACGAAGGCCAGGGCCAGGATCAGCCGGGGGAAGGCCAGGAAGATGTCGGTGAGCCGCATCAGGACCGCGTCCAGCAGCCCGCCCGCGTAGCCGGCCGCGGTGCCCACCAGCAGCCCGATGGGCGCCGCCAGGACGGCCACCAGGAAGATCACCTTCAGGGTGATCCGGGACCCGAAGATCAGCCGCGAGAGGATGTCCCGGCCCTGGTCGTCGGTGCCCAGCCAGTACCCGTGCGAGGGCGGCAGCAGGCGAGTGTTGCGCAGGTCGCCCGCGATGGGCGAATGGGGCGCGAGCAGGTCGGCGGCCAGGGCTGTCCCCACCAGGGCCAGGATGATGAACAGGCCGGCCATGGCCAGCCGGTTGCGGGTGAAGCCGCGCCAGGAGCCGTAGGCGCGGCCCAGGGCGGCCTGGCGGCGGGATCCCGGGCGGTCCGACAGCAGCCAGGCATCGAGGCGCCGGATGCGCGCGGCGAGGAGGGCGAAGGGGTGCGCGCTCATGGTTCCCGGGTCCTGGGGTCCAGCAGGCGGTACAGCATGTCGGACAGCAGGTTGAGGCCGATGAACATCGACCCGACCACGATGGTGCCGCCCAGGACCGCGTTCATGTCGGCGTTCTGCAGGGCGTTGGTGATGTACATGCCGAGCCCCGGCCAGGAGAACACCGTCTCGGTGAGCACCGAGCCTTCCAGGAGCCCCGCGTAGGACAGGGCGACCACCGTGATGAGCGGCACCAGGGCGTTGCGCAGGGCGTGCCGCCAGATGATCCGGGCCTCGGGGATGCCCTTGGCCCGGGCGGCCACCACGTACTCCTGGGACAGCTCGTTGAGCATGAACGAGCGGGTCATGCGGCTGATGTAGGCCAGGGAGAAGTAGCCCAGGAGGGCGCCGGGCAGCGCCAGGTGGGACAGCAGGTTGGCGAAGGCGTCCCACTGCCCGGCCCGGGCGGCGTCCAGCAGCAGGAGCCCCGAGACCGGCTTGAGGGTGTACTCGTAGATCACGTCCACCCGCCCCGGACCGGCCACCCAGCCCAGGCGGGCGTAGAACAGCAGCAGCCCCATCAGTCCCAGCCAGAAGATCGGCACCGAGTAGCCCACCAGCCCCAGCACCCGCACCACCTGGTCGATCCACCGGCCGCGCTTGACCGCGGCCCACACCCCCAGGGGGATGCCCGCCCCGGCCCCGATGAGGATGCCGAAGGTGGCCAGTTCCATGGTCGCCGGGAAGGCGCGGCCGATGTCCCGGATGACCGGGTTGGCGGTGAGGATGGAGGTGCCGAACTCGCCCCGCACGACCTTGCCGATGTAGATCCCGAACTGCTCCCAGATGGGCCGGTTCAGCCCCATCTCCTCCCGCACCCGCGCCAGCACGGCCTCCGGGGCGCGGTCGCCGACCACCGCCAGGGCCGGGTCGATGGGGATGACCCGGCCGATGACGAAGGTCACCGCCAGCAGCCCCAGGTAGGTCAGCAGGACCACCACCAGGAAGCCCAGGAGGTTGCGGGCGGCGCGGGCATGGCGGCGCCTTCCGCTCCCGTTCCTCGGGCCTTGCCGGGGCAGGACCATGACTGGCCGGGCCGGGCCGTCAGCGCTTGGACACGTTGAACACGTAAGTGCTGCCGGTGGAGGGCGCCTGCTTGAAGCCCTCCACGTTGCTGCGCACGGCGGCGACCCCGATGTTCTGGAACAGCATGACGAACGGACTGGTCTTGCGGAACTCCGCCTGGATTTCCTGGTACATCTTGGCCCGCTTGGCGGTGTCGCGCTCCAGCACGGCGGCGTCGGCCTTGGCGGTCAGTTCGGGGATGGCCCAGGCGTTGCGCCAAGCCAGGGGCTTGGACTTGGCGTCGTCGTTGTTGTCGGGGTTGCGGGCGAAGGTGTCGGCGTTGGTGTGGGGATCCCAGTAGTCCACGTCCCAGTTGTAGATCATCAGGTCATGCTTGCGCGCCCGGTACTTGGTGAGGATCTGCTTGCCTTCGGCGGGCAGGATCTCGATGTCGACCCCGGCCAGGCGCGCGGTCTGCTGGAAGGCCTCGGCGATGCCCTGGTAGGGCTGGGCGCTGCGCACGTCCATGGTGACCTTGAAGCCGTTGGGGTAGCCGGCCTTGGCCAGCAGGGCCTTGGCCTTGGGGACGTCCAGCTTGAACGGGTTGACGTTGGCCGCGCCCAGGAGGCCGTTGGGCAGGAAGTTCTGGTTCACCACGCCGATGTGGTTCATGATCGTCGCCTGGATGGCCGAGTAGTCCACCAGCCACTTGAACGCTTCCCGCACCTCGGGCTTGGCCAGGATCGGGTTCTTCTGGTTGAGGGAGATGTAGAACACCGAGCCCAGCGGGCAGGAGTCGAGCTTGATGTCCTTGTCCTGGAGCACGGCGTCCAGGTCCTGGGGCGCCAACTCCCGGGCGATGTCGATGTCGCCCTTGACCAGCAGCAGGCGCTGGGTGGCGGACTCCTTGACATGACGGTAGATCACCCGCGCCATGATGGATTTCTTGCCCCAGTAGTTGTCGTTGCGCTCCAGCATGATCACTTCGTTGGCCCGCCACTCGCGCAGGGTCATGGGGCCGGACCCGGCGGAGGCGTTCTTGAGCCAGCCGTAGCCCAGGTCGCCCTTGTCCTCGTGGGCGAGCACCAGCTTCTTGTCCACCACCGAGGCCACGTTGGCGGTCAGGCAGTTCAGCACGAACGACGGAGCATAGCCCTTGTCCACGGTGAGGGTCATGGTCAGGGGCCCGGTGGCCGCGATCATCTGCTTGACGTTGTCCTTGGTGAAGCCGAACTGGGACAGGATGAAGGCCGGGCTCTTGTCCAGCACCACCGCGCGCTGCAGGGACCAGGCCACGTCCTCGGCGGTCAGCGGGTTGCCGGAGGCGAACTTGACTCCGGGCCGGATCTGGAAGGTGAAGGTCTTGCCGTCCTTGGACAGGGACCAGGAGGTGGCGAGGTCGGCCACCGGCTTGGACGGGTCGGCGGGGCTGAACCGCACCAGGCGGTCGTAGACGTCGCCCATGACCTCTGCGGAGGTGCCTTCGAACACCTCGGCCGGATCCATGGTGATGGTGGAATCCAGTTCGTCGGCCAGCACCAGGGTGTCCTTGGGGGTCGTGGCCGCCAGGGGCAGGAGGGCGCCGCCCAGGACCAGGGCCAGGGCAGAGCCGCACAGTCGGCGTGTGGACATGAAGCAATCGCGAGAAAGCATGGTGTCCTCCGGGCTGAAATGGGGTTTCGGGATTTTCTTTCTCTACTCTTACCCGGATTTACGGATGAAGGATACGGGGTGCAGGGAAAAAACCTGAGATTCGGTTAACAAAAGTTAACCGGGAGGGCCGAAGGCTTCCGGTCCGGCGGTGCTCCGGAGGGTGCCGGGGCCGGGTCCGGCGGCTGGCTGGAGACGGAGGCGGTGGGCCTGGCTCAGCCTCCACCAGGAGCGGCCCAGGGTTAAATTTCGTTAACGGGGTGCGCCCGGGCGGTCCCGGCTCAATGGCGCTCCCATTGGCTCTGGGCCCTGGATCCGGCGGCACCGGCGGGCCGGGAAGGCCCTGGACAGTCGGAATTGATAAATTATTATTGCCATCGCCTTCTCGGAAGGTCACGAACGGTAGGTTTATAAGAAAACGTAGTCAGATGGTCTGAACGACCAGATTAACTGTTTATTGGTCCGGCTCCGTGCCCATGCCGGGATCAGGCAGGGCATGCGCTGAGGGACTGGGGGCGGGTGCATCCATGAGCAAGTCCACGAAGATTCTCTCCATTCTAGGCCTGGCCATCGCCTGGGCCGGAATCCAGATCGGCTGCGGCGGCCATGGCGGGGGGGCGGCCCCCGCCAGCGTGGCCGGGGACCCGGTCGCGGGCACCCTCTCGATCTCCGCCCAGCCTCAGAGCCAGACGGTGTCGGAGGGCTCCACCGCGACCTTCAGCGTGACCGCCGCCGACACCTCGCTGATGACCTACCAGTGGCAGGCCAACGGCACGGCCATCAGCGGGGCCACCGCGGCGGCCTACACCACGCCGGCGACCACGCTGAAGGACAACGGAACTTCCTACCAGGTGACGGTCAGCGACCCGTCCGGGAGCGTGAACAGCACCCCGGCCACCCTGACGGTGACGGCATCCTCGCCGGGGGATCCCACCACGGCGTCGTCGGCGCCCGCCATCACGGCTCCTCCCCAGAGCCTCACTGTGACGACCGGCCAGTCCGCCCTCTTCACCGTGACCGCCACCGGCAGCGCGCCGCTGTCCTACCAGTGGTTCCGGAACGGCAACCCGGTCACGGGGGCCACCACGCCGTCTTGGTCGGTCACGTCCGATACCACCTGGGACCAGAACCAGATCGAGGTGACGGTCAGCAATCCCCAGGGCAGCGTCACCAGCACGCCGGCCACCCTGACGGTGCTGGTGCCGCCCGCCATCACCTCCCAGCCCCAGAACGCGACGGTCGTGTCCGGCCAGGCTGCGAACTTCAGCGTGACCGCCACCGGCTCCGCGCCGCTGAGCTACCAATGGAACCTGGCCGGCGTGGCCATCCCCGGTGCGACCTGGGCCGCCTACAACCTTTCGCAGACCGACAACACGACCGAGAACGGAAACGTGTACACGGTGACCGTCACCAACCCGGCGGGCAGCGTCACCAGCTCGGCGGCGACCTTGGCCGTCAATTCCGACCCCAACATCCTGGATTTCTTGGCCAGCCAACCCGGTATCGCGCCGGCCGGGACCACCCTGTTGACCGCGGACTTCACCGGAGGGACCGGGAGCATGGACCAGGGGGTCGGGAAAGTGGTAAGCGGGTTGAGCTACTCCGTGAGCCCCTCGGCCAGCACGGTGTACACCCTGACCGTGGACAACGGGGCGGGGACCCAGGCGACGGCCAAGTTCAGGGTGGCGGTGGGCTCCCTGCAGGTGCTGGCCGGGATCCCCTCGGGCGTCGGCAACGTCGACGGCACCGGGTCCACGGGACGGTTCGACCAGCCCTGGGGGGTGGCGGTGGACGCCGCCGGGAACGCCTACGTCGCCGACACCGGCAACAGCACCATCCGCATGATCGCCCCAGGCGGCGTGGTGACGACCCTGGCCGGCGTCCCGGGCACCACGGGATACGCGGACGGCACTGGCGCGGCGGCGCTCTTCAACCATCCCCGCGGCGTGGCGCTGGACACCGACGGGAGCCTCTACGTGGCGGACACCGGCAACAACCTCATCCGCAAGGTCGTTCCCACCACCTCCGCCCCCGGCTCCCCCGCCACCGGCGTGGTGTCGACCCTCGCCGGGAACCCCCAGAAGGGCAGCACGGACGGCAAGGGGACGGCGGCATCCTTCACGGGGCCCCAGGCCGTCGCCGTGGACGGCAGCCACAACGTGTGGGTGGCGGATACGGGCAACGGCACCGTCCGCGAAGTCGCCCCGGACGGCACGGTGTCGACGTTGACCGACTCCACCGGCGCGGTGCTGACGTTCTCCCTTCCTGGAGGCATCGCGGCGGACGGCAAGGGCGACCTGTTCGTGGCCGAGACCGGGAACAACATCATCAGCATGGTCACCCTGGCCAACTCCGCCGGCACGAAGTCGACCCTGGCGGGAAATGCCTCCCCGGGCAGCGCCGACGGCACCGGAGCCGAGGCGGCCTTCTCCTCGCCCGGCCAGCTCGCCCTGGACGCGTCCGGCAACCTCTACGTGGCGGACATGGGCAACGACACGATCCGCATGATCGTTCCCTCCACCTCCGCCCCCGTCACCGGCACGGTGTCGACCCTGGCAGGCAGCCCCGGGCAGCCTGGCAGCACCAACGCCTCTGGACCTGCCGCGCTTTTCAACGGGCCCCAGGGCATCTGCGTGGACCTCCAGGGCGACCTCTACGTGGCGGACACCCGCAACGACGAAATCCGCGAGATCGCCGCGACCACCTTCGCGGTGACCACCCTGGCGGGCGCTCCCCCGTCGACGGCGTCCTTCAACCACCCGACCGCGGTGGCCCTGGACGGAACCGGCAACACCTGGGTGGCAGACACCGGCGACGGCACCATCGTCAAGGTCTCCCCGGGCGGCGCCCAGTCGACCGTGACCGACGACCACGGCGCGAAGGTGGTCTTCGCCAGCCCGCAGGGCATCGCGGTGGACAGCCAGGGCAACCTGTACGTGGCGGACGCCGGCAAGCACACCATCACCCTGATCACCGTCGCCGGCGAAGTGTCGACCCTGGCCGGGACCGCGGGCGCCCCCAACTTCATCGACGGCACCGGGACCGGCGCCGCGTTCAACGGGCCGACGGGACTCGCCTTCTACAATGGCAACCTCTACGTGGCGGACACGGGCAACAATGCCATCCGCGCCATCTCCCTCCCTGGCGGCGTGGTGTCCACCCTCGCGGGGTCGGGCCTGCCGGCCTACGTCGACAGCACCGGGGCCGCCGCCTCGTTCAACGGGCCCCAGGGGGTCGCCGCTGGCGGCCAGGGCTACCTCTACGTGGCCGACACCATGGACAACTGCATCCGGGAAATCGTCCTCGCCACCGGCCAGGTGACCACGCTCGCGGGGCGCCCCGTGGCGGGCAGCGTCGACGGCGGCGGCCTGATCGCCAGCTTCCGCCAGCCCGTCGGGGTGGCGGTGGACCCGGCCACCGGCGCCGTCTATGTGGCGGACAGCCTCAACTACACCATCCGCATGATCACCCCCTTCGGGGAAGTGACCACCCTGGCCGGCGCCAGTGGTATGGAAGGCAACTTCCTCCCCGAGGCGCTGCCCGGAACCCTCTCCTCGCCCTGGGGGGTGGCGGCGAACCCGAACCCGGCGACCGGCGGCCTGGTCATCACCGTCAACGACGCCGTCATCCAGGTTCCCTGAGGCATCCACAGGCTCCGGGCCGGGAATCCCTGGCCCCCGCGCCCTGCCCAGGAAGGCGGGTATGATGCTCGTGGGCGCCCCGGTCAAGGAGATGAGGTGGCACGTTCGAGCGACGATCCGGTGGTCCGGTCCTGCCGGCAGCAGATCGCCGGCCTGGACCGGAGGATCCTGGAAGCCCTCAACCTGCGCATCGACCTGGTGAAGCGCCTCAAGGTCCACAAGGAAGCCCAGGGTCTCGCCTTCCACGACCCGGCCCAGGAGGAACGGCTGCTGGACCAGCTTTGCCGGGCCAACGGCGGTCCGCTGTCGGAGGAGGGCGTGCGGACGATCTTCCGGCTCATCCTGGAGTGGGGCAAGCGCGACTGACGGGCCTCAGAGATCCAGGGCCCTCCGCGCCGCCGACTCCCCCGCCAGCCAGCCGGTGGAGAACGCGATCTGGAGGTTGTAGCCGCCGGTGTTGGCGTCCAGGTCGACCACCTCCCCGGCGAAATGGAGGTTGGCGACCCTCCTCGAGCCCAGGGTCGCGGGGTCCAGGTCCTTGAGGGACACGCCGCCGGCGGTGACGATGGCCTCGTCCCAGCCCCCGTGGCCGGTGACGGTGAACCACATCTCCTTGAGCAGGCCCGCCAGCCGGCGGCGGCGGGGGGCGTCGAGCCGGGTGTTGGGGGCGGACGGGTCCAGGCCCAGGGCCGCGAGGAACACGTCCACCAGCGGGGCGGGCAGGAGCGCCCGCAGCAGGTCGCGCAGGTTGCCGCCCGGGCGGGCCTCCAGTTCGCGCAGCAGCCTCGCCTCCAGCTTCGGCGGGTCCAGGGCCGGTTTCAGGTCCAGGGTCACCTGGACCTCCCGGCCCGCAGCCAGGGCGTCGACGATCTCCCGGCTGAGCCGGAGCACCGCCGCCCCCCCGAGCCCGGTGGCCGTGAACTCGGCTTCCCCGAATTCGCCTGCGCGCTTCCGGCCGTCGATCCAGAGGGCCACTTGGACGTTCCGGAGGGTCAGGCCCTGGGCGCCGGGATGGGCGGGGCGGGTCTCGATGGCCACCAGGGATGGCCGGAGCGGTTCGATCCGGTGCCCGCTGGCCTCGGCGAAGCGGTAGCCGTCGCCGGTGGAGCCGGTGCCGGGGTAGGACTGGCCCCCGGTGGCGACCACCGCGCACCGGGCCTCGATCCGCTCCCCGTTGGCCAGGAGGAGGGCCGCGAAGGCGCCGTCCAGGACCTCCAGGCGTTCCACCCGGGCGTGGCGGCGGATCTCGGCGCCCTGCTTCCGGGCCCAGGCGACCAGGGCCTCCGCCACGTCCCAGGCCCGGTCGCTGGCGGGGAAGGCCCGCCGGCCCCGTTCGGTCTTGACCGCCACCCCTTGTCCTTCCAGCAGGGCCACCAGGTCCTGGCTGAAGAAGGCGGCGAAAGCCTGGCGCAGGAAGCGCGGCTCCGGACGGATCTCCCGCAGGTACTCCTCCAGGGGCTTCATGCTGGTGACGTTGCCCCGGCCCTTGCCCGAGATCCGCAGCTTGCGGGCGGGCTTTTCCATCTTCTCCAGGAGCAGGGTCCGGGCGCCCAGCTGGGCCGCCCTCCCCGCCGCCAGCAGCCCGGCCGGGCCCGCCCCGACCACCACCACGTCCCAGGCGGGGCCCTCGCCGGGTCTCAACCCCGCTCCCTTCGCTCCCGGAGCACCAGCTCCATCCGGCACCGGCGGCAGTCGAACCGGCATTCCAGGCGGGTGGGGCCGTTCTCCAGGAACAGGGGGCCCTGGGGCTCCTTGAGCCGCCGCCAGGGCTCGGGGTTGGCGTGCACCGGGCACCAGCCCAGTTCGTACTTGAGGCAGTGCCGGGTGGTCATCACCACCCGGTCCTGGAGGCTGGGCTGCAGCTCCGCCGCCGGTTCCAGGACCTTTCCCCCGGCCCGTTGGTAGAAAGCCCGGGCGGCCCAGTTGGCGACGTTCCAGGTGAAATCCAGGTCATGCACCGGCAGGGGTCGCGGCGGCCCCGCCGGCCGGCGCGGCTCCCGGGCCCGGGGGGCGCGGCAAAGCGCCTCCAGGGCCTCGGCGGCCTCCCGGCGCAGGGCGTTCAGGCAGCTGGCGGGCACGAAGCGGGGCTCGGCCACCTGCAGGTCCCCCAGCTGGAAGGGGGTGCCGCCCAGGCGGCCCAGGGCGTCCCGGACGGCCTGGGCGGCGGCCCCGGCGTCCCGGGCCGGGTCGAACCGGCCCGGGGCCCGGGCTTCGGCGGCCAGCCCCGCGGGGCCCTCCAGGCGCAGGCGCACGGCCCCGTCCGGGAAATCCAGCCGGGCCCGCACCGGGATCCGGCGCTCCACCTTGGCGCCCCGCAGGGCCTTGAGCCAGTGCAGGTCCAGGTTCCGGTACAGCCGGGTGCCGGCGCGGACGCGGGAGGGATCCTGCACCGACACCTGCCGTTCCGCCACCGCGTTCACCACCGTGCCCGCCGCCTCGGGCCCGTCCACGAAGGCAAGGCCGTCCCCGGGATGCAGCTCCACCGCCGGGTCCAGCCCCAGCCGGTCGCCCTGGACCGAGCGCACCTGGCCGACGTATTCGCCCAGGTGCCTGGCCGCCTCCGGGGTGCCCATGGGCCGGCGCTCCCCGTGCAGGCGGTAGGTGGAGAGGCCCCGCTGGAAGGTCTTGGCGGGATCGGGGGCGAACCCGTGGCTGACCGTGCCCAGGGAGGCCCGCTCCAGTTCCGGCCGCCGCTCCAGGAGCGCGTCCAGCCTGCGCCGCAGGTGGCTGACCACGTTCTTCACGTAGTCCGCGTCCTTGAGCCGCCCTTCGATCTTGAAGCCGCGGACGCCCGCGTCCGCCAGCTCCTCCAGGTGGCCGGAGAGGTCCAGGTCGCGGATGCTCAGCAGATGCTTCTCCCGCACCAGCACCCGCCCGGAGGCGTCCACCAGGTTCCAAACGGCGCGGCAAGGCTGGGCGCATTCCCCCCGGTTGCCGCTGCGCCCGCAGATGGCCCCGCTCAGGTAGCAGCGCCCGCTCTCGCCTACGCACAGGGCCCCGAACACGAACGCCTCCAGCTCGATGTCGGCGGCCGCGTGGACGGCCCGGATCCCGGCCAGGTCCAGCTCCCGGGCCAGGATGGCCCGGCTGAAGCCCGCGCCGGCCAGGAAGGCCACCTTGTCCGGGCCGTCGCAGGCGGCCTGGGTGCTGGCGTGCAGGGGCAGGGGCGGGAGGTCCAGTTCCAGGTAGGCCATGTCCTGGAGGATGAAGGCGTCCACCCCGGCCTGGTACAGGTCCCAGGCCTGGCGCCGGGCCTCCTCCAGCTCGGCGTCGAACAGGAGGGTGTTGAGGGTCGCGTAGACCTTCGCCCCCCAGAGGCGGGCTTCCCGGGCGACCTGCTCGAACGCCTCCCGGTCGTTCCCCGCCGCCTGCCGGGCGCCGAACCGGGGCCCGCCCATGTACACCGCGTCCGCCCCGCAGCGCAGCGCGAGGATGGCCTGGTCCGCGTTCTTGGCGGGAGCGAGCAGTTCGAGGCCCATGGGTTCCAGGTTACCAGACGTGCTGGCCGGGCCCGGGCGTGGGGGTAGACTCATGGAAACACTGCCGGGGGAGGGGATGGTCGGAAGATGCCTGCTTGCCGCCTGCTGTGCCGCCGCCGGGCTGGGCCTCGGGCTCCAGTGCAGCCGTCCGGCGCCGGCCCAGGCGGTGGTGGAGGAGGGGCATCCCATCGACCGGGCGGCGCTCGCCGGCTTCCAGCGGGGGGTCACCACCCGGGACGAGGCGCTGGAGCGGCTCGGAGAGCCGACCACGACCGCCACGGACCCCGCCGACGGCAGCACCACCCTGTCCTGGCACTACGTGCGCAAGGACGCCCACGGGACCACGGCCGTGCTGGCGGTGCTCCGGTTCGGGCCGGACGGGAAGCTGGAGATGAAGGCGGTGAGCCTGAACTCGCAGACCCGGTGATTCAGGCCACCCAGCCTTCCTGCCGGACCTCCCCGCCGACCCCCACCACCACGGCCTTGATGGGCACCTTGCGGGAGGCGCGCTGGGCGGCCATCTGAGCCAGGCGCAGCAGCCCGCCGCAGCAGGGCACCTCCATGATCAGGACGGCGACGGTGTTCACCTGCGCATCGTCGATGAGGGCAGTGAGCTTGGCCAGGTAGGCCTCCTGGTTGCCGTCCAGCTTGGGGCAGGCGATGGTCAGCTTCTTTCCGGGCAGGTATTTCTGGTTGAAGTCGGGCAGGGCGAAGGCGGTGCAGTCCGCCGCCAGGAGCAGGTCCGCCCCCTGGAAGACCGGATTCTGGGGGGAGATCAGGTGCAGCTGCACCGGCCACTGGGACAGTTGGCTGGACAGGCCTCCGGCCGCCGCCGCGGCGGGGCGGGGGCGCAGCTCCCGGGCCGCGGAGCCCAGGCAGCCGTGGTGGCCACCTCCGGCCGGGGCCGGGTCCCGGTGGTCCGCCAGCGCGGACGCCGGCGCCGGGACGCCCAGCTCCCGCAGGCAGGCCTGGGCCTGGTCCAGGTACACGGTCTGGCCGTGGTCGTGCAGGTGCCTGAGGTGGGCCTTGAGGGTGTTGGCGCCCAGGGGCAGGAGGTGGTCCAGGGTCCTGCGCTCGTCGTACGGCTCCGCCTCCCGGGTCTCCAGGGTGATGGCGCCCCGGGGGCACTCGCCGATGCAGGCGCCCAGGCCGTCGCAGGTGATCTCGCTCACCAGCCGGGCCTTGCCGTCGATCATCTGCAGCGCCCCCTCCGGGCAGCCCTGGGCGCACAGCCCGCAGCCGTCGCACTTGTCCTCGTCGATCCGGATGATCTGGCGTTCCATGGAGCCTCCACAGGATCCAGGATCGCGTGCCGGGAAGGCGGGCGCCTTGACCCCGATCAAGTCCGGGAATTCAATTTTTATTAATAACGCATACCTGGACGAGGCCCGGCCGCAGACGGCAAGATGGAGGTCCCCGACGCGTGAACCCTGATTGCAGGATGCTGCCATGGCCAAGAAGACCGACGACCAGCCCGAAATCATCTACTCCATGATGCGGGTCAGCAAGATCTACAACAACAAGCCCGTGATCAAGGACATCTCCCTGTCCTACTTCTACGGCGCCAAGATCGGCGTGCTGGGCCTGAACGGCTCGGGCAAGTCCACGGTGCTGCGGATCATGGCCGGGGTGGACCAGGACTTCAACGGCGAGGCGGTGCTGTCCAAGGGCTACACCACCGGGCTGCTGGAGCAGGAGCCGAAGCTGGACGACGGCAAGACCGTGCGCGAGGTGGTGGAGCAGGGCGCCGCCGACAAGGTGGCGCTGCTCAGGGAATACGACGAGATCAGCGAGAAGTTCGCCGACCCCGACGCCGACATGGACGCCCTGCTGGCGCGCCAGGGCGAGCTGCAGGAGAAGATCGACCACCTGGGCTGCTGGGACCTGGACGCCCAGCTGGAGCAGGCCATGGACGCCCTGCGCTGCCCGGACCCGGACACCCCGGTGCGGGTGCTCTCGGGCGGCGAGCGGCGGCGGGTGGCCCTGTGCCGGCTGCTGCTACAGAAGCCGGACATCCTGCTGCTGGACGAGCCCACCAACCACCTGGACGCGGAGTCGGTGGCCTGGCTGGAGCAGCACCTGCATCGGTACGAGGGCACGGTGATCGCCGTCACCCACGACCGCTACTTCCTGGACAACGTGGCCGGGTGGATCCTCGAGCTGGACCGGGGCGAGGGCATCCCCTGGAAGGGCAACTACTCCAGCTGGCTGGAGCAGAAGCAGGCCCGGCTGGCCCAGGAGGAGAGGGGCGACCAGAAGCGCCAGAAGACCCTGGAGCGGGAGCTGGAGTGGATCCGCATGTCGCCCAAGGGCCAGCACGCCAAGAGCAAGGACCGGATCAGCCGCTACGAGGCGATGCTCTCGGCGGAGAGCGAGCAGCGGGAGAAGGAGCTGGAGATCTTCATCCCGCCCGGGCCCCGGCTGGGCGACGTGGTGGCCGAGCTGGACGGGGTCGGCAAGGGCTACGGGGACAAGATGCTGTTCGAGCACCTGAGCTTCGCCATCCCGCCCGGGGGCGTGCTGGGCATCATCGGCGCCAACGGCGCCGGCAAGACCACCCTGCTGCGCCTGCTCACCGGCCAGGAGCAGCCGGACGCGGGGCGGATCCGGGTCGGCGCCACGGTGAAGATGGCGGTGGTGGACCAGCTGCGCCAGGGCCTGGACCCGGACCGCAGCGTGTTCGAGGCGGTCTGCCCCGGGGGCGAGCTGATCGAGCTGGGCGGGCGGCAGGTGAACGGCCGCGCCTGGCTGAGCCGGTTCGGGTTCACCGGCGAGGCCCAGCAGAAGAAGGTGCGGGAGCTCTCCGGCGGCCAGCAGAACCGCCTGAACCTGGCCCTCACCCTCAAGAGCGGCGCCAACGTGCTGTTCTTCGACGAGCCCACCAACGACCTGGACGTGAACACCATGCGCGCCCTGGAGGAGGCCATCGAGAACTTCGCCGGGTGCGCCGTGATCGTCAGCCACGACCGCTGGTTCCTGGACCGCCTGGCCACCCACATCCTGGCCTTCGAGGGCGACAGCCGGGTGGAGTACTTCGACGGCAACTACACCCAGTACGAAGCCTACCGGCGCGAACAGCTGGGGCTGGACAGCGGGCCCCACCGGATCAAGTACCGCAAGCTGACCCGGTAGGGCAGGCCGGTCATTTCGCGATCAGGCTGACGTCGTCCAGGGCGAAGGCGGTGGTCCTGCCGTAGCGGAAGCTGGAGGCCACGAAGGACAGCTGCACGGTCTGGCCGAGGTAGGCGTTCATGTTGACGGAATGCAACTGGTAGCCGATCCCCACGTCCAGGTTGGAGTAGCTGGCCAGGATCCGCAGGGCCTGGTCCTTGCCCCGCGCCTTGACCTGGAAGGTGTCCAGGACCTGGTCCGAGCCCTCGCGGGTGTCCACCAGCAGCCAGAAGGCGAGGGTCGCGCCGGAGGCATTGGCCGGGATGGTCACGGTCTGCTGCAGCACCGAGCTGGCTTCGAGGTTCCCCGGGAACCAGGCGTCCCTGGAGCCGGTGTGCGGGGACACGGCGCCGAGGTTGTCGCCCACGTCCGCCCCGTGCCCGGTCCAGGCCCCGGAGTCCAGCTCGAAGCCGCCGTCCCGGATCAGTTCCCCCGGCGCCGGGGGCGGCAGCACGGTGATGGTGCGGGTGTCGGTGCAGCTGGCGCCGGTGCCGTCGGTGGCGGTGAAGGTGACCAGGTTGGCGATGGGGAACTGGCCTGGGTTCTGGTAGACGTGGGCGCAGGAGGTTCCCGGCGCGCTGTCGCCGTCGCCGAAGTCCCAGGCGCAGCCCGAGGCCGGGACCGGCGCGGCGGAGGCGGCGCTGCCCCCGAACACGACGGTGGCGCCGTTGGTCACGGTGCAGTCGGTGGCGGGGCGGCGGATGACCGCGTCCACGTTGTTGCCCTGGCCCGCGGTCCAGACCCCCGCCAGGGCGGCGGCGTCCGCGCTGCCCAGGCCGGTGGCCAGGTCGTAGCCCGGACGGCAGTCCCAGCCCTGGGTGCCGGGCACGCAGGTGGCCCCGGCGGTCACGTCGTGGAAGACCAGGGGGCCGGAGCCGCTGTACTGGGCCTTGCCCAGCTGGTACAGGGCGGGGCAGGCGTTGCCCTGGCGCAGGCCGGTCTTCTGCACCACCAGGGCCATGATCCCGGCGAAGGCCGGGGTGGAGCAGGAGGTGCCTCCGGTGATCGTCTGGCCGCCGCCGGTCTCCACCACGTAGCCGTCGTGGCGGGCGGCCGCGGCCAGGGCCACGTCGGGCAGGAGGCGGTACTGGTACTGGGGGCCGTTGGCGGGCACCCCGGGCGCCCTCTGCCAGGCCGGCTTGGGGTAGAGGATCGAGGCGCCCCCGCCGGTGGACCACAGGCCGGAGCCCCTTGGGGCGCTGCCGCTCTCGTTCCAGGCCTGCTCCGGGATGTAGCCCAGGGCCGAGGTCCCGTCCGGATCCGGCGGATCCTTCCAGTACGAACCCGGGCCCTCGTCGAACTGGGTGCCGCCCACGGCCACGTCGTAGGGGGTCGAGGCCAGGCCCGAGACGGCCCGGCCGGAACCCCAGGGGGACATGCCCGGGTCGCACCCGGCCGGGCCGCTGTCCCCGGAAGCCACCACCGCGGTGATGCCCTGGGCGGCGGCCTGGGCCCAGAGGTTCTTGTAGAAGACCTGCTCCGCCGAGCCCATGCGCTGCTCGCACTGGCCGAAGCTCATGCTCAGGACGGGCGCCAGGTTGTGGTTGACGATGTACTGGGCCGAGAGGTCGACCCCGTCGGTGGCGGCGGTGCTGGCCGAGGCCACCAGCCGGATGGTGGCGTTCTTCGCCACGGCCCCGGACCACTCCACGTCCAGGTCCGCCTCCCCGGCCTCGTTCCCGCCCAGGTCGCCCGGGTCGGGGCCGTTCACGATGATCTCCGGGGCTTTCGGGGGCAGTCCGAACTGCTGGCGGAAGGCCGCCATGTCCCCCAGGGGGATCCGGGTCCGGCCGACGATGGCGATGCTGACCCCGGTGCCGTCGATGCCCACCGGGTAGAGGGAATCCAGGCCGTAGATGGCGGCGATGTCCCCGGGCACCAGGTGGTGGGACGCGTCCGCGGTGCGGGGCGGCACGGGGGTGAAGCCCCGGTTCAGGGCCGGGCGGGGGACGTTGTGCAGCGAGACCACCCCCGCCACCACGTCCGCCAGGGCGCGGGGGATGGAGGGCGGCCCGGCGTTGCCCTGGCGCACCCGGCCGTCCAGCAGGAAGGTGCGGATGGGGGTGCGGAAGGCCCGCTCCACACGGGCCACCGTGCCCGAGAAGGTCACCGACAGCCGGCCCGCGGCCACTTCGTCCACCCGGAAGCCCCCGGCCCGCAGCCAGGCCAGGACCCGGTCCAGGTCCCCGGGGGAAGGGCCGAACGTCTCCCCGAACTGCTCCGGGGTCAGCCACGGGCAGCGCGGATCCTGGCCGCGGTCCCGGTCCTCCAGCATCCGGTCCAGCCGGGCCTGGGCTTCGGGGGACAGCTTGAGGGCCAGGATCATCCGCTCCATGGGCGCGCCGGGGTCGGGCGCACCCAGGGGGCGCAGCCCGGCCAGCAGGGGCGGCAGGTCCCCGGCCAGCACCAGGCGCGGGTCCTCCGGGGCCGGGGCGGGGCCGGGCTGCGCGAGGGCGCCGGCCTGGAGGACGGCGCCCAGCGCCGGGATCATCACGAGGGTCGAAAAAGGCGGCATGGGACGGCTCAAGAGCGCCTCCTGAAAAGGGATCTGTAAAGAGGGCTGGAACCTGTGGGAACGGCAGTCCTGCGACACGATATCAGTTATGGATTTCAACCTTTGGCTCAAACTTGAGTTATTAAAAACTCGTCAGGGCCAAGCCGTTCCCCTGGGCGCCTGGCTGGTGGTCCTTGCCAGAGGTTGAAACGGCTGCGAACACGTGCCGGGATCCGTTCCGGTCAGGAAATGATGTTATTTGGATTTTATTCTGTTATTAGCTTTTAAGTCCAACGCTCCTTCCATGGGGGCAGGCCGGCAGCCCCAAGAAGGGTGGAAAGGGGTTTGAAAAAATCGATCCATTCAGTGATCGATTCATCCGGTTTCCGGTTGCGGTTCCAGAGGGCCTGGCATTTTGCCCATGTCAGGAAGGGGTCAGAATCCAGCCATGGCCACTTAAAATTTGGAAAAATTCGATATGAACCTGAATCCCGGGCTCTCGGCCGCCGCCAGCTTTTAACGATTTTTTAATTTTTGATGTGTCATTCCTAACATCATCTTGAGGTCCGGGGAAATATCCTTCAACCGATGAGTTCTGGCTTGTCGACCCTGCACCAACCCCGTAGGAGGAGCCCTGAATGAGCATTTCGATGTGGATGGTCTCCATGTTCGTCCTTGGCCTCGTGGCCTTGGCGCTCTGCGTCCTGTTCCTCAAAGGCTGTGAAAGAATCTAGCTCTCAGAAGGGGTAAATATGATTTATTGCACCTTGGCCATCACGGCCGCGCTCTTCGTCTACCTGTTCGCGGCCCTGATCCGGCCCGAATGGTTCTGACCCGCAGCGTTCCTGCTTAAGGAGCCGATACGATGTTCGCGCATACCTGGCTGCTTCCCATCGGGCTGCTCGCGGCGGCGACCCTGCTGGCCTTCCCCCTGAGCCGCTATTTCGCCTGGGTCATGGACGGCAAGTACCGTCCCCTGCCGGTCGCGGGCTGGGTCGAGCGTCACCTGGACGGCGGCCCCATGGACTGGAAGCAGTACACCCTGGCCCTGCTGCTGTTCAACGCCGTGCTGTTCGTCATCGGCTACCTGGTGCTGGCCTTCCAGCCCTGGCTGCCCTTGAACGGTGACGCCAAGGGGCTGATGTTCCCCTCCACCATCTTCAACAGCGTCATCTCGTTCATGACCAACACCAACGTGCAGCACTACGCGGGTGACGTGCAGCTGTCCAACTTCAGCCAGATCTTCTTCTGCATCTACAACATGTTCCTGTCGGCGTCGGTGGGCTTCTGCGCCCTGGTGGCGATCATCCGGGCCTTCCGGGGGGAAAAGAAGCTCGGCAACTACTTCGTGGACATGTGGCGGGTGGTGGTCTACCTGTTCGTCCCGTTCGCGGTGGTGTTCGGGCTGATCTTCCTGCAGCAGGGCAGCCCCATGACCCTGAAGGACTCGTACCGGGTGGCCACCCTCGAGCCGGGGGCCATGGGCACCACCGACAAGGGCGAGGCCAAGCAGCAGACCATCGTGGTGGGCCCGGTGGCCGCCCTGGAGTCCATCAAGATGCTGGGCACCAACGGGGGCGGGTTCTTCGGCATGAACTCGGCCCACCCGTACGAGAACCCCACCGGCTTCTCCAACTTCTTCAACACCCTGGCCATGATGGCGTTCCCCTTCGCGCTGGTGCTGATGTACGGGCGCATGCTCAAGCGGTTCCACCACGGGCTGGTGGTGTTCGGGGTGATGCTGCTGATGATGGCCGGGACCATCGTCTGGTCCGTGTACTACGACACCCTCAAGCCCAACCCCGGGCTCACCGCCCATCCCGAGGCCCGGGCCTACCAGATCCAGACCAACAAGGGCCCGGTGCCGGTGAACCTGCCGGCGGTGGCCGGGCTGCCGGTGGACCAGCACCTGGGCAACCTGGAGGGCAAGGAGATGCGCTTCGGCACCTCCGGCGGGGCCACCTTCGACGCCATCACCACCGACGTGACCTGCGGGGCGGTGAACGCCGAGGAGGACAGCCTCAACCCGGTGGCGGCGCTGTCGCCCATGGTGGGCATGTGGCTGAACTGCGTGTTCGGCGGCAAGGGCGTGGGCATGATCAACATGCTGATGTATATCATCCTGGGCATCTTCATCGCCGGGATGATGGTGGGGCGGACCCCCGAGTACCTGGGCTACAAGATCGGGGCCCGGGAGGTGAAGCTGGCGGTGCTGGCCATCCTGGTGCACCCCCTGATGATCCTCATGCCCACCGGGCTGTTCGCCGCCACCAGCTGGGGCCTCAAGGCCGTCAGCAACCCCGGCGCCCACGGGTTCTCCCAGATGCTCTACCAGTTCTCCTCCGCCTCGGCCAACAACGGCTCGGCCTTCGACGGCCTGGGCGTGACCTACGGCTTCGCCCACGCAGCCAACGCGGTGACCAACGCCATCCCCTGGGACATCGCCGCCGGGCTGGTGATGCTGTTCAGCCGCTACCTGCCCATCGTGGCGCCCATCGCCATGGCCGCCTACCTGGCCTCCAGGAAGCCCAGCCCGGCCGGGCTCGGCACCCTGCGCGACGACACCGTCACCTTCGGGTGCCTGGTGCTGGGCACGGTCCTGATCGTCGGCGCCCTGCTGTTCCTCCCGGTGGCCGTGCTCGGCCCGGTGGCGGAACACCTCGGCCCGTTCCCCTTCGGCGGTTGACGGCAAGGCTGTCCTGACGCGAATCCCCCTAGGAGCACACCATGATCGATGCATTGAAAACCCCCGTGAGCGCGCCGGCCCGCACCCCCCAGGTGCAGCGCCCGCGCCATGGCCGGACCGGACGGCCCTTGCTGGACCGGGAGACGGCCTGGCCGGCCCTGAAACAGGCCTTCAAGATGCTGCGCCCGGACCTGCAGTGGAACAACCCGGTGATGTTCGTGGTGGAGGTGGGGGCCTTCCTGACCCTGGCCTACATCATCCGCGACGCCGTGGGCACGTCCCTGAGCCTGGTGCCCCTCACCTACTTCATCGCCCTGGATGTGTGGCTGTTCCTCACTGTGCTGTTCGCCAACTTCGCCACAGGCCTGGCCGAGGCCCGGGGCAAGGCCCGGGCCGACTCCCTGCGCCGGACCCGCAAGGACACCCTCGCCTTCCGCAAGACCCGCGCCGGCACGCTGGAGCAGGTCCTGGCCACCGACCTGGAGCCCGGCGACCTGGTGGTGGTGGAAGCGAACCAGATGATCCCCGGAGACGGGGAGATCATCGAGGGCGTGGCCGCGGTCAACGAGGCCGCCATCACCGGCGAGTCCGCCCCGGTCATCCGGGCCGCGGGCGGGGACCGCTCCGGGGTCACCGGGGGCACCATGGTGCTCTCGGACCGGATCGAGGTGCGCATCACCAGCGGCAAGGGGGAGTCCTTCCTGGACCGCATGATCGCCCTGGTGGAGGGGGCCATCCGCCAGCGCACCCCCAATGAGATCGCCCTCACCCTGCTGCTCTCGGCCCTGACCCTGGTGTTCCTGGTGGTGGTGGTGCCGCTCTGGCCCATGGCCTGGAACGCCGAGCAGTACATGACCGGGTTCCTGGGGCTGTCCGAGCCGCTCAAGAGCCTGGGCACCGACATCCCAACCCTGATCGCCCTGATCGTCTGCCTGATCCCCACCACCATCGGCGCCCTGCTGGCGGCCATCGGCATCGCCGGCATGGACCGGGCCATGCAGGCCAACATCCTGGCCAAGAGCGGCAAGGCGGTGGAACTGTGCGGGGACATCGACGTGATTTTGCTGGACAAGACCGGCACCATCACCATCGGTGACCGCCACGCCACCAAGTTCCTGCCGGTGGGCGGGCATTCCGAGGCCGAAGTGGGGCGCGTGGCGGCCCTGGCCTCGGTGGCCGACGAGACCCCCGAGGGCAAGAGCATCGTGGCCCTGTACCAGGAGAGCCGCGGGTCCGAGACCAGCCTGCCCCCGGGCGCCGAGTCGGTGCCGTTCAGCGCCACCACCCGCATGAGCGGGCTGGACCTGGCCGACGGCGGGAAGATCCGCAAGGGCGCCGCGGACGCCATCGTCCAGTTCGTCCTGGGCAATCGCGGCGAGGTCCCGGGCGACCTGGAAAAGGTCGTGGACGCCGAGGCGTCCAAGGGCGCCACGCCGCTGGCGGTGGCCATCAACGGGGAGATCCTGGGGGTGGTGGCGCTGGAGGACATCCTCAAGCCCAACATGCAGGCCCGGTTCGGCCGCCTGCGCAGCATGGGCCTGAAGACGGTCATGATCACCGGCGACAACCCCCTCACCGCCGCCACCATCGCCGCCCGGGCCGGGGTGGACGACTTCATCGCCCAGGCCACCCCCGAGAAGAAGATGGCCTTCATCAAGGAGCAGCAGGCCACTGGGCACCTGGTGGCCATGACCGGGGACGGCACCAACGACGCCCCGGCCCTGGCCCAGGCGGACGTGGCCCTGGCCATGAACGCCGGCACCCAGGCGGCGAAGGAGGCCGCCAACCTGGTGGACCTGGACAGCGATCCCACCAAGCTCATCGAGACGGTGGAGATCGGCAAGCAGCTCCTGATGACCCGCGGGGCGCTCACCACCTTCTCCATCGCCAACGACGTGGCCAAGTACTTCGCCATCATCCCGGCCCTGTTCGCGGGCTCCCTGCCGTGGCTGGCGCCGATCAACATCATGCACCTGCATTCGCCCACCTCGGCCATCCTGTCGGCGGTGATCTTCAACGCGCTAATCATCCCGGCGCTGATCCCCATCGCCCTCAAGGGGGTCAAGTACAAGCCCCTGGGCGCCGACGCCCTGCTGCGCCAGAACCTGCTGGTGTGGGGGCTGGGCGGGGTGATCATCCCCTTCATCGGCATCAAGCTCATCGACCTGGCCCTGGTCGTCACCCACTTGACCGTCTAGGCATAGGAGCGTCCCATGTTTCGATATCTAGGCAAGGCCATCCTGCTCGCGGCGATCTCCGTCGTGGTCTGCTGCGTGATCTACCCGCTGTTCATGTGGGGCGTGGGGCAGGCGTTCTTCCCGTTCCAAGCCAACGGCAGCATGCTCAAGGGGCCCGACGGCCAACTGGTGGGCTCGAAGCTGATCGCCCAGCCGTTCACCAAGGACGGCTACTTCCAGCCCCGGCCCTCGGCGGCGTCCTATGATGCCTCGGCCTCCTCCTCCTCTTCGCTGTCGGCGTCCAACTACGCCCTGCGCGACCGGGTGGCCCGGGTCATCGGGCCCATCGCCAAGTACCGCGACGGCAAGCCGGTGGCTCCGGACGTGGAGCAGTGGTTCCAGCAGGACAAGTTCCAGGGCCAGCCGCACATCGTGGCCCAGTGGGCCGACCTGCACAACTCCCTGGCCCAGGCCTGGGTGGGTGCCGATCCCAAGAACGGCGCCTACGTCGACGACTGGTCCAAGGCCCACCCGGCCGCCGTGGCCCAGTTCGTCAAGGACAACCCCGGCACGCCCGAACCCAAGGCGGCCGACCTGGCCGTGGCGTTCTTCAAGGACTTTTCCATGGCCCACCCCGGCCAGTTCCCCTCGGCCGTCACCAAGAACGGCGCCGACGGCAAGCCGGTGACCGCCCTGGAGCCGGTCAAGGAGGGCTCGGACATCCAGTCCATCTTCTTCGACATGTGGCGCCAGGACCACGCCCAGGCCGACCTGCAGGAGGTTCCCGGCGACCTGGTCACCACCTCCGCCTCCGGGCTGGATCCCCACATCTCCCTGCAGAACGCCGAGTTCCAATTGGAGCGGGTGGCGGCCAAGTGGGCCGCGGACCTCAAGCGGGATCCGGCGGCGGTGCGCGGGGAGATCGAGGCGATCCTGCAGAGCCATGCCGAGGCGGCGTGGAATGGGCTGATCGGGGAGAAGTTCGTCAACGTGCTGGAGGTGAACCTCGAGCTGAGGAAGCGCTACGGGCAGGCGTCCTGATCCGGATCGACATCCTCGTAGGCCTCAGGCCGGAACCGCGGGGTGCACACGGCCAGGAAGACCAGATCCCCTTGGCCTGTATTGGTGATCCGCTGGCGGGTTCCGGGAGGGATCAGCACCACGTCCCTCGGCCCCACGCCCTGGGGCGGCAAGTCCCCCATCTCCGCCCGGCCCGCGCCTTCCAGGATGATGTAGCGTTCGGTGATACCACCCAGGCGGTGCCACCGGGTGCGGATCCCCGGGGGCACCCGCGCCAGGGCGAGGGAGGCCTCGGGATCCCCGGGGAGGTTGGACAGCTCGTTGATGTAGCAGCGCTCCGGGGTCCAGCGCTCGGCGCCGGGGTCGAAGGTCCGCACTTCGGGAATCACGGGATGGCTCTCCATCCCCCCATGGTAGGCCGCTCAGGAGCTCAGTGGTCGGTCAGGACCTGGCTCAGCTCCGCCGACAGTTCCCGCACCGGGGTGCCGTCGGCGTGCACCGATTCCTTGGCCACGGTGATGTGGGCGACGGGATAGAGGTCGAGCCGGGACTTCAGCTCGAAGGCGGGCCACTTGGCATCCTTGGCGTCGCCCTCCGCCTCGCCGGCCTTGGGGTGGATGTCGCAGTTGTCGTAGTTCTCGTCCATGGCCCGCACCACGTTCAGGCGCAGGGCCACCTTGGTGGCGGCCAGGAGGCTCAGGGAGGAGGCCGAGAGGCCGAGGACAATGGAGGCGAGACGTCGGGAGAGCATGAGGTGGTCCTTTCGGGCTGGGTTCGGATGGAGGAGGTCCAGGTCCTGGTCGGTCGGAGGGCCGTTCGGAGCCTTTGATAAATAGCGCATGAACCCAGGGAACGGTTCCCAGGTTGGACAGGTTCCAACAACCTAACCAAGGTCAATACCTAGGCCGCATCCGTCCCGCCGGGGGGGACCAGGTCCTGCAGGCGCGGCACCTGGTTGATCACCACCGCCAGCATGGTGGCCAGCGTCAGGGGCGAGGCCAGCACCGGGCGCAGGAACCCGGGGGCGCTCCCGAACAGGTCGGGCACCAGGTCCAGGCTCAGCCCGAAGGCCAGGGCGAGCCCCACCACGAAGGTCTTGCGCGGCCCGGCTTCGCTCTCCTGGATGATCTGGATCCCGGACAGGACGATGCAGCCACACCTCCTCGGCCGGGGCCCGGCAGTGGGCCCGGGCCCACTGCGCCAGCCGCCCAGAGAGCGGATCCCCAAGGACGCCCGGAGGGGGCAGAATGGGGAAGGTCGTCGACCGGACAGGGAAGGGGCAGGCATGGCCAGGCTCAGCGTGAACGTCAACAAGATCGCAACCCTGCGCAACGCCAGGGGCGGCCGCGAGCCGGACCTCATGGCGTTCGTCAACCACATCCTGGCCTTCGGCGCCCAGGGCATCACGGTCCATCCCCGGGCCGACCGCCGCCACATCACCCCGGACGACGCCCGGGCGGTGGCGCGGACCGTCAAGACCGTGGAGACCAACTTCGAGGGGGACGTCCGGGAGGAGTTCCTGGACCTGGTCCTGGAGTGCAAGCCCACCCAGTGCACCCTGGTGCCGGTCATGCCCGGGGAGGTGACCAGCAACCACGGCTGGAACGTGAGCAAATGGGCCTTCCTGCTGGCGCCGGTGGTGGCCCGCCTGCGGGAGGAGGGGGTCCGGGTCAGCCTGTTCGTGGAGGCCGGGGACCTGGCCAGCGTGCGCGCCACCGCGGCCGTGGGCGCCGAGCGGATCGAGATCTACACCGAACCCTACGCCGCGGCCTTCCTGCGCGGCGAACCCGGGCCGGAACTGGACAAGGTGGTGCGGAGCGCCGAGACGGCCGAGGCCTGTGGGCTGCAGGTCAACGCCGGGCACGATCTCACCCACCTGAACCTGCCTCTGCTGGTGGAGCGCGTCCCCAACCTGGCGGAGGTCTCCATCGGCCACCACCTGATCAGCTACGCCCTGGTGGTCGGGATGGAGAAGGCGGTGCGGGACTACCTCAAGGCCGCGCAGGGGAGGTAGCGGGATGTGCGGCCGGTACTTCCTCGACTCGCCCATGGACGCCCTCGAAGTCCAGTTCGAGGCCGAAGCCCGGGCCGAGCACCAGCCCCGCTACAACCTCGCCCCCACCGCCACCGTGCCGGTGGTGACGGCCTCGCCGGAGGGGCGGGTGATCACCCTCCACCAGTGGGGCCTGGTCCCCTCCTGGGCCAAGGACCCTTCCATGGGCGCTCGCATGGCCAACGCGAGGGGCGAGACCGCGGCGGACAAGCCCGCCTTCCGGGGCCCGTTCAAGCGCGGCCGCTGCATCATCCCGGCGGACGGCTTCTACGAGTGGCAGGCCCGCCCGGGCGGGCCCAAGCAGCCGTTCTGCATCCGGGCCGCGGACGGGACCCTGCTGGCCTTCGCCGGGCTGCGGGACCGGTGGGAGGGGCCGGACGGCTTCCTGGAGACCTGCACCATCATCACCACCGCCGCCAACGCCGTCATGGCGCCCATCCACGACCGCATGCCGGTGATCCTGGCGCCGGGGGACTACGCCGCCTGGCTGGACCCGGGCGCCCAGGCCGAGCGCCTGAAGGCGCTGCTGCGGCCCTGCCCGGAGGCCTTCCTGCGGGTCTACCCGGTGAGCCTGCGGGTGGGCAACGTGCGCAACGACGGGCCGGACCTGATGGAGCCGCTGGATGCCTAGCAACTGGCCGCAATGGGCGTTCCTGGGGGCGGTGGTGGCCTTGCTGCTGCTGTTCCAGCGGGTCCGGCGGGCGTTCTGGGCGTTCTCCCTGCTGGTGCTGCCCGGCACCCTCGCCCACGAGGCCTGCCACCTGGTCCTGGGGCTGCTCCTGAACGGCCGGCCCGCGGGCTTCAACCTCCTGCCCCGGCGCGGGGAGAAGGGGTGGGAGCTGGGCTCGGTGGGCTTCGCGCACATCACCTGGTACAACGCCTTCTTCATCGGCGCCGCCCCCCTGCTGCTGCTGCCCGTGGCGTACGGGCTGATGCGCTGGCGGCTGGGCCTGCAGCCAGGATTCGGGTGGCGGGAGGGCGTGTCGGTCTACTTCATCGCCAACCTGGTCTATGCCTCCCTGCCGTCCTGGCAGGACTGGAAGATCGCGGCGCGGTCGCCGATCGGGTGGCTGCTGCTGGCGGGGGGGATCGCGTGGGGATGGCACCGGTACGCCGCCGCCCAGGACACGGCCCCCAGGCCGCCGGTGACCGGAACCAGCATCCAGGTCTGACAGCCATCCTCCTACTCCACCGCCACCGGTCCCTTTCCCGCGTGGGTGCTGCGCATGAAGAACACCAGGGGCACCAGCGCCAGGCAGATCACCGCCATGACCCAGAAGGTCTCCGAGAAGGCCATCATGGTGGACTGGCGGACCAGGGTGCCGTAGGCCATGCCCTGGGCCTGGCGGGCGGCGTCGGGAGGGGAGGCGCCGCGCTGGACCAGGAACCGGGCCGCACCCTGGAGGAAGTCCCGGTACGGCAGGCTGGAGGGGTACAGGTTGGCCACCAGCGCCGCCTGGTGGACCTGGGACCGGCGGGCCAGGAGGGTGGTGGCCATGGCGATGCCGGCGCTGCCGCCGATGTTGCGCACCAGGTTGAGCATGCCCGAGGCGTAGCCGGCCTTCTCGTGGGGGATGTCGTGGAAGGCGGTGACGTTCATCGGCACGAACAGGAAGGCGAAGCCGAAGCTCTGCACCATCCGCGAGAGCATGGCGGTCCGGAAGTCCACCTCCAGGTTGAACCCCGCCATCCACAGCAGGCCCAGGCCGACGAACAGGAAGCCCCAGGCGATCAGGAACCGGGTGTCGTAGTGGTGCAGGAGCAGGGCCACCACCGGCATCATCAGCAGCACCACCACGCCGCCCGGGCTCAGCACCCAGCCGCTGAGGGAGGCGGTGTAGCCCAGCAGGGTCTGCAGGAAGATGGGCAGCAGGGCCAGGCTGCCGTAGAGCACGAAGCCCAGCACGAACATCATGATCGTGGCCATGGCGAAGTTGCGGTCCTTGAGCAGGCGCAGGTCGACGATGGGGTGGTCCTTCTTCAGCAGGTAGAACACCACCCCCACCAGGCTGACGGCGGCTACTACGCCGCACACCACGATCAGGTTCGAGGCCAGCCAGTCCTGGCGCTGGCCTTCGTCCAGGACGATCTCCAGGGCGGACAGGCCCAGGGTGAGGATGCCGATGCCCAGGTAGTCCACCCGGAAGCCCTCCTTCACCGACACCCGCTTGAGGGTCGGGGGATCGTGCACCATGCGGTAGGTGAGCAGCAGGGACAGCATCCCCACCGGGACGTTGATGAGAAAGATCCAGTGCCAGCTGAAGTTGTCGGTGATCCAGCCGCCCAGCACGGGGCCGATGATGGGCGCGAACACCACCCCCATGCCGTACAGGGCCATGGCCGCGCCCCGCTTGTGGGGCGGGAAGGTCTCCACCAGGATGGCCTGGGAGGTGGGCTGCAGGGCGCCGCCGCCCAGGCCCTGCATGATCCGGAAGGCGACCAGCCAGGGCAGGCTGGGGGCCATGCCGCAGAGCATGCTGGACAGGGTGAAAAGGACCACGCAGGTCATGTAGAAGCGCTTGCGCCCGAACAGGGCCGAGAGGTAGCCCCCCAGGGGCAGCACCACCGCGTTGGCCACCAGGTAGGAAGTGAGCACCCAGGTGGTCTCGTCCACCGTGGCGGAGAGGTTGCCGGCGATGTGCGGCAGGGCCACGTTGGCCACGCTGGTGTCCAGCACCTCCATGAAGGTGGCGATCATGACCACCAGGGCGATGAGCCAGGGGTTGGCCGCCCGGTGCGGAGCGCGGGATCCCATGCCGGGTTCAGTCGGCGGTGTAGATGGTAGCGTCGACGTTCATGCCCGGGCGGAGCACGGCCTTGCGGGCCTCGCCGGGGTCCAGCCTGATCTTGACGGGGATGCGCTGGACCACCTTGACGAAGTTGCCCACGGCGTTCTCCGGGGGCAGCAGGCTCATGCGCGACCCGGTGGAGCCGGCGACCGAGTCCACCATGCCCTTGAGCACCTGCCCGGTCATGTCGACGCTCACCTCCGCCCGCAGGCCGGGGTGCACCTTGGCCAGCTGGGTCTCCTTGAAGTTGGCGGTGACCCAGGTGTCCTCGAGCGGCACCAGGGTGAGCAGGCCCTGGCCGGGCTGGATGATCTGGCCCTGCTCCACGATCTTGCGGGTGACCACCCCGTCCACGGGGGCCGCGATGCGGGTGTAGCTGAGCTGCAGTTTCAGCGCCTCCAGGTCGGCCCTGGCCGCCAGGGCCTCGGCCTTGCGCTGGCTGATCTTGGCCGCCTGGGAGCCCACGTTGGCCCGCCTGATCTCGGCCTCCTGGCGCACTCCGGCCAGGTGCCGCTGGGCCGACATCCACTCGTCCTCCGCCACCTCAGCCTGGGTCCGGTAGCGGTCCAGCTCCTGGGCGGAGATTTCCTGGCGGTCCGCCAGGGGCTGGGTCCGCTGGAGGTCCGCCCGGGCCTTGTCCAGGGTGGACTTGCGGGCGGCCAGGTCGGCCTTGGCCACTTCCAGCTCGGAGCTCTCGGCCTGCTCCAGGGAGACCCTGGCCTTGTCGTCGTCGGCCCGGGCCCCTTCGACCTTGGCCAGGGCCTGCTCCAGGGCGGCCGAGGCCTGGTCCACCTTGCGCTCCAGGTCGCGGGCGTCCAGCTGCACCAGGAGGTCGCCGGCCTTGACCGGCTGGTTGTCGTCCACCAGGACCTTCTCGACGCTGCCGTACACCTTGCTGGCGACGTTCACCAGGTGCCCGTCCACCTGGGCGTCGTCGGTGCTGACCCGGTCGAGGAAATGGTAGTACATCGCCCCCCCGGCCAGGGCCAGCACGACCAGGGCGGAGACCATGACCGCCCGGCCGCGGCCCCTTCCGGGCGTGGCCGCCGGCGCTGCGCCCTGACCGTTGTTTTCCAGAGTTTCGTTGATGTCGGTCATCATGGGCTCCATCAGCGTGCGTACAGGGATTCCAGCTGGCCCATGGCCCGGGCCAGGTCCGCGCGGGACTGGTTGAGGCGGTAGAGGGCGTTGATCCGGTTGTCGGTGGCCCGGGCCAGCTCATCCTGGGCCTGGATCACCTCGATGTTGTTGCTGACCCCGGCCTCGAACCGGTCGCGGGCCTGCTGCAGGGCCTCCCCGGCCAGGCCCTGGGCCTGGCCGGCCACCTCCACCTCGTCCCGCTCCGCCTCCAGCTCCGCCTGGGCGGTCCGGATCTCCATGCCCACCTGGTCCTGGAGGCCCGCCCGCTCCTGCTGGATCCGGTCGAGCTCCTCCTGGGCCCGGGCGGTCTGGGCGGAGATCCTGCCGCCGGTGAACAATGGCACCTTGACGCCCAGGGTCAGGGTCCAGGTGGACACCCAGGTCTTGGCGGCCAGACCGGTGGTGCCGAAGGACCCGGAGGCCACCACCGAAGGCAGCGCCTGGTTCCGGGCGGTCTCCTTCAGCTCGGCCTGGGTCCGCTCCCGGGCATCCAGGGTGGCCAGTTCCGGCCGCTGGCGCAGTCCCGCCTGGTAGGCCTCCGGGAAAGTGAAGCGGGGCAGGTCGGGTTCCTCGAGGCGGTCGGCCGCATCCACCAGGGTGGCGGGATCCAGGTTCAGGAGGCGGACCAGCCCGAACCGGGCGGTCTGGAGCTGGGTCTCGGCCTGGATCAGGCTCTGCTGCTCATTGCGCACCTGCACCTGGGCCCTCAGCGTGTCCAGGCGCATGCCCAGGCCGTGCTTCTGCTGGTCCTGGGCCAGCCGGTCCAGGGCCTGGGCCAGGTCCACCCTGGACTGGGCGGCCTTGACCGACGCGGCCGAGCGCTGGACCCGCAGGTACTGGCCCACCACCAGCGCGGTGATGGACTCGCGCACTTCTTTCGCCCGGGCCTCGGCGGTGGCCTCCTCGTGCCCGGCCGCCTTCCAGCGGCTCCAGAGGCTGAGGTCGAACACCGGCACGCTGGCCTGGACCTCGGCGATGCCCCAGGTGTAGGGGCCGGCGATCTCGGGCCCGCCGGGGGTGGCGGTGCCCAGCTCCGTGTCCAGGTTGATCCGGAGCCGCTGGCCCTGGGCGTCGGCCTGCACCGCGGGCTTCAGGGCGGCGGCGGCGCTGCGGCGGTCCTCCTGGCTCTGGGCGATGGCCAGCAGGGACCGGTGTACGTCCGGGTTCTGCTCCAGGGCCGTGCGCAGGGCCTGGGCCAGGGTGAGGGAGAGGGGCGGCGGCTCCGCCCCGGCCAGGACGCCCGCGGCGCCCAGGCACAGGAGCACCGGTCCCCACCGGCGCCGACGGGCGGGTCTGGCGTCCTGTTCCTGGGGGACGATGCGGAGCATGAAGACCTCCCACGGGTCATGATGGTGCAGGATTCATCACTGATTATAAATATTCATAGCAGGAGCGGTTGGTTTCCAGCCACGTCGGATTCGGAATTCGGCCCGGAGCCTCCCCGCCCCGGGCGCGGCCGGCCCCGTCCCAAGGCACTGCCCAGGCCAGGCGGCCGCTGGGAAGGCCGCGCCAGGATCAGCTCCGGTCTGGCGTCGAGTTGAAAAAAACCATAGGCAGAATTTTTTTCTCAAGGAATTTACAACAACCTGCTTGCCAGGCCAAAAACCCATGCTAGATTTGCCTTCGCTCGAAATGAAACCTTTGTCTTCTCGGCCCTGGACAGGAGGTGCGACTTGGAGGCAGCCATGGGAAATGATTCCCGGGATGACCATTCATGGGCTGATTCGATTCATGCCAGCGGCCGGTTTTATCGGCATCTTCATTATTGTTTTTATCATCATTGATGAATTTAATGGCCCATATTTAAGATTGGGAAATTGAGGTCGGTCCGACAAGTTTCCAAGCACCAGACCACCCGTCGTCAGTGCGGGGCAACGCTGCGTCCCGCTTTGGCCGGCCCGCACGCCCGCACCGGGTCCCTGCATGGGGTTCAAGGTCCCGGCCTTCCTGGTCCCGCCCGGCGGCGAGCCGCCCGCGCTGTGGACCTGCGAGAAGGCCAACGACCACCTCGCCGGCGGCCACGCCGTGGTGGTCTGCGGCTATGACGCCGAATGCTGCAAGGTGATCTCCTGGGGCAAGTTCTACAAGATGACCTGGGAGTTCTTCGCCAAGTACTGCGACGAGTGCTACGCCATCTGCACCAAGGACTGGATCGCCCAGAAGGGCATCAGCCCCTTCGGCCTGACCCTGGCCCAGCTGGAGATGCAGATGGAAGCGCTGAAGGAGGACTGAACGGCGCCGGCGGCGGGCCCGGGAAGGATCCCCGGGCCGGCCGCCGGAGAGGACTCGGTCACATTCCGGCCATATGTAGTGCCGGCTACATTTTGCCCCCGGGCGCCGGGGCAAGAATCATCCCATCGCCCGGAGCCCGCCATGTCCGAATCCATCCGCCAGCTTTGCCATGCCCCGGAAGGCCAGGCCGAAGTGCTCCAGGGCAACGTGGCCTTCGCCGTGGGCTGCGTGCGCGGCGGCGTGCACGCGGCCGACGGCTATCCGGGCACCCCCAGTTCCGAGGTCATCGACCGGGGCCTGGGCACGGTCCAGGACCTGATCACCGTGGGCTGGTCGGTGAACGAGGCCACCGCCGCCGCGGCGGCCCACGGGCACACGCTGGCGGGGCGGGACTGCGTGGTCACCATGAAGATCCCCGGGCTGTTCCAGGCCGGGGACATCTTCACCAGCGGCGCCGCCTTCACCCAGGAGCGGGGCGCCCTGGTGTACTTCATCGCCAGCGACTTCACCCCCAGCTCCACCCAGCACCTGGTGGACCCGCGCTATCTGTTCAAGAGCTGCTTCGTGCCGGTGCTCGAGCCCAGGGACCACCAGGAGATGCACGAGGCCGCGGGGATCGCGGTGGAGATCGCCCGGCGCTACCGGACCCAGGTGGTGGTCATGCCCAGCGGCGCCCTCTGCCACAGCGAGGGCCTGGTGCGCCTGTCTCCGCAGGTGCGCCGGGAGCCGGCGGCCATGCCTCCGGACCTGCGCGCGTTCAACGTCCTGCCCAGCCTGACCCGGTGCAACTACGACCTCATCATGGACGAGCGGATGCCGGCGCTGACGGAAATGGTGGAGACCAGCCCGCTCAACCGCTGGACCCGGGGCTCGGGCCGGCTCGGGGTGGTCACCTACGGGGTCTGCGATCTGTACCTGCGCGAGGTCATGGCGGCTAAGGGCCTGGACCTGGACGTGCTGTCCCTGGCCTTCTCCAACCCCCTGCCCATGGACCTGATCCGGAGGTTCTGCGCCTCGGTGCGGGGCGAGGTGCTGGTCATCGAGGACGGCTACCGCTATCTGCAGGAGGCCATGCCGGCGGCCGGGCTCAAGGTGCGCGGCAAGGGCCCCTTCAGCAAGGTGACCGAATGGAGCCCGGCCCAGGTGGCCGAGCTGCTGGGCGTCGAACTGCCCAGGTTGGCCGAGGCGGCGCCCGCGGTGGGCCGGCCCCCGGTGATCTGCGCCGGGTGTCCGTACCGGCTGTTCGCCCAGGAGGTTGCGGCCCTGAAGCGAAAGGGCAAGCTGGACGCGGCCTTCGGCGACATCGGCTGCAACGCCCTGCTGTACTTCATGGACGCCATGGACACCGGCCTGGCCATGGGCGCCAGCGAGGCCCAGCGGATGGGCTACGTGCTGTCCCGCCCGGAGCGGGCGGGGCGGTGCATCAGCATCATCGGCGACAGCACCGAGTGCCACAGCGGCCTGGACGCCACCCGCAACAGCTGCTACCGCAACGTCCCCGGTGTGAAGGTGATCCTGGACAACGAGTGGACCGCCATGACCGGCGGCCAGCCGTCGCCCACCTCCCCGGTGAACCTGGCCCAGGAGCACATCCGCTTCGACCTGCCGGGAACCCTGTCCGCCCACGGGGCCAAAGTGCCGGTGGTCGGCGCATACGACCGCAAGGCCATCCGGGCCGCCCTGCAGACCGCCCTGGCCGAGGCGGAGGAGGGGGTCTACACCACCATCGTGGTGCGGGACGGCGCCTGCATCAAGAAGAGCAGGCCCAGCCGCCAGCGGGTCCAGGTGGACCCGGCCCAGTGCAAGCGGTGCGACCTGTGCCTGGTCTGCCCGGGGCTGGAGCGGGGGGCGGACGGGGTCCCGGCGGTGAACAACCTCTGCTCGGGCTGCGGCGGCCACCAGCCCGCCTGCGCCCAGATGTGCCCCACCGGGGTGCTCAAGGCGGTCAGCCCGGACCTGCGGGGGCAGGGGGCGTTTCCGCCGCCGCCGGCGGACCTGCCCGAAGTGCCCAGGGCCGCCTTCCCGTCCCGGCTGTCCCTGGCCATCCGCGGCGTGGGCGGACAGGGCAGCCTGTTCTTCGGCCGGGTGCTGACCCAGCTGGCCCTGCAGGCGGGCTACGACCAGAGCAACATCATCAAGGGCGACACTCACGGCATGGCCCAGATGGGCGGCCCGGTGATCAGCACCTTCGGCTGCGGCGCCGTGAACAGCCCGGTGCTGCTGCCGGGCACGGCAGACTGCCTGATCGTCATGGAGAAGGGCGAAGTCCTGCGCCCGGGATTCCTGGACCTGCTCAAGCCCGGGGGCACGGTGCTGATGGCCGATACCCGGATCCTGCCCCAGGGGCTCGACCCGGAAGCCTACCCCGGCGACGGGCAGCTGGAGGCGCTGCTGGCGGACTGCCGCCTGGTGCGGGTGGACCCACTCCGGCGGGCGGTGGAGCTGGGCGACCCCACCGGGAAGATCGCCAACGTGATCCTGATGGGCGTCCTCAGCACCCTGGACCCGTTCGACCGGTTCCCGGTGGAACTGTGGTGGCAGGCCCTGCGCAAGGTCAACCCCAGGCCCCAGGCGTGGGCCGCCAACTACGCCGCCTTCAACGCCGGCCGGGACCACGCCGGTTGCGCCGCCGTCCGCTAGAATCTTCCTCGACGCCAGGGGGACTCCCATGGAAATGATCCTCGCCCTGAACCCCGGGGCCACCTCCACCAAGCTCGCCGTGTTCGACGGCGACCTGGACATCTTCCGCACCACGGTGGAGCACCAGGGCTCCTCCCTTGACCGCTTCCCCCGGGTGGTCGACCAGTTCAAGTACCGCCTGGACCTCATCCTCACCGCCCTGCACGACGCCGGGATCGCCCTGGACGGGCTGGACGCGGTGGTGGGCCGGGGCGGCCTGCTCAAGCCCCTGGAAGGGGGCACCTACGCGGTCAACGCCCGGATGATCGCCGACCTGCAGCACGCCCGGGAGCACGCCTCCAACCTGGGCGCCATCCTGGCGGACCGCCTGGCCCGGCCCCTGGGCATCCCGGCCTTCATCGTCGACCCGGTCTCGGTGGACGAGATGGAGCCGGAGGCGCGCATCTCGGGACTGCCGGACCTGCCCCGGCTGAGCTTCTCCCACGCCCTCAACAGCAAGGCGGTGGCGCGCCGGACCGCCGCGGCCCTGGGGCGCGGCTACTTCGACTGCAACTTCGTGGTGGCCCACCTGGGCACCGGGGTCTCGGTCACCGCCCACCGCAAGGGGCGCATGGTGGACGTGAGCGGCGCCGAGGAGGAGGGCCCGTTCTCCCCGGCCCGGTCCGCCGGGCTGCCCTCCCTGTCCCTGGTGAAGCTGTGCTACTCCGGGAAGTACACCGAAAAGGAGATGCTGGCCCGGATGGTGGGCAACGGCGGAATGTACGCCCACCTGGGCACCCGGGACGTGCGCGAGGCCGAGCAGCGCGCCGCCGCCGGGGACGCCCAGGCGGCCCTGGTGCTGGAGGCCATGGCGTACAAGATCGCCAAGGAGATCGGCGCCATGGCCGCGGTGCTGGCCGGCAAGGTGGACCGGGTCGTCATCACCGGGGGCATCGCCCGCTCGGAGTCCCTGGTGGCCAAAGTGAAGGCCCGGGTGGCGTGGATCGCCCCGGTGGAGGTCCTGCCCGGGGAAGAGGAGCTGGAGGCCCTGGCCGAAGGGGCCATCCGCGTGCTGCGCGGCGAGGAAGCCGCCAAGACTTACGTGTGAGGATGCCATGCTGAGGAACTACCAGGAGATGCGGGCGGCGGCCCAGCGCCGCGGCCCCGCCACGGTGGCGGTGGCGGCCGCCCAGGACCGGGAAGTGCTGGAGGCGGTGCACGCGGCCATCCGGGCCGGGCTGGCCCAGGCCATCCTGGTGGGGGACGAGGCCCAGATCGGGCCCCTGGCCAAGGAAGCGGGACTCGACCCCAAGGTCCCGGTCATCCACGAGCCCGACATGGCCCAGGCCTCCCTGAAGGCCGCCGCGCTGGTGCGGGAAGGGCAGGCCCAGGTGCTCATGAAGGGCCTGGTGAACAGCGCGGTCTTCCTGAAGGCCGCCCTGGACGCCGAGCGCGGGCTGCGCACCGGGCGGCTGCTGAGCCACCTGGCGGCCTTCGAGGTCCCCGGCCGGGCCAAACTGGAGTTCCTCACCGACGGGGGCATGAACATCGCCCCCGGGCTGGAGGAGAAGCAGCAGATCCTGGCCAACGCCCTGGACGGCCTGGCCCGGATCGGGGTGGCGGAGCCGAGGGTGGCGGTGCTGAGCGCCAACGAGCAGGTCAGCCCCAAGCTGCAGTCCTCGGTGGACGCCAAGGCCATCGCCGACGCCTGGGCCGGGGGCGCCTTCCCCGGGTGCGTGCTGGAGGGCCCCATCGCCCTGGACGTGGCGGTGAGCCCCGAGGCGGCCCGGCACAAGGGCCTGTCCAGCCGGATCAGCGGCGAGGTGGACCTGTACCTGGTGCCCAACATCGACGCCGGCAACCTGCTGGCCAAGGGCATGATATACTACGGCGGGGCGAAGATGGCCGGGGTGGTGCTGGGCGCGCTGCGCCCCATCGTGATGGTGTCCCGGGCCGACCTGGCCGAGGCCAAGCTGAACGCCATCGCCATGGCGGCGCTGGTGGCGTAGGGCCGTCCTTTTCCTTGATAGCACCGTCAGATCCGAGCGGATTTGGGTGTCCGTTCCAGGCACAAGCAGCCGTAGCAGGCGGAGCCTGCAACGGCTGCTAGCACCGTCAGATCCGAGCGGATTTGGGCGCCCGTTCCAGGCACAAGCAGCCGTAGCAGGCAGAGCCTGCAACGGCTGCTAGCACCGTCAGATCCGAGCGAGTTTGGGCGCCCGTTCCAGGCACAAGCAGCCGTAGCAGGCGGAGCCTGCAACGGCTGCTAGCACCGTCCGATCCGAGCGAGTTTGGGCGCCCGTTCCAGGCACAAGCAGCC
>JBELAL010000040.1:0-47174 GCA_049508835.1 Holophaga sp. | reverse complement strand
GGCAACGCCTTCCTGCGCCCACTTGGTCGCAGCTCAAACGTGTCATGAATACGCCCGGTTCAGCGCTACTCCATGCACTGGTGTAGTTGTCGCTGACGCACTCCACACAGTGTCGTCGCCCATCCGGGTCGAACACAGATAAACGCCCCGGTCTGCCAGGGTGGCCTGGATCGTTGCAGGAGGCCGATCTACGAACTCCTCGGAGTGGCACACGGCCAGTACCGCGTTCCGTTCCTCCTCAGAGAGTGCGCGCTTTGGAGTCGGGCGTTGGCCAGAAGGCCCTTTGGTCTTGCGCTCCCGGTAGAAGGTCGCCCGGGACACACCCAGGGCCTCGCAGGCCGCCAGGACCCCGTGGGCATCGGCCATTTTCTTGGCGGCCTCTATTCGCTCTCGTCGTCCAGGAGCTGCGGGTCGAGCGTGATCCCCATCAGCTCCGAAGCTTTTTTTTTTGGATCTCGAGAAGCAATTCCGCTCGCTTCAGCCGGCGTTCAAGGGTTCGCTTTTCCTTTTGAACCTGCCTGAGTTCCGCTTCCAGGGGGTTGCGCTCCTTGGGACGCGGGCCCGTCTTGGCGGGCGTCAGGGCATTCAGCCCACCGGCGGCCCGGGCCTCCCGCCATTCTTTAAGCGTTGAATAATAAAGCCCTTCGCGTCGAAGCATTGCGGCCACCTGGCCGGTGCCCTTGCACGCTTCAGCCTCGGCAAGGATCCGGAGCTTGCAGTCGGCGGTGAACCGCCGACGTTTGGGGCGGGAGACATTCACCTCGCCATTCCCGAGATTGACGACCTTCTTCATTCCGATTCCTTCCCCGCCCAGCATAGCTAAGACCATCGAAAGACTTCTGTCTCAACATTGTTGGCACGGGGGGGATCCCCTGGTGGGTATCGGCATAATGGGTCCAGATGACCGGGTCTTTCCAATCACTGGAGAAGCACAAAATCCCGCTCTTTTCCCCAGGCCTATCCTTCGTCGCTTGAACTGCACGGCCGACCTCGATGTTTGTGTAAGCAATGCTCATGAGGTCGTAGGGGTCGTTCAGGGTACCGAAGAGAGAAATCTTGAGTCTGTGTTTTTGGGTGTCATCCAGAGCATGGTTAGCAGCAAGGAATTTGTAGAGCAACATGTTTGCCTCGGGGTTGGGGACTCCCAGAGAATACCCCCTTGATTCAGGGAGGAACCTCGTTCTGCCGGGAACACACCATAGATCAACCGCGCGGTGAGGTGGCGTGGGCCCTTGCCGGGTGACCGAGATTGGGGCACCCGCCCTGCACGTCCGGTTATCCCCCGGCCTGAGGAGCTTCCCTAAAAGCGCGAGTCCGTCGTTAGTGTTTTCATTGCAAGATTAAATATATCAACAAAAGGATAAACATTTCCCTACCTCCATCTGTCACATCTTCTGTGGGGGCGGGATGAGCGGGATTGGGATGCGAGGGTCAGCGGGACTGGTGCTCACCGGCGTGGGCGGGATCGCCTTGGTCGGGAACGCCCTGTTCCGCTACACGGACTTCCGCTCTATCTTCACCCGGGCCTTCCATAAGGGCAGGGCGGGATCGCCTGGGGTGGCGTGTTGACGCCATACGTGGCATCGCTCGCCACCGGCAAGAGCGACTTCGAGGCCCTGCGTCCCTGGTTCGGCCAGGCGTGGGTGGCCAAGGCCCTTCGGATCGACCGCGTGGCCTCGCCGGAAACGCTTCGACAGCACCTCGACAACCTGGCCGGCGGTCACAATGTTGAGGCGCTGCGGATGGTCCGTCAGGCCAGCCTGGATCTCATCCTCCGGTCAGGGGCGTCCATCACGCCGTGCAGCACCGGCCACGTCTGCCTCGATGGGGACACCACGCCCCAGGACAACGGCAAGACCAGGAAGGAGGGCGTGAGCCGGACTTACATGCCAGACATCTTTGGATTCGCGCCGATGTTTGTGTTCGCGGGGGTCGAGGGGTGGTGCCTCCGCGAGGAATTCCGGCCCGGCAAGCAGCATGGTCAGAATGGGGCCACGGCTGTATTGCGGGGTGCTATTCAGGATCGCCGCAGGCTGGGCGTGGCTTTGATCCTGATCCGGCTGGATTCGGCCTTCGACGCCGCTGAGAACTACGCGATGGCCCAGGGTGAGGGCGTGGACTTCCTGGTGAAGGGGAACCCGGTTCATGTGCGCTGGGATTGGCTGAAGGAGGCTGAGGCGCTCTCCGGTCGCGCCTGGGCGCGCACGGGCCGGAACCGGCGGGAGACCTACCTCAGCCGGATGGAAACGCGGGAGTTTGAGGGCAAGCTGATCCCGGTGCGCCGGGTCCTCAAGATCACCAAGCGGTTGATGTGGGATTTGGAGGAAGTGCCGCCCGGCCAGCGGTTGCTGCTTCGGCGCTGGCCCAAATATGAAATGGAGACCTGGGTGACCAGCCTGGACCTGCCCGGCGAAAAGCTGTTCGACCTCCACTGCGAACACGCGACGTCGGAACAGTATCACAGCGAGATAAAGAGCGAACTGGACCTGGAGCGGATGCCGAGCGGCGCATTCAAGACCAATGCCCTCGTTCTGGGCCTGGGGATGCTGGCCTACAACGTGCTCCGCCTGCTGGGGATCCTCGGCAAAGGCGTCATCCGCCACCGTCATCCCGCCAAGCGGCGTCGCATGAAAACGATCATCCAGGAACTGATCCAGATTCCCGCCCGGATCCTGCGAGGCTCCGGCCAACTCAAGCTGGACATCGGTCGCGCCCCTGGCCGGGAAGCCTTCCTCGCCCTGTATCGGAGCCTGGCAGCCCCCTTTCCGAGCCCGGCCTGACTGCCATCCTCACCTTAAAGTTGCCTGCAATCGCCACGCCTGGCCGAAGGTTCAGGCGGATTGGCCACGGCAAGGCCAATGGCGGCCTTCTGGGCATGGCCGTCAAGGTCCCAGGCCGAAAACATACCCAGTGCACGGTCCTGGCCGTGGGGCGGTCGGGTAAAATAGGGCCCATCCGTCCACCTCTCTCAAACTTTCACGGATCCAGGATGACAATTGCTGGGCTGTTCGCGCACTGATCGCCTGTGGGCGATGTCATCGGGTGCCGTCGGGGGTTTCGACCCGGCTCAACATGCCAAGGTCGGTGAGGAGGTCCAGGTGGGGAACGGGCTGGGCTCACGGCTTTGTTCAAGAACATTGACATTAGACACAAATACAAATAGTATTTCGGCATCATCCCCCATTCCTTCTTGATCTCGCCACGGCCGCGTTCGGTCATGGGTGTGTCCAAGGTCCAGCCCCATGCGGGGCGGTCCGACAGATGGTTCCCCATTCTCCAGGACCTCCGTGAAAGGGTTGCCTTCCCCCTGGAAGGCCCGCACATCCCCAACCCCGAGCCGTGCCGCTTTGCCACGGTTCCAAATCCACAAGGAGAGAACCATGGCAATCCATTCCAATCTCAACCTGGGCGTGGTGGCCAGCTTCCTCCTCGCGGCCACGCTGCCCCTTTGCGCGGCCCCGAAAGGGACCCTGAACATCGGCCACCTCACCACCCTGACCGGGCTCGGGTCCTACATCGGACCGGCCGCCGCCGGAGCGCTCGAGGACGAGGCGGCGAAGATCAACGCGGCCGGCGGCATCAACGGCTGGAACCTCAAGATCATCACCTACGACGGCGCGGGCCACCCGGCCGATAGTGTGGCCGCCGCCAAGCGCCTGATCGACCAGGACAAGTGCGTGGCCATCATCGGCCCCACGTTCTCGGGCGCGGCCATTCCCATCGCCAGGATCGCGGACGATTCCCACGTGCCGGTGATCGCCACCACCGCCACCAACGTACGCGTCACCGTGGACGAGTCTGGCAAGGTGCATCCCTACATGTTCCGGGTCTGCTTCATCGACCCGTACCAGGGCACGGCCCTCGCCGACTACGCGTACAACAAGCTGGGCAAGCGTAGGGCGGCCTTCATCAGCGACGTGGGTTCTCCCTACACGGTGGCGCTGCACCAGTTCTTCAAGGACCGCTTCACCCAGCTGGGCGGCCAGGTGACGACGGACGAAGGCTACAACACCGGCGAACAGGAGTACCGAGCCCAGCTGGCCACGGTCAGGAGCACCAAGCCCGACGTGCTGGTGATGTGCGCCGACAACTTCAAGGATCCTGGGCTCATGGCCAAGCAGGCCAAGGCCCTCAACTTCAACATCCAGATGATGGGCGGCGACGGCTGGATGGTCGCCGACATCATCCCCTTTGCGGGCAAGGACCTGGATGGGGCCTTCTTCACCACCATCGCCTCGGTGGATGATCCCCAGTACGCCGACTTCAACGCCGACTTCAAGAAAAAGCACAACGGCACCGCACCGAACATCTGGAGCTACCTGAACCTGGACTGCCTGAAGATCATCGAGAACGCGATCAGGGTGGTCACCGCCGATGGCGGTGCCCCGGACCCCGCGAAGATGCGGGACGTGATCGAGAGCACCAAGGACCTGCCGGCCTTCACCTGCAGGTTCACCTTCGACAAGAGCACCCACAATCCCTACAACAAGCCTGTGGTCATGATGCAGATCAAGGACAACCAGCTGAAAGTCATCGAGTCCTACGCCCCGAAGAGCTAGAGGCGCTTCTGCAAAGGGATGGGTGGACATGAACTCCAGGGATGTTGATCTCATAGTGAGGAATGCCAGGATCTACACGGTCGACCCGGGGTTCGGGGTCGCCGACGGCATGGTGGTGACCGGCGGCCGCATCGTCGCGGTGGGGGACTCCGGCACGATCGGGGCGCGGTTCCGCGCCGCGCGGGAGCTGGATGCCCGGGGCGCCTTCATCTACCCGGGCTTCATCGATCCCCACAGCCACTTCCTCCTCTATGGCCTGACCCTGGCCATGGCGAACCTGGTGGGGTCCAGGTCCTGGGAGGAGGTGATCGGGCGGGTCCAGGACCAGCAACGGGCGGCCCCGTCCTCCTGGGCCGTCGGCCGGGGCTGGGACGACAACCTCTGGCCGTCCCCTGGATTTCCCTCCAGGGAAAAGCTGGACGCGGCCTTTCCCGACCAGCCGGTCCTGCTGGTGCGGATCGACGGCCACGCGGCCGTGGCCAACGCGGCGGCGCTGGCGCTGGCGGGAGTGGATGCGGATACCCGTGTGGCCGGAGGCGAGGTGCTCCGGACAACCCAGGGTCTGACCGGCGTGCTCATCGACAAGGCCATCGACCTGGTCAGGAGCTTCATACCCAAGCCGGACCGCCACGCCAGGCAGCAGGCGCTGCTGAGGGCCCAGGCCAACTGCCTGGCCGTGGGCCTGACCACCGTCAGCGACGCGGGGACCGACCTGGAAGACGCGCTCCTGATGGATTCCTTGTACCAGGCTGGGCAGTTGCAGGTGCGGATCTACACCATGATCCGGGACACCGACCCCGGCCTCGGCGACCTCCTGGCCAAAGGGCCCCACCGCACCGACAGGCTGAGCATCGCCTCGATCAAGGTGTTCGCCGACGGTGCCCTGGGATCCCGGGGCGCCCTGCTGCTGGAACCTTATGCCGACAACCCCGCCAACCGCGGGCTGCAAGTGACGCCGACGGCCCGCTTCGAGGAGACCTGCAGGCGCGCGGCGGCGGCGGGGTTCCAGGTGAACAGCCACTGCATCGGCGATGCGGCCGTGCGCCTCGCGCTGGACATCTACGGGAAATTCCAGGAACCCGGCAGCGACCGTCGGTGGCGGATCGAACACGCCCAGGTCGTGGACCCCCAGGATCTGCCCAGATTTGGCCGGTACCGGGTCATTCCCTCGGTGCAGTCCACCCACGCGACTTCGGACATGAACTGGGCCGGCAAGGCCCTCGGCGCCAGGATCAAGCATGCCTACTGCTTCCAGGAACTGCTCCAGCAGAATGGCTGGCTGCCCAACGGGAGCGATTTCCCGGTGGAGGGCATCAATCCGCTCCTCGGCTTCTATGCGGCCGTGGCCCGCAAGGACCTGCGCGGCAAACCGGAAGGCGGTTTCCAGATGGAGAACGCCTTGACCCGGGAACAGGCCCTCCAGGCCATGACCATCTGGGCCGCGCGAGCCAGCTTCGATGAGGACAACCGCGGCAGCCTCGAGGTCGGCAAATGGGCGGATTTCGTCATGCTGGACCGGGACCTGATGCGGGTTCCGGAACCAGAAATCCCCGCGGCCAAAGTGATCCGGACCTTCATCGCCGGTGCGGCGGTCTACGGGTCCTAGCAAGCCCCGGACGGCTCAGGCCGACTCCTCGCAGACAGCGTCGATCACCGCCCGGTAGTGCGAATCCGGCGTCGCGATCGGCACCACGCATCCGGGAGCGATCAGCAATCGCCGGCCCCGGGTCTGGGCGATGGCCTCGCGCGCTTCGCCCTTGATGGCTTCGATGGGGCCTTCAACCAAGGTTTCCTCCTGGTTGAGCCCACCGGCCAGAAGGCCGCTGAATCGGGTCATCGCCCCAGCCAGGTCGAGGTCGGAGCTCCGGTCGTGCCAGTTCACGATGTTGACGGGGTAGTCCAGCACCTGATCGAACATCACGTCGTGCCCATGCAGGTGGAGCATGGTGAACTTGGACCTGCCGGCGATGCCGGCCAGGAACAGACGGTCGTAGCGGGCGCCGAACCGCAGGTGTTCCGCTTCGTTCAGCAGGCGGAAGCTGGCGCACTGGGTCGAATAGAACAGCCCGTCGGCGCCTGCCTCCAGGCATGCGCGGGCGTAGGCGATGGTCGTCTCGGTGATGATCGCGAGGCCTGCCTCGAACAGGTCCGGGTGGCGCCGGAGATCGGCGAAGGCGCGGTCCCCGGCCAGCTTGAAGGCCGTGGTCAGAGGGTTGAACACGGTCTGGAGGAGCGGCACCTCGCCCCTGAGGGCCTCGGCGGCCAGGGAGACGGCCTTGACCTCCTGGCCCAGACGGCCCGCCGCGGGCGCAAGTCTGGCCAGGCGCGGCCATTCTTCAGCCTTGGTCAGGCCGGGCTTGATCACCGTCCGCGTGCCCACAGGCGAATCCAGGTAGGCGCTCACCGCGCCCCAGTCCTCGACCCCAGCGGTGCCGGACGGCATGAATTTCACCAGGTCGAAATCATAGGTCCGCTGCCAGTCGGCGACGGCTGCCGCCAGCCTGGCCGGATCCTGGTCGATGTTCGGGAAGTGGCGCCACAGGCTGACCGGCACGCGATCCACAGCATGGCCGGCGATGGCGGCCGATAGTCGCTCCCAATGCGTCATCTTCGGTGTCGGCATGATGCCTTCCTTTCCGTTACGTCAGTCCTGCCGGGACCCTCGCCGGAAGCCCCTGGCCATGAGTTTCTCCATGCAAAAGAAAAGCCCCATGCCTGGACGGCCGGCCTGGAGGGTCGAATGCACCGCGGTCCTGGAATCTGCGTTTTACGGAAAACCGATACAGTCCATCGGAGGGAATCTCCCCCTGAAGGCACTTGATTGGGAATTGAGGTATGGCTTAAGTTTCTGCCTCCGGAAAAGTTCCTGTCAAGGGTTGAAGGAATTTTAAGTTGACCAGGTGGGCTCGAATCGTCCATCACATTCCCTCAATACGAGCACTGTGATCGCTCCAAATGTGGAGGAAGGGAAGTGTGGGCCGCGCCCCAATTTCCTGGACCACCAGGAGGGGGTAGTCGATGGAAGGCATTCTGGAAGCTGGCAAGGCCATTCCGGAGGCGAGCCGCTGCGTAGCAGCCGGCGAATAGGGGCGGGTCACCCTATGCTGCTGGTCAAGGCGCCAGCGGCCGTGTGGAGAACGCGTAGCGGTCTCAAGCCGAAGGCCGAGGCTACGAAAAGCTGAAGGGTGACCTCGCAGGGATGCTGCCCCGCCGCATCACCTAGGGTCGGGCTCCTGGTGCGCGGAGCAGGAGTGTGGCCTTGTGACTCCTCAGGCCGCGGCGCCGGCCACCCTCAGGACTTGGGGACCGGGCTTCCCGGCCCGCAGGCAGAGCAACGTGCCCCGCGCCCGGGTCCTCCGCAGCGGGGCGGCCGCCTGGGGCCGGCGGCAGGGCCTGGGCTGGGCCCATTAGCACCGGGGCAGCCGGACGCGGAAGACCTGGTACGCGGGGACCAGGCGCCGGCAATCACCAGGGAGCGGTGCATCAATCTCTGCCCGGGCCGGCGGCAGGCGGCACAGCTGGGTACCGAGGACCTGGTGCGCAGGAACCTGGCGCAGGCACCCGCCGGGGCACGGGCACCACTCCCCGCCCCGGCTGGCGGCAGACGGCGCAGCTGTACACGGAGGACCTTGAGCGCAGGGACTAGGTGCAGGTTCCCACCAGGGCCCCGGGCTCCGCTCCCCGCCCCGGCCGGCGGCAGGCGGTAACGCGGAGCAGCTCGACGCGATGGACCTGGTGATCAGGGACGGAGCGCCGGACCTCGAGGGCGGTGCTCACCAGGGCCCAAAGCCTCCGCTCCCCGGCCAGCCCCGCGACTGACGAGCCAGCTTTCTCAGCAGTTGAGGTAGTGGCCAATGAGGCATGCCGGTCTACAGTGGGCTTCGGCAGGAACCCCGACTTACTTCTCTGGCTCCAACGCGCTGGTGCAGAATTTGCACCGGCTCGCCGCCTTGGGCACGGTTTCTAGGCATGCCGGGCAGGTGCGGGTGGTGGGCTCAGCCGCAGCCTCCTCCTTGCGCTTGAGGACTGAACCCAGCAGTTTGACCAACACCAGGAACACCACCGTGGCAATGACCAGGAAGTTCAGGGCGGCGGCAAGCACCAGGCCGATCCGCAACTTGCCCAGTGCCCACTCCTCCCAGGCCATCCTGGCGGGGAGCACGTAGCTGACTAGGGGCATGACGATGCCGTCCACGAAGGCTTTGACGATCCCACCAAACGCGCCGCCCACCACCACCGCGATGGCCAGATCGACGACGTTGCCTTTGGAAATGAAAGCTTTGAACTCCTCGCACTGGGACATATGAGACTCCCATGAAAGAGTGGCAAACCAGCCAGCGACTTGATCTGATTGGCAAATTATCCTGCCACAGATGATTTTTCTATCTGAAATTTAATTTGACATCACCAATTTCTCAAATTACAAGATGGAAGCACATGTTACAGCAGGAGGAGCCAATGAATAAACATGCGGCGCTTGCCACTCTATCCATTTCTGTCCTAGCTCTCTCGGCCGGTACCCCAAACTACTGGGCGGCCGTCCAGGGAGGTTATGACTGGCAACAGGAGGGCTCCCGGGACGCCAAGGATAATGGAGCCTTTGGCGTGGCCCTTGGCACTTGGTGCACCCGCTGGTGGGGTGGCGACATCTCCGCGCTGGGCACGAAGCTGAAGGCCAGGGACACCGGTGATTCCACCACCGAGACCCACTACCACGTCTCCGCCCTGTTCAACCTCTGCCCTGACAGCGACACCATCACCCCGTACCTACGCGCCGGCCTGGGCGCCACCAACCTGGGCCAGCCGTTCTCGTTCCGGAACGGCGATACCACCCGGTTCAGCTACCACGGCGGCCTCGGCCTGCAGACCTTCCCTTCCGAGCACTTCCTGCTGGGCGTGGAAGGCCGGGCCATCCGCATCGAGACCCAAAAGAGTTTCACCGAGGTAGTCGGCTTGGTGAGCCTTGGCCTGCGTTGGGGAGGCGGTGCCAAGCCTATGGCCCAGGAGCCGACCCCCGCCCCACCCCCAGAGCCGGTCGCGGCCCCGCCTGCCCCCGCCCCGCCCCCAGAGCCAGTCGCGGCCCCACCCGAACCGGTCCCTGCTCCCGCCCCTGAGCCGGTCGTCGCCCCGCCTGAACCGGCCCCCGCACCAATGCCCACCAAGATAACCCTCGATGAGGCGGTGCTGCACTTCGCCAACGGCAAGGCGGTCCTGTCCCCCGAGGGCGTCGAGGCTGTGCGCCAGGTGGCCCAGACCCTCAAGGACTTCCCGGGCTCATACACCCTCAAGATCAGCGGTTACACCAGCAGCGTCGGCAGTGTGGCCCTGAACAAGAAACTAAGCAAGCAGCGCGCTGACGCGGTGGCCAAGGTCCTGATGGACGAGGGCATCCCCAGCGAGTCCATTCAGACTACTGGCGAAGGCCCCGCCAACCCCATAGCCGACAACAAGACCAAGGCCGGCCAGGCCAAGAACCGTCGGGTCGAGCTCGAAGTGATGGCCCAGGGCGCGGAAGTGGAGAAGAAAACCATCGAGACGCCCCCCACCGAATAGCCCCAGCCGGGAATCCGGCCAAGCCCATGCCCTGTCCGGGATGTTCTGGCACCTCCTGGACCCCCCTACCCACCAATCGGATGTTGACAGGCGATGCCCTGGGGGCGCGCTTACGTAATCGTGCCTGCATTCAGCCCCCACCCTTCGTTGCCTGGTCCCCATCCCCCCGGCCTTCCCTGGGGTGGAGGGACGAGCCATTGACTTTCCCATGCTGCAGGTTCGAGGAAGAAGCTAAGGCAGCGGTGGCCTAGCCCATCGTCCTGGAGGGGGCAGGGAGGTCGGGAAGGAAGAGCTCGGCAGGAAGGAAGAAGCGAGGAACAAGCAAGCCAGGAGAGAGGAAGGGCAACCTGCATTCACGAGCATGGAAGCGTAGCTGTGCCGCAGTTCATGAAAGGTCAGAGGTTCCGGCTTGGCTTTCTTGCATGCCTTGGCCATCAAGCGATTGGCATCTCCTTGGCCCCAGGCCTGGCCCAGGTCGGCACGGTTACGGCGCTTGGTGCCGGACCGAAGGAATACGAATTCCTCAACATTCCTTCCTGCGGTCAACCCTTGCCCGGTGCCATCTACGGCACGGTAGAGATAGTGCCAGACTCCCTTGATGCGGATGTAGGTCTCGTCCACATGCCAGTTGCCATGGGTGGGCTTGAGGTTCCTGCGGAGGCGGCGGTCAAGCTCTGGGGCATAGGCTTGAACCCAGCGGTAGATGGTGCTCGCATCGACCTCGATCCCTCACATTATTTGAAAAATGCATCATTGAAATAATAGATAGATGACCCTATATTTGTATAGTTTTACCAATTCTGAATTTGATAACGATTGACATCCCGACCGAGTCGATGCAAGGCGACTATTACACCGGCTTGATTACCACCGTCGAAGGTTGCAGGAGGTAATCATGATCAGAAGTCCCAAGGTTCTAGAGAGTCTGTGCCTGATCATCGGACTCCTGGGGAGCCAGATCCAGTGCGGGGGCGGCGGATCTCCTGCGCCCTCCCTTCTTCCAACTTCTGCCCCCACGATCACTACCCAGCCCTCTAGCCTTCAGGTCAACTCGAATGGCACCGCCAGTTTCACCGTCGACGCCACCGGGAATCCCACACCCACATTCACATGGTCGCGAAGCAACGATGGTGGAAACACCTGGGCCACGATCAGCGGAGCCGCCACCTCCACCTACTCCTTCACCACTGCCAGGACGGACAATCAGGCCCAGTTCCAAGCCACTGCCACCAATTCAATCGGCGGGGCCGCCTCCAACCCGGCGACCTTGACGGTGCAGTGGCTGGCCTTTACGAGCCAACCGGCTGGGCAAGCTGTTACATCACCCCAGTCAGCCACCTTCGCGGTCACCGTGGACGCGAACCCGGACTCCAGTTATCAGTGGCAGTTCAGCCCGGATGGAACCACATGGACCCCTGTCGCCGGGGCTACTGAAAGCAGCTACACGACCGCCGCGACGACTGTCGGAAACAGCGGCACTGAATACCGTTGCATTGCTTCAAATGCCGCAGGCAGCCTCACGAGCGATCCCGCGCACCTATCCGTGAATGCCCCTCTGGTCGCGCCAACCATCACCACCCAGCCTGCGAGCCTTCAGGTCCATTCGAATAGCACCGCCAGCTTCACAGTTGCTGCCAGCGGGAATCCCTCGCCCACATTCACATGGTCGCGCAGCAACGATGGTGGAAATACCTGGGCCACGATCAGCGGAGCAACGTCTTCGACGTACACCTTTATGGCTGGACTTGCCGACAATGGTTCAGAATTTCAAGCTACTGCAATCAATTCTGTAAGCACCGTCACCAGCGCCCCGGCTGCATTGACGGTGATCCCTATGATCTACGCGGGTGGGGTTGGCAGCAACAATAATGGAACAAACGTTCCAGTCTATTGGCTGAATGGAACTGGGACCGTGTTCACTGGCCTCGCTACCGAAATAACATCGATTGTTGTATCCGGGAACAATGTATTTGCCTTGGGGTACCCCACTGGGGCCTGGGGGTACTGGCTGAATGGAACCTGGATTCTCTCTACCCTTCCCCAAGGCGCGGTGGGGGGATTTGTTAGTTCCATAGCGGTATCAGGGGCTGATGTATATGTTGGAGGTTGTACCTACGATAGTTCGATGATATATGCCCCAGGATACTGGCATAATGGGAATTGGGTTTCTCTCACAACGAAGGGCACCGGTGGTGGAAATGTAAATTCAATTGTTGTTTCTGGCAACAATGTTTATGCTGGGGGCAATAATGGGCCTGGGGACGGGGCTGGAGATGGTGGGTACTGGCTGAATGGAGATTGGCTGGTGGATAACTGGAATGACCCTACGGTGTCGGTCATTGGGCCGGTATATTCCCTTGTTGTTTCCGGTGCCGACGTATATGCCTTTCTCTCTGCCGGGTATGGCTACTGGCTGAATGGAACCTGGGTCAACCTTTCGACTCCGTTGCCACCGGGCACGACAAGATATTCAGTAGAATGCTTCGCGGTGTCAGGGGGGGATGTTTATGAGGGAGGCGTCACTGTTAACAGTTCTAATGTGCAAGCTCCAGGTTATTGGCTAAACGGCGCGTGGATTGGCCTTGCGCCACCTGATGGTTCAGCCGGCGGGCTGGTGACTTCCCTTGTTGTGTCTGGGCCTGAGGTTTATGTCACGGGTTGCAGCATCAGCAGTTCCGGGGTGGCCGTTCCTGGCTACTGGCTGAATGGGAACTGGGTAGGTCTCACACTTCCCTCTGATTTAGCTAGTGGAACGGTGAACACGATCGTCGTGCAATAGCCGTCATGCCAAATTCAGTCTTTCGCTTACGAATCGCCACGGCGTCGACAGAAAATTAGTCATCGAGACAATCCGCTCCACATCACGCGATCCGAGAAATGGTGTGCAGTGCTTCGGTGATGAAATTGAAAGGAGTCAAGGGATGTTCATAAGAACAGTTGAGGAAGTGGCCGGTACGGATCTGGACGTACCATGGGGCAACGGCCAAAGTCGTCGTCTGGTGGTTAAACGCGACGGCGTGGGTTTCGCTGTGGCACAAACGCTGGTGCTGGCGGGGACCGAATCGTTGCTGGAATACAAGAACCATTTCGAAGCCTGCTACTGCATCTCTGGCGAGGGCGAGGTCCAAGATATGGCCGGCAACCATTACCCGATCAAGCCGGGAACCATTTACGTGCTGGACAAGCACGACAAGCACTATGTGCGTGCGCGCAGCGACATGGTGCTGTTGAGCGTGTTTAATCCGCCGATTGAAGGCCATGAGCGCCACAACCTCAAGGGAAAGGGCAGCTCTACGTATTGAGAATGAAGGCCCCCGCAGGGCCAATGGCACTGCCGCAAACCTTTATTCCCCTGTCCTTCGCCAAAACCTCATCGGAGCTTAGCTTTGGGGGGATCTGGTCCTGCGCGAACTGGATTTGATCGACTGCTCCGGAGGCCCCCGCATCATGGACTGAGGCCTTGGGGAGAGGTCGGCTTTCTTGACAACAGGATGTCTATACCATGGGTGTCGTGAGGCAGGGCTTCCCTGCCCAGACTGCATCGGTAAGGTGTGGATGCGCAGCGGATTGTTCCCGTGTGGCACGGTGGCTGCTTCCCTCCGTGAACCCGGCCTGTGCTACGCGCCACACGGCCATTCGCAAGTCCGGGGTCTCATGCCCACCTTCCGGCCCCTTGGCGGCCTGCTGGGTCTCCAGCCCAGGGCCTGCCAAACAGGGCCAAAAAACCGAAAAGGCAATGCAGCGTTGCCGCCGCAAAGCCTTCGAGGAGAGTCTCCAGCCTCCACCTCTTTTCCGCAAGGGGGTTACCACCCCTCTGCTCGGAATCACGCTTCCTCAATGATCGTGCGATGGCCGGCTCGGCTTCGTGCCTGCTCCAACCCAGGCCCGATCAGCGCCCGGCTCACCCGCACATTGTTCGACTTTCATCCCAGATGTGCGTTGGGCCCCGCGAAAAGGTTTGGAATCTCCAACGTTCCTGGAGGCGCATCCCTACCGGTACGCGAAATGGACGCCCACGATGTTCTCCCACTGTTCTGCACAGACGGCCCGGACTGCCTGCAACTCCTCCGGGGTGGGGAAGCAGATCTCGACCTCGGGGGGAACCGCCAGGAGGTTGGCGAGCTGCTGGTCGGAGACCACGGCCCGCTGGACCAGGTCGTCCAGCCGGGCCGGATGGGCGTGACCCTCCAGCAGGAGCAGTTGGCCTTCGTCGGAGAGCAGGAACTCCTCGAAGAGTCGGGCGGCGTTGGGATGCGGGGCGAAGGCGCTGATGCCCTGGACGAAGACGCCGGCGACCACGCCACTGGCGGGGAGGACGGTGGTAGTGGCGGGGCCGTTGAACTCCTGGTTCAGCACGGCGTTGAAGTCCCACCAGGCCTGGACGGAATTGCCTTCGAAGTCCAGGGTGCGCCAGCTTCCGAGGTGCGGCATCAGCCGGCCGGCCTCGTTCAAACGCCGGAAGTACAGCAGACCCGCCCAGGGGTCGGCCAGGTTCCCGGTCATGGCTTTGGACGCGGCGGCCACGGCGGCAATTCCGGACGCGCGGCCACGGACCGGATCGCCGGTCAAGGCGACCACGCCCTGGAAATCGGGCCCGAGCAGGTCGCCCCAGTCCCGGGGGACGACACCGATCCCCCCAGTGTTCACCTCCAGCACCAGCAGGGCGTAGTAGCCCCCAGACCAGTAGCCGTCCGGGTCCTTCAGGACGCCGGGGATGGAGTCCCAGGTCCTGACCTGGTAGGGCGCCGAGAGCCCTTCCGCCTTCAGGACGGGGCAGAGGGACGGGTCCACCTCCACCACGTCCGGCCCCATGACGGGGCAGCCCTCGCCCCCCATGCTGTCCCGGAGCACCTGCTCCTGGTCGGAGGAGATCGCCGCCGGGTACACCAGGAAGACCGGAACGCCGTAGCGGGCCGAGAAGGTATCGAAGATCACCCTGTAATTGGCTATAGACTGGTTCAGGCCGAGGACCGCCAACCCGCCTTCGGCTTGGGCGGCCCGCACCAGCTGCCCGAAGGCGTCGTCGTAGGCCGGTGTCGATGATTCATCCAGGATGAGCGCCCGGGACACTACCTCCGGACAGTGGAACTGGGAGCGGAACCGGGCGGCTGAACCCCCGGAGGCTGGGAAGAAGTCCGCGGCCATCTCCTTCCCTCGGTTCACGTGCCAGCCGAACAGGTCCTCGCCGCCTGGTGAGCAGTCGTAATATCCCGGCGGCGTCCAGGCCACCCACCGCTTCCCGTCCTGGTGCACAAACAGGGACAGCAGCTCCCTGCCGTCGTCCATACGGTACCAGCGGATGATGCCGTCGCCGAAGGCCGCCGCTCCGAGTCTCCCATCGGCCGAGAGGTTGACGCACCAAGTGGTGCCGGGGGTGGAGCGTTTCCAGCGCCGGACGCCTTGGCGGTCGAAGCTATAGAGGTTCCAGTCGGCTCCCAACAGCACGTTCCCGTTCGAAGCCAGGACGGCGCTTCTGGACCATTCCCCCCCGTCCAGGGCCAAGGTCCTGCCGTTGAGCTTGGGATCGGTGCCGTTATGCCAGTCGGTGACGACTGCGCCCGGAGCCGAGGTCCTGGGAACTCTCAGCCCCTGGATGGCTGCGAAGGTCAGCAGCCTGGAATAGACGTTGAAACAGGCCGGGGTCCCCCCGAACTGCTCCCGGCCGAATGCCACCTGGTTGGCCGTGCCGTCCAGGCTGAAGGTGGTCAGGTCTTCCCGGAAATCGAATTGACGGGAAAACCTCGAGGCGCCGCCCTGGATACCCCAGCCAGGGTCGGCGGACACCCATGCCACGCGTCCATCAGGAAGGGGCGCCAAGTCGAGGATGGCGTTGTGCGTCACCGGCCAGTCCTGCCGGGGCCCGGCTCCCGCCTGGGTCCAGGCGTAGATACAGTTCCTCCCACCGCCTGGGGTCATGCCCGGGAAGATGCCGGCAGCATAGAGGCGTTGCCCGTCAGGGGACCACGCGACGGTGCGCAGGTCCTGGTCGTACGGAATTCCTGACAGGCTGGGGGTGGTCACCAGCGACAGGTCCTGACCGCTCAGCACTTCGATCTTGGCCTGCCAGCCGTAGCCTACCGCCACCTTGGTCCCGTCCGGGGAGAACCGGACCGAGTGCGGCAGACCTCCCACCCGGACCATGCACAGCAGCGCGCCGGTGCCGTCATAGAGGCGCAGGCAGCCGTCGTAGCAGCAGGTGACGAGCCGGCCCGTGCGATCGAAGTCGGCGCCGTGGCTGGATGCTCCGTAGGCTTCGTCCCTGGCCAGTTCCTTCCAGTCGGAGACCTGCACGATCCGCATGCCCCCTGCCCTGGACACCATGGCCAGACGCTGGCCATCCCTGGAGAACACGAGGCGGTTGATGGTTTCCTGGCAGCCGGTAAGACGTTTGACCATTCGCCCGGAAGCCCGGTCGAACACATAGACCGAGCCGGATCCGTCCCAGGCGTGGCCGGTGCTGCCGCCCGCCGCGGCCAGGGTGCCGTCCGGGCTCAGGGCGCAGGCGTAAAGACGGCCCTCGGCGAAGGGGCCGATGGGCGGCCGCAGGATGTTCAGGAGGTTGCCATTGGCCGGGTCCCAGACTCGCAGGGTCTTGTCGTCGGAGGCGGTGATCGCGGTGGCCCCGCCGCCGTCCACCGCCAGGCAGCGGATGGTGGCCGTGTGCATGCCCGTCTCCACCCGCAGGATGGGCTGGGAGGGAGGCTCCCCTGCCGCCAGCAACATCCCCAGGGCCAAGCACCAACTCCAAAGCGCGGGCCGGAACATGGCGGCCTCCGAGAGGTGAAGCCAAGTGAGATTATACCAAGATGGGGATGCGGAGAACTCGATATTGATCAACAAGTTGGAGCCCAAACCAGCTAATGAACTGCGAGTGTTGGTGCCAGCGGCGAGGACATACATCACCCCCAACGTGCCAGTTGTGTCGTTTCGATGGGTGCCGGGGTAACCTCCTCAGGTTCAATGGCCCCTTCAAGAATCGCCTCTAGCCTCCCTGCTGGATGGGAACGTGGATCTGGAAGCGGAGGCCAAGGTGAACAAAGAAGAAGCCCGGCCCGACGCCAAGTGAAGGGTTCTTCATAGCCGAGGAGTTTATGCGCTAGTGCAGCGCGATACCGGTGGGGTTGACCAGTTCCGTGCTGACAAAGCTGTCGATCTTGATCGCCTTTTCGTGGCGCACGATGCTGTCCTTGGGGATTCCCAGGGTGTACGGTGAGGACAGGTCTCCACTAGAGGGCGGGAAACTCAGGGATCCTTCGCCGTTTGGACTGAGTCACATTCACTTCACCGTTCTCCCAATTGACGACCTTCTTCATTCCGTTTCTTTTCGCGCCCAGCATAGCCAAGATATTGAAAAAATTATCGCCTCCATATTTTTGTCACTCAGTGTTCCTAATTGACGGCTGGGACGCAATGCATATATTGAGTTTTATAAAAGAGGGAGGGTGCCAAGATGCCAGGATATCGAATGAAGGTTGCGCCCGATACGGTGGCCTATGCAGATGCGGAGAGCCGCAAGCTAGTATTGGAGTTCGCCATCCCAGGAGCACAAGCGGACACTGTCGACGTGAAGATCCTACAAGACAGCGTCCACCTGACAGCGCCAGCACGGGACATCGAGTATGTTGCATCACTGGCTTTGGGTTGGCCGGTGAAGCCTGACAAGGCGGAAGCTACTTATGAGAACGGCCTGCTTCGAATCGAGATTCCCTTCAAAGATCCGATGGAAGATGCTGTGAAGGTCGTCATTAAGTCTGGTGGTGCGGAAACCAAGATCAAGCCTATCGAAGGTTGATAGCCCAATAATTTGAGAGAACCTCTTCTCGCCCTGCGAGGGATGACGTTCGATTCATCAAGCCGGTCACTACCGCTGCAGGTGACGCCGGTGTCTGAAGGTAACGTAGCGTACCAGCAAAGAACTACGATCATTTACCAATGCTGATTCCATAGTGCACCGTCAGATGCTCGACCTTCGGGAGATACTGCCGCTTCTGGGTAAGTTGGCTTGCGCAGTGCTGCCCAATGCTTGCCCGGATCTCACTATTGACAGTCGCGAAAGTTGCCCGGTACTTGACCTGCGGGTGCTGAATATGACCGCGCCGAAGGAGGTTTCCGATGAGTGAAGAGAACGGAGCACTGGGATCGAACCTTCTTTTCTTCCTGCTAGGTGCGGTTACTGGGGCGGTGGTGGTGGCCCTGGTCACACCCAAGACTGGTCCGGATCTCCGGGCGGAAATCAAGGATCTGACTTACAAGCTCAAGTGCAAGGCCAAGGAAGCGGGAATAGCCCAGAGCTCGGTGTGCGCATCAGGGGACGAACCCAAGCACGAGGAACCGGGCGTCTGACCCCCAGATTCAATCAGGGCCCCTCGAGTTCCACCATGTTGCCCTCTGGATCGTGAATATACATCGACGGACCTTCCCCGTCTGCTCCGGACCGCTGGACCACTTCCCCGGGGGCCACGCCATAGGCCTCCAGGTGAATGGTAATTGCCGCTGCATCGAAGGGTTCCACTCTCAGGCATAGGTGGTCCATGTTGCGCCGTCCCACTGGCTCCGAGGCAGAAACGAGATCCACCAGGGAACGTCCTGCCGAAGTTGGATGAGCCCCGGCTGGAACGACTCCGGGGGGCTGTCCTTCGCCAAAACCTCATCGGAGCTTAGCTTTGGGGGGATCTGGTCCTGCGTGGACCGGATTTGATCGACTGCTCCGGAGGCTGTTTCTGGCCATCGTTTTCTCTTCTATGCTGTTTCCGCAAAAACAAACATACGAAGAACGGTGGCCATCTGTCTGCCTACCAGGCTCTTGCACCACTCCCTGGGACTCTATCACCAGACCTTGACAACGACTGGCTCACGCTTTCAGGATCTTACAACTCCTGTGAAGCACAACAACAATCGATTTGTCATCTTAATATTGAAAAGTAAGGTCTTAAGTTGATTGACAGGCTGGATGACTCACGGATTCAGACAATCCTGCCGTTCGTCCTTGCCCAAATGACATTTGGAGTGGATTCTTGACAGGGATGGACGGGATTTCCATACTGGGTTCGTTCTGAGACTTGGTTTCCAGGAGCTATCAATCTCAGGTCTAAGGGATTGAAAAATATTCCTAATATTTATCTCCCCTCCGTGTATCATCTAGCTTTTCAGGAGCGCCGAACCTTGTTTCTGATCCTCAAAGGGATCGACCTTTGGACTCGTTTCCGGCCCTAGGGCGCTCAGGGAGGAAGGAGGCGATATATGAAAATCCACCAGACCGTGGACCAGATGCCGAAAACCCCTTCCAGGATCAGCGGGAATGCAACTTCCCTGCCTGGGTTGGCACAACCTTCGTTCCAGGGGGGGGATTCTTTCGCGGCCATCCTGCATTCCCTCAGCGATCCCGCATCACCTGCTTCAAGTAGGTATAACGTCCCCAACGCTGCCATCCTGGGCGGGAACAATGGTCTTGGTCCTGCCATCACCGTCTTGATGGCCTACGCAGGCCATGGCGCCGCCTTATTGGTCCACCAGGCTTCAGCCACCACCAGCGCGACCGCGACCAGGGTGACGAATAATCATCCCGCCTTCCTCGCTTTCACCCGGGCGCTCCCGGATGCCGAGACGGTCGACGGTGGCGGAACTTCTGTTGTCAGCCCGAACCTTGCCGCCCCGAATCGGGCCGCCGACGAGGACGCGGACCGTAGCGCAATCCGTGACAGCCTGCCGGCAACCTTAGCTGCCGACCGGATCACTGCCGCCAAGGCCGCCATCAACACCGGCCACGCTGCCACAAGCGCTGCCTATGCCATCGAGGTCACCGAGGGGCTCGCCCAAGGTTCGGGCAAACTTGCCATCGATGCCACCGCCAAGTTCATGGGTGCCGGCGCCCTGGGTCAGGCGGACAGACTCGGCTACGATCAAGTCAAAACCTTTGCCGCCACCTCATCGCTCCAGGGGTCCATCCCCACCGTCAATGGGGTATCACTGTCGACTGCCTTGGGGACCGACATCCACAATGGACCCCATTACAAAACCCTTGCCCAGGATGCCAAAGCCCACGCTAGTACTAAGTTCGGTAAATAGCTTTACCTGATTATCGGCAAGTTTCAGCCTAATGAATCTGACATGAATGACGGTGGGCATCGACCTTCGGCTTGTCCTGGGGCTCATCGGATTTGCTGATTACGAACTCTATCCGGGAAAGGGGTTGGCTTCGACGTGCAGGATGAGGGCGTTGTTCGACGCCTCCACGTCCCCGTTCTGTTCGGACTATCCGACCCCAATGGTCCTCAACTGGCCTTGGTCAAGGTCGTTTGGGCTTGGGCCTGATTCAGGGCATATTCATTCACGGCCCGGAGGTGCTTCATCAGGGTGGTGAGGGAGATGGCCTTGGCCCTCGTGTCCTCAAGGACCCATATCCGGCAGAAAGCCGCGAAATAAACCTCCCTCATGTCCTCTTCCATTTCGGGCGTGTCCTTACCGAACCGCTTCGGGTCAATCTTCCTGGCGCGGGTGGAAATGCTGTCCGCAAAGGCTCCGGACACGTCGCGAAAAAGAGCAAGCGTTTCTGGCTCCATGCCTTGAGCCCAAGGGTTGAGGAACTTGATCGTCATTGATTTTCCTTTCAGAGAGTGGGCTTGGGCGTCTTTTCGGGCGCCGGGGCCGATGGCGGACTGGGGGACTCGCTCAACATTTCCTTGATGGGCGGAAGATGGGTCAGCAGGAGTCGGTCCAGGAGCTGTCCGGTGCTGAGGTTCTCCAGGGCCGCGGCCACCCGCAGGCGCCGGGCAGCTTCCAGGCTCACCCGCGCGGTGATGGGCTCCACCGGGCTTGTTGGGAGCTTTTTGAGTGCCACAGATATCTCCTATCCCACGTTAGAAGGGTGGATCCAAAAGTCAATGTTTTAATGTTTCACCAAATTTTTTTTTTAATCTATTCTATTAATTTTATATTTTTATTCAATGATGTTGTAATGTTGACATCTTTTCGTGTACTTGGCCAAAACCTCATCCGTTGTCCTTCGCCAAAACCTCATCGGATCCAAGCTTTGGGGGGATCTGGTTCTGCGCGAACCGGATTTGATCGACTGCTCCGGAGGCCCCGTATCACGGACTGAGGCCTTGGGACGAGGTCGGCTTTTTTGACAACAGGATGTCGACACCATGGGTGTTGTGAGGCAGGGCTTGCGCCCGCTTGATGAGCCGTCCTTTGCCAATACCTCCTCAAGGCCGTTATTGAGGTGACCTTGGCTCATTCCAACCATGCTTTGAATGACCGCGCTTGAGAAATCGGCCATTTCTTCAGGCCATCGCGATGGCTTGCGGCTCCTTGAAAACCAGTCGGCGGAGATGGTTCTCGTCCAAAGCGATCACGTGGTCCAGATGGCGGCTTCGGAGGGCACCGTTCATCCGCTCCAAGATTCCGTTCTGCCAGGGCGAACGAAAAGCGGTGACCTTCCCCTCGATCCCCAAGGCTGCCAGGAACGGTTTAAGGCTGGTGAAGATTGGATCCCGGTCGTGAATGAGGTATCGGATAGTTGTATCGGAAGGGAAGGCCTTCCGGAGTTGTTGGCGAAGCCATTCGCCTGTGGGGTGGGAGGTGACGTTGAAATGCCGGATAATCCGCCGTCCATGGTCCAGGAGGACAAGGATGTAGAGGGGCCGGAAGTTCCAGGTGGGAACCACCAAGAAGTCCATGGCGGCGAGGACATCGCGATGGTTCCTGAGGAAGATGCGCCACGTCCGGCGGCTTCGTTCGAGGTTTTGGTGAACCACAGGCCTTTCGGGTGGGCTCACCGACACTTGTAAGGACGAGCTCAATGCGGATCTGCTCGCCTTCACCCGGACCTGAAGGTCGATATGAAAGGAAGAGGCCCGAACCGTCGAACGGGAGTCGCCAGCCGGAGGCTTGGAGTAAGCGACGGCACTCGGGTTACGGCCTTGAAGGCAGGGGGGAATCTTTGCAACAGTGCCCTAGGTTACGGATGAGGGGGGTTTCCTGGCGCTCCGGCAACGTGGCGTTCTGCGCCACATTGGTGGAAAACTAGGCCGTATTGTCGTCATTTTGCAAACGGTTCAGAAGCACCAGAAGACCAACGGCGAGATTGCGGTGCCGCATGGGTTTGGCAAGGCAACTCGAGGAAGAGAATCAAGCGTACGGCCCAGAGCATGGGACCAGGATGGATGGCGAGAGCTGTTCTTGGCTAGGTTCACCTTGCTGCAGAGCCAAAGTTGAGTCCTGATTAGTAAAATACCCGCACGGATGAGCAATTGGCGAGGGACAGGTCATCACGATCGTGCAAGGCGGTCTCCAGGGGTGGAGTTGGCCCCATCTTCCCGCAGATCCCGAACCCTGAAGCCCCCGGTCACCCCGGCCTTGCTCAGGACGATCTGCCAGAGCTGGACGCTGCGCGCCCGGAAGGCCCCGGCGCAGGACAGGAGGTAGTAGCTCCACATCCGGAAGAAGCGATGGTCCAGGCGATCCTGCAGTTCCGCCCAGTGCCCGGCGAAGTTCCGGTACCAGGCCATCAGCGTGGGGTCGTAGTCAGCGCCGAAATTGTGCCAGTCCTCCATGACGAAGCGGCCCTGCATGACCCGGCTGACCTGGGCCACGGATGGCACCTCGCCGTTGGGGAAGATGTACTTGGCCATCCAGGGGTCCCCGGCGGCCCTCGCGACGCCGCCGCCGATGGTGTGGAGCAGGAAGACCCCGTCCCGGGCCAAGTGCCGGTGCACGACGTCCATGAAGACGGCGTAGTTCCTGTGGCCCACGTGCTCGAACATGCCGATGGAGACGATCCGGTCGAACGGCTCCGGGGGCATCCTGCGGTAGTCCTGCAGCCGGAAGCTCACGGGCAGACCCCGGCAGGCCGCCTCGGCGTACTGCCGCTGCGGTTCCGAGAGGGTGACGCCCACCACCTGGGCGCCGTAGCGCTCCGCCGCGTGCTTGGCCAGGGCACCCCAGCCGCAGCCGATGTCCAGCAAGCGCATTCCGGGCTCCAGCATCAGCTTCGCGCACACCAGGTCCATCTTGTTCCGCTGCGCCTGCTCCAAAGTTTCCGCGCCCTTCCAGTAGCCGCAGCTGTAGGTCATGGTGGGACCCAGCATGGCCTGGAACAGGTCGTTCCCGAAGTCGTAATGGCGGAAGGCCACTTCCTTGGCCCGCACTAGGGTCTGGAAGTTGAACAGCCGGTGGATCAGGGTCCGGAGCGCCAGCGCGGGGGTCACCTTGAACCGCTCCTCCGCGCCTGAGCCGAGCAGCCGCGCGAAAAACGCGTCCAGCTGAGGGCAATCCCACCAGCCGTCCATGTAGGATTCCCCCAGCCCGAGGTTCCGGCCGTCCCAGACCCGCTGGTACCACCCGGGATGGTGGACGCTGATGTCCCAGGGCCTGGATCCACCGACCTGGATATCGGCCGCCGCGAGCAGGGATTCGACCGTGTCACGCATGACCGCCCTCCCCGCTCACGCTGCCGGGCAGGGTCCGGGCGAAATTGATGAAGGTGAAATTAGATACGGAAAACCTCCTTGCAGATCATTTGTGCAGAAATGATCACCCTCGGATAGTTGTACCGGAACGATCCTCGATGACCTGGATCCGTGAAGGTTTGTGAAAGTTGAGTGACTGGGCTCCATTTTACCCAAACACGTCCCCTCCAGGATCGTCCAGGGGGCGGTTTTTCGATTCGAGACCTTTCCGGGCGGGGCCAGAAGGCCGCAGTGGGCCTTGCCGGGACCACTCTGCCTGAGCCTTTCCCCCCAGAAGGGCACGAACACGGGGAGGCTCCGTGGCCACCACCCTTAGCAGGAGCTCGGGGGGTATGTCAGGAATTCTGGATTCGTTTTAACGGATGTGTCCGCCAATGCGCGCACCGCCCCCGCCTCCCCAGCCGCCGGCCCGGCCGCCAAAGCCTCCGCCCCGACCGCCCCAGCCTCCGTCCCGACCGCCCCAGCCGCCGGCCCGGCCGCCAAAGGCTCCGGCCCGGCCGCCCCAGCCTCCGCCCCGGCCGCCAAAGCCTCCCGCCCGGCCGCCCCAGCCAGCCCGCCCATAGTTCCGGTAACGGGCAGCAAACCCACCCCAGTGGCCGTAGCCGTTACCCCACCAGCCGAAGTGGACCCACCCCAGCACGCCGAAGAAGGGCAGCGGGCCACAGCCCCAGATCCAGGGCGCTGAAACCCAGCACCAGCCGTAGGGGGGGGCGTAGAGGTACATGTCCGGGGGTTCGTCGCCCGGCATCACGTGGACGTAACTGTCCCCGTAAGACATCCAGACCCACCCGTACTGATCCGTATAGACCCACTGGCCGGAAGCCGCCGGCTGGGCCGGGGGATCAGCACTTGCGGCCGGCGGCGCAGGGATCTCCCTGGGCGTCGGCGGGGGCGGCTGGGTGGGGGCGGGCGTGACTGGCTGCACGGGATCGCCCATTTTCTGGGCGGGAGCATCAGCTTGGGCGGCCTGCGCCGCGAGCGAAAGGGTTGCGGTGATCGCGAGAATGACAAGAGCTGCTTGACGTCTTTTCATGCCAGCACCTCCACTACATTGGACCATCCTATGCCGGAAAAGTTGAATGGGGCCCCATTTGACGGACTTTCCGCACATCTCGAAGTCATTTGTCGCGAATTAGCTTGGCGGCCGCCAATCCCGTCTGCTCCCAGTCCCGGATGATCTGGTCGAGGTTCCGGCCGTTGGCGATCCATTCCCGATAGAGGGGGACCTCCTCCGGCTTGAGCCGGACAGTCCTCGTCTTCCCGTCGACCTTGGTCGTCCATTGGAAGTAGGGCCCGTGGAGGATCGGGGGGGTCGCCTGGCATCGGCAGCCCTCGCGGCCACAGGGCATGTACCGCTCCGTGACGGAACCACGGAGGACGATGCCGATCTCGCCGAGAGCGGCCTTGAGCCGCTCGATCTCCGCCAGGAGGGTGGCCATGGATTTTGGATCCAGCGTCATGTTTTCGGATGCTTCCTTGACTAGCAGTAATAATACTGTTAGGCTGTAAGATGTCAACCCCCTTGAGAGTTCCAGCCATGACCGACCTCGCCGACCTCACCCTGCGATCACGCTCCCTCGGCGCCTTGCCGGTGCTTCAGCACGTCCTGGACCGCCTGGGCCTGGACGCGCTCCTCGAGCAGTACGTGCCCCAGGTGGACCGGCGCTGCCGGATCCGTCTGGCCATCACACCCTCGCTTTCATGTAGGGGAAGGGCTCCGCTGCCCACTCTGCATGCTGGTCCGCCAGGAGGCTGCCCAACAGCCGCAGGACCGCCGCCCGGTTCGGGAAGATGCCGACCACGTCGGATCGGCGGCGCAGCTCTCTGTTTTCCCGCTCCAGGACGTTGGTCGAATGGATCTTTCGCCAGTCGGCTTCGGGAAAGTCCATGTAGCCCAGAACGTCCTCCACAGCCTCGTCCAGCAGTGCTGCGAAGCTGGGATGCTTTCGCTGGGTGTCCTGGGACAGCGCCTTGAACAGCTTCACGGCGGCGTTTCGCATGAAATGAACCCGGCACCGCTGCCAGGACACCCCGTTCAGGATCCGCCGCACGGCTGCCTTCAGGGCGGATGCTTCATTTTGATTAAGTCGAGGGCAACCAGGGGTGCCTTGGTTAATGGAAAGCCCAAGTAATAAACACCTTTACGGTTTGGCGTGAAAGATGCATTTCATGGCTGGATTCTCCCCCCAGGGGGCAGGATTCTCTTCCATCAAGGTCCGGACCCTCAGTTTGCGGACTGCGCCCACACCTCAGGACACGGGCTCGCACCAACCAGGGAGCGGCCTTGGGCAGCCTTCGAAACCTAGCTACTTGTCTCATGACCAGCGCGATGGCCATGGTTCTTCCGCTCACGGCCGCACCGGCCGACCGGAAGCCGACGCCACCCTTGCCGTGGGCTGCCCTGGAGGCCCGCAAGGCCATCATCGGTAAAATCGTGGTGGAGATCGGGGATGTATTCGACTTGACCAAGCCGGATGAGAACACCCTGATCGGCCGGACGGCCGACCACCTCCATGCCTCCACCAAGGAATCGGTCATCCGCCGGGTCCTCCTGTTCCAGGAAGGGGACCCGGTGCGGGCCCGGCGCTTGTACGAGACGGAACGCCTCCTGCGCGCGCTGCCTTTCGTCAAGGACGCGCACATCGATCCGGTGGTCGAACCGGACGGAACCGTGGTGGCCCGGGTACGGGTGCGAGACGCCTGGACGACCCAGGTCAATGCGAGCTTCTCGTCGGTGGGTGGGCAGAGGTCCACGAGCCTCGGAGTCGACGAAAAGAATTTCATGGGAATGGGCAAAGACATAGCACTCGACTACTCCAAGGATTTTCAGCGAAACACCTACGGCATCACCTACAATGACCCCCAGTTCCTGGGCAGCCGGTGGACGCTCATGGCCCAGGATCAGCTTCTCTCCGATGGTTCCGCCCGGACCTTCGCTTTCGGCAGACCTTTCTTCGCCCTGGACACTCCCTGGTCCACCAGTACGGCCCTGACCCAGAAGCACACCAGCCTCTACCTCTATAATCAGGGGGCCCAGGTCTTCCAGATGCCCTTCGTGCAGGATGAGGTGCAATGGGCCGGAGCCGTGGCGTTCCATGAATCCGGGGACCGGGTCTGGCGTGGCGGCCTGTCCTTCCACCGCCAGGACACCAGCTACGGGGCCATCACCCAGACCGGGCCCCCGGGCGCCCTGCTGCCGCCCGTCCTGACCAACCGGCGCCTCCGGGGGCCGGCCCTCACCTTGTCCACTGAAAAGGATGCCTTCGAAAGCTTCTACGACCTTCAGGGCATGGACACCCCTGAAGACTACAACCTGTCCTGGAACGGCAGCTTGGAACTTGGAACCTACAGCCGGTCCCTGGGCTCCTCCATGAACGCCCCCTATTTCCTTCTCCAGGCGGCCAACGGCTGGTCCTCCTCCGCGGAGAACCTCACCCTCTTCACGGCCAGCGTGAGCGGCCGGGCGCCCGCCTCCGGGCTGGAGAACGGCCAGGTGAACCTCGCGCTCATGCAGTACTGCAAGCTGACGTCGAACCAGATCCTGGCCGGACTGGCGGCCGTCGACCTGGCCTGCAGGCTGGACCCCGAAAACTGGTACTACGTGGGAGGCGACCAGGGATTGCGGGGCTTTCCCAACCAGCTCCGCCCCGGGGATGCCCGCTGGCTGCTTTCCTGCGACTACCGGCTCCTGACCGAACAGCGCTGGTGGGGATTGGTGCGCCTGGGCTACAACGCCTTCGTGGACGTGGGAGCGGTCCGCCAGTTCAATGGGCAGGGCTGGACCCGGCCATACTCCGATGTGGGCGCCGGGTTCCGCCTGGGCAACCTCAAGAGTTCCCTGGGCCGGGTGATCCTGCTGAGCTTCGCCGTGCCCTTGAACCGTGAGCCATACCAAGCCCGATACCAGGTCACCATTGGCAACACCATACGGTTCTGACTCAGAATGATTGATTTGGCCGCAAAAGGACTACGGGCAGCGGTAGACGACGGAATTGATGTTCATGCCCGCGCCCACCGAGGCGAACACGGCGTTGGTGCCTGAAGACAGGGTATGGCCGTCCAGTTCGCCCCGCTGGATCAGGTCCAGCAGGGTGGGCAGGGTGGCCACCGAACTGTTGCCCAGCCACGAGATGGTCATGGGCATGATGGCGGCCGGGATCTTCTTGATGCCGTAGAGCTGGAACAGGCGCTTGAGGATGGCATCGTCCATCTTGCCGTTGGCCTGGTGGATCAGCACCTTGTCCACTTCCTCCAGGCCCAGCCCGGCCTGGTCCAGGCTTTGCTTGACCACCCCGGGCACGTGGGCCAGGGCGTATTCGTAGAGCTTGCGGCCCTGCATCTTCAGGCACAGGGCGTGGTCACCGGCCTCGGGGTTGAAGGAGGCCCCCATCCACAGCAGGCGGGCATGGTCCAGGGTGTCCGAACGCACCGCGTGCGCCAGGATGCCCACCGGCCGGTCGCTGAGCTGCCCCTCCAGCACCACCGCCCCCGCGCCGTCCGCGTAGATCATGCTGTCCCGGTCGTACGGGTCGGAGATCCGGGACAGGGTCTCGGTGCCGATCACCAGGGCCCGGCGGGCATCACCCGAACGGAGGAAGTAGTCAGCCTGGATCACCGCCTGCAGCCAGCCGGGGCGACCGAACGCCAGGTCGTAGCATACGCACCCCGGGTTGGCGATGCGCAGGCTTTCCTTGACCCGGGCGGCCAGGCTGGGGACCAGGTCGGAGCGCCGGTTGTCGGCCCGCACATCCCCGAAGTTGTGGGCGACGATCACGTAATCCAGCGTTTCCGGGTCGATGCCGGCGGAGGCCAGGGCCTTGGCCCCGGCATCGAAGGCCAGGTCCGAGGCCACCAGGTCGTCGCCCACGTGGCGGCGCTCGGATATTCCGGTGATTTCCTTGAGCTTGGAGACGATCCCGGGTGTGGCGTCGGTGGGAAACCGCTTGCCGTAGTCCTCGAAGAAGCCGCGATTGAGAAAGTCTTCATTGCGCACGGCCCGGGTGGGGATGCAACTGCCGGTCCCGATGATCACCGTCTGAGGCTGAGACGTCCTTGCTCCCTGGGGCGTGCGGGCAGAAGTCATGAATTCCTCCACGATAAATACTACCTAAACTTTCCCCGCCCCGGTCTGAATGGGTTCTTTTGCAAAGATGGCAACTGGTCGGAGTTGCCCCCTCCCAAACCGCGATCAGGAACCAGGGGGGGATCTTTGCAACAGTGCCGCATAATGGTCCTGGCGCCGTCCCACGGGAATGACCGGTGCGGAGATTGACCTTCCATCCCCAGGAGGAGACACCATGCGCATCACGCGGGTCGATGTCTACGGCTTCGAACTCACGTACGTCCATGGCACGTATGTCATGTCGGCTGGACGCCGGGTGGGTTCACTGCCTTCCACGATCGTACGCGTTCGCACCGATGAAGGGGTGCAGGGCTGGGGCGAGGTATGCCCCTTGGGCAGCACCTACCTGGCTTCCCACGCGGCTGGGGCGCGGGCTGCCCTTGGCCTGCTGGCTCCCGCTGTCCTCGGCGTGGATCCGACCAATCTCGCCGCCGTGAACGATGCCATGGACGCCGCCCTGGCTGGCCACGAGTATGCCAAGAGCCCCCTCGACGTCGCCTGCTGGGACATCACCGGCCGCACCCTCGGCGTCAGCGTGACCACCCTCCTTGGCGGGCTCCGCCAGGCGCGGTTCCCGCTCTACATTGCGGTCCCCTTGGGCACCCCCGGGGAGATGACCGACTACGTGCTGGCGCGGCGCGCCGAAGGCATCCACCGGTTCCAGTTGAAGATCGGCGCCGATCCGGTCGAAGATGGCCAGCGCGCGCGCCAGGTGAGCGAGGCGACCGGACCTGAGGACCTCGTAGTGGCCGATGCCAATTGTGGGTGGCGGTTGAACGACGCCATCCGGGCGGCCCGGCTGATGGAGGACATCCCCCGCCTGTATTTCGAGCAGCCGTGCCCGACCATGGAAGAGTGCATCGAGGTCCGGAAACACACCACCCTGCCGATGGTCTATGACGAGATCGTCCACGACGTGCCCACCCTGCTTCGCGCCGCGCGCGAGGGTGGCGCGGGAGCCTTCAACCTGAAGGTGTCCAAGGTCGGTGGCCTGACCAAGGCCAAGCTCATGCGGGACCTGGCGCAGGAACTGGGTCTGCAGGTCACCATCGAGGACACCTGGGGGGGCGATCTCGTGTCCGCGACCTCGGCTCACATGGCCGCGAGCACCCGCCCGGAGGCGCTCCTGACGGTTTCCTTCATGAACGACTGGACCAACGAGCACGTCGCCGGCTACCAGCCAAGGAGCGACCGCGGCATCGGCTCGGCGCCCACAGGCCCCGGACTGGGCATCGACGTCGACCCTGGCCTGCTTGGGGAGCCCCTGTTCTCAGCCGCCCTCTGAAAGAGCCCTACCAGGTGCTTGAATGGCCACGGCATCTCAGGAAACAGCCGACTGGATCAAGACGGCGATGGCGGGGAAGAAGGTGAAGCCCGGCGTGAAGGTCGCCAAGGAGATCCAGGTCGGGATGGCTTGATCCGGGCATTCAGGTCACATGGAGTGCAACGGGGATACTAGGATGAGATGATGAGGACAATAGAAGCTTGCGACCAGGAATCATGTTATGGGGAACGTCATGAAAAACGTGAATCCGCTGGCACTACCCGAATCCTTCTGGTCCCGGTTGGAGGAGGGCGCCTTCTTGACCGTGAAGGCCGGAGAGTCCATGAACACCATGACCATCGGCTGGGGGATGGCCGGTGTGGCCTGGCAACTGCCCGTATTCATGGTGCTTGTGCGGGACTCCCGCCATACCTACTCCATCATGGAAAAAGCGGTGGATTTCTCCGTCGCGGTGCCGACGGGGGACATGAAGGAAGCTCTCGCGCTCTGTGGCACCCGGTCGGGACGGGACCTGGACAAGTTCGAGGCCTGTGGCCTGAGGACCAGGCCGGGACTGCACACCAAGTCGCCAGTCCTTGACGTTCAGGGTTTGCACCTGGAGTGCCGGATCCTCTACAAGGCCCCCATGGACCCGTCCCGTCTGGATCCCGCCTTGGGTGCGCTTTACCCGGCAAGGGACTACCACACCTTGTATTTTGGGGAAATTCTAGGGTGCTATGAATTGGAAGGGCGCTAGCGCGGGGTTACTTGGATCGTCACCGGGCGCGAACCGCGGGCCCTCCTGCTTCTGGGCTTTTCCGCGCCGGTGAGCCGGGCGTACAGGTAAACCGACGCTCTGCAACGGTGTGCTCCATGCTACTAAGATCAGCTTAATGAACAAAATTCCAACTTGTCTTATCATGGATGGCGGGCACTGTCATGCCGCAGCGGAAAGAACCAGGACCCGACGTGAAAGGTTCCATTTTCAGCCAATCCCTGTTTCAGTTCCTGCGTGAACTGAAGGCCAACAATAACCGAGAGTGGTTCCTGGCCAACAGGGACCGGTTTGAGGCCGAGGTGAAGATGCCCATGCTGGCTCTCATTATGGCTTTCGCTGCCCCCCTGGAACGCATCAACAAGCACTATGTGGCCAATCCTCGGGGCACCGGAGGTTCAATGCTTCGCATAAACCGAGATACCCGTTTCTCTATGAATAAGGAGCCGTACAAAACCAATGTGGGAGCCTACTTTCGGCACCGCGAATGTTCTAGAGAGATCAGCTCCCCCGGATTCTATCTCCACCTGGAACCCGGGGAATGCTTCGTCAGCACCGGGCTCTGGCATCCCGATCCCGAATCCCTGCGCAAAGTCCGGGAACGAATCGTCTCCAACACCAAGGCGTGGAAGGCCCTCCGGAACGGCGGAATCGAGGTGGGGGGCGACGCACTCAAGCGTGTACCGCCGGGCTTCGACCCGGACCATGTCTTTGCCGAGGATCTCAAGCTCAAGGACTTCCACACCCATACGGCGTTCAAGGACCAGGAGGTCTGTTCGCCGGATTTCCTGGAGCGGTTTACCGACGTTTGCCGGGGTTGCGCACCCCTGGTGGCGTTCCTGACCAAGGCCCTGGAACTACCCTGGTAGCTTTCCAGTGCCTGACCGGGTGAACGGCGTGAAATCCTGGGAGACCGATACTAGGGTTGAAGCGCGACGGCCCATGGTTGCCCTTCGGTTCCCTAATGGGTTCTGCCACCTGCGGTAGACTCCAGTCATGTTGCTTCTGGTGGCAGCCGTTCCCGGACAGTTCTCCGCCAGGCTCGCGGTGCGTGCCGAAGGCCTGCCCCAACTCCGGGTGGATGAGGTCGGCCTGGCGCAGTTCCCGGTCCAGCCGGCCAGAGGCCGATAGATGAGTTCTTGCCTTCACCGCCGCCAGTTGCAGGCCTGCCTGTTGAACGCCCTGGGCGACACCCCCGCGGTTTGTCTGGCTGGGGCGAGCCGGACCGGGAAGAGTACCCTGGTCCTGGCGCTCAAGGCTGACCTGCCGGCGGCGGCTTTCCGCAGCTTCACCGACCCAGCCACGCTGGCCGAGGCCACCCGTGATCCCGCGGTTTTCCTCAAAGGGCTCCCGGCCCTGGTATTCCTGGATGACGTGGAGCGGATTCCCGCGTTGTTGCCATTGCTCAAGACTGCAATGGCCGGTGGCCAGAGGTTCCTGCTCACGACCCCCAGAACCTTGCCAGGTTTGGCAGAAAGCCTCTCCTGGAGCCTGGAATCCTTCACGCTTTGGCCCCTGGCCCAGGCTGAACGCGAGGGGGTTTTCCCGGGCCTGATCGATGCCTGCTTCCAGGGGGACCCCACCCGACTCCAACTGGAGTCGCTGACCCGCCAGAACTTGCAGGAGCGGCTCCTGGCCGGCGGCTACCCAGAGGTCACAGACCTGACCCCGTCCCGGCGGGAAAGTTGGTTCCACGGCTACTTGGCCACCCTGGTCCAAGGCCGGCTCCGGGACCTCACCGACCTGCGCGAGGTCCATCATCTGATCAAGCTCTTGGCCTTCCCCGACGCGGACCCCAGGCTGGCCAAGCGCTGTCGCGACCTGCTGGAGGACCTCCACATTATGGCCCCGCTGGCTTCCGGGTCCGGTGCCCGGTCCCGGTGGTTCATAGATTCCGCCTTGCAGGCCCACATTCTGGGCATGGCGCCAGCCGCCCTGGGGACACGCCCAGAACTGGCGGCCCCGCTCCTGGAAACCTTTGCTGTCATGGAACTGATCAAGACTGCCCCCTGGAGTGGGTCCCGGCCGATTCTTTCCCACCTCCGGGTCGGCACCCAGGAGCTTATCGTCTTGGAGGACCACCGCCACCAGCTAGTGGCATTCACTGTAAGCGCCGCCGCCACCGTTCAGGCCGAGGCCTTCCAGGGACTCCAGGCCCTGCGCGACAGGGCCGGGGCACGCCTGCGGACGGGCATCGTCCTCCATGCGGGAGGGGAAACCCGGGCCGCGGGTCCCGGGTTCTGGTCGCTACCCTTCCAGGCGCTCTGGGCCCCGAGAGGCTGACTCGGCCGGGCGCGGCGGCCGCTTCCGGACTGACCTCCGGGGGTCACGCCTCCTGCGGCAAGCCGGTTTCGATGCGTTAGTGCACCGTCAGGTGTAATCTTTTTGATAATTCCAACATGAGATCTTGACTCATTCCTGTTTGAATTTATTTTTTGACGGCCCAGCTTGCTTCCCGCAATGACAAGCTTCGCCCTGACCGATCCCCGGAGCCGCAAATCCGGACGATCTACCCTGAAAAGGGATCATAAGGAGGACCAACCAATGACAAAGTCCATTTCCTGCAGGGACGTCGGCGTCGACTGCGACTTTAAAGCAGTGGGGAAGACCGTCGAGGAAGTCATGCAGGCGTGCGCGCAACATGCCAAGAAAGCCCATGGCATGGATTCGATTCCGCCGGAACTGGCGGCCAAGGTTCGAGCGGCCATCCGGGATGAATAGGACCGATGCCCCTCGCTCCGACAATGAACAACACGCCGGTGCGGGAACTGGTGCGCCGCCTTGACGAGGCCATGGCCCAGCATGATGACGCGGGACGCTGTCGCGCCGTACGATCACGGCGGGATCTGGTGTGTGGAATGCGTGTACACCGGCCGCATCCGGGTCACCTCCTACAACTGCCAAGGCGGCGACCCAGAGCCGGACCTGGTGCAGTTCAAGGAAGAATAGGTGGTTCATGCCGGCGTGGGTGAGGCCGGCGCGCTGATCCCGCCCTTCGAGTACCACCTGCTGGAGAACGCCGGCGAGGCGCCCGCGGTGACGCTGCACGTCTACGGTGGGGAGACGACTCGCTGTCATATTTTCGAACCGTCCGGAAACGGCTGGCTGCGCCGCTACCGGGAACTTACCTACACGCCGGGTTGAGTGGGGCTGGTGCTCACGGGTGACCGACGGCCTGCCGTACGGATGGCTGGGGATCATAGGCGCCATACAGTTTGGCGTCTGGTTCTAGCTGGGCATCGAAGGTACCGTCCTGGTGGCGGAAGAATGCAAGTCCGCAGGCCGTTCCTTGCCGGTGGGCGCCGTGGTCGGGCTGGTGACCCTGCTGATCGGCGCGACCCTTACCTGGTTTGTCTGTTCGACCCTGGTCGAAGCGAAACAGCTCGGACAATCCATCTATCCCCTGTTCGATGCTGCGAAGATCACCGGCAACCGTCTTGTCATCAGTTCCTTGTTCATCGGGACCCTGTTGGCCTGCCTCGCCAGCGCCAACGGCTGCATCGCAGATACCAGCCGCGCCCTGTTCTCCATGTCGCGGGATACCCTGATGCCCGAAGCGTTCTCCGCGGTGCACCCGGAATACAAGACACCTTATCGCGCGATCCTCTTCCTGATGCCGATTTCCCTCGCCTTCGCCTATACCGGGCTGTTGGACCAGGTCATCACCTTCTCCATTTTGTCTGCCTTGCTGGTGTACCTGCTCACCGCGATCATGATGTTCAAGTTCAGAGCCATGTACCCTCTCGGCAGCATCAAGCGATGGTACATCGCGCCTTGGCATCCCGCACCGGCCATCGTGCTCTTCCTGATCGCGTCCATGACTCTGGTGGGCATGTATTTCGGCTACTGGGTCGACCTCGTCGCCGGATTCATTTTCTATATCCTGGCCTCGGTCTGGTTCATCAAAATGCGCTACAAGAGCATTGATTTCAAGAAGTTCATCGACATCACGCACTGGCCGCGACCAAGGAATATATAGAAATCATGCGAAGCGGGTGGTTGATCGTCCTGGCAGCGGCCTGTGTTCCGGGCTCCGGCCACGTGCTCCTCGGCAAGCCATTCAGAGGGCTTCTCTTCGTCCTGTGGATATTCCTGTTCGGCTTCATTACCGCCCAACTGGCCGGCCCTTCCATTTCCATCGTCGGGCGTTGGTCGGGTGGTCTGGCGGTCTGGCTTTTGTCCATCCTGGAAGTGATGCGTATGACCCGGTGGCGATCTCGGTAGAGGCCGTCATGGCTGGCCGCGATCGAACTCGCCTCCCTGCGAAAGCCAGCCCGTGTAGTGCACCACGCACGTCTGGCCCTTCTTCGGGCGTGGGCCGGCACCTTTCAGATCGCCACCCCTTCGGCGGCATCCACCAGGCCTATGTCCATTTCCATCTGCCCATGCGGGCCGACCTGGGTCATGGGCACGAACCGGGCGTTCCAGCGGACTTCCTCGGCGGTGTAGGAAGTCCGCTGGTAGATGGTCTGGGCGAAGGTGTCGTCGAAGGCCTTGATCAACACGATGACCTCCGCCCTGGTCGCGCGCAGGTCCGCTTCGGTCCGGCCGGACAGCGGGCTCGCCTCGTCGATGGGGTGCACCACGGTCCAGCTGGTGGGGAAGAGGCTGATCTTTTTCCGCTCCAGCGGGAGCGTCACGAACTGGCGGGACCGGGTCTCGGCGTCGTGGAAGGTGAGCACCACGGTCGCTTCCACTTCGATGAGCTGATTGCTGCGCAGGTTCACGAACCGGAACATCAGGGCGGTGATGCCCCGGTAGGGGGCCACCAGCGCCTGGCGGCTGAAGCGGATCTGGGCCTGGGGCCGGGAGAAGCGGCCGTAGAGGAGCCCGGTGGCCAGGGCCAGGCTGAGTAACCCTAGCAGGGACTCGATGGCCGCCACCGCGCTCACAAGGTGGCCCCTGGGGCTGAGCGCGCCGTAGCCGACCGTGGTGAGGGTCTGGGCGCTGAAAAAGAAGGCGTCCAGCACGCGGTCGACGAGGCCGTTGCCCCCGGGCCGGATGAAGTTCTCCATGCCCAGTTCAAGGTAGATGGCGGCGAAGAGCGCATTGGTGAGCAGGTAGCCGGCGAGCACGACCCCCAGGAACCGGAAGCCGCCCATGGTGATGAGCTGATGGTAGAACTCGTAGGTGCGCAAGCGCGGAACGCCCGCGCGGTGGACGTTGAAGGTGCCGTCCTTGTTCACCCCCCGGCCCGGGCTGGGCTTGATGCCCAGCCCCAGGTCGTCGGAAAGGGGGGTCCTGGAGAGATTAAAGGGTGAAGGCATCGGAATCCACCATCCAATGGGGAGCAGGAACGGCTGGCGAGGAATTCTTCTAACACGTCTGGCCGGCTGGTCCAAGCCAGATTCCGACGGATTTCCTCCGTCCGCCAGCATGGCTGAGGCAGGGACGCGGGGTCCGCCTGGAGCAGGGCCGGGGTCAGGAGGAGCAGGGAGTGGATGCCCAGGTGACGCATGGGAACTCCTAGGGGCGCCCGTGGGACCGATGGGGCCGGGGGCTCCCTGGGGGCCGGTCGGCCCCTGGGGACCGGCGTAGCCGGTGAGCCACCCGGGTGCCCAGGCGGCGCCGTCGATGAGGGTGGCCGTAAGAGTCACCGCAGCGTTGCCGCTCGCCGGGCGGGTGACGGCGCCGGTGTCCGAGATGTCGGCAAGCACACTGGAGGCCCAGCTGACCTGGACGCCGTCGAGCCCGGTGGTCGGCAGCCCGACATCGCGGGTGACCCCGGAGGCGGAATCCCCCGGCGCGTAGACGATGACCAGGGCGGCCTTGGCCGTGGCCACCTGCTGGGCGTCGGTGGGTGGTCTCTCCCCAAATATGGGAATCAAATGAAAGGTTGGGGTCATCCATTTCCTTGCAAGGAGGAATTTGGCTCGCCCTCCGTCGCGATTTTGCCGCGTCTGAGCGATCCAGCGATACAATCTGAATGTTTAATTTATTCAATCCTTGACAGAAACTTTTCCGGAGGCGGAAACTTAAGCTATTCCTCAATTCCAAACCAAGCGCCCTCAGCGGGAAATTTCTCCAATGAATTGCGTCGGTCTTCCGGAAATTGCAGATTCCGACACCCCGGCGGATTCGACCCTCCAGGCCAGCCTGGAGCCTTTCTTTTGAATGGAGAAAATCATGGCTAGAGACTTTCGGCGAGCCGCAGGCGCAATAATGGTCCCTCTTTCCCTGATGCTGGTTGGCAGCGGGAGCGTCCAGGCCCAGTTGTCGCCGGCCAAGTACGGCGATGACTCTCGGCCGCTACTTCCGACCGGAATCGCGGCAGGGTTGACGTAACGGAAAGGAGGGCACAATGCCGACACCGAAGATGACGCATTGGGAGCGCCTATTGGCCGCCATCGCCGGCCAGGCTGTGGATCGCGTGCCGGTCAGCCTGTGGCGTCACTTTCCGGAGATCGACCAGGATCCGGTCAGGCTGGCGGAAGCCGTCGTCAACTGGCAGCGGACCTATGATTTCGACTTGGTGAAATTCATGCCGTCCGGCACCGCCGGGGTCGAGGACTGGGGCGCAGTGAGCGCCTACCTGGCTTCGCCCGACGGCACGCGAGCGGTGGTCAAGCCCGGCCTCACCACGGCCGAAGAATGGCCGCGCCTGGCCAGACTCGTTCCCACGGCGGGCCGTCTGGGCCAGGAGGTCAAGGCAGTCTCCCTGGCTGCCGAGGCGCTAAGGGGCGAAGTGCCGCTCCTCCAGACGGTATTCAATCCTCTGACCACGGCCTTCAAGCTGGCCGGAGATCGCGCCTTCGCCGATCTCCGGCGCCATCCGGACCTGTTCGAGGCAGGCCTCGTGATCATCACCGAGACCGCCATCGCCTACGCCCGCGCATGCCTGGAGGCCGGCGCCGACGGACTGTTCTATTCAACCCAGTGCGCCAGCTTCCGCCTGCTGAACGAAGCGGAACATCTGCGATTCGGCGCTCGCTACGACCGTCTGTTCCTGGCTGGCATTGCCGGCAGGTCCAAGTTCACCATGCTTCACCTGCATGGGCACGACGTGATGTTCGATCAGGTGCTGGACTACCCCGCCAACATCGTGAACTGGCACGACCGGAGCTCCGACCTCGACCTGGCCGGGGCGATGAGCCGCTTCAGCGGCCTTCTGGCCGGTGGGCTCAACCAGGAGGTAACCTTGGCCAAAGGCCCCATCGACGCGATCAAGGGCGAAGTGCGCGAGGCCATCGCCCAGACCCAGGGCCGGCGATTGCTGATCGCTCCCGGATGCGTGGTGCCGATCGCGACGCCCGATTCGCACTACCGGGCGGTGATCGACGCTGTCGGCGAGTGGTCGGCCTGAGCCCGTTCGGGGGTTACCGTTATCGTCGTGCTGCCTGGGCATGAACAGGGCCCCGGCGAGACCCGGCGCAATGCCGCCCATGACGTAGTAGGCCGGGGCGATCGGCGAACCGGTGAGCTTGAAAATCCAGGTCAGGATGAACTGGGCGAACCCCCCGATTGCCGATTACAGCGCCGGAAATTCGCATCATTTGGGTTGTTTGTTCTAGCAACGCAGTTCTCCTTGAGAAAGGGTTCGAGCCGTATCGGGTTAGCTTGAAGCCTGTCTGGCAGACATCGCTGATCAACGGGGTGAATGCGGTTATTTATTTGATCTTCCTTACCCACCTGTGCTCGTTCCCGTTTGTCCAAATCCCATTGAACCATTAGGAGGGTTCGATGAAGGTCCAGTTCCTGGGAGTTGGTCTTCAAGGAGAAGCGGCGCTATTCGACCTGCTGGAAAGCGGAGTGGAAGAGAGGGCCCGATCCGTTTTCAACTGGGCTGTCGAGCTGAGATGGAGGGATTAGCTCCTGGAACTCAAGCTGTTCCAGGTGGTGAAGGAGCTCATGGAGATCCGGGAGGGTGACCGGCCCCGGGAGGAAGTCATCCAGGAGATCACTGGCCGCCTGCCCATGTTCCGGATATTCATTGGGCAGAGCATATATGGCATCCGACGAAATTAATGATTGTGCGATCTAAAGGGGAAGTCCTAATCTAGACCTGGACAATCCCATTTTGATTTTGAATTCGCCGCTACTGGTTGACTTAGCCAATCCTCCCATAGCTTTCTATGGGTGGTTTGCGCTGTGCAGTACAGGTAATTCCCAACCAGGAGGAGATTCCCCATGGCTTTCATTACGCCGAAAGTCGCGAGAATGCTGCCGCTACCGGGCCACGTACCACAACGATCTGATCATGCCGAACCCGGTCATGGCCGTCGACGCCTTGGACGTGCTCATCGACGCCATCCGCCAGACCGGGGGAACCGATTCCGCCAAGCTCATCACCCAGATCGAACATACCAGGAACCTGCAGACGCTCTCGGGTCTGTTGACGATCGATCCCACCAACCATAACCCGCTCAACAAGCCAGCGGACCTCCTGCAGGTGAAGAACGGCAAATTCGTCTACGTTACCAAGTTTGTCCCTCAGTAAGCAGCTAGTGGTTCAAAGTTGACGGTGGGCAGAACTGCCCCTCCCATGCGGCGATTAAACAACCCCTCGGAAGAGGGCCTCGGATTGCATCCCAACCAAAGGAGGAAAAGAAAATGAAAAGCCAAATTACAAAAACAGTCAAAGTTGTGGCGCTGATCGCCACCGGAATCCTGGTCGCTTTTGGCCTCACACCCCTTTCAGCTGCCGCCCAGAACCAAGTCGTGACCGTGGGTACGGAGGGTGTCTATGCACCCTTCACCTTCATCGATGCCAAGGGAGTCCTCACTGGCTTCGACGTGGAAGTCGTCAAGGAGATCGCCAAGCGCATCAACATAGAAGTCAAATTCGTGCCCACTCCATGGGACAGTATGTTCTTGGCCCTGGACTCCAGGAAGTTCGATATGGTCGCCAACGAGATTGGAAAAAATGCCGCTCGGATCCAGAAGTATAATTTTTCAGACAGTTACATGACCGCCGGGGCCATGATCATCGTCCGGGGCGACCGGTCAGGTGATTTCAGTAATGGCCTCATGGATCTCAAGGGGCTGAAGGTAGGGACTAATCCCGGCAGCAACTACACCAGGATACTTGAAGAATTTAACGCCCAGAATGGTAACCCAATTAATATTAAATATTACGAAGGGAATGTGGCGACCATCCTGCAGGACGTCGTTGCGGGTCGGTTAGACGCCACGGTGAACGAACGCCTAACCGTGGCCTTCAATAAGCAGAACCTTGGAGTGGACATCAAGGCCGTTGGCAAGATCCTTTTACTCAACCCCGTTCACTTCCTCTTCCGTAAGGATGCCCAGGGCGAAACCCTAATGGCGCAGTTCAACCAGGGCCTGGCCGGTATAAGGCAAGACGGCACCTTGGCCAAGCTGTCCCAGAAATGGTTCGGAGCGGACTACACCAAATGACCTTAGCCATCCGGGAACGGTCACCAGCGCGCCATCCGTCCCAGGAGAGCCTGCTTGGCGCAACCGACTTTCTACTCAAGGCCTAGCAGGAGCATTCCGTGGGGAATCTATTCGATGTCCAGTTTTTCTTATCGACCTTCCCGGAATTGGCCAAGGTCATCCCTGTCACGCTTAAAATCACTTGCGTAGCTATGCTGGCGTCGCTGTTGGTGGGTCTCACCGTGGCCCTGGTGAGGATCTACAAAGTTCCCGGTTTTAGACAGATCGTCGTGGCCTATGTCTCGTTTGCACGAGGCACCCCGATGCTGGTCCAGATCTATCTGTTCTACTACGGCATTCCCCTGTTCGTGGAATACATGAAAGACCATCACGGCTGGACGCTAGACGTGAGCCGGATTCCAGCCATCGTCTTCGTTTATTTCGCTTTCACGTTCAACGTCTCAGCCTATCTGTCCGAGACCATCCGTGCCGCCATCTTGGCCATCGACAAGGGACAATTGGAGGCTGCCCTTTCGGTGGGAATATCTTCCCTGAAGGGAATGCAACGGATCGTGCTGCCTCAGGCGCTGGCGGTGGCCCTTCCAAGTTTCGGCAACACGGTCATCTCCCTGGTCAAGGACACTTCCCTGGCTTTCATGATCTCGGTTGTGGAGATGATGGGTGAAGCAAAGATCCTGGGAGCGCGCGGTCTCCGCTTCTTCGAAGTCTACGTTGCAGTCGCGATCCTCTATTGGGTCATCTGCATCATCATCGAGCGCCTCGTGGCGATCGGGGAGAAGCGGGTGCGACGCTTTGAAGGCGCGTCAGAAGTGAGGCCATCATGATCAAACTGAACGATATTTGGAAGTCATTCCACCACAATCAAGTATTGAAAGGCATTAACCTAGAGGTAAAAAAAGGAGAAGTGGTCGTCCTCATGGGCCCCAGCGGATCCGGCAAGTCCACCCTGCTTCGCTGTATCAACTATCTTGAGCGGGCCGACCGAGGCATTATCCGGATCGGGGACCTGGAAGTGGATACGGCAAATGTCCATAGGGCACAGATTGCTGCACTGCGGAAAAAGACCACGATGGTGTTTCAAAACTACAACCTGTTCCGGAACAAAACCGCCATCGAAAACGTGATGGAGGGCCTTATTGTCGCGAAAAAGCTCACCTTCAAGGAAGCGCGGGAGCGAAGTGCCCTTAGCCTCGAAAGGGTTGGACTAGGTAACCGCACCCACTACTACCCCTCCCAACTCTCCGGTGGGCAGCAGCAGCGGGTGGGGATTGCCAGGGCTATGGTAATGGACCCCGAGGTGATCCTGTTCGATGAACCCACGTCATCGCTGGATCCTGAGCTGGTGGGCGGGGTGCTGGATGTCATGATGGATTTGGCAAAGGGCGGCATGACAATGATTGTCGTAACGCACGAAATGGGATTCGCTCAAGAGGTGGCCAATCACGTTGCGTTCATGGATGGCGGAATCGTGGTGGAAGAGGGCACGCCCCAACAGGTTTTTGAACAGACATGTCAGGATCGGACCCGTAACTTCCTCCAAAGAGTTCGGCGGGATTCGAAGGTATCTGACGAGGCATAAATTAATTTTCTTCGAGTAGATTTGAGGTTAAGTATCACGGAGTTGATATCCCCTGATCTGGAGCGTCGCCCCCTTCTCTTCAAGCTGGAGGCCATGGGCCATCCAAACGGGTGGCCAATTTCGTTATGGGCATACCTTGGGACCAGCGGCCGGGTTGCAGGTTCCTGTCCCAAGTTCCATATCGGAATTCCCATCTAAGCGTGGTCTTTCCCCAAATTGGAGTCCGTTCGAAAAGTTGGGATCGGGGGTACCTTCCCAAGAACCTCCAACAGGACTATCTTCAATCCGCGAACCATCCACTCGATGGGCTGCGAAAGTGAAAATATTGTAACGGATCGTGTTATCTAATTGTCGTAACTGTTTTCCGAGTGGTTTTTTACCAAAGGACGCAATCGGGGAAACCTTTCCCGAACCTGGACAGGAGGAGTTGGCATGAACCAGGAAGACACTTCCTCATCTTTCGCCCCTATTCTTCTGACGTTCATCGCCGGCGTCGCGGTCGGCGCTGTGATCGCCGTCCTGGCGACCCCCAAGAGCGGCCCCGAAATGCGCGGGGACTTGAAGGACGCCGCCGCCCGCGCCAGGCGGAAGGCCGCAGATCTGGCCAAGAATGCCTCTGCGGTCCTGGACGACCTGAAGGAGCGCAGCCGCCTTGCAGCCGCGGAACTCAAGCGCGGCATCGCCGATTCGGTGACCCACCTGAAGCAGCCGGCCAGGGCCCGGTCTTCGGCTGCCTCCGGGCCGAACGGGGTCTCGGCAGGGGATACGGACTGGGATGGTTCTGATGGCGGCTGAGGGGCCAAACACATAGGGCTTGCTCGTTGACGGCCACAGGCTCCCAGCGGGATCGAAAGAGCCTCCGGCCGCTTCCGCGGCCGCCTCGGCGGGAAACCGGGTATGGACTATTCGGCTTCGGGCGTCGAAATATTCTCCTTCTCCACTTCGGCCCCCTGGGCCATCACTTCGATCTCCACCCGGCGATTCTTGGCCTGGCCGGCCTTGGTCTTGTTGTCGGCTATGGGGTTTGCGGGGCCTTCGCCGGCAGTCTGGATGGACCCGCTGGGAATGCCCTCGTCCATCAGGACCTTGAATGGCTTGCCCAAGTTGGTGGCACCCACACCGGCGCGCAGGTACGGGGTGATGGTGTCGCTGTCCGGGTAGAGGTTGAACAGGGCGGAGACGTGGAAGTGGGTTTCGGTGGTGGAATCGCCGGTGTCCCTGGCCTTCAGCTTCGTGCTGGTGCTCCCCCCAATATGCAGACCGCCTGAGCAGCTTGAGTCAGCGGGACTCAGTAATAGGGCAGTTCTTCATCAAAATGCCTCCGGCATTGGTTCATCCCATTCTTGAAATCAAATTGTTAATTGCTGTGTCATGATCGAGGCAGCCCATGGAGAACGTCCTTTGATCCAGATCCTGGTGGATGCCGACGCCTGCCCGGTCAAGGACGAGGTCTTCCGGGTGGCCAGGCGGCACGGCCTCACCGTCCACGTGGTGTCCAACAAGCGCCTCAACCTGCCCAGGGATCCGCTCATCCAGCCCGTGGTGGTGAGCGGGCGCTTCGATGCGGCCGATGACTGGATCGCCGGGCGCTCCACGGAGGCAGACGTGGTCGTCACCGCGGACATCCCCCTGGCTTCCCGCTGCCTGAAGCAGGGGGCGCGGGTGCTGGACCCCAAGGGCCGGGTGTTCACGGAGGATTCCATCGGCGATGCCCTGGCCGGCCGGGAGCTGAGTCAATTCCTCCGGGACATGGGGGAGGCCGGGGGCGGGCCCAAGCCCTACACGCCCCAGGACCGGTCCCGTTTCCTGGGGAGCCTGGAGAACCTGGTCCAGGCCCTGCTCAAGGTGGAACGGAGCCGGTCCGCCGCGCCCGAGTTCCGTCCGTGAAGGGATCCCCATGGCAGAAATCATGACCCCCCTGCGCATGAGCCTCCTCCAGTGGGTGGCCAAGCATCCGGACCATCACCGGGACCAGCTGCTCGCGCTGAAAGGGGTGCATCCGGACGACCTGGCCTTCCTGGAGCAGCACGACCTCATCCGGGAGCGCGAGCCAGGCTGCTACCGGATCTCCCGCCTGGGGCAACTGGCCCTGAACCGGGACCGCTGAGCCGGATCAAGCGGGTACCCAAACCTGGCGGTGTCCAGGGAGGATCGGCTACAGCCTTCGGCATACCAATTCGCCTTTTCCTATCGGAACGATCAGCGCATCGAGGACGTTGGGCTTCATCATGGTACGCACCATCAGGTGTGTATCGGCCAAAGAGGTGCCTTCTTTCTTTTTGTAGGTTGCCTGGCCCATAGTAGGCGCAGGCCGGGCCCCCGGCAACTTGCAAACGGGAGTTCAAGCTGCGCGAGGTGTTCACGGTAGACGCCGAGCCGTTCAATGACCAGACTCTGGCGCTGGCTCAAGGGCGTCCAGCCGTTGATCGGCTTCCTGGAGCGTTGCGGCCGTCTCGTACACCCACCCCGTTTCCAGGGCGACCCTCTCGAACTGGAGCCGGACCAAGGGGATCTTCACCACCCTGATGACCGTTCGGACGCCCTTGATCTTCGCAGCCGCCTGGATGCGGACCAGTTCTTTGAGACCCTCGGGGTCTGTGGGATGGAGCCCCGTCATGTCGTGGACAATATCGAACCCTGGTCGCAGTTCGCTGATCGCGGCAAGGAAAGCCTTCGCTGCTTCCTTGCGCTCAGCCGGATCCAGATGACCCTCAAGGGTCACGTACAGTCGATTCTTCTCTGGGTTGACAGCTACCTGGAACATGTTGGAGGCTCTGGGATTTCGCTGCGTTCAGGATACCGAGAAAGGGAAGGGCCCGTCGATCGCCTCAAGGGGGTCCTGAACGCAGGGGAAATGTTTGCAACAGTGCCTATGGGGCGATGGCATCGTATTTGATGGCCGTGACCTTCCCGCCCTGGTTGCCGGCCGGCTTGCCTCCAGCTGGCTGGCCCGCCATGGGGGTAGATAGAGCGGAAAGAACCTGAATTCGTGAGCCCTGCTGTAAGGCCTCGGCCTCAACGATTGTAAACACGGGATATAAGCCAATATTTCAGTTCCAGGATGGTTCACAGGCTCTGTGATTCCCGTGAAAAGAGGGAATCAAAGGGTTGGTTGTTTTGGCGGGGGCTTAGCTCAGTTTGGTGGAGTGGAATGAGGCTCATGAAAGTAAGCTCATCTCAGTTTGATGACCCATTTTCAAGCCCAGCAGTCATTCCTTTCTCACTCGTGAAGTTCAAGGACAAGAGATACACCCCCTGGCATGAAGTCCACGCCCAAGTCTGATACCCCCAACGAGCGCAAGAGGTCCCCGTCGCTTTATTGATAGGACGCATCCCGTGTTTCTGATCTTCCCCCTGCCAGAGCTGTGGCGGACGCTGCTCACCTCGATCATCGGGGTGCTGACTCTGGCCGGCATCATGGTCCGGCCCTTCCGCTGGAACGAGGCGCAGATCGCCATGGGGGGCGCAGCCGTCCTGCTTTTGCTGGGGTTGATCCGCCCTGGGGACGCCGCCCTCACCCTGATCCGGGACTGGAACACGTTCCTCTTCTTCCTGGGAATGATGGCATTGTCCGCACTGGCGGAAACGGCTGGGCTGTTCGATTGGCTGGCTGTGCAGGCTGCGCGCCTAGCGGGAACCAGCGCGGCCAGATTGTTCTTGAATGTGTTCATCCTGGGGACCCTCATCACGATGATCTTCTCCAACGATGCGACGGCGCTCATCCTGACTCCGGTCGTCTATGTGCTGGTGACCCGGCTGCGGCTTCCAGTGCTGCCCTACCTGTTCGCCTGCACCTTCATCGCCGACACCGCATCGTTCCTGCTGCCCATCAGCAATCCGATCAATATCATCGTCATGTCCCGGTATCCGCTCCCGCTGACGACCTTCCTGAGACTGCTCCTGCTACCCAGCCTGGTGGTGATCGCGATCAACCTCGGGGTTTTCTATCTTCTCTATCGCAGGCGACTGAAAGGGGCATTCAACATCAAGCACATGCCGACGTCGAGTCAGGCAGTGAAGCACGGGCCATTCTTCCGCTACACCCTATGGGTGCTTGCGCTGGTGGCCCCCTCCTACGTGCTCGCCTCGGCTTTCCAGTTACCGCTTTCCATGGTGGCGGCGGCGGGGGCGGCCTTGCTCCTCGCGGGCGCCTTGTGCTGGAAGCGGACGACGTTGCTGGAGACCTGCAAAGGCATCTCCTGGTCCATCTTCGGTTTCATCGCGGGAATGTTCGTGGTCGTGCGCGCCATCGAGGACACCGGACTCACGGCCAAATTGGGCAGCCTGCTGCTGCATCTATCCGGAGGCACCAGCCTGGGCGCGGTAATGGCGGGGACGGTGGGGTCCGCTCTGGGAACCAACCTGATCAACAATGTGCCCATGGCAGTGGTCATGAATTCCGCGCTGGGCAGCGTCCAGCATGCGGCTCCAGCCATCAGGAACGGTTTCGTCGCGGCCACCATCTTCGGTTGTGATCTGGGCCCGAACATCACGACCGTCGGATCCCTGGCTACGATCATCTGGTTGCTCATCCTGCGCCAGCGGAACGTGGATGTTTCCGGTCTGGACTACTTCAAGATGGGCATTATCGTGACGCCATTGATGCTGCTCGCAGGTGCCTGCACCATCTGGCTATGCCTGTAATCCGATTCGGGAAAGGAGAAAACGATGAAAATACTTTGCTGTGTGGATGGCACCAATGTCGAATCGGTGAGCCGTGCCGCGCGGATGTTTGCCGGGGCCCAGCCTCTGACCATCGGCTTGCTGACGGTGATGGACGTTGGGCCGCGCAGAGATATCGAAAGGACCCGGGAACGCTTCTGGAGGCCGCCGATCCATCGTCAACCGGTCATCCAGGAGATGCTGGGGGCGGAAAAGGAAGCTGCCGGAGACATCCTGCAGGCGGGACTGGAACGCTTGCCGGAAGCGGAGTCCCTGCTGCGCCAGGGGCATCCTGAGCTTGAGATCGTAAACGTGGCCGCAGAATGGAAAGCAGATGTGATTCTCATCTGCTCACGGGCCGAATACGGAGCCCCACCGAATCTTGGCCCACGCTCCGTTGGGCATGTGGCGCGCTTTGTGCTCGATCATGCACCCTGTCCGGTGCTGTTGTTGCGACCGCCATCAGGGGAGCTATTCCCAATAAAAGGATGATGCAAAATGGACGGGAGGCTACGATCAGCCAGACTGGTCCCCTAGGGGTTTTGGCCCATGTTCTGGCTTTTGCCTGGGGTCATGCCTGGAGTCAAGATTCGGATCGCGCTTGGGGTCATGCTTGGGATCCAAGTCATGCTTGGAAATGTCGTCCACTTTTTTTGAGGCGGAAAACGGTCGTGAGCCCAGCCCATTTTCCATGGCCGAACGCTCATCGACTGTGTCTTTCCGGTACGACTGCCTGATCTGAGTCGAGGTACCTGACCTCACCGTTTTGGGGTCCACCTGAGTGTCGACAACTCAACCCAAATTCGGGTGATTTGGGTCCCGATCAGGCGTAAC
>JBELAL010000004.1:0-211685 GCA_049508835.1 Holophaga sp. | reverse complement strand
CGATTCCAGCAGCGATGGGCCTGGACGAAAGGGACCATCGCATTGCAGGCATCCGCAAACAGTCGCGCAAGCACGGAAAACGCTTCAGCTTGCTGAGGCGTGGTCATGAGTTTGAAGGATCCAGTCCGAACCATTTCGCTATTTTTTCGTCAATCCGAATGGGTGTCAAGCATCTATTCTTCCCCGCCCTGAAGGACGGGGTTTCCTGGACAAACTGATGAATTGGTGAAAAATCGAGCCGCTACCCATTCTTCTGGGCCGGGACCCCCAAGGTTGGAATCGCCCATCACCGGGGAATTCGGTCAGGGCACCTTCCCTATCGGATTGAACGGGTGCACCGCCGCCCCGAACATCCATACCGCCGTGGCCTTGGCCACCGTCCAGGCCCCGCCTGTCTTCTTCAGCCACACCAGCGACCCGTGGCCGTCCTCCATCAGGGAGGAGAAGGTCGCATACATCAACGCCTCGTCCCCCTTGGCGTTGAAGCCCACCCGGCTGAGGGAATAGACGCCCTCACGGATGAACTGGGGGCTGTATTTCGTGTCCTCGGGGAAGCGCCGGCGGTCGATGGGCACCGGGAACCGGTTGATGGCGGCGAACCGCTTGGCGAGGTCCGGATCCAGGCTGGTGCCTGCGTACTCCTTGAAGAACCGGACGATGTTCCCGGGATCCTTGGGATTCACGTTGTAGATGAAGAAGATCCCGATCTTGTCGAACAGGATGCGCTCACCTTTTTCCGCATAGGGGCTGGCCAGGTAGGCGTGCAGGACCTGGTACTCCTCGTCGCCGGCGGTCCTGGGCGCCGCGCCCGCGGCCAGGGCCGGTCCCAGGGCCAGCAGGGCCGTCAAGAGGGTTGGCCGCGGACGGGGCAACACCGGCGTCCACGCCATGGGGGGCCTCCACGGCCAGGGTGTGACGCATGGCCGGGCTGCACAAGGGCATCCCGGGACAGGAATGCTGCAGTCGCGGCCAGGGCCCGCGCAAGGCGGCGCTCCAGGTGATGGGGACCTGGATGTCCGGCCCCAGGGGATGGGTCGCCAGGTGGATCATGACGCGCAGGTAGACGTAGTCGCTGATCCAGTAGGGCGGGCAGTAGGACATGAGGTCCTGGTAGTCCGGCGAGGTTCGGATCGCCGGCGCCCCCGCGGCCATGGCCGCCACGTCCAGGCCCACGGCGCCCAGCGCCGCGTCCTGGTGCTGGGGGTCCCTGGGCCAGAGGGGGTCAAGGTCGGCGTCGGCTCCGGGCACGCCGCAGGGGGCGTGGGCCCTTCCGAACGAGTGGCCCATCTCGTGGGCGAAGGTGTCCTGGTAGGCGGCCAGGTCGTCCCAGCCCGCGGATTCCCCCGAGGCCAAGTGGCTCAAGCCGTGGAGGTGGTTGTGGCCGCCGCGCCGGTGGCTGAGCCGGACGACGCCGAAATAGTACTTTCCAGGTTCGCAATCCACGTTCTTGCGCCGGTTTTCCAACTGGGCCAGCAGGCGCAGCCAGGCGGCGTCGCCCGGGGCGCTGAGGTTCCCGGGGGTCGCCAGTTCCCGGCCCAGCTCGGTGTGCACCTCCGCCACCGGGAACATCCGGCGGAAGTGGTCGGTCCAGGTGTCCAGGGTCCGCCCTCCGCCCACCACCTCGCCGACGCTGCCGTCCGGCTGGCGCACCGGGATCAGCTTGATGTAGACGGGCGGGATCTCCCGGACGGTCAAGGGCGCGGCGACCACCTTGGAGGCCGGATCGATCCCGGGGACGGCGCCGCCGGGATCCACCTCCAGCCGGATAGTGGCGCCCGGCACCAGGAGGGCCCTGGGTATGGAGAGGTTCCAGGACCGCCCCAGGTCGTCCTCCCGGACCTCGGTGGGCACCCCGGGCCCCGGGGCCGTGAGAGTCCGCACCCAGGCTGTGGGCGGGCTGCCGCCGGTCAGGGTGACCCGCACCTCGGGGGTCGCGGTGTTGGCCCCGCTGGCCCGCAAGAACACCCGCAGCACACCGTCCCGCCCGGCCACCAGGGGCACGCTCCGGTCCAGCCTCTGGGTGGCCTGGGTGATGTACCAGCCGTGCAGACTGATGCTCGGGGCTGCGGGCGGTCCGCCTCCGGGGCCGGCCCCTCCTCCGCCCCCGCCGGGGCAGGACGTGAGGAGCAGGAGTCCGGCCAGGGCGAGGGACTTCAGGGGGCGGAGGGCGGAAGCACGGAAGGCCACGGGACCTCTATACTAATTAATTATATTTGGTTCTCCCACGAAAACCACCCCTCCTCCCTGGAGAGGAACTGCCCGGGCCCCATTTGATGAATTAATAAATCATTCCGGATGCTGCGCCAGGAACTCCGCGTAGGTCCCCTGGAAATCCTCGATCCCGGCTTCGCCGATGGCCCAGATCCGGGTGGCCACCTCGTCGATCAGGTCCTCGTCGTGGGTCACCAGGATCACCGTGCCCTCGTAGCGCTGCAGGGCGGCGTTCAGGGCGATCACGGCCTCCAGGTCCAGGTGGTTGGTGGGCTCGTCCAGCACCAGGAAGTTGGGCTTCTGCAGCATGAGCTTGCAGAACATCAGGCGGCAGCCCTCGCCCCCGGACAGCACTTCGGTGCGCTTGACCCCGTCCTCGCCCCGGAACAGCATCTGCCCCAGCACCCCGCGGATGGTCTCGGCCAGGGCGTCGGGATCGAACTGGCGCAGCCAGTCCACCAGGGCGTAGCCCGCGGGGATGGATTCCCGGAAATCCTGGGCGAAGTAGCCCACGTTCACTTCGTGGCCCCACTTCACCGCGCCGGCGTCGAGGCCCCGGTCCGCCTCGGTGACTACCGGAGCGTTGGCCAACAGGGCCTTGACCAGGGTGGACTTGCCGGCGCCGTTGCGGCCGATGACGGCGATCTTCTCGCCCCGGGCCACGTTGGCGGTGAAGTTCCGGACCACCTCCAGGCGCCCGCCCTCCACGTCGTAGCCCTTGCTCACCTCTTCGAACTCCAGGGCGTGCTTCCCGCCGGGCTTGGCCTGGTCGAACTTGATGTACGGGCGCTGGATATTGCTGCGGGCCAGGTCGTTGGGGGTCAGGCGCTCCACTTCCTTGCGGCGGCTGTTCACCTGGCTGGAGCGGGTGCCGGCGGCGAACCGCTGGATGAACTCCTCCAGCTGGGCGATCTTCTTCTCCCGCTGGGCGTTCTCGGACTCCAGGCGGGAACGGATCTGGGTCTTCTGCATGACCATGTCGTCGTAGCCGCCGGTATACATGATGATGGTCTGATAGTCGATGTCGGCGATGTGGGTGCAGACCCCGTTGAGGAAATGGCGGTCGTGGGAGATGACCACCAGGCTGCCTTTGTAGTGGGTGAGGAAGTTCTCCAGCCAGTGGATGGAGTCCAGGTCCAGGTGGTTGGTGGGCTCGTCCAGGAGCAGGGCCTCGGGATTGCCGAACAGGGCCTGGGCCAGCAGCACCCGCACCTTCTGGCCGCCCTGGAGCTCGCCCATCAGGCGCTCGTGGAAGGGCTCGGGCACCCCCAGCCCGTCCAGCAGGATGGCCGCGTCGCTCTCGGCGGTGTAGCCGTCCTCGTCCGCCACGGTCCCTTCCAGCTCCCCCAGGCGCATGCCGTCGGCGTCGGTGAGCTCGGCCTTGGCGTAGATCCGGTCGCGCTCCTGCAGGGCCTCCCACAGGGGCTTGTTGCCCATGACCACGGTGTCCACCACCCGGTAGGCGTCGAAGGCGAACTGGTCCTGGCTCATCACGCCCAGCTTGCGGGGGCGCTGGAGGGTGCCGGTGGTGGCCTCCTGCTCTCCGGTGAACAGCTTGATGAAGGTGGACTTGCCGCTGCCGTTGGGCCCGGTGAGGCCGTACCGGCGCCCGGGCAGGAACGAGGTGGTCACGTCCTCGAACAGGATCCTGGCGCCGAAGCGCATCGTCACGTTCTGCACCGCCAGCATGCTGGTCCTCCAAACCCTCCATTGTAGCGGGTTCCTGGGAAAAATCGATTAGGCGTTCCTGCAGCGCACGGCCTCGGCGGCCAGGATCTGCGCGGCCAGGGCCAGCAGCCCCAGGTCCCGCAGGATGGCCCAGCGCATGTCCGCCACCCTTTCCTCGGCGGAACGGGGCGCGGTCTGGGTGCGGAAGCAGCCGCAGTCCACCGGGTGGTGCCGGGCCAGGTTGATGGCCAGGGCCGCCGTGAACACCAGCAGCAGCGTGCCCAGCCAGGCCGCGGCGGCCCGCGCCCACAGACCCAGGCACAGGGCCAGGCCGCACAGCAGCTCCAGCCAGGGCAGCACCAGGGCCGCCGGGTGGATCAGCCAGGCCGGGGCCAGCCGGTAGTTCCAGATGGCCTCGGCGAAGCCTGGAGGATCCATCAGCTTGGGCAGGGCCGCGGCCACGAACACCGCGCCCAGGGCGATCTGGACGCGCACGGTGAGCCAGGGGTGGAGCAGGCGGGAGCGGATCATGGGCGGGGCCCCTGCTGCCGCGGCCGACCGTGGCTCACCCAGTCGGGATAGCCGTCCCGGTACACGAACAGGTTGCGGTAGCCCAGCTCCACCAGCTTGCGCGCCAGGAGCCTGGAATCCTCGCAGTCCCCGCCCGAGCAGTAGGTGACGATGGGCGCCTCGGCCCCGGGGTTCGTGCGGGCCTCGAACTCGGTGATCCGGGCCGCGGCGTCCGCCTCCCAGATGGGCACGCTCCAGGCGCCGGCCACGTGGCCCTCCAGGAAGTCCGCGCTGCGCCGGGCGTCCAGGAACGGAATGCGGCGCTGGAAGGCGGCCCAGGCGTCCGCGGACGACAGGTCCCGGATCACCGCGTCGGCGGCCGGGGCGAAGCGCGGGTCGGGGGCGGGGGCCGCGGGGGGTGCGGCGGACGGCCGCCGGGACTGGGCCGGCGCGGGCTGCGGGGGCTTGGCCGGGACCTGGGCCGCGGGGAGGGCGGCGGCCGGCACGGGTGCCGGCGGAGCGGGAGGCGCCGCGCTCGGCGCCGGGGACACAGCCGGCGGCGCGGGAGCGGGCGGGGCCCAGCCGGTCCAGGCCAGCTTCCGGTCCGTCCGGGCCAGCCCATTGGCCGCCGCGGCGCAGATCACCGCCCCGGCCAGCAGGGCCAGGGCGCGGAGAAGGTCGGGCGGCGGCTTCGGCATCGGCACGGCGTGAGTGCCGCCAGCTTAGCACCAAGTATCCGGCGCGCCGTCATCCGCGGCGCAGCGGGACCTTGTGCCGCGCGCCCGCCGGCGGCCGCTCCAGGGCGCGCAGGCCGGCCCGCCACTCGTCCCAGGCCAGGCCCACGCCGATGACCACCGCCACCAGGGGCGGTGGGTCGCCGGAGGGCGGCAAGCGCAGGGGGCTCACCTCCAGGCGGCCGTCGGCCCACTGGAACGCCCAGCGGTCGCTGCCGTCGTGGCGCGCGGGCCAGCCGGAGAAGGCGCAGATGCCCTTGGCCCGCAGCAGCTCGCCTTGGGTGGGGGGACGCAGGAACAGCGCCTCCAGGCCCTCCGGGTCCACCGGGTGGTCCCAGCGCACGGTCAGGGCCCGGGCGTCGCTGAAGGACAGTCCGTCCGGCTCCGCCCGCTCCCCCGGAGCGGCGGGGATCACGCCGGCCCAGGGATCCGCGGGTCCGGCGGGGACGCCCAGGCGCGAAGGCAGGATCAGGTGGCCCGGATAGGCGGCGCGGATCTGGCTCTCCCAGGCCATGGCCAGGCTCGGGTCCAGGTCGGCCTTGCTCACCAGCACCAGGCTCGCCAGCGCCGCCTGCCGGCGCAGCAGGGCCCGCTGGCGCAGGTGGTCCAGGGGGGCCAGGGCCGAGATCACCGTGACGCAGCCCGCCAGGCGCAGCCGGCCCGAGAGCGCGGGCTCCTGTTCCAGGTCCACCAGGTCGGTGGGGTCGGCCAGGCCGGTGGTCTCCAGCACCACCCGCCCGGGCCGGGTTTCCGGGGGCCGGTCGCACCAGCCGGCCAGTACCGCCACCACGTCGCCCCGCAGGCTGCAGCAGGCGCAGCCGTCCACCAGGTTGGCGATGTCCGCCAGCTCCGGGCGGTCCGCATCCACCAGGGCGCCATCCACGCTCACCGCGCCGAACTCGTTGATGAGCACCGCCACCTTGCGGCCCTCGGCCAGCTCGGCCTTGAGCAGCCGGTTCACCACGGTGGTCTTGCCGGAGCCCAGCGGGCCGGTGACCAGGAGCACCTCGAGCATCGGAATCCTTCCTCATTCCATGATGCCTTCCCGGGAGGTTCATGGGAGCCTTGTGTGATGGATGTCCTGGATGGCAGCTACCTTGCGGCCGTGACCCTGGCCGGATGCATCGCCCGGGCCGTGGCCCGGGGCCTGCCGGAGAACTGGCGGCTGCGCCTGCGGGCCGCGGGGCCCGGGACCGGCCCGGGCTGGATCTGGGTCCAGGCGGTGAGCGTGGGGGAGCTGCTGCTGGCCGAGGGGATCGTGGGCCGGCTGCGGGACGCGGGACACCGGGTGCACGTCACCACCGGCACGGCCACCGGACTGGCCCTGCTGGAGAAACGCCGGCCCGGCTGGGACCAGGGGACCGGGCGGGTCACCGGCGGGGCCTTCCCCCTGGACGACCCGCCGGGCCTGGCGCCCTTCCTGCGCTGCCCGCCGGGGGCCTACCTCAGCCTGGAGACCGAGATCTGGCCCAACCTGCTGCGCCAGCTGGCGGCGCGCGGGATTCCCGCCTGCATCGTCAACGGCAGGCTCACCGAACGCAGCCTGCGCCGGGGCCGGGCCTGGATGGCCCGGGCGGCCTCCCGCCTGAGCCTGGTGGCGGCCCGGGACGAGGCCTCCCTGGCAGCGTTCCGGCGCCTGGGCGCGCCCCGGGCGGTCCTGGGGGGGAACCTCAAGGCCGACCTGCCGGTGCCCCGTCCCCTGCACCCGGCCTGGGCGTTCCTGCGCGAGGCCTGGCGGACCGACCCGGTGCTGGTGGCCGGGAACACCGTGGACACCGAGGAGGACCTGGTCCTGGACGCCTGGACCCGGGCCCGGGAGGCCCATCCCGGACTGCGCCTGGTGCTGGCGCCCCGCCAGCCCAGGCGGTTCCAGGCGGCGGCGGACCTGCTGGCGGCCCGGTCCCTGCGCTTCCGGCGCGCCTCGGGCGCCTGGCCGGACGGCCCGGGCCCCTGGACGGAGACGGACATCCTGCTCCTGGACACCCTGGGGGAACTGGCCGCCGCGTACGGCGAGGGCACCCTGGCCGTGGTGGGCGGAGGCTGGGCCTGGCAGGGCGGGCACAACCCCCTGGAGCCGGTGGCCTGGGGCCTGCCCACGCTGCTGGGGCCGGGGTTCGACAATTTCGCGGACCTGGTGCTCCCCCTGCGGGCCGCGGGGCTGCTGGAGGTGGTCCCCGCCGGGGAACTGGCCGGGGCGGTGGTCCGCGTCCTGGGAGGGACCCCCCTGCGCCCGGGCGCCGAGGGCCGGCCGGTCCGGTTGCCGGAAGGTTTGACGGGTGCGTTGGAAAAAACTTGGGAACTTGTTACAAATGTCATACCGGTTCCCCGTTAGAGTTGGGAAGGCCGCCCACCATCCGAGCAGAGAACCATGTCCACCGCCCCGCCCCACATCCTCCTGATCGACGACGATACGGACGTGCTGGGTCTGGTCGGCGAATCCCTGGCCCATTTCGGCATGAAGGTCCACCCCTTCGCCGACGCCCGCCGGGCCCTGCGCCGCCTCGAGGATCCGGAAGCGCCGCCCTTCGACCTGGTGATCACCGACATCAACATGGACGGCATGGACGGGTTCGAGGTCATCACCCGGGTCAAGTCCATTAAGCCCGGCCTGCCGGTGATCCTCATGACCGGCCAGGCCACCCTGGAGTTTGCCATCCGCGCGGTGCGCACCGGCGCCTCCAACCTGTTCCAGAAGCCCCTCAGCCTCCGCGAACTGGTGAACAGTTCGTACCACCTGGTGGACCTGTACCGTGAACTGCGCATGGCCGCGGTGGGACTGCGGGGCCTGGTGGAGGAGCACCGGCATTTCCAGTTCCGGGCCGACGAACTGGACATCCCCAGCATGGTCGTGCATCTGACCGATCGGCTGGTTCCCCTGGGCCTGGCCAAGCCCACCAACGTGGACGTCATCGGCATGGCCTTCCACGAGGCCCTGGTGAACGCCCTGGAGCACGGCTGCCTGGAGATGGACTCCAGCCTCAAGGGCGACCTGTTCGACGAGCAGAACCTGTTCGCCGCCACCCTGCAGCAGCGGCTGATGGATCCCCGCTTCGCCCAGCGCCGGATCGACGTGGAGATGCACATCACCCCCGAGCGGTTCGAAGTGGTCATCACCGACGACGGCCCGGGCTTCGACACCGCCGCCGTGTCCCAGTTCACCGAGGCCAACCTCAGCGAGCAGTGCGGTCGCGGCCTGGCCATGATCCACCTGGTCATGGACGAAGTGAGCCACAACGCCCAGGGCAACCAGATCCGCCTGGTCCTGAACCGCAAGGACTCAGTCTAGGGATTGGTCCGGGTTCCTCCGGTACGCCCGTGGGTTGCGTGGGGAGCCAAGGATCCCAACGCGGGATGACGGCCCGGGGCCGGGGGCTGGACGGCTGCCGGAAGCGGCTTCAACCTCTTGCCAGGACAGGGGATTTGGGAGTGTGATAAGGAATGGCTGATCCGCCCAATGTGCAACCGTTCCGTCCGGCCCCGGACCGGCCGGAACCTGGGGAATCTCCGGCGCCCACCATCCTGGGCAAGCTGGCACGGAAGGATTTCGAGCTGTGGGTCTGCCTCTCGCCGGGCGGGCACCTGTTCCTGAAGTGGTGGCGCTGGCGCGAGGACATCGAACGGTTCCAGCCCCTCGAGGACGGCGCCCTCACCCTCGATCCGGACGAACTGCGGCCCCTGGCGGAACTCCTCGCCTCGGTGAGCGAGTTCCTGGCCCAACGCGAGACCTAGGCGAATCCCTCCCCGAGTGTGCAACAAGGACCCAGGATCCTTGCCGTCTTCCGTTCGTCTTTTGCAGTTCGCGTCAGCGAACTGCAAAAGGCGGCCAGGGCGATGGGTCGGAACCCGAATGATGACTAGAGCGCCTGCTCGATGAAGGACTTGAGCTGGGGCTTGGCCTGCCCTCCGATTTTCTGGTCCACCTTCTGGCCGTTCTTGAACAGCAGCAGGGTGGGGATCGACATGATGCCGAACTGGCTCGCCACCACCGGGTTCTCGTCCACGTTGATCTTCACGATCCGGGCCTTGTCCTTCAGCTCGTCGGCCAGTTCGTCGAGGATGGGGGCGATCATCCGGCAGGGGCCGCACCAGGGGGCCCAGAAATCCACCAGGGTGACGCCCTGGGCCACGGTCTTCTGGAAATCGGCATCGTTGATGTGCTGCACGCGATCGGACATGGATTGCCTCGATAAGGGTCCCGGCACGGGGACTAGGGAAGGGGGATGAGGTCGTTGTGCAGGCCCCCGCCGCCCCACTGGGCGAGGGTGAACACGCTCATGAGCCGGTCGTTGGTCTCGCGCAGGCGCTGGGTGAGCACCTCGCATAGGGCGAACAGGACCCGCCCGGCCATCTGGTGGCTGGTCTCCAGCAGGGTGCGCAGTTCGGCCAGGGGGATGAAGAAGACTTCGGCGTCGGTGTTGGCGATGGCGTCGGCCGCCCGGGGCAGGAAGTCGATCAGGGCCATCTCGCCGAAGAAGGAATTGGCCTCCAGGATGGCCAGGGCCTCCTCGCCGGTGACCGTGTGCTTGGAGATGCGCACCGTGCCCGACACGACGATGAACATGCCGTCGCCCGGCTCCCCTTCCCGGAAGATCACCTGCTCCGCCCGATAGCCCCGCGGTTCGCCGATGGCTAGAATCCGGGCGCGCTCTTCCTGGTCCAGGTTCCTGAACAAGGGGCATGAGCTGATTGACTTGCCGTTTATCAAAGGTTGTCCAGGTGAATTTGACCAACGATGTCCAGACCGAAGCCTCCGAGACCAATGTACTTCTTTTCCTGGCGGCTGAGGAGCCGCATTTCTTTAACCCCAAGGGAGACAAGGATATGAGCCCCTACTCCCACCTCCCGGTCGCTGAGGAGACCGTGGGCGGGCTCCTCCGGGGCGGTGCGGGGCCGGCGCAGATAGACCAGGACGCCCCGCCCCTCCCGGGCGATGGCGTTCATGGCGCTGTTGAACAGGCTGGGGGTCCCCTGGCCGAACCCGTCCAGGTCCTCGGGCAGGGTCTCCTGGTGGACCCGCACCAGGGGGGCCGGGCCGGCGGGGTCGCCCAGCACGAAGGCGAAATGGGTACTGCCGTCCAGCAGGCTCTCGAACCGATGGACCACCAGGCGCCCCCAGGCGGTCTCCCGGGGCGTGCTGTCCACGCGGCGGATGATGGGGTCCTTGCGCAGCCGGTAGGCCACCAGGGCCTCCACAGTCACCATGGGCAGGTTGTGGTGCCGGCAGAAGTGGACCAGGTCGGGCACCCTCGCCATGGTGCCGTCGTCCTTCATGATCTCGCAGATGACCCCGGACGGGTGCAGGCCCGCCAGCCGGGCCAGGTCCACCGAGGCTTCGGTCTGGCCGGTCCGGGCCAGGACCCCGCCGGGCTTGGCCCGGAGGGGGAACACGTGGCCGGGCTTGACGAAGTCCGTGGCCTTGGCGTCGGGGGAGACCAGGGTCTGGATGGTGCGGGCCCGGTCGTGGGCGGAGATCCCGGTGGACGTCCCCTCCTTGGCTTCCACGCTCACGCAGAAGGCCGTCTCTAGAGGGCTGGTGTTGTCCTGGACCATCTGGGGGATGTGCAGCCGGTCCAGCAGGGCCCCCTCCAGGGCGGCGCAGACCAGCCCGCGCCCGTGGGTGGCCATGAAGGCGATGGCTTCCGGGGTGACGTGCTGGGCGGCCAGGGTCAGGTCCCCCTCGTTCTCCCGGTCCTCGTCATCCACGACGACGATCATCCGCCCCTGGCGGATGGTCTCAATGGCGGTATCGATGGAAGCGAAGGGCGAGTTCACGATGGTACCTCGAATCTTTGATTCTAATTTATATTGGTATCGACAAACAGCCCGCCTCCCGGCATCCGGCTTCGCCGCCCACCGCTCCGCGGGTCCCCAGTCCCGGCGGGCATGGTAGGATTTTCCGGCAACCCAACGCTTTGCTGACGAGGAAAGCTCAATGTCCCAGGGTCTGATCCAGGGTTCCATGCGGGAGGCGCCGCTGCCGGACATCATCCAGCTGGTGAGCCAGGGCGGCAAGACCGGCTGTTTCCACGTCATGGAGGAATCCAGGCGGGCCCGGATCTACCTCAAGGGCGGGCGCATCATCCATGCGGTCACCAACGAGAACCAGGGCCTGGACGCCCTGTACCAGGTGGCCCTGTGGCTGGACGGGACCTACCATTTCGAGGAGGGCGATGCCCCGGTACCCACCACCATCACCAAGCCGAACCCCTCCATTCTCATGGAGATGCACCGGCGGATGGACGAATGGCAGGTGATCAGCCAGAAGATCGGCTCCCTGGAGCTCTATCCCCACACCACCCTCCTGCCCGGGGAGACGCCCTCGGGGGTGAACCCCCGGGAAGCCAAGCTCCTGGCGGCGGTCACCGGGTACTACTCGGTGGAGGAGCTGGCCGCGCTCATGGACCGGCCCGTGCTCAGCCTGGCCAAGGATCTCTACGGGCTGGTCATGGCCGGCCACGTGGCCATGAAGGGCGTGCGCAGCGGCAAGCGTCCGGACCTGCCGGGGGCAGGCCGGCTGCCCCATGAAAGGGCGGACGAACCCCGGCTGCCGGCCACGGTCCCCGAGCCCATGCCCGTCCCGGAAGGCGCGGCCGAGGCCCGGCCCGAACCGCGCGCCGGGGTCCAGCCCCGGGCCACCCCTTCCCCCACCCCCGATCCGGTCCGGCTGGCTAAGCTCACCCACTTCGCCCACCGGATCATCCAGACCGCCAAGGCGGTGCTGCCCCCCGAGCACCACGACATGCTGAACCGGCTGCTGGCCCGGGCCAACCTGCAGCTGGTGCAGGGGGAAGGCCCCGACGCGGTGAAGAACCTCGCCCTGGCGGTGTCCAAGGGCGCCGTGGACGCGGGCTGCGACAACGAACTGGTCAAGACCCTCAATTCCCATCTCAAAGCCCTTTTCGCCAAGTAGCGCCAGGAGTCCGTCCGTGTCTCTTCCCTTCCCGCCTCCGCTCCGCCGCCTCTGCGCCGCCGCCGTCCTGGGTCTCCTGGCCTCCCTGGGCTGCGTGAACAACCAGAATGGCGGCACCACCCTCTACGTCTACGACCAGGGCAGCTCGTCCGTGCTGATCTGGAACGACGTGAACGCGGTCGCCAAGGCCGCCTCCTCCGGCGGGACGGTGGCCAACGCCGACAAGCAGATCACCGGCAGCCTGATGCCCACCCGGCTGGCCTGGGGCGGCCTGGCCATCGACACCAACCGGAACCTGCTCTACCTGGTGTCCGAGAACGGCACGGTCACCGTGATCACCCAGGTCAGCACCCATAACGGCGCCCTCTCCGCCACCACCGACATCTACCAGTTCACCCTGGGCCTAACCTCGGAACAGTTCGCCAACGCCGCCTTCGGGCAGGCCGCGCTGGACCTGAGCAGCAACATCCTGTACGTCCTGGAGACCACCCTGGACGGGCGCCAGACCCGGGTCTGGAGGTTGCCCAACCCAAACGCCCAGGGCTACAACTCCACGGTGACTCCCGCGACCTCCTACACCACGGCGGCCAACAACGACACCTGGGGGGTCGGGGTGGCGGCCTTCCCGGGGGGCAACGTGTTCGGCCTGTTCGGCAACGGCAGCGTGGTCTACGACGGGCTGCTCCTTTCCTACAGCGGCGCCCGGCTGCGCTTCGGCGTGGGCGGGACCTTCCAGGACACCTACCCCGACAGCAACATCATCATCGGCGCCAACACCGGGCTCAGTTCCAGCCTCACCTACGGCTCCCTGGCCTACGACGCCCAGAACACGGTGCTCTACGTCTTCTCCCAGGGCAGTTCCCAGGGGCAGGTGGTGGCCTTCAACAAGAACCAGTTCCCGTCCTCCAGCAGCCAGTTCAACGTGGCGCCGGCCAAGGTGTTCAACGACGCCTCGGGCAACGTGGGCAGCCTGCGCGTCCTGTCCCACCCGCCCACCACCGACGTGCTGCTGGGGGCCAGTTACCAGACCGCGCCCTCGGGGACCGACACCGGCAACGGCGGCAACGTCCTGCTGATCTGGAGCGGCCCCAACGGCGTGGCCAAGCCCACCGGGGTCCCGGCGACCCTGCCGGGGGTGACCGAGATCCGCGGCATGGCCATCGGCGGGAGCCAGTAGCATGGTCTTCCTGCGGCTGCTGGGCCTGCTCTGCAAGGACGTGGCCAAGGACCTGGTGCGCCACCGGGGGCAGCATTTCCTGGCGGTGCTGACCCTGGCCCTGGGGCTGTTCCTGGCCGGCGGCGGACTGCTGCTGGTCCAGGGGCTGAACCGCTGGGTGTCCCGGATGGAGAACATGGCCAAGATCACCGTGTTCGCCGCCGACGGGGCCAACCTGGACCAGGCCGAGGCCGGGCTGCGCCGGGATCCCCGGTTCACCGTGGTGAAGCGGATCTCGTCCCAGGATGCCACCCAGCGCTTCCTGCAGTCCTCCCGGGAGGCGGGGCTGATGCTCAAGAGCCTGGGCGAGCCCCTGCCGGAACTGCTGGAGCTCAGCCTGAGGCCGGACCTCCTGGCCGCCCACCGGGCCCTGGAGGTGGGCGACAGCCTCAAGGCCCTGCCCGGGGTGGGGGACGTGGTGGTGGACCAGGAGCGCCTGGCCGGTCTCCAGCGCTCCGCCCGGCTGCTGCGCTCGGCCCTGGCGAGCCTGGGCGCACTGCTGCTGCTGGCCGCCGGCTTCTCCACCGGCAACGTCATCCGCGTGAGCGTCCTGGCCCGGGAAGAGGAGATCGCCATCATGCGCCTGGTGGGCGCCACCGAGCACTTCATCCGCACTCCCCTGCTGGCGGAAGGCGCCACCCTGGGCCTGATGGCCAGCATCATGGCGATCCTGGGGCTCCTGGGCCTCTGGCTGCCGCTCTACCGGGGCGTGGGCAACCTCTCGCCCCTGCTGGTGGAACTGGCCCGGATGGGCTTCTTCTCCATGAAGAACATGGCCGCCCTGGCCGGAATCGGCATCTTCACCGGCGCCCTGGGGGCGCTGTGGGGCTTCTGGAACACCCAGCGGACGCTGCGGCAGATGGAGGCCATGCTGCAGGAGCGGGGGACGTAACTTCAGCGCTCCGCGCACCCCAGCAGCCGCGCCGCGGCCTGGAGCGCGGCGGGGCTGCCGCACAGGGCCAGCAGGTCCTCGGCCTGGAACTGCTGCTCGCCGGTGAGGGTGAGGGGTTCTCCCCGGCGCATCAGGCCCAGGACCGTGGCGCCGGTGAGGGCCTGGAGGGGCAGTTCGCCCACCGGGCGGCCCAGGTAGGGGCACTGGGGGCCCAGGCGCAGGGACAGCACTTCCGGGCCCCCGGGGTGGGCGGGCGGGGGCGCGGCCTGGGCCCAGGGGGCCTGGACCCGGTCCAGCAGCCACTCGGACCCCAGCGCCCCCTCCGGGGGGAACCGGCGGGAGCGGAGCCAGAGCAGGCCCAGCAGCCCGGCCAGGCCGCCCAGGTAGACCAGGAACATGGGGCCCTGGGGCAGGAACGGCTCGAGCACGGCCAGGGACGGGGCACCCACCAGGAGCAGCAGGGCCAGGCTGAGGGAGGCCAGCAGGTGGCGGCGCCCGGCCACGGGGGGCGCGCCCCGTCCGGTGGCCAGGATCCGCTCAGCGATCTCCAGGGCGCGCCCGCACAGGGCCCGGCCCAGGATCATCAGCAGGGCTCCCTGGCCGACCAGCAGGCCCAGGGCCGCCCGGGGAGTGCGGAACCAGGGGAGGTGCTGCTTGAGCAGCGCGGCCCCGATGATCACCGCGTTGATCAGCGCCGCGTCCAGCACCAGGTAGACCAGCGGCTTGCGCAGCGGCGCCGGGCCCCGGCCCAGGGAGGACCGGCCCAGCTTGGCGGCCCAGGTCTGGTAGGTCTTCAGGTGCCAGTTGAGCCGCGCGGGGAGGCGGCGCTCGAGTCCGGCCGCCAGGGCGTCGCCGTGCCGGAACAGGACGGGCCCCAGGAGGGCCGTGAGTATGCACGCGCCCACCGGCACCGCCATGAGGTCCGGGGCCAGGAGCCCGGCGCTGACCCCCACCCCCACCAGCACGAACGAGAACTCTCCGGGCTGGGCCAGGGCCAGGCCGGTGCGGAAGCCCACCCGCAGGGGCAGGCCGGCCAGGGCGCCGCCCAGGGTCGCGCCCAGGGTGTCCCCCACCAGGATCACGGTGGTGAGGACCAGGATGGGGCCGGCCTGGGCGGCCAGGGACCGGGGCTCCAGCAGCATCCCCACCGCCACGAAGAAGATGGCCCCGAACAGGTCGCGCAGGGGCAGCACCAGATGCTCGATCTTGGGCACCCGCCCGCTGGCCGAGGCCAGCACCCCGGCCAGGAAGGCGCCCAGGGCCAGGGAGCACCCGGCCTTGGCCGCCAGCACCGCGGCGGCGAAGCACACGCCCACCGAGGCCACCAGCAAGGTTTCGTCCCGGCCCCGGTCGGCGGCCCAGCGCAGCAGGCGGGGCACCACCAGCCCGCCGATCCCCAGCAGGCCCGCCAGCAGCAGGGCCACCCGGCCCAGGGCGCGGCCCAGGCCCCCGGTGCCGAATCCGCCCGCGGCGTCCAGCCCCGCCAGCATCAGCACAGCCGCCAGGTCCTGGACCACCAGCACCGACAGCACCCGGTCCCGCAGGTGGCCCCGGGCCCCGTGCTCCTCGAACAGCCTGGCGATGATCATGGTGCTGGAGATGGCCAGGGCCGCCCCCATGAACGCGCTCTGCAGGAAGCTCCACCCCAGGGCCCGCCCGGCCATGAATCCCAGCCAGGTGACGCAGCCCAGCTGGACGGCGCCCATGACCATGGCCACCGGGCCCTTCTCCAGCAGCTTGCGGAAGTCGAACTCCAGGCCCACCGAAAACATGAGCAGGACCACCCCCAGCTCGGCCAGGGTCTGGACGTTGCCCGGGTCCGCGGCCAGCGGGATCGGCAGGTGGGGTCCGACGATCAGCCCCGCCAGCATGCAGCCCAGGGCCGCCGGCTGGCGCAGCCGGCGGAACAGCAGGGTCGTGGCCGCGGCGACGCCCAGCACGGTGGCCAGGTCGAGGATGAGTCGGGGCAGATGGTTCTCCATCTAACCGATGTGCTTCTAAATAATAACTAGTTCCCCGGCGGCCGGGCGGGGAGGTGCGAACGTTATGAAGCCGAAAGTGTGATGTTCAATATTGGCTCGAAATTGATTGCAGATAGTCACTCTGGCCGCGTTTGGACGGTTGTTGGTGCTCGCATGGTTCCCGGGAAGGGGGAAGGGTTTGCATTAAAATAAGAATGTCAAAATATTTCTACAATTAAACACAGAGGGAGGGGCTCGGAGCCCTTTGCTTTTTAATAGGCTACGCCCAGAACGGTAGGTACCTGGCGTACCTCCGGGAGGCGGTATCGGCGTCGTCCAACTTGACCTTGGAAATGATGAGGGATGCGGTAGCAGCCCTGCCCTCTGGCAATCCGAACCGATCGCGTAACGTCTGGTTGGTCATCCGCCGGTTGGTCACGTACATGGTGCAGCAATGCTGGTAGCAGGCTCGAAGCCGGTCCGCCTTGCTCATCTCCCCTTCGACGATGATGAGTTGTCGACGAACCCTCACTGGCTGCACGTGGTAGAGGCGTGGTGCCGGATTAGAAGAGGAGGAGATTACCATGCTGAAGGGAAACTGGGGTGGAGGTCGGTGGTCAATGGTTGCCCTTGATGGTGAAATGCGCCGTGCATAACGCGACCATCCGTCCCGCGCACAGCAGCTGGCACTCCAGGATGGCGCTGCGCCGGGAGGCCCGGACCACCGAGGCCTCCACCCGGACCCGGGTGCGGGCCGGCTCCAGGTAGCGGATGTGCAGGTCCGAGGTGGCGAAGGGCATCCGGCCGTCGAACCGGGTGCACAGGGCCAGGGCGCAGCCCACGTCCGCCAGGGTGGCCAGGACGCCCCCGTTCACCACGCCGTCCGGGCCGTTGACGGTGGCCTCGGACGGCACCAGGGTCAGGACGGCCCGGCCGGGCTGGAGTTCGTCGATGCTCAGCGCCCAGTCCCGGACCAGGGGGAAGGCGCAGAACCGGGCCCGGGCCCGGTCCAGCAGGTCCGGGGCGATGGCCTCCTCCGGAACCTTGGGCCGGGAGCGGACGGGCGGGTCGGGGCGGGTGGCCATGGCAAGCAGTTTAGGCGCCGTTACGGAATAACCGTGACTCTTCCTCCTCATGCCGGGGCCGCCCGAAACGGGCAAGGTGATTTCGTCACGACGGCTTAGCTCCCCCCGCGAACGGGCCTGCCCATGTCCATAATGGTCGGGCAGGGCTGCCCCCGCTTTGCCGTCAGGAGGTTCGCGGATGATCGCACGGAACGATGTGCTTGCCTGGATCCGGGCCTACGCCGCCGCCCTCGCCGGGCAGAAGGACCTCCTGACGCGGCTGGACTCGGACATCGGCGACGGCGACCACGGCACCAACATGGACCGGGGCTTCCAGGCGGTCCTGGCCCGGCTGCCCGGAGTGGCGGACCAGGACATCGGCGCCATCCTCAAGGCCGTGGGGATGACCCTGGTCTCCACCGTGGGCGGCGCCAGCGGGCCGCTGTACGGCACCTTCTTCCTGCAGACGGGGACGGCGGCCGGCGGCCGGCTGGAGCTGTCCCTGGCCGAGTGGGCCGCGGCCCTGAAGGCGGGCGCCGACGGGGTGGTCCTGCGCGGCAAGGCCGCTCCGGGCGACAAGACCATGGTCGACACCCTGGCGCCGGCGGTGGCCGCGCTGCAGGCCGCCGCCGCCCGGGGCGCCGGGCTGGGCGAGGCCTTGGACGAGGCGGCCCGGGCGGCGGAACAGGGCATGGCCGCGACCATCCCCCTGGTGGCGCGCAAGGGCCGGGCCAGCTACCTGGGCGAGCGCAGCCGGGGACACCAGGATCCCGGGGCCACCTCCGCGTGCCTGCTGTTCGCCGTCGCCGCCCAGGCCCTGGACGGGCGTGGCTGAGGCGCGCGTGGTCGGTCTGGTCATCGTCTCCCACAGCGCCGCCCTGGCCGAAGGCGTGCTGGAACTGGTCCGGGAAGTGGCAGGCCCGGAGGTCAAGGTGGCGGCGGCGGGGGGGCTGGCCCTGCCGGGCCGGCCCCTGGGCACTGATCCGGTCCTGGTGGCCGACGCCATCCGCCAGGCCGACGGCGGCGACGGCGTGGCGGTGCTCATGGACCTGGGCAGCGCCGTGCTCAGCGCCGAGATGGCCCTGGACCTGCTGGCCCCGGACCTGCGCGGGCGGGTCGCCCTGTGCGCGGCGCCGCTGGTGGAGGGGGCGGTGGCCGCCGCGGTGCAGGCCCGCCTGGGCGAGGGCCTGGAGCGGGTGCTGGCCGAGGCCAGGGGCGCCCTGGGCGCCAAGGTGGCCCACCTGGAATCCGGACCCGGCGCCGGCGAGTCCGCTCCCGCCGGTCCGGCTTCGGCCGGGACCGCGGAGCCCGCCGGGGAGGAGGTCCAGGTGCTGGAGTGGGTCATCGCCAACCGGCTGGGGCTGCACGCGCGGCCCGCGGCGAAGCTGGTGCGCGCCGCGGCGGCGTTCCCCGGCGCCCGGATCCAGGTGCGCAACCTCACCGCGGGACGGGGCCCGGCCCCGGCCGCCAGCATCAATGCCCTGGCCATGCTGGGGCTGTCCAAGGGGCACACCATGGCCCTGGAGGCCCGGGGCCCCCAGGCCGGCCCGGCCCTGGCGGCGCTGCGCGCCCTGGCCGAGGACCGGTTCGGGGACGGCCCGGACCTGCCGGAGCCTGCGCCCGCCGCCGGCGCCGCGCCGCCGGCCGGTCCCGGTCCCGGCCCGGTCCTGGCGGGGCGCTGCGCCGCGCCGCCGGCCGGTCCCGGTCCCGGCCCGGTCCTGGCGGGGCGCTGCGCCGCGCCGGTCCTGATTGGGCGCTGCGCCGCCCCTGGGCTGGCCCTGGGCCCGGCGCGCCACCTGCGGACGGCGGTCCCGGACATCCCCTGTACCCTGGCCGCCGATCCCGAGGCGGAATGGGCCCGTCTGCTGGGGGCGCTGGACCGGGTGCGGGCCCGGATCCGGGCGGACCTGGCCGGGACCGCGGCCCGGGCCGGGCGGGACGCGGCCGCCCTGTTCGAGGCCCACCTGCTGTTCCTGGACGACCCGGCCCTGCTGGAGCCGGCCCGGGACCTGGTGCGCGGGGAGCGGCTGAACGCTGCCGCGGCCTGGCGCCGCGCCAGCGAAGGGGTAGCCCGGGACTACCGGGCGCTGGAGGACCCGTACCTGCGCGAGCGCGCTGACGACATCCTGGCGGTGGCGGGGCAGGTGGTCGCGGAGCTGCTGGGGGCGCCCCTCCCGGCGCCGGCCCTGGCCGCTCCGGGCATCCTGGTGGCCCGGGACCTGACCCCGGCCGAAACCGCCGGGCTCGACCCGGCCCAGGTCCAGGCCATCTGCACCGCCGCCGGCGCGCCCACCTCCCACAGCGCGATCCTGGCCCGGGCCCTGGGCATCCCGGCGGTGGTGGGCCTGGGGGAGGCCCTGCTGGCTGTCCCCGAAGGCGCGCCCCTGCTGGTGGACGCAGAACGGGGCCGGGTGGAGCCCGGTCCCGGCCCTGAGGCCCGGGCATGGTTCCTGCGGCGCCGGGAGGAGCTGCGGGCCGAGGCGGACGCGGCCCGGGCCCAGTGCGCCGCCCCGGCGGTGACCCGGGACGGCCACCGGGTGGAGGTCGGCGCCAACGTCGGCTCCCTGGCCGAGGCGCGGGCCGCGGTGGCCGCGGGGGCCGAGGGGGTCGGCCTGCTGCGCACCGAGTTCCTGTTCACCGGGCGCCGCTCGGCGCCGGGGGAGGACGAGCAGTTCGAGGCACTTTGCGCCCTGGCCGAAGTGCTGGGCGGACGGCCCATGGTGGTGCGCACTCTGGACGCCGGCGGGGACAAGGAACTGCCCTTCCTGGACACCGCCCGGGACCCCAACCCCTTCCTGGGCTGGCGCGCCATCCGCATCGGCCTGGACCGGCCGGAGCTGTTCAAGGCGCAGCTGCGCGCCATTGTCCGCGCCGCGGCCCTGTTCCCCATCAAGGTCATGTTCCCCATGGTGGCCACCCTGGACGAACTGAGGGCCGCCAAGGCCCTGCTGGCCGCCGCCCGGGAGGAGGCCGCCGCGGCGGGCCGGGCGGCGCCGGACCGGATCGAGACCGGGATCATGGTCGAGGTGCCCGCCGCCGCCCTGCGCGCCCACCAGCTGGCCCCGGAGGTGGACTTCTTCTCCATCGGCACCAACGACCTCACCCAGTACACCCTGGCGGCGGAGCGGGGCAACCCCAGGGTGGCGGCCCTGGCGGACCCGTTCCACCCGGCGGTGCTGGAGCTGGTGCACCGGGTGGTCCAGGCCGGGCACGCCCGCGGGCGGTGGGCGGGGGTGTGCGGCGAACTGGGCGGCGATCCCCTGGGCATCCCGCTCCTGGCGGGGCTGGGGGTCGACGAGCTGAGCATGGCCCCGGCCCGGATCCCCGCGGCCAAGCAGCTGCTGCGCGGCCTGGACTACCGGTCCCTGCGCGCGCCGGCGCTGCGGGCCCTGGGCCTGGAGACGGCCGGGCAGGTGCGCGCCGCCTGGGCGCGGCCGGCGGCCGGCGGGACGGAAACGTCCAGGTGACCCGGCCGAGGGCGACCGGGCGCGAGGGGATAGTGCCCCTGGTCCTTTTCTTGGAATAAATTATCAATTTATTATTTTTCCTTTGAAGGCGCCTGAACCGCCCTCTTTGACTCTTTAAACAGGAGGAAGACCTTGCGCATCCTGATCCCGGCCCTTGTGGGTACCACCCTCTGCTGCATCCCGGCCTTTGCCGGCTTTCCCAGGAATGGAAAGCCCACCATGACGAAGGATGAAATCCTCAAGGCGTTCGCCAGTCCCAACATGACCTTCAAGGAAGAAGGGCGGATCTTCAAGATCCTGCCGGTCGAAGGGTTCAGCCAGCCTCTCGCCTCAGGTGATGTCCTCGATAGTCATGCGACGACACCGATCAAGGGCCGCAAGTACACGACCAAGGCGAGTCAGTGGCTGTTCATGGAATATGGCAGGGGGCCGGAAATGGATCCCAGCGGCAGCATCATCCGTGATGCACAGTCGGGAATCATCGCCTTTATTGTCAAGCAGCTGAAATAATCCCCCCACCAGCGGCAAACGCTCAGACCATCGCCGGGGCGTGGTCCTTGCCGTGCTTGGGCGCCTTGGCCGCCTTGGCGGTGTCCACCATGGCCTCCAGGGCGTGGGGGTCCATCCAGGTGGGCACGCTGCAGCCGTTGGCCAGGATGAACCGGGACGATCCGCCCAGGCGCAGGCCCTCGCGCACGTTCTCCCGGCACTTGGCGGTGGAGACCCCGATCACCTGGTCGATGTCGACCCCGCCCATCACCACGCCGGGCCACCGGCCCTTCAGCTCCTCCAGGGACGGGTTGCCGGCCTTGCGGTCCTCCCAGCTGAGGATCTTGACCGGGAAGTCCAGCACGTCCTCGGTGTAGAGCCCGATCCCGTGGACGTGCACCGTGTTCATCCGGCCCAGGTCCTTGATGGCGGTCATCAGCTTCAGGGCCGGAGGCTTGGCGAACTCCAGGTAGAGGTCCCGGTCCATCTGGTTGCGGGCGCCCAGGGTGGACAGGAAGATCCCGCTGGCGCCCAGGCCCAGGGACTTGCGGGAGTACGCGATGAGGTTGTCGGCCACCACGTCCAGGGCCTTCTTCAGGGCATCGGGAGCGGTGCGCACCAGGTCGGGCAGGTGCTCCCCGGCCATGCTCTTCTGCAGGCACTGCCAGGGGTCGAACAGGGTGTCGATGAAGTAGGCCCTGCCCTCCAGCTCCGCGGCCACGTGCTTGATGGCGCGCAACTGCTCCTTCCAGTCGCACTTCTCGGGATCGACCGGCACCAGCCGGGCCAGGTCCTCGGCGCTCCGGATCTCCTCCAGCCCCTCGGGCATGGGATAGTAATAATCATTCATCAACTTCAGGAAATCGAAGTCATAGTGCTCGAACCATTCCAGCACGGTGGCGGCGTACTTCTTGCCCGAGGCATGCTGGTTGCCGAAGTGGTACCACATGCAGATGGGCGGACGGTCGGGCTCCTTGCCCTTGAGGACGGCGTCCATGCGCTTGGTCTTGTTCATGATGCCTCCTGTGTGTGGCGGATTTTGCATCAATTCCCTTCGTTCGTCACGCCCAAATAGGCGCGGCGGACGGCGTCGTCCTCGCGCAGTTCGGCGCAGGGCGCCTCCCGGGTGATGGCGCCGGTCTCCAGGATGTAGCCGTAGCGGGCCACCTGGAGCGCCAGGTTGGCGTTCTGCTCCACCAGCAGGATGGTCTTGCCCATGGCGTTGATCCGGACGATGAACTCGAAGATCTTGTCCACCAGGATAGGCGCGATCCCCAGGCTCGGCTCGTCCAGGAGCAGGATGTCCGGGTCGGACATGAGCCCCCGGGCGATGGCCAGCATCTGCTGCTCCCCCCCGGAGAGGGTGGCCCCCTCCTGCCGGCGCCGTTCCGCCAGCCGCGGGAACAGCTGGTAGCTGCGCTCCAGCAGTTCCCGGATCCTGGGCTGGTCCCGGACCAGGTAGGCCCCGGCCAGCAGGTTCTCCTCCACCGAGAGCTCGGCGAAGATCCTGCGCCCCTCCGGCACGTGGGCGATGCCCCGGCGGACGATCTCCTCCGGGGGGCGGTTGAACAGGCTGCGGCCCTTGCAGGAGACCGTCCCGGAGGTGGCCCGCACCAGCCCCGACAGGGCGCTGAGCAGGGTGGTCTTGCCGGCGCCGTTGGCCCCGATCAGGGTGACGAACCCGCCCTGCTCCAGCTCCAGGGAGACGCCCTTGAGGGCGTTGATCTTGCCGTAGTGGACCACCAGGTCCTTGACGTCCAGAAGTGCCAACCTACGCCCTCCTCTTGCCCAGGTAGGCCTCGATGACCCGCTCGTCGTTCTGGATCTCCCGGGCGGTGCCTTCGGCGATCTTCACCCCGTAGTCCAGCACCGTGATCCGGTCGGCGATGCTCATGACCAGCTTCATGTCGTGCTCGATCAGCAGCACCGTCAGGCCATCGGCCTTGAGGGAGCGGATGAACTGGTCCAGCTCCTCGGTCTCGGCGTTGTTCATCCCGGCCGCGGGCTCGTCCAGCAGCAGGAGCTTCGGCCCGCTGGCCAGGGCCCGGGCGATCTCCAGCTTGCGCTGCTCCCCGTAGGGGAGGTTGCGGGCGTACTCGTCCTTCTGCCCGGCCAGCCCGACCTTCTCCAGCAGCGCCAGGGCCCGCTCCCGGGCCTCGCGCTCCTCGCGCCGGTAGCGGCCGTTGTGGGTGACCGCCCCCCAGACGAACGACTGGTAGTGGTTGTGGGTGCCGGTGATCACGTTGTCCAGCACCGACATGTAGGCGAACAGGCGGATGTTCTGGAAGGTGCGGGCGATGCCCCGGGCCGAGACCTTCTGGGGCGACAGCCGCTCGATGCGCTCCCCGCGCCAGACGATGCGCCCCGAGTCGGCCGGGACGATGGACGTGATGTTGTTGAAGAAGGTGGTCTTGCCGGCGCCGTTGGGGCCGATGATGGCGTGGATGCTGCCCTCGGCCACCGCCAGGTCCACTTCGTTGACCGCCACCAGCCCGCCGAACTTCTTCACCAGTCTGGCCGTCTCGAGGATCATCGCGCACCTCCGGCCTTCCCGCCGCCGGCCGCGGCGTCGGTCTCCCGGCCCAGCCAGGGGAAGCGCGGCGTGGCGGAGGTGAACAGGCCCTTGACCCCGGCCAGGCCCTCGGGCTTGATCACGATGACCACGATCAGGATGGCTCCGTACAGCACCCCCCGGAACTCGGCCAGGAACCGGAACGCCTCGGGGATCAGCATCAGGATCGCGGCGCCGATGATGGGGCCGATGATCGACCCGGTCCCGCCCAGGGCCACCATGGTCAGGATCAGGAAGGACTCGCCCATGCCGAACTGGTCGGCGCTGATGAACGAGACAAAGGGGGCGTAGAAGGCCCCGGCGAGCCCCGCGATCAGGCAGGCGATGGTGAAGGCCAGGACCTTGTAGCCGAACACCGCCACCCCCATGCTGGCGGCGGCTACCTCGTCCTCGCGGATGGCCACCCAGGCCCGGCCCACCCGGGAATGGTAGAGCCGCTGGATGACGAACACCATCAGCGCGGTGAAGGCCAGGATCAGGTAGTACCACTGCCGGGGGCTGGCCAGCTCCGCGCCCATCACGGTGGGGGCGGGGATGCCCGGGATGCCCATGGGCCCACGGGTCAGGGAGGGCCAGTTCATGATGACGATGCGGACGATCTCCCCGAAGGCCAGGGTGCCGAACACCAGGAAGGTCTGGCGCAGGCGCAGAGTGGCCAGGCCCAGGAAGGCCCCCACCAGGGCGGTGCCCAGCCCGGCCAGGGGCATGGTCAGCCAGAAGCTCCAGCCCAGGGTGACCGCAAGGATGGCCGAGACGTACGCCCCGATGCCGTAGAACGCCCCGTGCCCCAGGGAATACATGCCGGTGAAGCCGATGATCAGGTTGAGGCTGGAGGCCAGGACCACGTAGATCGCCATCATGGTGGCCACCCGCAGCAGGTACGGGTTGGAGACGGCCAGGGGGAAGCCCAGCAGGACCGCGGCCGACGCCAGCCCGAGGGGGAGGCGGAACCGTCTGGACCATGCGGCCAAGGAGAACGTCATCGTGGAACCTCAGAGTTTGGTTTTCTTGCCCAGGATCCCGTTGGGCCGGAACAGCAGGAAGATGATCAGGATGCTGTAGCTGATGAAGTCCCGGTAGCCCGAGGAGACGAACTGGACGCTCAGGTTCTCGATGGGCCCCAGCAGGTAGCCGCCCAGGATCGCCCCGGGGATGGAGGTGATGCCCCCGAACACCGCCGCGGTGAACCCCTTGAGCCCGGCCACGAAGCCCATGGACGGGTAGATGGCGTTGTAGTAGACCGCCGCCAGCACCCCCACGAAGCCCGCCAGGGCCCCCGAAAGGGAGAAGGCCAGGGAGGTCACCTTGTCCACCTTCATGCCCATGAGGCTGGCGGTGCGGTAGTCCATGGCCACCGTGCGCACCGCCAGGCCGATCCGGGTGCGGTAGAACAGCAGCTGCAGCGCCGCCATCATCACCACCGCGATGGCCACCATGATCACCTGCAGCCAGGAGATGTTGGCCCCGGCGAGGGTGCAGGCGGTGGCGGAGTAGAACGCGGGCATGCCCTTGGTCTCGGCCCCGAACGCCCAGGTGGCGGACTCCTTGAGGAAGAACGAGAAGCCGATGGTGCACACCAGGGAGGCGATGTGCGGCACTCCGCGCATGGCCTTGAAGGCCACCTTCTCGATGATCCAGCCCGCCGCCCATCCGGCGGCGAAGCCCGCCGCCAGCGCCAGGGCGAGGCTGGGGCAGACCCGGGTCACCACCAGCCAGCCGGCGTAGGCTCCCAGCATGTACACCTCGCCCAGGGCGAAGTTCACCATCTTCAGCAGTCCCCACACGAGGGAGAACGAGATGGCGATCAGGGCGAACATGCTGCCCTGGGCGAGGCCGTTGATGAGTTGTTGCAGGAACATCCTCAGGGGTCCAGTCGGGCTACTTGACCAGCTGGAAGTCGCCGTTGACCACCTGGACGACCTTGTAGCTCTTGATGGCGTCCCGGTCGGGGGTGAAGGTGATGGTGCCGGTCAGGCCCTGGTAGTCCCTGGTGGCCGCCAGGGCGTCGCGGATGGCGCCGCGGTCCAGGGAGCCGGCCCGCTTGATGGCGTCGGCCAGGATGCGGATGGAGTCGTAGGCCAGCGCCGCGTGGAAGTTGGGGGTGTCGTTGTAGCGCTTCTGGAACCCGGCGACGTAGGCCTGGATGCGCTTGTCCGGATCCTTGGCGAAGAAGCTGACGTTGCTGTAGAGCCCGTTCACCGAGTCGCCGCCCAGCTTGATCAGCTGGGGCGAATACAGCGAGCTCGGCCCCAGCACCGCTTTGGGGTTCCAGCCCAGCTTCTGGCGCTGCTGGCTGATGGTGGCGCAGTCGTTGAACATGGTCGCCACGTACAGGGCGTCGGGATTGCTCTGGCGCAGCTTGGTCAGCACGGCGGTGAAGTCCTTCTCGCCCTGGAAGAACGACTCGGTGGCCACCACCTTGCCGCCGTCCTTCTCGAAGTTGTCGTGGAAGAACTTCTGGGTGTCAGCGCCCCAGTCGTTGTTGATGTAGAGGACGGCCGCGGTCTTGAGCTTGAGCTTCTGGGCGGCCAGGGCGGCCATCACCGGCTGCTCGTAGGCCTGGGTGCCGACGATGCTGAAGCTCCACTTGGAGCCGGGGGCGAACTTGGTGTGGCTGGCGGTGGGCGAGAGCTGGACCATCCCGGCCCGGTTTTAGATGGGCTGGGAGGCCATGCAGCAGGAGGAAGTGAAGTCGCCGATCTCGGCCACGATGGTGGCGTCGGAGATCCACTTCTCGGCCAGGTTCACCGACTCCTTGGGGTCGCCCTTGGAGTCCCCGACGCTGAGGACGAACTTCTTGCCCAGCACCCCGCCGGCGGCGTTGATCTCGTCGATGCCCATCTCCACCGAGCGCTTGAAGTTGGTCCCGTACTCCGCGTAGTCGCCGGTGATGGGGGCGGTCAGGGCGATGTGGATGGTGGGGGCATCGGCCCTGGTGGCCGACCAGGCGCCGAATCCGCTGGCCGCCACGACGGCGCCGATCAATGCAATCCTTCTGCTCAGCATGGAACTCTCCTGTGTGAGTCTGGAATTACGGGCTGCATGCCCGAACCCTTGTGGTTATCAGATGCCCCAGCGCAGGGCGGGGGTACGCACCGGCGCATCCCAGAGCGGAACCAGGTCGTCGTCCATCCGGACCAGAGTGATGGAACAGCCGGCCATTTCCAGGGAGGTGACATAGGTCCCGACCAGGCTGCGCACGATGGCGAGCCTCCTCCGGTCGCATAGCGCGGCCAGTTCCCGGTAGACCAGGTACAGCTCGATCAGGGGGGTGCCGCCCAGGCCGTTGACGAAGGCCAGCACCGGGTCGCCGGCCCGGAACGGCAGGTCCGCGAAGATGGGTTCCGCCAGCATGGCGGTGATCCCGGCCGCGCCTTCCAGGGGCACCCGGGCCCGGCCCGGCTCCCCGTGGATGCCGATGCCGATCTCCATCTGGTCCGCGGGCAGGTCGAAGGTGGGCCGTCCGGCCTGGGGCACGGTGCAGGAGGTGAGGGCCATGCCCATGCTCCGGCCCTGGGCGCCCACCCGGCGGCAGAGCGCGGCCACCGCCTCCAGGGGCCGCCCCTGCGCGGCGGCGGCGCCGGCGATCTTCTCGGCCACCAGGGTCACCCCGGTGCCCCGCCGCCCGGCGGTGTACAGGCTGTCCTCCACCGCCACGTCGTCGGCGATGACCACCGACTCCACCCGGATGCCCTCCTCCCGGGCCAGGTCCGCGGCCATCTCGAAGTTGAGCACGTCGCCGGTGTAGTTCTTGACGATGTGCAGCACCCCGGCGCGCCCGTCCACCGCCTGGGTGGCGGCCAGGATCTGGTCCGGGGTGGGGGAGGTGAACACCGCCCCGGGCACCGCCGCGTCCAGCATCCCCGGGCCCACGAAGCCGCCATGCAGGGGCTCGTGCCCGGACCCGCCCCCGGACAGCACCGCCGCCTTGCCCTTGACCGGGGCGTCGGCGCGCCGGATGAAATGGGGGTCGAAGTGCACCCGCACCAGGTCCGGGTGGGCGCGGGCCATGCCCTGCAGGGCCTCCCGCACCACGTCCTCGGGCCTGTTGATGAGCTTCTTCATGGGGCCGCTCCACGGCTGACTGCTGGCGAAAGATCCGTCGGGCAACCGGCCTGGCGGAGGCGACAACACCCGGAGCGGAAGGCGCCGGCCGGCCGCCGCACGGGCTCCTGGAGGGTCTAATGGGGTGGCAATGCCAAAAAAGTCGGGCTCAGTATGGTTGCCAGTTTCCGACCATGTCAATTGGATTTGTTGATTTATTCCACAAGTTCCACGCCCGGGAAGCCCGGGTCCCAGGGGCACGCCGCCGCCGGTCAGCCCCAGCCCTCCCGGGCGAACTTGCGCAGCTTCTCGTCCGAGCCCCTCAGTTCCAGCGCACGGGCCACGTAGCGTCCCACCGGGTCGGCCTCCAGGTTCACCTCCTCCCCGCTGGCCATGGCCTCCAGCCGGGTGCGGAGCACCGTCTCGGGGATGAGCGCCACCGTGAACCAGTCCAGACCGCAGGCCACCACCGTGAGGGAGATCCCGTCCACGGCGATGGAGCCTTTGGCCGCGGTCATGGGCGCCAGGTCCGGGGGCATGGAGAAGCGCCAGATGCCCTCCGGCCCGGTCCGCTCCAGCAGCCGGCCCACCCCGTCCACGTGGCCCGACACCTGGTGCCCGTCGAGGGGGTCCCCCACCCGCAGGCTGGGCTCCAGGTGCAGCAGGGCGCCGGGTTCCAGCCGGCCCAGGGTGGTCCGCTCCAGGGTCTCCTCCGACAGGTCCGCCTCCCAGCAGCGGGCGTCCCGGGCCGCGGCGGTGAGGCAGGCCCCGTTCACGCAGATGCTGGCGCCGGCTTCGGCCCGCTCCAGCACCTCGGCCGGGGCGGCGATCCGCAGTCGCGCGCCGCCGGGGCGGGGGCGCCGGCCTTCCAGGGTGCCGAGGTGTCGGATCAGGCCGGTGAACACGGGGACCTCCGACCTAGGAGTCTATCCCAAGATCCCGCTTCCCGCCCGGCGGCGCGCGGCGTCAGGGCGGCGGCTCCGCCCGCAGCCGGCTCCTGCGGTGCCCGTACGCGAAGTAGACCACCAGCCCGATCCCCAGCCAGACCAGGAACCGGATCCAGGTGATCCGCGGCAGGCCCCAGGCCACCCAGCCGCAGGAGAGCACCCCCGCCGGGGCCAGGACCCAGACCCAGGGCATCCGGAACCGGCGCGGGGCATCGGGGCGGCGCCAGCGCAGGATCAGCACCGCGAGGCCCACCAGGGCGAAGGCGAACAGGGTGCCGATGTTGGTCAGCTCCACCGCCTCGTCGATGTTGAGCAGGGCCGCGGGCAGCGCCACCAGGGCGCCGGTGAGGAGGGTGGCGTTGGCGGGGGTGCCGTGCCGGGGGCTGATGCGGCCGAACCAAGGCCCCAGCAGGCCGTCCCGGCTCATGGCCAGGAAGATGCGCGGCTGGGCCACCTGGTACACCAGCAGCGAGGCGGTGGTGGCCACCACCGCCCCGAACGAGATGAGCGCCGCCAGGCCGCCCAGGCCGTGGTGGAGGAAGATGAAGGCCAGGGGGTCGGCCTCGCCGGCCAGGTGGGAGTAGTGCACCATCCCGGTCACCACCAGGGTGGTCGCCGCGTAGACCAGGGTGCAGACCAGCAAGGAGAGGAGGATCCCCCGGGGCAGGTCCCGGCCCGGGTCCCGGCATTCCTCGGCGGTGGTGCTCACCGCGTCGAACCCGATGAAGGCGAAGAAGATGATGGCCGCGCCGGCCTGGATGCCCTGGAACCCCCGGGGCGCGAAGGGGTGCCAGTTGCCCGGATGGATGAAGAACGAGCCCACCAGGACCACGACGCCCAGGATGGCCAGCTTCACCACCACCATGACTGCGTTGGCCCGGGCGCTCTCGCGGATGCCCAGGTAGACCAGCCAGGTGACGGCCACGGTGATGAGCACCGCCAGCAGGTTGAAGGTCACCGGGAACCCGTGCAGGGTCGGGGCCGAGCGCAGGTCCTCCCAGTGCTGGAACACCGCCGCCCCGTCGGCGAGCCCAGCCTTGGCCTGGGCCAGGACGGCCAGCTTCCGCTCCAGTCCCATGGGCGGGACGTGGTCCAGGAGCTTCAGGGCCGACCTGGGGTCCATGGCCAGCCAGCCGGGGATCCTGAGGCCCAGGGTCCCGGCCAGGAAGCTGCGGCAGTAGTCTCCCCAGGAGATGGCCACCGCCACGTTGCTGACCGCATACTCCAGCACCAGGTCCCAGCCGATGACCCAGGCCGCCAGTTCGCCCATGGTGGCGTAGGCATAGGTGTACGCGGACCCCGAGACCGGGATCATGGAGGCCAGTTCGGCGTAGGCCAGGGCGGTGAAGCCGCAGGCCAGCGCCACCAGGAGGATGCTCGCCACCAGGGCGGGCCCGGCCGCGGGGCGCCCGGCGGCGAGGTTCCCGGCGGCGGCGGTGCCGATGGTCGAGAAGATCCCGGCGCCGATGATGGCCCCGATCCCGAACATGGTCAGGTGGAAGGCCCCCAGGCTCCGCCGGAGGTGCTCCCGTGGGTGGTCCGCCTGCTCGCGCAGGGCCTCCAGGGGCTTGGCGCGGAACAGTTGTTGCAAAACGAAGGATGACAAAGGCATGGGCCTGGATCCGGAACGGCGGGGCAAGCAATTATAAATTATTTCTTAAACCAGGGTTTTACAAAATGGAGCATGGGGCGGCCGCCTGGGCTGGACTACCATGCGGGAGACGGGGCTTGCATGAGAGTTTGGAAAGACAAACAGCTCCGGCTGTCCATCACCAGGCTCGGGCTCGAGTACCTGGGCGCCATGCTGCTCATGGGGCTGTTCGCCGTCAATACCGGCAACAACCTGCTCTACCTGGTGTTCTCCTTGATGCTCGGCCTGTTCCTGGCCTCCGGCTGGGTGAGCCGCCGGGCCATCCGCGACCTGGATCTGGTGGGCCTTGAAGAAGGCAAGCTGTTCGCCCGGGTGCAGGGCGGGGTGAGGGTCCGGCTCCGGGACCGGGCGCCGGGCCGGGTCCGCTGCCTGGAAGTGCGCCTGGACCTGGACCGGGGCAAGGTGGAGCCGGGCTTCTACCCCGGCGGCGGGAGCAGGATCGAGGTGCGGCGCCCCAAAGAGCGCCTGCTGGTGCTCCAGGCCCACCCGGAATGCCGGGGGCCCTGCCGGGCGGAGCGGCTGGAGCTGCGCACGGGGTTCCCGTTCGGGTTCCTGGAGAAGGCCTGGACCTTCAAGGTCGACGCGGAACTGCTGGTGCTGCCCCATCCCCGCTCCTTCGAGCCGCGCCAGGGCAACGAAGGGGAACCGGCCCGGGGCCGGCCGAGGGCCGGCGGCGCCAGCCCCGATGGGGCGCGCCCGTTCAAGGAACGGGATCCCCTGGGCCGGGTGCACTGGAAACGGACCGCCCAGCGGGGCACCCCCTGGGTACGCACCTTCGAGGACGATCCGCCGGCGGGCCTGAGGCTCCTCCTGGACCTCCGGGCCTGGGCCCCGGGGCCCGAGTTCGAGCAGGAGCTGGAACTGCTCTCCGGCGGTGTCCTGCGCGCCCGCCTGCAGCGCCGGGACGTGACGCTCCAGATCGAGTCGGCGGGCGGCGGCCGGACCTACCAGGGCTGCACGCCCTGCTGGCGTGCGCTGGCCTTGGCCGAGCCGGACGCTTTCCACGGGTCCGGAAGGGCATTACCATGAACCCATTGGCATCCCATGAGGCCACCATGTGTTTTTCCGACCCCCACTCGCCCGCCTGGGAGCCCCTGTTGAGCGCGGCTTGGCGGGCCAGGGACCGGGCCTACGCCCCGTACTCGGGCTTCCGGGTAGGCGCGGCGCTGCTGGGGGCCGACGGCGAGGTGGTGGCCGGGAGCAACGTGGAGAACGCCGCCTACCCCCTGTGCCTGTGCGCCGAACGCAACGCCGTCGCCGCGGCGGTGAGCCGGGGCCTGGAACCGGGCGGGCTGCGGGCCCTGGTGGTGGTGGCCGAGGCCGGAAGCCTGGTCCCGCCCTGCGGGGCCTGCCGCCAGGTGCTGGCGGAATTCGCCGAGGACCTGCCCATCCTCCTGGCCAACCCGGCGGAGCGCAGCCTGTGCGGGCTGCGCGAACTGCTGCCCCGGGCCTTCACCAGCCGCCACCTGACATGATTCCCCTCCCGCCGGGGCCGCCTGATTGGCCCCCCGGCGCGGATCCTCCCCGAATAATACATGGTCACACTCCTAGAGGCGCTTGATGGCCATCGACCGCAACAAGATCTCCAAACTAGCCGAGAACCACATGGCCATGGGCCGGGTGGACCGGGCCATCGAGGAGTACCTCAAGCTGATCGAGGACCGCGCCGACGACAACCTGCTGAACCGGGTGGGTGACGCCTACCTCCAGGCCGGCAAGGTACCCGAGGCCCTGGAGCTGTTCAAGAAGGCCTGCACCGGGTTCGAGCGCAGCGGGTTCAACAACAAGGCCACCGCGGTCCTGAAGAAGGCCCACCGGGTCTCGCCCGAGGACGTGGAGATCGCCGAGCGCCTGGCGGAGCTGTACCGCCAGACCAACCTGATCAAGGAGGCCATCCAGATCCACATCGAGGTGGCGGACATCTGCACCCGCAAGGGCCTCATCAAGCGCGCCCTGGAGGAGTTCGCCAAGGTCGTCGACCTGGACCCGAAGAACCTCAAGAACAAGGTGAAGCTGGCCGACCTCTACAACAAGGAGGGGATGAAGGAGCGCGCCGCCAGCATCTACCTGGAGGTGGCCGAGGCCCTGGCCCTGGAGCAGATGCACTCGGAGGCCGGGCAGATCCTGGAGCGGGCCCGGACCATGGTCACCACGCCCCAGGTGTTCCTGACCCAGTCCCGCCTGTGCGTCATGCAGAAGGACCTGACCGGGGCCAGCAGGCACCTGCGCGAGGGGCTGGGCCTGAACCCCCGCAGCGCGGAGCTGCTGGACGCGCTGGCGGAGGTGGAGCTCCAGGCCAGGAGTCCGGAGCGGGCCCTGGAGGCCCTGGCCCAGGTGCCCCAGCTGGCCGAGAAGTCACTCCAGCTCTGCGAGCGGGCCCTGCGCGAGCTGGCCCGGAACGGCCAGGGGGCCGCCGGGCTGGATCTGTTCAAGCCCATCGGCCGTGAATTCGCCCGCCGCGGGCTGGGGGAGGCCGCCGCCCGGACCATCCGGGCCGCCATGCAGGGCGCCCAGCCGGGGGCGATGCCCGCCGAAGCCTGGCTGCAGCTATCCGATATCGCCCACCAGGGGGGCAACCGCGCCGAGGAAGTGGAGTGCCTGCGCCACGCGGTGGCCGAAGCGGCCGACGCCGGCGACCAGGCCCTGGCCGAGGCCACCTCCGCCAGGCTCCAGGACATGGGCGTCAAGCAGGAGGAGGTCTCCGCCCCCTTCGCCCCGCCCCCGCCTGCCGCGCTCCCCACGCCGGAGCTGGAGGTCTCCCCCATCGACTCCCAGGAGACCGAGCAGGACGTCATCCGCCGGATGCTGGTGCAGAAACTGCAGCGCGACGCTGCGCACTTCCTGCAGAACCGGTTCATGGACAGCGCCCTCGACAGCTTCAACCGGATCCTGGAACTGGAGCCCACCAACCTGGAGGCCATCAACGCCATCGTCGACATCCACCGGGCCAGCGGCATGCTCACCAAGGTCCAGCTGCACTACGTGAAGACCGCCGAGAAGGTGGCGCCCCTGGGCTACCGCAGCCTGGCGGTGGACCTGCTGGACCGGGCCGAGGCCATGTTCCCGGGCTCCACCCGCCTCTACCGGAGGACCCTGGGGCTGCTGGACGTGAAGCCCGCCTACATCCCCCCGGTGAAGGCCCCCATCGCCATGCCGGCTCCCGTGGAGGAGGGGGCGCCCATCTCCCTGGACCTGGAACGCCACGGCTGGCCCGGCGCCCCGGCTCCGGCCGCTCCTGCCCCGGCGGTCCCCCCCGCCCCGGCCGCGCCCTCCGCGCCGGCGCCCCTCCCCGAGGCCCAGGCGCTCCTGGAGCCGGTCCCGCCCGCGCCGGAGATTCCCCAGATGCCCGAGTACGACTGGGCCGAAGTCTCCAGCCTGCTCGCGGGCCAGCAGGGGCATGAGGCCGCGGGCTTCCCGCCCCTGCCCGAGGAGCCCGCCTCCGCCCCGGTCGCCGAACTGCCGGTGCCGGAGGTGGGCGACGACCTGGCCTCCATCCTTTCGGACATCGACTTCCAGCTGGACTACGGCAGCCCCGAGGAGGCGCTGATCGAGATCGAGAACGCCTTCGGCACCTACGCCGGCCACCCGGAGCTGCTGAGGCGGAAGGCCCAGGCGGAGGAATCCCTGCGCCGCATGGGCCGCGAGGTGCGGGTCGAGTCCCTGCAGATGGCCGACGCCGCGCCGACCTTCTTCGACCTCACCGACGTGCTGGGCGACGCCCTGCTGGAGCCGGCGGACGGGGAGGAGATGCACGACGCCACCCACCTGGTGGAGAAGATCCAGAGTGTTGATGAGCTATTCAATGCCTTCCGTGCCGGGGTGGAGAAGCAGGTCAAGGGGGACGACTACGACACCCATTACAACCTTGGCATCGCCTACAAGGAGATGCTGCTGCTGGATCCGGCCATTGAAGAATTCAAGACCGCCATGATGGACCCCGAGCGCACCCTGGAGTGCTGTTCGATGCTGGCCATCTGCGAGCAGAGCCGGGGCAACCTGGACGCCGCCGTGGAGTGGCTGCGCAAGGGCATCGAAGCGCCCGGGTTCCCCCCGGAGGACGCCATCGGCCTCCGCTACGACCTGGGGGGCCTGCTCCGGGCCCAGAACCGGCACGAGGAGGCCCAGGAGGAATTCCGGTGGGTGCACGGGCAGGATCCGTACTACCGGGACGTCGCCAGGATGCTTGGATGATTGTTTGAATCCCGGCCGGGCCCAGGCGAGAATGCGACTCTATATTGGATCGATCCAGGAGCTCCCATGGCCGCCCAAGGATCCATCGCCGACCTTCCGCCCCACCTGGCCAGGTACGTGGTCGACCAGGACTACCCGTCCTACAGCCCCCGGGACCACGCCGTCTGGCGCCACATCCTGTGCCGGCTCACCGCCCACCTCAAGGACAAGGCCCATCCCAGCTACCTGGAGGGCCTGGCGGCGGCCGGCATCGGCACCGAGCGCATCCCCCGGATGGAGGAGATGAATGCCTGCCTGGGGCGGCTGGGCTGGAGGGCCGCGGCGGTGCGGGGCTTCATCCCCCCGGCGGTGTTCACGGAGTTGCAGGCCCGGGGGGTCCTGGCCATCGCCGCGGACATCAGGAACCACGAGCACATCGAGTACACGCCGGCGCCGGACATCGTCCACGAGAGCGCGGGCCACGCGCCGATCATCAAGGACGCCCGCTATGCGGAGTATCTCAGGCGCGCCGGGGTGGCGGGCTTCAAGGCCATCGCCTCCCGGGAGGACGGGGCGGTGTTCGAGGCCATCCGGCACCTGAGCGTGGTCAAGGAGGATCCCGCCTCCACCCCCGAGGATCTCCGCCGGGCGGAGGCGGGCCTGGTCCAGGCCCAGGCCAGCCGGACCTACGTGAGCGAGAGCACCAAGGCCAGCCGGCTCTACTGGTGGACCGCCGAGTACGGGCTGGTGGGGAGCCTGGACCGGCCCCGCATCTACGGCGCCGGGCTGCTGAGCTCCATCGGCGAGTCCAGCCGCTGCCTCACCTCCGCGGTGCCCAAGATCCCCCTTTCGTTGGGCTGCGCGGACCAGGACTTCGACATCACCCGGATGCAGCCCCAGCTGTTCGTCGCCCGGGACTTCGACCACCTGTTCGAGGTGCTCGAGGCGTTCGAGGCCACCCTGGCCTGGAAGCGGGGCGGGGACTACGGCCTGGAGGAGGCCCGGCGCGCCCGCACCGTGAACCACCTGGTGCTGGCGGGGGACCTGGAGGTCACCGGCCAGGTGGCGGCGCGGATCCCGGGTCCGCCCCGGGAGGACGGGATGGCCACCCTGCTGGCGGTGCTCAAGGGCCCGGTCCAGGTATCCCGCGGCGGGCACAGCGTCCAGGCGGAGCCCTGGCCGGGTCCGGCCCTGGTGGCCTTCGGGCCCGCGGATCCCGGTCCCTCGGCTCCCGGATCGCCGACCCCCGGCCCCTTCGCCCTGGCCCTGCACGGGGGGCTCGAGATCGCGGGGACGCGCTTGGACGGGCACCGGGCCGAGGGGCTCCGGGCCACGCTCCAGGGCCGGCCCCTGGAACTGCCCGCCGAGGCCCTGCTGTTCGTGAGCCCGGGCCTCCCGGGCGTGGCCGGCGGCCCGGGCGATCCCGAGGCCTGGGACCGCTGGTTCGGCGAGCAGGATCCCTTCGGCGGCGGGGAGGCGGAGGCGCTGGCCCGCCGGCGCAAGGCGGAGGCCCTTCCGGCCCGGCTGGGGGAACTCTACCTGGAAGTGGCCCGCATGCGCGCCGAGGGCCAGGTCAAGACCGCCCGACTGCTGCAGATCCGGGAAGAACTGAGCCAGTACCCCGACGACTGGCTCCTGCGCGGGGAGGTGGGGGAACTCCTGGGCCAGCCCGGCACATAGACAGGGAGTGGCCCCATCCGGACCCATCACCGCCATCTGAGGAGCACGACCATGAGCTGGACGGAACAAGACAAGGCCCTGCATCGCGCCATCAAGACCCCTGATTTCCTCACGGCGTTCAATATCGTGAGCCGGATCGTGGGCCCGGCGGAGGCCATGAACCACCATCCGGACATCAGCTTCGGCTGGGGTTACGTGAACATCACCCTCACCACCCACGACGCCGGCGGGGTCACCGGCAAGGACCACGCCCTGGCCGCGAAAATCGACGAGGCGATCAAGCCGTTCGGGGTCTAATGCTCCTGTGGGGGGACCGCCCGCTCGCGTTGCTCGCCCCCGTTCAGGCTGACCTTGGGCGGATGCTCAATTTTCCCGCCGCGCCCCGGGGCTGGAGCGCCTGGGGCGCCGGCTGGATGGGCTTGCCCGGGCGCTGGAGCAGGGTCAGTTCCAGCGCCTGGCCGTCCCCGGCGGCGAGCCAGGCGGCGTGCCGGTCCCAGCTGAGGGTCCCGGGCGGGTCCTGGCAGGAGCGCAGGCCGCCCACGCCGCAGACCTTCAGCGCTTCGCCGTCCAGGGCCAGCTCGGTCCCAGGCCAGGGCTGCAGGGCGCGCACCTGCCGGTGCAGGTCCAGGGCGGGCCGGCCGGGGTCCAGGAAGGCCATCTCCCGGGTCAGCTTGGGCGCCAGGGTGGCCAGGGCAGGGTCCTGGGGCCGGGGGGCCGCCGTGCCGTTCTCCAGCGAGCGCAGCCGCTCCAGGAGCAGGTCCGCCGCGTCCCGGGCCAGGACCTCCAGCAGGCCTTCGGCGGTGTCCGCCAGGGTGATGGGGCGGGCGCGCGCGGCCAGAACCGGACCCTCGTCCAGGCCCGGGGTGAGCCGCATCAGGCTGACGCCCGTGTCCGCGTCCCCGGCCAGGATGGCGTGGTTCACCGGCGCGGCGCCCCGCCAGCGAGGCAGCAGCGAGAAGTGCAGGTTCCAGACGCCCAGGGCGCACCCGTCCAGCATCCAGCCAGGGAGGAGATGGCCGTAGGCCACCACCACCGCCAGGGCGATGTCCAGGAACGCCCACAGTTCCCGGGTCTCCGGCGCCTTCCACCGTTCGGGCTGGTGCACCGGGAGGCCCAGGTCCAGGGCCGCCCGCTTCACCGGGGGCGGCTCCAGGCGCCGGCCGCGGCCCTGGGGCCGGTCCGGGTTGCAGAACACCGCCGCCACCGGGCGGGCCCCGGCCAGGGCGTGCAGCACCGGCACTGCGGCCGCGGGGGTGCCCAGGAAGGCGATCCGGGGCACCGAATTATTCCTTGGTCGTGCGCTGCTTGTTGTAGCGGCGCTGGAGGAACTGGCGCTTCACCGGGCCGAAGTACTCCACGAACAGCTTCCCGCGCAGGTGGTCGATCTCGTGGCAGAAGGCCCGGGCCAGGAGGTCCTCGCCCTCCACTTCCTCCCAGGACCCGTCGCGCCGGCGGTTCTTCACCCGCACCTTCTTCGGCCGCTCCAGCACCTCGTGGATGCCGGGGATGGACAGGCACCCCTCCGAGGCCAGCTGCGAGCCCTCCTGGTGCACGATCTCGGGGTTGACCAGCACGATCTGGGCCGCCGGATCGCCGCCGCAGGAGGTGTCCACCACGGCGATGTTGAGATTGACACCCACCTGCGGAGCGGCGATGCCCACCCCCTCTTCGGCGATGGCGGTCTCGAACAGGTCGGCCACCAGCTGTTCCAGTTCGGGGGTCCACTCGCCTACGTCGCTGCTGTTGATCTTGAGTCGGGGATCACCCCAGGTGAGAACTTTTCGTACTGCCATTGCTCCCTCTATGAATCAGTTTATGCCAAAGCGCCCAGCTTTGATAACCTAGGAGATTCCGGCCCCCATCCGGTACCCATGCGCCCCTGGAGAACCCATGCTTCGCAATTTCCGCCAAGTTTTCAAAGGCAACCAGATGCCCATGACCGTGATCATGATGGTCGTCTTATTGGGTATGGTGGCCTACCTGGCACCGGGGCACGGCGGCTCTGACGCTCCCGACAACGTCATCGCCCGTGTCTATGGACGGGACATCATGAAGCGGGACGTGGACCGGGAGATGTCCATGATGGCCCGCCGGCTGGGCCGGAACGTCAACCTGGAGAGCCTCGCGCCGCTGCTCCAGCGGGAGGCGGTGAACCAGCTGGTGCAGAGCAAGGTGGTGGAAGAGCTGGCCGAACGGCACGGGGTGGTAGTCACCGACTCCGAGATCAAGGCCGCCCTGGAGGCCAAGCTGACCCAGATCGGGTTCGTGGACGAGAACGGGAAGCTGCGGCCCAGCGCCGAGATCAACGACATGCTCCGCGAGCACGGCATGAGCCTCAAGGAGATGGAGCAGGATGTCGCCGGCGACCTGGCCACCCAGAAGCTGTTCCAGCAGGCCGCGGCCCTGGTCCCGGTGGACGAGGCGTGGCTGGAGGTCGAGAACCGGGTCCGCAACGAGAAGGTCAGCTTCGAGGCCGCCACCCTGACCCCGGACCCCGCCCCGGTGGCGGATCCCGGGACGCCCGTCCTGGAGGCCTTCCTCAAGGCGTCCGGGGCGCGCTTCCAGACCGGGCCCCGGCGGGTGGCGGACTACGTGGCCCTGGACCAGGCCGCCCTGGGCATCACGCCCGCCGACGACGCCGCGGTGAAGGCCGTCTACGAATCCAAGAAGGGCCAGTTCACCGAACTCAAGGCCAGCCACATCCTGTTCAAGGCCGAGTCGGATTCGGCGGTGCCCGAAGCCATGAAGAAAGCCATGGACCTCCGGGCCAAGCTGGTGGCCGGCGAGGATTTCAACAAGGCCGCCGAGGCCCAGAGCGAAGATCCCACCGCCAAGGCCAACAAGGGCGAGCTGGGCTGGTTCCAGAGCGGGCAGATGGAGAAGGCCTTCGAGCAGGCCGCCCTGGGCCTGAAGGAGGGCGAGATCAGCCAGCCGGTGCGGACCCGGTTCGGCATCCACCTGATCAAGCTGGAGGGGACCCGGCAGAAGAGCTTCGACCAGGTCAAGGACCAGCTCCGCACCCAGCTGACCCAGGAACGCTTCACCACCAAGGCCAAGGACAAGCTCGAGCAGCTCCGCAAGCGCACCGGGGACCGGGGCGACCTGGCCGCGGCGGCCCGCAACCTGGGCCTGAAGTGCCAGACCAGCCCGCCCTTCACCGCCGACGGCCCCATTCCGGGCCTGCCCGGCAGCCAGCTGGCCGCCGCCGACGCCTTCCGCCTGGACGTGGGCCAGGTCTCCAAGGTCCGCCAGGCCCAGGACCGCTTCGTGGTGCTCCGGGTGAAGGAGGAGAAGCCCATCGCCGTCCCGCCCCTGGCCGAGATCAAGGACAAGGTGATGGAGGCCTGGAAGCTGGAGGAGGCCCGCAAGGCCGCCATGGCCAAGGCCCAGGCCGCCGTCAAGGGCGGCGACCTCAAGGCCCTGGGCGCCCCCATCGCCCAGGACAACGTCACCATCGCCGGGCTGGGCGACCTGGGCAAGCACCCGGCCATCCGCAAGGCCCTGCTGGACACCCCCGTGGGCCAGCTCACCCCGGTCCTGTGGACCCCCGACGGCAAGGTCTGGGTGGCCCGGATCAAGGCCCGCACCCCCGCCCCGGCGCTGACCTTCGACACCCGCAAGTCCCTGACCGAGCAGGTGCAGATGGACGTGGCCCAGAAGGTCCTCACCGCCGAGGTGCGGACCCTGCAGCGGGACGGCGACCTGCACCCGGGCTTCAGCTCCCTCTACGGCCGCTTCAACGGCATCTGGCGCAACAAGGAGGCGCTGATGGCCGGGCCGGACTTCCTGCCGGATCTCGGCGGGCCGGAGGACTGAGCCGTTGCGCAAAAACAACTTGAACGTTTTGGTAATGCCCCGGCATAAGGTCCTTAGATCCCTGCGACGCATGCGTCGCAGGGGATCCGCAGAAAAATGACCTGAAAAGCACAGGTCATTTTTGCGCGGTTCCTAATCATTTGCGTCCCGGCCCGGCATCGGTCCCCGGTGCCGGGCCGGGCGCAGGTTTGCCGTCGGCTTCGTAGAGATAGAGGCTTGCGCCTTCGGGGAAGAAGCGCACCTTCCGGTATTCCCCCCGGGGGCTGACGACCCCGTTGTTCTGGAGGCGGCTGCGGACGCCCGCGGCCTGGATGTCCAGGACCAGGTCGAAATCCACCACGGTGGCCTCCGCGGGCTGGTCGAGGACTTCCCGGAGCTGGAGGCTGCAGCGCTGGGAGGTGGTGACGCCGGTGGGGCGGGTGGGCACCAGGCTCACGGAGGTGCCCTTGGGAATGGGGACCGGGTCCCGGCCCAGGGCGACGATCCGGGAGCCGCCCGCCACCGCCGCGGCATCCCCCAGGATGCCCATTTTGAAGGTGCCGCCGGCGCCTTTGCCGACGGACAGGTTCCAGGTCCGCCCGGGCAGGTTGACGATGGGCCTGGCCAGGGACAGGTCCCAGTCCTCGGCGGCCGCCGTGGCGGCGGCGGACCCCAGCAGGGCCGGCAGCAGCCAGAGCCGGTGGGGTTGGCGCAAGGGCATCAGGAACCTCGAGTCCGGGCCTCAGGGTGAGGCGGGGGCTCCATCAATATATGTTTATTTTATTGATTGAGGGTTCCAGCGCCGACGTTGGAAAATCCAACCATAGATGGCGAGGTTGGCGGCCGCCACCAGCAGGGCCAGACCGATCTGGACGCCCCGGGTGAGGCCGTCCGGGTAGATGACGGCCAGCAGGTGGTGCTCGATGAAGCCGCCCGTGTAGCCTCGCTCGCCGGCCAGGACCAGGAACCGGTTCTCCAGGCCGGTGAGCGGGCACTCCCGGCCGGCGAGTTCCACGAAGAAGCCCCAGGCGGCCGCGGGCAGGTGCACCAGGGGGAACCACCGCCACCGGAGCCCGGGCAGGCCTCCCAGGAGCACAAAGAGGATGAAGGTCAAGTGAACCCATAGCACGAGGACTGCAGCCCAATGGAACCCCATGCGCGCTCCGGTGGCGGGCCGCCCCGCCTCCCTGGTCCCTGAAGATCCATTCCATCGTAGCCGGCCGCCCTTTTCGCCGCACGTCGGTGTCTCCTCCGGTCCCCAGTGCGTCGCCTTCACGGGGTCCCACATCTGGGTCGCGGCTGCGGGCACCGCCGCAATCGTCCGGTTCTGAACCGACAGCATCCGGCCCCGTCACCAGGAGTTTCCATCCCTGATGGGTGCGCAGGACGGCGCCCGCCGCGCCGCAGGTCCGGGATGAATGGTACCCTGGCTCCCCCCGGACCCCGACCCTACCCTGGGCCCACCGCGAGCGAGGAGCCCCCATGACCCTCCAGGGCAAGACCCTCCTGATCACCGGCGCCACCCGGGGCATCGGCCTGGCCATCGGCCTGCGGGCCGCCCGGGACGGGGCCAGCGTGGCCATCCTGGGCAAGACCGCCGAGCCCCACCCCCGCCTGCCCGGGACGGTGTTCACCGCCGCGGCGGAGATCGAGGCGGCCGGGGGCCGGGCCCTGGCCATCGTAGGCGACGTGCGCTCCGAGGAGCAGGTGCTGGACGCGGTGGCCAAGACCGTGGCCGCCTTCGGCGGGCTGGACGTGCTGGTGAACAACGCCAGCGCCATTTCGCTGACCGGCACCCTGGACACCGAGCTCAAGCGCTACGACCTCATGCACCAGGTGAACGCCCGGGGCACCTTCCTGTGCTCAAAGGCCTGCGTCCCCCACCTGAAGCGCTCCTCCAACCCCCACATCCTCACCCTGTCCCCGCCCCTGGACCTGCGGGCCAAGTGGTTCGCGCCCCACGCGGCCTACACCATGGCCAAGTTCGGCATGAGCCTGTGCACCCTGGCCATGGCCGAGGAGTTCCGGAACGACGGCATCGCCGTGAACTCCCTGTGGCCGCTCACCGCCATCGACACCGCCGCGGTGCGCAACCTCCTGGGGGGCGAGGCCATGGCCCGGTGCTGCCGGCGCCCGGAGATCGTGGCGGACGCCGCCCATGCCATCCTGGTCCGCCCGGCCCGGGAGTGCACGGGCAACTTCTTCATCGACGAGGAGGTGCTGCGGGCGGAGGGAGTCGCGGACTTCGCCCCGTACGCGGTGGATCCCCAGGCCCCCCTGGCGGCGGACTATTTTCTGCCGGACGAGGTGCTGGCGCGGACCCCGACCCGGCTCAAGCGATTTTTGTAGTTCTTTCCTCATTTCCCGCAGCAACGTTTGAACTTCTTCCCGCTGCCGCACGGACACGGGCTGTTCCTCGAAGGGCTGCCGGCCGGCGCGGCCCGTTGGCCCTGCTTGGCCAGGACGGTCGCGATGGCCTCCGGGGTGACCTTGGGAACCTCGAAGTCCTCGTCCTCCTCGTCGAAGAAATCATCCTCATCGGGATCCGGACCGGGCACGAAGAAGGCTTCCAGCCGCTGGAAGTCCAGGATGGCGTCCTCCACCAGGTGGTGGCTCCGGAGGAAGCGGCGGCGCAGGTGGCCGGCGTTGAGCCGGAGGCTCTCCTCCAGCGACCCGGGGGTGATGATGTCCGCGTCTATCCATTCCCGGTGAAAAGAGTCCTCCAGGGGGGGCACCAGGGGAAGCAGGTGTCCGTCGGCCACGCAGCAGGCCAGGAAGGCCCAGGCGGCGGCATCCTCCTCCTTCCCTCGGAATTCGAACACCCTGAGCAGGGCCTCGAAACAGCCCATCATCCGGTCCCAGGCCACGGCGCCCTGGAAGCCCAGCACCAAGAGGGCATCCATGGCCGCGGCCCGGGCCATGGGATCCAGGGCGGAGTCCGAGGCCAAGGCCACCAGGGTCTCGGTGTCTCCCCCGCAGGTGGAGGCCAGGAGGGAGGGCATGCCCTCGGAAACCAGATCTCCGATCAATTCCTCCTGGGTGTCTTCGGGCAGGTGGAGGAACGACTGGACCAGGGGGAAGGCCTTCGCTTCCCGGAACTGGGCCAGCAGCAGAAGGGCCCGGATATGCCCGATGTAGTCCGCGTCCTGGGCGAAGCGCCCGGGTTCCGCCAGGACCTCCTCCACGATCCCCAGGAGGCCGGGAATGACGGTCTCCGGGTGATCCATCGCGGCGTTCATGGCTTCGAAGGCTTGGCCATCCTCGGCGGACTTCAGTTCGCTCAGGATCTGGGCTGGTGTCATGGCATCCCCCCCTTTCAATGAGTCCGGAAACCGTCAGAAAGCCCTGCCCGGGCGCGGCACCCGGGCCTTCCAGGCGGCGAACTCCGAGGGCCGGAGCTGGTAGCGGGCGAAGTTGCCGTCGTGCAGGGCGGCCAGTTCGGCCTCGGCGGCGGCCAGGAAGCCGGGACGGTCCTCCGGGGCCAGGCGGGCGCGGGCGAAGCCCTGGAAGCGCTCCGACGCAGCGGCGGGGGCGTCTCCGCCCAGGACCGCCTCCCGCACCAGGGCGCGCAGCTCGCCGCGGAACCGGAGGCGGAAGGGGTCGGGCCCGGGGCGGGCGGCGGCCCGGTGGCGCTCGGCTGAGGCGGCGCAGGCGGAGACGAACAGGTCCCGCAGGGGATCCACCCGGGTCTGTTCGCAGAGGGCCCGCAGGGCCAGGGCCAGGGCCTCCGGGGGGACCTCCACCCAGGTGGCCGGGGCGCGCTCCAGGCGGATCAGGGGGATGGCGGCGGCCAGCAGGGCCGCGGCGGCGTTCGCGGCGGGGAACGGGTGCAGGTAGGCGAGGTGGACCAGCAGGAAGAAGGACTGTTCGAACGGATCCGGGATGGCCTGGGCGGTGCCCAGGATCCGGGCGAACCCCTGGGCGATGACCCAAGGCTGGTCCGGGGGCCGGTAGGCGCTGCCCGGGACCGGGACGGCGCGGGACCGCAGCCGGCCCTCGTCGTCCGGGTCGGCCAGCAGGTTCTCGGTGAGCAGGGCGGACAGGTTGCGCAGGGTGGTGAGGTCCGGAGCCAGGGCCTGGCCCGACGCCAGCAGGAATTCCACGGCGCCCAGGGTGTTGAGCAGCACCTGGAGGCCTCTGGGGGCCAGCCCCGGGGGCGGCGCACCCCGGTCCACGGTCCGTTCCACCTCCCGGAGGGGGAAACCGGCCCCCTCCGCCCGGGCCGCGACCCAGGCCAGGTCCGCCAGCAGGCGCCGGCGCTGGGCGCGGGAATAGGGGCCGGGAGGAACGTCCCCCGCTCCGCCCTCCTGGGCCGAGAGCCTGGCCCGGAGCTCCGGCGCCAGGTAGGGGGCCCGGTCCGGGTGGTAGGCCTCGAGGAAGCCCGGCTGATGACCCACGGGCTGGCTCCGGGCGGGGACGGGCGCCGGCGCCGCGGGCTCCTCCCGGGGCGGACGGCGGGCGCTGTCCACGGTCCCGGGACCGGGCGGCGCGACCGCCAGGAAATAGAGCCGGGCCTTGGTCTGCCCCTCCACCCGGGCCTGCCCCGCCCGCACCAGCTGCGCCAGCAGCCGGCGCACCGCCTGGACGTCCACCCCCTCCAGCCCGGCGGAAGATTGGATCTCCTGGCGGGTCAGCCCGGCACCCTGGCCCTGGAGGACGGTCAGGATCTGCCGGGTGCGGGCGTCTGCGGTGCCGGAGGGGAGCATGGGGGAAGCTGGGGTTGGAAGGATTCAATCACTTTTCGAGGATTGAATCAAACCTTTTCATCGCTGTGATCCCGATTTTGATCGAATAACGATCCGGATCCCGGGAATGTGATCGAAATCATTCGCTCACCGCACCAGCCCCCCCGCCACCGTGGCGTTGTTGGCCTCGTCGATGAGGATGAAGGCGCCGGTGGCGCGATCGGCCCGGTAGGGGTCGGCGGCGATGGGCGTCTGCAGGCGCAGCCGCACGTCGGCGATGTCGTTCATGACCAGGCGTTCGGCCTCCCGGGGCCGGAGGGTGGCGATGTCCAGGCGGGAGCGGAGGGTCTCCAGCAGGGCCCGGGTCTCCCGGGTGCCCGCCCGGAGCAGGAGGCGCGCCCCGGCCTGGACCGGGGTCTCGGCGAACCAGCACAGGGTGGCTTCCACCTCCTTCAGCTCCAGGGGCGGACTGGCCGGGTCCGCCAGCAGGTCGCCCCGGCCCAGGTCCAGGTCGTCCTCCAGTTCCAGGGCGATGCTCTGGCCCGCCTGGGCCGACTCCAGCCGCGCCTCCCCCAGGCGGATGGCGCGCACAAGGGTGCGGGCCGGTCCGGGCAGCGCCGCCACCCGGTCGCCCACCCGGACCGCGCCGGACTCCACCCGCCCGGCGTAGGCCCGGTCGTCCCCGGCCTGCCCCGGGCGGGAGCGGCACACCCACTGGACCGGGAACCGGAACGGACGTTCCAGGTCGTCCTGGGACAGGGGCGCCGACTCCAGGATCTGCAGCAGGGTGGGGCCGTGGTACCAGCCCAGGCGCTTCCCCCGCTCCACCACCATGTCGCCGCCCAGGGCGCAGATGGGGACGAACGCCAGGTCGGGGATGCCCAGCTCCCGGGCGAAGGTCAGCCCGTCGGCGCGGATGGCGTCGAAGGCCCGCTGGGACCAGTCCGCCAGGTCCATCTTGTTGACCGCCATCACCAGGTGACGCACCCCCAGCAGGTGGGCCAGGGCCGTGTGCCGGCGGGTCTGGGTGAGCACGCCCTTGCGGGCGTCCACCAGGATGACGGCCAGGTCCGCGGTGCTGGCGGCGGTGACCATGTTGCGGGTGTACTGCTCGTGGCCCGGGGCGTCGCCCAGGATGAACTTGCGCGTCCCGGTGGCGAAGAACCGGTACGCCACGTCGATGGTGATGCCCTGCTCCCGCTCGGCCTGGAGCCCGTCGGTGAGCAGGCTCAGGTCCATCTCCCGCGCTCCCCGCCGGTGGGAGGCGCGCCGGAGCGAGTCCAGGGCGTCGGCCAGGATGGCCTTGCTGTCGTACAGCAGCCGGCCGATGAGGGTGCTCTTGCCGTCGTCCACCCTGCCGCAGGTGATGAAGCGCAGCAGGCCGGTGTTGTTGTCCGCCTGGACCATCAGAAGTACCCCTCCTTCTTGCGCTGTTCCATGGAGGCCTCGGAGACCTGGTCGTCCAGGCGGGTGGCGCCGCGCTCGGAGAGATCCGTGACGGCGGTCTCCCGGAGGATGTCCTCGAGGCTTTCCGCCCGGGTCTCCACCGGCGCGGTGCAGGGGATGTCGCCCACGGTGCGGAACCGCACCCGCAGACGCTCCACCCGCTCCCCCTCCCGGGCCGGGGTGAGGGGCGTGACCGGCACCAGGGCGCCGCCCCGGCGCACCACCGGCCGCACGTGGGGGAAGTAGAGGCCGGGCAGGTCCAGGGACTCCCGGCGGAGGTACTGCCACACGTCCAGTTCGGTCCAGTTGGAGATGGGGAACACCCGGATGTTCTCTCTGGGGAAGCAGCGGGCGTTGTAGAGGCTCCACAGCTCCGGGCGCTGGTGCCGGGGGTCCCACTGGCCGAACTCGTCCCGGAACGAGAAGATCCGCTCCTTGGCCCGGGCCTTCTCCTCGTCCCGGCGGGCCCCGCCGATGCAGGCGTCGAACCCGAACTCCCGGATGGTGTCCAGGAGGGTGACGCTCTGGAGCGGATTGCGGGACTGGAGGGGATCGCGCAGGGTCACCCGCCCCCTGGCGATGGAGTCCTCCACGGTGCGCACGATGAGGCGTTCGCCCAGCTCCCGCGCCCGCCGGTCCCGGAATTCGACCACCTCCGGGAAGTTGTGCCCGGTGTCGATGTGCAGCAGGGGGTACGGGAAGGGGCCCGGGCGGAACGCCTTCTCGGACAGCCGCAGCAGGCAGACCGAATCCTTGCCCCCGGAGAACAGCAGCACCGGGTTCCGGCACTGCCCGGCCACCTCCCGCAGGATGTGGATGGCCTCCCCTTCCAGGATGTCCAGGTGGGTGAGGGTGACGGTAGAGAGGATCATGGCTCCGCCTTTCCGGAAACCGGGGGGTGCAGCCCGCACTCCCGGTGCTCGGGACGCTCCCACCACCAGCGCCCGGAGCGCGGGTCCCCGCCCGGGGCCACGGCCCGGGTGCAGGGGGCGCAGCCGATGCTGGGATAGCCCAGGTCATGGAGGGGGTTGTAGGGGAGCTGGTGCTCCCGCACGTAGGCCCAGACCTGCTCCAGGTTCCAGCGGGCCAGGGGATTGACCTTCACCAGCCCGCCGTTGGCCGCGTCCCATTCGAACGGGCGCAGGCCTTCCCGGGTCACCCCCTGGTCGGCCCGGATCCCGGTGATCCACGCCGCCGCGCCCGCCAGGGCCCGGCGCAGGGGCTCCACCTTGCGGATCCGGCAGCACTCCTTGCGGTCCTCCAGGCTCTGGTAGAAGGAGTTGGGGCCCTTGGCGGCCACCAGCGCCTGCACGGACTCGGTGCGGGGGAAATAGACCTCGATGGGCATGCCGTACCGGTCCCGCACCGCCGCCAGGGTGTCGTAGGTCTCCTGGTTCAGCCGCCCCGTGTCCAGCAGGAAGATCCGCGGCCGGGCCCGCCGGCGCCAGACCAGGTCCAGCAGGACCACGTCCTCCAGCCCCAAGCTGCAGGCGAAGGCCAGCTCCGGATGGAAGGCCGCCAGGGCCGCGTCCAGGATCGCCCCGGCGTCCGCGTCCCGGCAGCGCCGGTCCAGGTCCTCCACCAGGGCGGGGGAGGGTGCGGCGGCGATCATGGGGCCGCCCAGAAAGATTCCCCCAGGTACCGGGAGCCGGTGTCGAACAGCACCGTGACCACCACCGAACCGGCCGGCAGGGTACGGGACAGCCTCAGGGCGACGGCCACACTGGCGCCCGAACTGGGCCCCACCAGCAGCCCCTCCTCTTGGGCCAGCCGGCGGGCCATGGCCAGCCCCTCGGCGCTGGACACCGCCACGTCGTCGTCCGCCAGGGACGGGTCGTAGATCCCCGGCACCAGCGCGGTGGCCATGTGCTTGAGCCCGGCCAGCCGGTGCTCCCGGGCGTCGGGCTGCACGGACACCGCCACCAGGGAGGGGTTCCGCTCCCTGAGCTTGCGGACGGTGCCCGTGAACAGCCCGGAGGTGCCGATCCCGGCCACGAAGTGGGTGATCCGGCCCCGGGTCTGGGCCCAGATCTCCTCGCCGGTGGTCTCGTAGTGGGCCAGCCAGTTGTGGGGATTGTTGTACTGGTCCAGGTAGCCGTAGCGGTCCGGCTGGGCCCGGTAGAGCTCCTTGGCCTTGACCTGGGCGCCGTCCGAACCGGCTTCCGGCGCCGTCTCGATGATCCGGGCGCCGTAGATGCGCAGCATCCGCTTGCGCTCCTCGGTGGCGTTGGCCGGCAGGCACAGGGTCACCTCCAGGCCCAGGGCCGCGCCGATCATGGCGTAGCTGATGCCGGCGTTGCCGCTGGTGGCGTCCAGGAGGGACCGCCCGGGCCCCAGCTTGCCGGCGGTCAGGCCCGCCAGGATCATGGCCCGGGCCGGGCGGTCCTTGAGGGAGCCGCTGGGGTTCAGGTGCTCGGCCTTGGCATGGAGCTCCACCCCCGCGTGCAGGCCGGCCGCGATCCGTTCCAGGCGCAGGAGGGGCGTGTTGCCGATGCGGTCCAGCAGGTCCGGCAGGGGAGCCACTGCGGGTTCCGGGTGGATGGTGGAAGCGAGGTCACGCATGGTTCGTCCTCCCGCGCAGCCGCCGGCCGCGCCATGGCCGGATGGCTTTTCAAGCAACCTTGATATTTGACCCATTAAAGCGTGAAAGATTGCATAATGGAAACAAAAAACTTAAAAACAAGCGAATTAAATGTTGTTAATTTATTTTAAAGTTAATTTTTTATCAATTAAATGCTTTCAATGCTGATGGCCCGGTGGTCCCCCCGCCAGGGCATCCAGGCGCAGGTTCAGGCCCAGGACGTTCACCCGGGGTTCCCCCAGGATCCAGAACTGGCGCCCCTCCACCGCCGCCGCCACCAGGGCGCGCAGCGCCGCCGGGTCCAGCCCCCGGGCCCAGGCCACCCGGGGCACCTGGTAGTAGGCCGCGGCCGGGCTGATGTGCGGGTCCAGGCCGCTGGCCGAGGCGGTCACCAGGTCCACCGGCACCGGGCCGTCCGGCACCGGGCCGGCGGCGGCCAGGGCGCGGATCCGCTCGGCCACGGCCTGGGCCAGGGCCGGGTCGCGCGGGCCCAGGTTGGAGCCGCCCGAGGGCCGGAGCGGGCCCGGGGGCAGGGCGGACGGGCGGCCCCAGAAATAGCCGGGATTCCGGAACGTCTGCCCGATGGGCCCGGCGCCCACCACCCGCCCGTCCCGGACCAGGAGGCTGCCGGCGGCCCGGTCCGGAAAGAGGGTCCGGGCCAGCAGGAGGCCGACGAGGGGGTAGAGCAGCCCGGTCAGCGCGGTCAGGAGCAGGGTGAGGCGGAGCGCGGCCACGTCACCCTCCTAGCATGCCAGCGAGGGGCCCCAGGGCCAGGGCCGGGAGGAAGCTCAGCGCCCCCGCCACCAGGGCGGTGCCCAGGAGCAGCAGGGCGAAGGACAGGGTGTCGGGGGGCAGGGTGCCCCGGCTGCGTGGACGGGCCCGGCGGGTGGAGAAGTGTCCCGCCAGCGCCAGCACCGGGAGGATGGTGCCCACCCGGCCCACGATCATGCCCAGGGCCGTGGTGAGGTTGTAGAACACCGAGTTGCCGTCCAGGCTGCCGAAGGCCATGCCGTTGTTGGCGTGGCAGGTGGCGAAGGCCATGAGGATGGCGGTGAACCCGTGGGTGGCGGAATCCCCGGCCACCCCGTGGAGCCCGGGCGGGACCAGGACCGCCACCGCGGTGAGCACCAGCACCGCCGCCGGGCCCAGCAGCAGATACACCGCCACCAGCTTCATCTCCTGGATGGAGATGGCCTTGCCCAAGTATTCCGGGCTCCGTCCCACCATCAGCCCGCCGATGAACAGGCTCACCAGCGCCATCACCACCATGCCGCTGAGCCCGGTGCCCAGGCCGCCGAAGCCGATCTCCCCCAGGAGCAGGCTGAACAGGGCGGCCAGGGCCGAGAGCGGGGTCAGGCTGGCCGGCTGGGCGTTCACCGACCCGGTGGCGGTGTGGGCGGTCACGCCCATGCCCAGGGCCGTGGCCTGGATGCCGAAGCGCAGTTCCTTGCCCTCCATGTTGCCTCCGGGCTGCTGGTCCGTGGCCTGCAACATGACCGGCAGATGGGCGAGCGCGGGACCGCCTTTCTGCTCGGCCAGGGCGGTCACCAGGGTGGTCGCCGCCACCAGGGCCGCCATCACCCAGAACAATAGCCAGCCGTGGCGCGGGTTGCGGGTCATGCGCCCGTAGGTGTGGGTGAGGGCCGCGGGCACCAACGCGATGGCCAGCATACCCGTGAACTGGGTGAGGGGGGTCGGGTTGGCGTACGGGTGGGCGCCGTTGGCGCCGAAGAACCCACCCCCGGCGGTGCCCAGGTTCTTGATGATCTCCAGGGTGGCCACCGGGCCCCGGACGATCACCTGCAGGCCGCCTTCCAGGGGCGTGGCGTGGACCGCCCGGGCGAAGTCCATGGGCACCCCCTGCCACACCAGCACCAGGGTCCCGGCCAGGGCCATGGGCAGCAGCAGGTAGAGCACCGCCCGCACGACGTCCGCGTGGAAGTTGCCCAGCCCTTCCAAGGGCCGGCGGGTGAAGCTGCGCAGGAAGGCCATGCCGGTGGCCAGCCCGGCCGCGCCGGCCAGGAAGTTCTGGGCCGCCAGCCCCAGCACCTGGGCCAGGTGGCTGAGGGTGGTCTCGCCGGCGTAGGCCTGCCAAGTGGTGGTGGTGGCGAAGCTGACCGCCGTGTTCAGGGCCAGGTGCCAGGTCATGGGCGTGGAGGCCACCGCCGGATCGTAGGTGGGCAGCCGGCCCTGCAGCATCAGCAGCAGGAACAGCACCAGCGCGCCCCACCCGGTGAAGGCCAGGAACGCCGATGCGTATTCCCGCCAGGGCATGGTGCGGGCCGGATCCACCCTGGCCGTCCGGTAGATCCAGGCCTCCAGGCGGCCCAGGGCCCGCCCCAGGGGACCGCCCAGGGGCGGTCCGGGCCGCTCCATCACCCGGTGGATCCAGGTTCCCAGGGGCACGGCCGCCGCCGCCAGAAGGGCGAAGAAGGCGACGTGGGCGAGGAGGGGGACCAAAGGGGGCATAGCGCGATGGTTATCCCACGCCCAGGCTGGGACCAGGCTATTAAAAAAGCGTCAAAATTGCCGGCCGTCGGAGATTCTCAGGGCCGGATCACCTCGCACCCCAGGTACGGCTGCAGCGCCTTGGGGATGCGCACGCTGCCGTCCGGCTGCTGGCCGTTCTCCAGAATGGCCACCCAGGTCCGTCCGACCGCCAGACCGCTGCCGTTGAGGGTGTGGGCGAACTGGGGCTTGCCCCCGGCCGGCCGGTAGCGGATGTTGGCGCGCCGGGCCTGGAAGTCCCCGAACCAGGAGCAGGAGCTGATCTCCCGGTAGGTGTCCTGGCTGGGCAGCCACACCTCCAGGTCGTAGGTCTTCTGGCTGCTGAAGCTGGTGTCCCCGGTGCAGAGCAGCACGCGCCGGTAGGGCAGTTCCAGCGTCTCCAGGACCCGCTCGGCGGCGCGGGTGAGGTGCTCCAGTTCCTCCTGGGCCTGCTCCGGGGTGGTGAAGGCCACCAGCTCCACCTTGTGGAACTGGTGCTGGCGGATGATGCCCTTGGTGTCCTTGCCGTAGCTCCCGGCCTCGCTGCGGAAGCAGGGGGTGAAGGCGAAGTGGCGCAGGGGCAGCTGGTCCGCGGCCAGGATCTCCTCCCGGTAGAGGTTGGTCACCGGCACCTCGGCGGTGGGGATGAGGTACAGGGTGTCTTCGCCCCGGGTGGTCTTGAACAGGTCGGCCTCGAACTTGGGCAGGCTGCCGGTGCCGAACACGCACTGGGGCAGCACCAGGTACGGAGGCAGCACTTCGCTCCAGCCGGTGGTGTCGTGCAGGTCGGCCATGAAGCTGATCAGGGCGCGGTCCAGCTTGGCGCCCAGGCCCTTGAGCACGGCGAACCGGGAGCCGCTGAGCTTGGACGCCCGGTCCAGGTCCAGGATCCCCAGGCGGGTGCCCAGTTCCACGTGGTCCAGGGGCTTGTCCAGGGCGGCCGGGGTCCCCCAGCGCTTGATCTCCACGTTGGACTGCTCGTCCTGGCCGTCGGGAACGGATTCGTGGGGCAGGTTGGGGAGGGTGGCCAGGAAGTCCCGGTACGCCGCCTCGGCGGCCTTCTCCGCCGCCTCCAGGGCCTTGAGCTTCTCGCCCACCTCCCGCTGGGCGGCGATCAGGTCGTCGGCGCTCTCCTTGGCCCGCTTGCGCCGGGCCACCTCGTCCGAGACCCGGTTGCGCTCGGCCTTGAGCGCCTCGGCCTCCTGGATCCCCTTGCGCCGCTCGCCTTCCAGCCGGGTCCATGCCTCCCGGTCGAAGGCCGCCCCCTTCCGGGCCAGGCCGGCGATGACCGCGTCCAGGTCGTTGCGCAGAAGAGCCGCGTCGAGCATGAAATCCTCGGAAAATTCCAGTTTAAACTAGGCCGGCTCGCCCGCCCAGGAGCAAGCGAAGGCCTGGCGCACGTCCTCGGTGGTGCCGCCGGCGCCCAGGGTCAGGGCCAGCTTGGCCAGGGCGGCCCAGCGGGTGTGCCGGCCCCCGGAGACGGCGCCCAGGTCCCGGGCCTGGGCCCCCAGCTCGTAGGTGTCCAGGTCCACCCCGCCGTAGGGGCACTGGGTGGTGAGGACCACCGGCAGGCCCCGGTCCCGGCAGTGGGCCAGCAGGGCCCGCAGGTCCGGGCGGTCCATGGGCAGGTTGCCGGCGCCGAAGGCCTGGACCAGCACCCCCCGGGTGTCCTCGGCGGGCAGCCGCCAGGGCATGCCCGGGAAGGGGGTGTACACCTCCAGCGCCGACTCCAGCGCCGGACCCACCGCGGCGGGCACCTGGCGGGGGAAGGCGCCGGCGTGGGGGTGGAACTGGATGTGCAGGCCCAGCTCCGCCAGGGGCGGCAGGTTGGGCGAGACGAAGGCCTGGTACTGGTAGACGCTGACCTTGTCCGCGGCCACCCCGCGCAGCCAGTGGTCGCCGAAGCAGATGCCCACTTCGGCCACCCCCCGGGTGGCCAGGGTGACCGCGTCCACCAGGTTGCTGCGGGCGTCGCTGCGCACATAGGCCAGGGGGCGCTGGGAGCCGGTGAGCACCACCGGCTTGCCCAGGTCCGCCAGCAGGAAGCCCAGCACCGAGGCGGTGTAGGCCATGGTGTCGGTGCCGTGGACCAGGACCACGCCGTCGGCGGCATGGTCCCGCGCCAGCCGGGCCAGGGTCAGGAGGTGCTCCGGCTCCAGGGTGCTGGAATCCCGGTTGAACGCCACCACTAGGCGCAGGTCGGCCAGCTGCTCCAGCTCGGGCACCTGCTCCAGGATCCGGTCCAGGGACGGCCCCGGCGAGAGGGTCGAGGTGTCCGCCCCGGGCGCCATGCCCAGGGTGCCGCCGGTGTGGATGAGGGTGACCGCGCGCTTGTCCATCAGGGAATCACGGCCTTGGCGTGGAAGCGAGCAGGGCCTTGATGAGCTCGTCGGTGGTGGCGCCGTCCGCCTCGCTCTCGAAGGTGAGCAGCAGGCGGTGGCGCAGGACGTCGGGGGCCAGGGCGGCCACGTCGTCGGGCAGGACGTGGTCGCGCCCCTCCAGGAAGGCCAGGGCCCTGGAGGCCGCCTGCAGGGCCAGGGAGGCCCTCGGCGAAGCCCCGCAGCGCAGCATCTCCCGCCCCTTCCAGCCCGGGCCCGGACCCGGGCGGGTGGCCTGGACCAGGCGCACGATGTAGGTGCGGATGGCGTCGTCCAGGCGCACCTCCCGGGCCGCCCTCCCGGCCTCCAGGATCTCCGTCCCGGACATGACCGGCAGCACCGGCTGTTCCTGGCCCCCGGCCCGGCGCAGCACCTCGCCCTCCTCCTGGGCGCTGGGGTAGTCGATCTTGAGCTTGAACAAGAACCGGTCCATCTGCGCTTCCGGCAGCGGGAAGGTGCCCTCCTGCTCGATGGGGTTCTGGGTGGCCAGCACCAGGAACGGGTCGGGCAGGGGGAAGCTGTCCTCGCCCAGGGTCACCTGGCGCTCCTCCATGGCCTCCAGGAGGGCCGACTGCACCTTGCTGGGCGCGCGGTTGATCTCGTCCGCCAGCAGCAGGTTGGCGAACACCGGCCCCTTGCGCGGGGTGAAGCTGAGGCTGCGGGGATCGAACACCAGGGTGCCCATCACGTCCGAGGGCAGCAGGTCGGGGGTGAACTGCACCCGGCGGAAGGTCATGTGGCTGGCCCCGGCCAGGGTCTTCACCGTGCGGGTCTTGGCCAGGCCGGGCAGGCCCTCCAGCAGCACGTGCCCGGGCACCAGCAGGGCCACCAGCATGCGGTTCAGCAGATGCGGCTGGCCGACGATGACCTTGCGGCATTCCTGGAGCAGGATGTCGAGGGGCTTATGGATGGTGGCGGGCATGGGCTGGTCCAGGATCCCACCCATCTTGCCTGGAACTACGGTTTTCCTCCAGGACTGGCGACCGGGCGGCTGGGCATGGGACGGCCGGATGGGAAAATAACGGCACAGGCCAGTGTCCGTGCAGCTTGACGGGTTTAATGTTTTATTTATCTTTGCTTTCAGGTTCCTTGCCATGCTCCTGAGGTCGCTCCACCCAGCCTCCATCCTCTTGTTCTCGGTGACCTTGTCCCTGGGGCTGGGGTGTCCCCTGGAGCGGAGGGATCCGCCCGGCAACCCGGTGGCGAGGGTCTGGCACAACGGCAAGTACTTCCTGACCCTCTCCGACCCCGCCTCGGGCCTGGTGGCCAACGGGGTGGCCGTGAGCGGGCGCGACATCTACACGGTGGGAACCCAGTTCAAGGCGGGACGGTGCAGGATCGTGCTCCTGAAGAACGGCGCCGTGCTGCCGGCGCCCCCCGATCCGGCCCGCCCCGCCGAAGGCCTGGCGGTGGCGGTGGCCGGCGGCGACGTCTACGTGGCCGGCTACGAGAGCCGGCAGGTGGGGGAGGAGCGGGTGGACGTGGCGGAGATCTGGAAGAACGGCGACCCGGTGGCGCTCACCGACGGCCGTTGCGGGGCCAAGGCCAGCGCGGTGGCGGTGGCGGACGGCGACGTGTTCGCCGGGGGCTACGAGTGCCTGGGCGGCAACCGGGTGGCCAAGGTCTGGAAGAACGGCGCCCTCCTGGCGACCCTGTCCGACGGGACCGGGGCCGCCGAGGCCCGGGCCTTGGCGGTGCGGGGGACCGACGTGTACGTGGCCGGGTTCGACACCGTCCAAGCCAGGTAGCCCCTTTCACGCCTCCAGCTGGCGCAGGCGCTGCGCTTCGTGGGCCGCCCGCAGGGGTTCGAGGATCGGCTCGATCATGCCCTGCATGAAGGCGTCCAGCTGGTGGATGGTCACGTTCACCCGGTGGTCGGTGACCCGGCCCTGGGGGAAGTTGTAGGTGCGGATCTTCTCGCTGCGGTCCCCGGAACCCACCTGGGACTTGCGCAGGTTGGCCTCGGCGGCGTCCGCCTCGCCCTGGGCCTTCTCCAGCAGGCGGGAGCGCAGCACGGTCATGGCCTTGGCCATGTTCTTGTTCTGGCTGCGCTCGTCCTGGCAGCTCACCACCGTGTTGGTGGGCAGGTGGGTGATGCGCACCGCCGAGTAGGTGGTGTTGACGCTCTGCCCGCCCTTGCCCCCGGAGCAGAAGGTGTCGATGCGCAGGTCCTTCTCGTTGATGACGATGTCCACCTCCTCCGCCTCGGGCATCACCGCCACGGTGCAGGCGGAGGTGTGGATCCGGCCCTGGGTCTCGGTCTTGGGCACCCGCTGGACCCGGTGCACGCCGCTCTCGAACCGGAACTGGGAGTAGGCCCCGTCGCCCTCGATCTCGGCCACCACCTCCTTGAGGCCCCCCTGCTCGGCCTCGCTTTCGCTCAGCATGCTGACCCTGAAGCCCCTGCGCTCGGCGAAGCGCACGTACATCCGGAAGATCTCCGCCGCGAACAGGGCCGCCTCCTCGCCGCCGGTGCCGGCCCGCACCTCCAGGATGACGTTCTTGGCGTCCTTGGGGTCCCTGGGCACCAGCAGCCGGCGCAGGCCGGCCTCCCCCTCCTGGATGGCGGCCTTGAGGTCCTGGATCTCCAGGGAGGCCAGCTCCCGCAGCTCCGGGTCCATGGTCTTGTCGGCCAGGATGGCCTCCGCCTCCTCCAGCTGCTTGAGACGGGTGCGCTGGGCGTGCCAGGCCTCCACCACCGGCTCCAGCTCCGAGCGCAGCTTGGACAGCTCCCGCAGCCGCCTGGGGTCGCTGACCACCGCGGGCTCCTGGAGCTGGGCCTCGATCTCCTGGAAGCGGGCGTCGAGGGATTCAAGCTGGTCGAGCATGGTTCACCTGGGTCAAGATGGGTCGGAATCCATCGCGCAGTTCCTTGACGTTGTCAAGGAACTGCGTAAGGGGCCGTAGCCAATTGTCCCCGCGGCGCGGGGCCACTTGGCAACGGCCCCTAAAAAAAAGGACGGGCCGAAGGTCGGCCCGTCCCATGGGAATGCATCGCTACTGGGCGTCGGCGGCGGGAGCGGCCGCGGCGGGGGCGGGGGCGGCGGGAGCGGCCGCGGCGGGGGCTTCGACCTTCTTGGCCCACTTGCGGTTGAACTTCTCCACCCGGCCGGCGGTGTCCATCATCTTCTGCTTGCCGGTGAAGTACGGATGGCAGGCGGCGCACACTTCCACGCGCAGCTCCTTCTTGGTGGAGCGGGTGAGGAACTCGTTGCCGCAGGCGCAGTGGACCATCACTTCGTGCAGCTGGGGGTGGATCTTCGGCTTCATCGGGGCCTCCTGGAACCGACCGCACGCACGCCATGGCGCGCGGCTTGTTCACGCATGAACGGAAAGTCTATCCCGGTCTTGCTTTCCGCTCAAGGGTAAAACCAGCGGGAGGGTCCTGGCACAGGCGGACCAGCCTTTGGGCCCCTGGAAGCTCATCCTTGCACAGGAGACGAGCCCTAGCGCTGGTTGACAGCCCCCCCTTGCCCTTATTTTAGAAAATCGTGGTTTTCTAAAATAAGCCTCCGTCTTATTTTAATTCCTAAAAGAGCCCTCATGCTGCGAGCTTCCACCGGCACGTTCGTGACGCAGACCACCCAAGGCGAGTCTGTCCAAGCTTTCGTACCCGCACCGCTCCCGCCTGCACCACCTGTACAGTGGACGCCACCTCTGTTCAGGGCCCAGCAGCGAGCCGCTACGGCGGTTGGCCGACTGGATGGGGTGACCGCCCTATTGCCAGAACCCGCTCTGTTTCTGTACAGCTACGTGCGCAAGGAAGCGGTGCTGTCATCCCAGATCGAAGGCCCCCAGTCTTCCCTCTCGGACTTGCTGGCGTTCGAGAACGCCCAAGCTCCAGGGGCGCCCATGGACGATGTGGTGGAGGTATCCAACTATGTGACTGCCTTGACACATGGCCTCAAGCGTCTGCATGGCGGCTTTCCGCTCTGTCTTCGTCTGGTCCGCGAAATACATCAGGTGCTGCTCTCCCGGGGCAGAGGCAGTATCAAGCAGCCGGGCGAGTTCAGGCGCAGCCAGAATTGGATCGGAGGAAGCCGTCCCGGCAATGCCGCCTTCGTGCCACCCCCCCACGAGGCTCTGCCGGAATGCCTAAGTGCGTGGGAAACATTTCTGCATAGTGATATGGATGCCTTGACCAAGGCGGCCCTTGCCCACGTCCAGTTCGAAACCATGCACCCCTTCCTGGATGGCAACGGCCGGGTCGGTCGTCTTTTGATTACATTGATCCTGAGCAACGAGGGCGTTCTGAAGGACCCGATGCTGTACCTCAGCCTGTTCTTGAAAGCACATCGTGCCACCTATTACGAACTCCTCCAAAAGGTCCGGCTGGAGGGTGATTGGGAATCATGGCTGGATTTCTTTTTCCAGGGAGTAGCCGAGACATCCGATGGTGCCGTGGCTACGGCCAAGAGACTGCTCGCCTTGTTCACGGAGGACCGGAAGATCATCCAAGGGGCAAAATTGGCGGCTTCCGTGGTTCAGGTGCTTCACTACCTCCAGGGTCATCCGATCAGTTCCTCCGCCGCGATCTGCAAGTCCGAGGGACTGACTCCTGCCACTGCCAACAAGGCCTTGGATCATTTGGTTAAACTCGGTCTCCTGAAGGAAATTACCGGCGGCCTGCGGAATCGCCTGTTTTCCTATGAACGAGTGCTCAATGTTCTCTCGGAAGGCACCGAGCCCTGATCAAGGGTGCGACGCCCGGCGGCCCGCGCCGAACTCCCGCAGCGGCCTCCCGGCCTTCCAATGGGCCGCGAGCCGGGCCAGCGCCGGGCGGGCGTGGCGGAAGAAGCGCCGGTAGGCTGGGCAGAGCAGGCTGACCCCGGGTTCGCCGGGGGCTTCGGCACCCAGGCGGTCTTTGGGACAGCCGCCGTTGCAGTAGGCCAGCACATCGCAGGTCCGGCACCGGGAGGGCAGGGCGTCCCGCTTGCGCAGTCCGAACCGGACCTGGTCCGGATGGGCCGCGAGCCGGGCCAGGGGGTCCCGGCGCAGGTCGCCCAGGCGGTGCTCCGGGTCCACGAAGTGGTCGCAGGCGTAGACGCCCCCGTCGTGCTCCAGTACCAGCACGTCCCCGCAGGTCTCCCGGAACACGCACAGGGCGTGGGAAAGGCCGCAGGCCGTCCGGAACGCCTCGTCGAAGGTCTGGACGACGATCCGGCCCAGGTCGTGGCGGATCCAGTCGTCGAACACCTGGCACAGGAACGTGCCCACCGCCTCCGGCGGCGCCGCCTCCCGGCCCCCGGCCGGCTGCACCAGGGGCAGGAACTGCAGGTGGGTGGCCCCCAGTTCCCGGAAGAACCGGTACACCTCCAGGGGCGACCCGGCGTTGCCCGCGTGCACCACGCAGAGCAGGTCGCAGTGCACCCCGTACCGCCGCAGCAGGCGGAAGGCCTGGATCACCTGGGCGTGGGTGGGCCGGCGGTCCCGGGTGGGGCGGAAGAGGTCGTGGACGTCGGCGGGGCCATCCAGGCTCAGCCCCACCGAGAACCGCCCGGCGGCCAGGAACCGGGCCCAGGCGTCGTCCAGGAGGGTGCCGTTGGTCTGCAAGCCGTTGGTGACGCTGCGTCCCGGGGGGCAATGGGCCTTCTGCAGGGCGACGATGTGCCGGAAGTAGTCCAGCCCCAGCAGGGTGGGCTCGCCCCCATGCCACTCGAAATGGGTGGCGGGGCCCGGGGAGGCCTCCAGGCGCTGGCGGATGAAGTCCTCCAGCAGGTCCTCGTCCATGCGCGGCGCGGGGGGCTGGGCCAGCAGCCCGGCCTTGGGCAGGTAGTAGCAGTAGGCGCAGCGGAGGTTGCAGCGTGCCCCGGCCGGCTTGGCCATGACCAGGAAGTCGGCCCCCGGCTCCGTCGCCGTGGTCATGGAGCCAGGTTGCGCCGGAAGAACTCCAGCAGCCGCGCGAAGGAATCCCGGGCGGCCCCCACGTGGTAGCTGGGCCGGGTGTCGTTGAAGAAGGCGTGGGCCGCCCCATCATAGACCTGGTACTCGAAGGCCTTGCCGGCGGAACGCATGGCCTCGGCGAAGGCCGGCAGGCCGGCATTGACGCGGGCATCCAGGCTCCCGTAGAACCCGGCCATGGGGCAGGGAATCCGGGTCACCCGCTCCAGGGGTGGGGCGCTGCCGTAGAAGATGGCCCCCGCGGCCAGTTCCGGCTCCTCGCAGGCCAGCAGGGCGGTGAGCCCCCCGCCCATGCAGAAGCCGACGCAGCCCACCTTCTGCCCGGCCGAGGCCGCGCAGTCCCGGCGCAGGTGGGCCGCGGCGGCGCGCAGGGCCGGCACGAACTGCTCCAGCTTGCCGATGTGCCCGAACAGGGCCCCGTACGACTCCTCCATCCGGCCCCGCTCCGGCTGGGGCAGGACGGCCATGGCCTTGGCCCGGGCCTCCGGGTCCCCGAAGACGGCCGGGGCCAGGGTGTTCATGAACGCCATCACCCCGGCCACCCGCTCCCGCACCAGGGGCCGGGGGCGCTCGCCGTTGACGGCGTAGAGGTCCGGGGCCAAGGCCGCGTACCCGGACGCGGCGATCCGCCGGGTCACGTCCTCGATGTGCCCGTCCACCCCCCAGATCTCCTGGATCACCAGGACCGCCGGCAGGGGGGAGGAGACCCCCTCCGGACGTGCGAGAAAGGCCGAGTGCTGGCCGTAACGGACCCATTCAGCTTGGACCGGCATGGGAACCTCCAGGAAGGTTGAGAAAAGGGCGGCAGGCACGGTTGCGTCCCAGACTTTAGCACCGTTGCATTCGACCAACATCGATCGCCCGTGTCTGGCACTGGCAGGTTCCGGCCGGCGCGTTCAGGGTGGCGCTTGGGCGCCGACCTTCGAGGCTTGGGCAGAGTTTCCTTCTTCAAGGAGACAAAAAAATGGATCTTTTCCTCTTGCAAGAGGACAAAGATAGGCATACCTTTCCTCATAGAGAAGGACAAGTGGAAGATCGGGTCGTCACCCTGATGGAGGAGAACCGGGCCCGGCTTGCCCGTTCCCTGGTCCGACGGCAGGTCCACCTCGCGGCGCCGGGCGAACGCATCGCGGCGGCCGTCGGGATGCGCCGCACCGGGAAGACTTGCCTGATGATCCAGGCCATGCAGGATCTGGTGGCCCAGGGAACCCCGGAAGACTCCATCCTGTTCCTGGACTTCGAGGACGATCGCCTGCAGCCGATCGACACCGCGGGAGCGGCCGGGATCGTCGATGCGCTCTACGCCCGCTTTCCCGGAAACCACGATCGCACCGTCCACCTGTTCCTGGATGAGGTCCATGCGCTCCCGGAATGGTCCCGGCTGGTGCGACGGCTGCAGGATACGCGCAAAGTGCGTCTCTACCTCACCGGTTCAAGCGCCAAGATGCTGAGCCGGGAGATCGCCACCGAACTGCGGGAGGGATCCCTGGCCACCGAAGTATGGCCTTACGGTTTCAGGGAGTGGCTGGCCGCCGGGGAACCCCGCCGGGAGGTCCATCTGCCCCGGCCGCCGTACGGGCAGCGGGCCCTGGACCGGCTGCGGCCCCTGCTGAAGGCCTACCTGGAGGAAGGCGGCTTCCCGGAAGTGCGCGGCCTGGAGCCTTCCCTGCGCCTGCGGCTGCTCCAGGATTACGTGGACGTGGTGGTGCTCCGGGACGTGGTGGAGCGCCACGGCATCACCAACCTGGCCCTGGCGCGCTGCTTGACCCGCACCTTGCTCCGCAGCGTCGGGCGCTCCCTTTCCCTCAACAAGCTGCACAACGACCTGCGCAGCCAGGGCCGCGAGGTGGGCAAGAACACCCTCTACGATTACCTGGGCCACTTCGAGGATGCCTTCCTGTGCTTCGGGGTGCCCTTGCACGAAGCATCGCCGCGCAGGGCCGAGACCGCGCCGAAAAAGATCTATGGGGTGGACCCCGGGCTGGTCGCGGCCTTCCGCATGGGCGGCGAGGACCTGGGGCAGCGGTTCGAGAACCTGGTCTACCTGGACCTGCGCCGGGAGGGGTGCGAGGTGGCCTACTACCTGACCCGGTCCGGGAAGGAGGTGGACTTCGTGGCCCGCCATCCGGACGGCCGCCGGGAACTGATCCAGGCCTGCTGGGAGGCAGGCGCTCCGGAGACCCTCGAACGGGAACAGGATGCCTTGGATGAAGCCAGGGCTGAGCTGGGTCTTGAAGGACGGATCCTCACCTTGGGCGGGTACCTGGAGCAGCAGGCCCGGTAGCGGCCGGCTGCCCATCATTTGCCGCTCCGGTAAGGTCCGGGGCCAGACCTCTGGGCTGGCTGACCCAGAGGCTTCCGGCCAGGGCGAACCGCCAGGGCCGGGCCCGGTCCAGGTCGGAGGCGAAATCGACCCCCACCCGCGGGCCGCTCAGGACCCCGGCCGGGGGCGTCCCCTCCCGCAGTTCCAGTCCGCCCTCCCGGTACAGGAGGTGGCGGGTGAAGCTCAGGTCCACCCCCAGGGCCTGGGCCACCTTGCCCGGTCCGGTGAGCAGCGCCGGTCCGGTCGGAGCCTGCCCGCCCGGGCCGCACCGGCGCCGGCGCACCAGTTCCAGCCCCGCCACCGGCTCACAGCCGCGAATGAGGATGGCCGAGCCGTCCCCCGCCGGGCCGGTGACGATGTTGAGCATGTGGTGCATGCCGTAGCAGAAGTACACGTAGGCGCGGCCCCCCTCCTCCCACATGGGGGCGTTGCGGGGGGTGCGGCCCGAGCGGCAGTGGCTGGCGGTGTCGTCCTGGCCCGCGTAGGCCTCCACCTCGGTGATGCGCAGCACCACATCGAAGTGGCGCAGGTGGCGGCCCAGGAGGTCCCGTGCCACCTCCACCACCGGCCGCAGGTAGAACTCCCGCGGGATCAGGCGCTGTGGCACAGGCGGCCTCGCACGTAGCTGGCGCGGACCATCCCGGCCACGCCCCGGTACATCAGCCGGCCCAGGACCTGCCCGGGCGGCTCGGGGCCCCGGTCCGGAGCCGGGTCGGCCATGGCCGGGTCCACCACGATGAAGTCGGCTTCCTTGCCGGCTTCCAGGCTGCCGATGCGGTCGCCCAGGCCCAGGGCGCGGGCCCCGCCCAGCGTCGCCAGGACGAAGGCCTGGACCGGGCCCACCGGCGGATCGGGATCCAGGGCCAGGGCCGACGCGATCCGGGCCCGCTCCGGCTCGGGCAGGCCCAGCCGCTCCAGGCGCCGGGCCTGGTTGAGCTGGCCGGCCCAGCGCAGCTTGGAGACGGTGCAGGCCATGGCCATCTCCGCCCACAGGTCCAGGCTGGGGCCGGCCCCCACGTCGGTGCCCAGGCCCACCTTGAGGCCTTCCTCCAGCCAGCGGCGCAAGGGCATGATGCCGCTCTTCAGGAAGGCGTTGGACCGGGGGCAGTGGACCACCGCGGCCCCGGCGGCACGGATCGCCTCCCGCTCGGCGGGGGCCAGGTGGATGCCGTGGGCCAGGAGCGTGCGTGGACCCAGCAGGCCGGCGCCGGCGTAGACGTCGGTGTAGTCCCGGGCGCCGGGGAACAGGTCGTGGACCCACTCCAGCTCGTCCAGGTTCTCGCTCACGTGGGTCTGCACGTAGGCGCCGTGCTTTTCCGCCAGGCGCGCCGCGCCGCGGAGCAGTTCCGGCGTGCAGGTGGGGGCGAACCGGGGGGTGAAGGCGTACATCAGGCGCCCCCCGTCCCGGCCGTGCCAGGCGGCGCAGAGCTCCTCGCTGCGGGCCAGGGAGTCGGCGGTGGACTCCTGCAGCCGGTCCAGGGTGTTCCGGTCCATCATGACCTTGCCCAGGACCGTGCGGACCCCGGCCCGCTCCGCCTCCTGGAAGGCCCGGTGGGTGGCCTCCAGGTGCACGGAGCCGAACACCACCGACGTGGTGGTGCCCAGGGCGAGCTGGTGGAGGAAATAGGTCCGGGCCGCCTGGGCGGCCCAGTCCGGGTCCTCGAACCGGATCTCGGCGGGGAAGATGTGGGTCTTGAGCCAGGGCAGCAGCTCCAGGCCGTCCATGGCCACCGCTTCGTACTGGGGCAGGTGGGAATGGAGGTCCACCAGCCCGGGCAGGATCCAGTGGGGCCGGAGGTCCCGGACCTCCTCCCCGGGCCTGGCGGCGGACACCGCCGCGAAGGGGCCGGCCGCGGCGATGCGCCCCGCCCCGTCCACCACCAGGGCGCCGTCCGGCTCGTGGTGGATGCCGATAGGTTCGTACGGACTCACCAGTTGGGCGCGGAAGAGCACGGACCCGCCTCCATGAAAAGAGCGGCAAAGCCGCCCCTACTGCTCATATTGTAGCACCATCGCACCGGGTCCCGCCCGGCGGGCCGAATGGGCGGGACGGAGCCTCGCCCCAACTGCTACCATGGGTCACGGTCGCCTCATTCCATTCCTGACCCGCGTGTTGCCAGGACCCCGGTGGCGTGCAGCCATCCATTTCGGGATGCCGTTCCCATGACGATCTTCCACATCCTGCTTCTCGCCATCGTCCAGGGAGCCGCGGAACTGCTGCCCGTCTCCAGTTCGGCCCACGTCATCGTGGTCGAGAAGCTGCTGGGGCTGGATCCGACCAGCCCGGAGATGACCCTGCTCCTGGTCATGCTGCACACGGGCACCATGTTCGCGGTCATTGTCTACTTCTGGACATCCTGGCGGGACACCTTCTTCCGTTCCGGCCGCGCGTTCCTGGCCTTCCTGGCCCGGCTTGCGGCCGCCACAGCGCTTACCGGGGCGGTGGGGCTCGGGCTGAAACTGGCGATCGAGAAGGGGGTGCTGAGGGGCACGCCCCACGCGGAGATCGAGATGATCTTCGGCAACCTGACCCTCATCTCCATCTCCCTGGCGGCGGTGGGCGGGCTGATCATCGTCTCCGGGCTCAAGAGCCACCGCTCCGGCGACACCGGGCGCGACCTGGACCTGCCGGGGGCCTGCTGGATGGGGGCGGTGCAGGGCCTCTGCCTGCCCTTCCGGGGCTTCTCCCGTTCCGGGGCCACCATCTCCACCGGGCTGCAGCGCGGGCTGTCCCGCCGGCGGGTGGAGGAGTTCAGCTTCGCCATGGCGGTGGTCATCACACCGCCCATCATCGCCCGCGAGGTCCTGCGCCTGCTCAAGGCCCAGCACGAGGCCGCGGCCGGCGTCGACGTGTTCGCCCTGTTCCGCCCCAGCCTCCTGGGCATGGTGTTCGCCTTCGGCGCCGGGCTGCTGGCCCTGAAGTGGCTGTCGGCGTGGCTGGAGAAGGGACGCTGGCACCTGTTCGGGACCTACTGCATCTGCGCCTCGATGGTGGCCTTCGTGCTGAGCTGGAGCGGGCTGTAATCAGCTGTGGCCGTCCGGCTCCGGCTCGGCGGGCCTGGCGGCCGGCGCCTGCTTGAACACCGCCGAGGCGCTGCGGCGGCCGTCCATGACGATGTGGATGGGCGCCTCCACCCGGCTGTGCACCAGGCACCCGTCGCGGCGGACCAGGGGCTGCGCCCGCAGCCAGTCGAAGTCCAGGACGCTGTTTCCCCGGGGGTAGGGGATGGTGAAGTAGCCGATGTTGAGCGAAGTGACGTTGTGGAAGAAGTGGGAGCCCAGGGAGGCGTCCACCTGGAAGGCCTCGGTGGCGTATTCCACGATCGCCTGGGCGCAGGAGATCATGGCCCAGCCGATGGGGATCCCCAGGTGGACGTCGTTGCTGCCCCAGCGCCCGGGGCCGATGAGGAGGTACTTGCCGCCCTCGGCCCGGAACTGGTCGTTCAGGCGCTCCACCCGCGCCGCCAGGTCGACGGTGTTGAACAGGTTGAAGTTCTCGGGGTCGATCCAGACGATGTCCCGCAGGCCCTCCACGACCCCGTTGCCCACGCACTTCTCCGAGAACAGGAACAGGGACCCGGGATCAAGGTCCTCCGGGGACAGGTTCACTTCCGCCGAATCCAGGAGCTGGTGCTTGATCTGCAGGAGGAAGAAGGTGGGCTTGCCGTTGACCGGGTCCGGGTCCAGGTTCACCGCGAACTCGACCTCCACCGGGGTCTCCATGGCGTCGCGGATCAGCTCCAGCAGCTTGTCCAGGATCCCCGCCAGGGGGAAGCAGTCGTACTTGAGCACGTCGCGGAAGTTCACGATCCGCGCCCCGGGCCAGTCCAGGCTGTCCTGGATGCGCTCGTCGTTGGCGTCCCAGACCGAGGCGCAATGGGCCAGCGCGCCGGCCCGCTCCGCCTCCTTGATGTCCAGGTTTAGCAGGGTGGCGTCCTCGCCGTTGAACAGGTCCACGGTGTTCCGGCTCATGTCCAGGGCGCAGAAGAACTTCTGGGTGTTGCGCAGCTGCTCCCTGGGGTTCAGGATGTCCATCCGGGGGTAGGGGGGGGTGAACCGGAAGGCCCGGCCTCCGCCCACCACGTAGCTGCCAAGGCCCACCGCGATGTTGGCGATGCCATCCTGGGGCCGGGTGTAGGCCACCGGGTAGTAGTTGAAGGACTGGGCCACCCCGGCGATGTGCGGGTAGAAGTGGTCCCCGAACCGGTGCCCCGCCACCTCCTGGATGAGGATGGCCATCTGCTCCTCCTCCACCTTGTAGTCGATGGCCTGGAAGTAGGAGCGGGACTCCTTGGCGTACACCGAGGCGTAGACCAGCTTGATGGCCTCGGTGAGCTGGGCGGCGCGCACGTCCGGCTCGGGGTGGTTGTTGGGCAGGAAGAAGGTCGCGTACAGCCCGGCGAAGGGGTGGGACAGGCTGTCTTCCAGGAGCCCCGAGGAACGCACGGCCAGGGGGTAGCGGGCCTGGCGGAGGAAGGCCTCCAGCTTCCGGGCCAGGTCCGGGGAGAGGCTGCCCATCAGGAACCGGCGCTTGATGGCGTTGTCGTCCTCCTCGCCCTGGAGCAGGGCGCGCATCCCGTTGCGCTCCATGAAGGCGGCGTACTCGTCCGTGCCGATGACGAAGCTGCGCGGGATGCGGACGTTGGCCTCGGGGAACAGCTGCTCCAGGTCCAGGCCCACCAGCAGGGAATTGATGAAGGCCACCCCCCGGGCCTTCCCCCCCAAGGCGCCCTCGGTGAGCCGCAGCACATTGTGCTCCTCCTGGGCGGAGGCGGCGCTGAAGGGCATCACCCTGCCCCGGGACTTCAGGCGCTGGATGTAGTCGCCCATGTTGATGAGGAAGGTGCGCAGTTCCTCCAGGTCGGCGAAGTCCGACGGCTTGACCCGCAGCACCACCTGGGCGATCTCCACCTCGCCCCGGGCCATCAGCCAGGCCGAGAAGTGGTTGCGGGAGGCGTGGTAGAGCAGGGACTCCAGGGGCACGGTCTGGAGCTTCTCATTCAGGTCCTCCATGCGCACCGCCCGGGCGATCTCCCCGCCGGCCTGGTCGCGGAAGATGAAGTCCCCGAAGCCCAGGTACTGGTAGAAGAAGCTGGAGAGCTCCGCCCCGAGGGTGAAGGAGTTCTTGTTCAGGAAGCAGCTGTTCAGGGCCGTGGCCCAGGCCTCCTTGTCAGGGTCCGAGGACTGGAGCATGGTCGGCAGGTCGGGGCTCATGGCCTTGACCGCCTGGATCAGCTTGATGCCGGCTTCCCGGTCCACCATCCCGTCCTTGGGGAACTTGCGGTCGGAGATGACGCACAGCAGGTAGTCCCGGTACTCCTGGACGAAGCTCATCGCCTCTTCAAAGGTGGACACCAGGATCACCTTGGGCCGCACCCGCATGGCCAGGCTGCGGGCCATGCCGCCGATGGCGCGCTCCTTGGCCAGGCGCAGGGTCTGCTTCAGGATCTCCCCGTACAGGATGGGCAGGTAGCGGGAGTAGTAGCGGATGCTGTCCTCCACCAGGAGGATCACCCGGGTCAGGCCGATGCGCGTGTCGTTGCGCACGTTGGCCCGGTCCTCCAGGTACTTGACCATGGCCATGAAGATGTCCGGGTTGCCGTTCCACACGAAGATCTGGTCGTAGTGGCGCAGGAACTCCTGCCGGCGCCGGTCCATGATCCCCACCTCCACGTTGTCGTTGAGCAGGAGGTAGATGGGCACCTTGGCGTTGGCCGCCCGCAGCTGCCGCGCCAGCTCCACGTGGCCCGCCTGGCCCAGGCGGCTCATGACGATCACCAGGTCGAACGGGCGGATGGCGAACTGCTCCAGGGCCGCCTCGGCCGTGGAGCAGTTGGTCACCCGGGGCGGGTTGCTCATGTTGAGCTGGTAGTAGCTCTCGAACAGCAGCTCCGTGAGCAGCCCATCCTGCTCCAGGGTGAACGCATCGTACACCGGCGCCACCAGCAAAATCTCCCGGGTCCGCAGCGGCATCAGGCTATGGAATATCTCCTTGTCCGACCGGTACTTCCGGAAGATCTCCTGAATCTCTCGGCTGATCATGACCCCGTCCTCCGGTGGAGCATCCAGTCTAGCCATACTTGAATCGCCCGTCGTACCTCCCTTCGCGCCGTCCCATTCCGGGGGACCTGGTGTGGGTCGGCGCGGAAGGACGGGACACGGGCCTAGCCGCGGCGTTACGGGCGCTCCCCCAAAACGAAGGAGGGACCCGAAGGCCCCTCCTTGCCGAAACGCTGGAACCCGACGTTACACCAAACCCTGGTCGATCATGCTGTCGGCGACCTTCAGGAAGCCGGCGATGTTGGCGCCGTTCACGTAGTTGCCGGGGGTGCCGAAGCGCTTGGCGGCTTCGACGCAGGCGTTGTGGATGTTGGTCATGATCTGGTGCAGGCGCTGGTCCACTTCCTCGGCGGTCCAGCCCAGGCGCATGGAGTTCTGGGACATCTCCAGGCCGGAGGTGGCCACGCCGCCGGCGTTGGAGGCCTTGCCGGGGGAGAAGAGGATCTTGTCGCCGTTGGCCTGGAAGAACTCGACCGCGTCCAGGGTGCTGGGCATGTTGGAGCCCTCGACCACCGCCTTGCAGCCGTTGTTCAGCAGTTCCTTGGCCTCGTCCAGGTTCAGCTCGTTCTGGATGGCGCAGGGCAGGGCCACGTCGACCTTCCGGCCCCAGGGGCGGACGCCGGCGACGAACTTGGCGGAGGGGAACTTCTTGACGAAGGGGGCCACGGACATGCGGTCGGTGCGGAGCATCTCCTCCATGTAGGCGATCTTCTCGCCCTGGATGCCTTCTTCGTCGAAGATGTGGCCGTCGGGGCCGGAGATGGTGACCACCTTGGCGCCCATCTGGGTGGCCTTCCTGCAGGCGCCCCAGGCGACGTTGCCGAAGCCGGAGATGGCGACCTTCTTGCCCTGGATGCTCTGGCCCCTGGTCTTGAGCATCTCTTCGGCGAAGTAGACCACGCCGAAGCCGGTGGCCTCGGGCCGGACCAGGCTGCCGCCCCAGTACTGGCCCTTGCCGGTCAGCACGCCGCTGAACTCGTTGGCGAACTTCTTGTAGGTGCCGAACAGGTAGCCGATTTCCCGGCCGCCCACGCCGATGTCGCCGGCGGGCACGTCGGTGTTGGGGCCGATGTGGCGCCACAGCTCACCCATGAAGGCCTGGCAGAAGCGCATCACTTCGGCGTCGGACTTGCCGTTGGGGTCGAAGTTGGAGCCGCCCTTGCCGCCGCCCATGGGCAGGCCGGTGAGGCTGTTCTTGAAGATCTGCTCGAAGCCCAGGAACTTCAGGGTGTCCAGGGCGACGTTGGGGTGGAAGCGGATGCCGCCCTTGTAGGGCCCGATGGCGCTGTTGAACTGCACCCGCCAGCCGTTGTTGACGCGGATCTGGCCCCTGTCGTCGACCCAGGGGACCCGGAAGGCGACGATGCGCTCAGGTTCAGTGATCCGCTCGAGGATGGCGTTCTTCTTGTACTTCGGCTCCTTGTCCAGGACCGGGGCCAGAGAGCCAAGGATCTCGGTGGCGGCCTGGATGAAGAGGGTCTCCCAAGGGGCCTTCTTCTTGAGAGTCTCGAGGACTTCGTTGACGTACTGGCTCATGATGCCTCCGGAGGGAGATTGGGTAGATGCACTAAAGACCGCCGAGCGGGCGGATGAATTATTCGAAAAAGCCGAGCGCCCGATCCATGGTCATCCCCGGCCCAAATGCTGCGACAACTCTTGCATGAAGGATTCTAACGGGGCATACATCAAACAAGGGGATGCCGAGGTAAGTCGTGACTTGTTGCACAGCCAGCGCCTTTCCGGGGCCGCCTGCACAGACCGCCGGCAACGGGTCCGTCCTACCTAATTGATGAGCTTGAACTTCCTGACCCGGGGCTTGGGATTCTCAAGGGCGGCGCTCCCGGATGTAGCCCAGGGCCCGGTCCGTCTCCGCGTCCATGACCACGTTGAGGTCGCACCCGGGGAACACCTGCTCCACGTCGATGACCCGCACCGCCCGCTCCAGGCGGGCGTGCTCCGGCAGCAGTCCGCCCAGGCTGTTCGGGCTGTCCCGGAAGAAGCCTTCATTGAACAGGTTGCCTTCTTCGTCGGGGTACAGGGCCAGGTAGTGGATCTGCGCCTCCACCAGGTCCTGGAAGAAATGGGTCCCGAAGGAGAGGTCCGGCACGAAGCCCCCCCTTTTCCGGGCGATCTCCACCAGCAGGGCGGTGTTGTTGATTCCTGAATAAGTTATCCCCACCCCGAGGGTGGGGTCGCCCCGGCTGCCCCAGCGGCCGGGCCCCATGAGGATGAACCTGCGCCGGGGCAGGGCCTGGTTGAGGCGGGCCACGCAGTCGGCGATGGCCAGCAGGTCGGCCAGGTCCGGGATCCGCCGGTACTCCTCCGGATCCACGTAGACCACGTAGCGGATGTCCCCGACCCGCCCGTTGGTGACGTACTTGCTGGCGGAAAACAGCTTGTGGCCGAATTCCAGCTTGCTGGGCATGGCCGGGCGGCCTTCGTCGGCCAGGCGGCTCTGGGGCCGGCACTGGAGCAGGTACAGGTGCTCCCCGTCGTGGGCGAACTCCAGGTCCACCGCCAGGCTCAGCTCGTCCTGGAGGATGGCCAGCATGGCGCGCACCTGGGCCACGAACGGGGTGCGCTCCAGCAGCCCCGAGAAGGTCACCAGCAGGTCGTCCTCTCCGGGCCGGAGCATGCCCTTGAGGGGCTTCTTCAGGATGCCGTCCTCCAGCACCGAGACCACCTGCTCCAGCATGGGGAAGGCGTCTCCGGCCCGCTTCAGCACCTCCGCCACCTCCAGGCTCTCGAACCGCCCGCTCTCCAGGTCGATGACGTCCATGGCGTTCTGGGCATAGTGCCGCACCTGCTCGGGGGTGACGTTGACCCGCAGGCTGGGCTGGCCGGGGCTGAACATGAACGGGAAGTCGCGGCCCACGCGGTCCACGGCCCGGGTGCCCAGCCCGGTCACCATGCGGACGATGCCGTCCTCCCGCCGCAGGCGGGACGACCAGCGGAACTCGTTGTGGCTGAACGCCACCCCCGCGAAGGCGGGGAAGAAGTACCGCCCCACCTGCCGCCCAACCACCTTCTGGATGATGATGCCCATCTCCTCCACGAAATCCAGCAGGCCCCGCTCGGCCCGGTAGCCGATGGGATCCGGCCCGAACACCGAGGCGTAGACCTCGGCCACCGCATCCAGGAGCGCCTCCAGGCGGTCCTCCCGGGAGCCGGTGTTGGCCAGGAACAGGCTGCGGTACTTGCCGGAGAAGGCCATGCCCTCGGTGTCCTCCAGCAGGCTGGAGGAGCGCACGATGATCGGCCCGTCGCCCAGGTCGTCCAGGATGAACTGGATCTGCTGCTGCATCTCCGGCGAGAAGAAGGAGTTCTTGAACACCTGCTCCAGGTACGGGAAAGCCTGGCGCACCTCCTCCAGGGGGGAGAACTTCAGGCTCCAGAGGTCCTCCAGGCTGTTGTGGCGGAGGAAGTTCCAGATGCCGTCGGAGGTGATGTGCCAGGTCCGGGGGGTGCGGACCGCCTCGATGAGCGGATCGCCCCGGCCCCGCCGCTCCAGGATGCGCTGGGCCAGGATCAGCCCGGCCGCCTTGCCCCCCAGCTTGCCGTTGCCCTGGGCCGGGCCGGCCACCCGGGCCAGGATCGAGCGGAAGTCGGCGATGGCGAGGTGGTTCTTGGCGATGCCGATGAACTTCAGGCTTTCGGTGAGGAAACGGCGGATCAGGGCCACCCGCACGTTCTGGTCGTCCGGCAGGGACAGGCCGGTCAGGTCCGCCCCGGAGGTCTCCCGGCAGAACCGGTCCACCAGTTCGGTGACCTCCACCAGGGGGATGTCGCGCTTCTCGGTGGCGACGGCGAGGTAGCCCAGCCGGTCCTGGCGCATCCACTGCTTGAGCAGGCTGGCGAGGTCGGCGTCCGGGAACACCACGGAGGCCACATCCTGGATGTCGACGAAGGTCTTGCGCAGGGTTTCCAGGTCCTGCTTGGGCAGCGGGGCGTTGGACCCGTGGGTGGAGGCCTCGCCCTGGGCGTAGAGCGCTGGGTCGAGCCGCGCGATCATCTTCTGCACCCCGGGCACCCCCAGCTTGGTGGCGTGGTTCATGAGCCTGCGGATGAGCCGGTGGTGCATGGGCGGGTCGATGTCCCCCAGCAGGTCCAGGATGGCCCGCCACTCGGGCTTGCGCTCGGGCGCCGGCGGCGGCGGCCGGGGCCCACCGTCGCGCCGGGCCAGGCGTTCCTCGGCCAGGTGCCCCAGCTTCTGGGCGGTGAGGTCAACCAGCTTCTTCTGGTCCAGGTGGAACGGGCTGGCCGGAGCGCGGGAGGAACGGTTCTCCAGGTAGACCACCTCCACTTCCCCCAGGGTGTCGCCCCGGACCGGGATGGGCGCCCGCAGGGTCCAGGGCCCGGGCGTGAAGCCCCGGGTCTCGAAGCATTCCCCCCAGAAGTGGATGCGCGCCTGGCACACCTCCTCGTACTTGAACCCGTGGGGCAGCGTCTCTGCCACCGCCTGGAGGATCTGGGGGATGGAGAGATCCTCCCGGGCGAGGATCGCGGCGATCTCGACGATGGTGCGCAGCTCGCGCGAATCGCCGAAGGTGGAGGCCATCAGACCCAGCCCCGCAGGTGGCACGCCTCGGCCACCCGCTTGATGGAGATCATGTAGGCCGCATCCCGCATGTGGACGCCCCGGTCCCGGGCCAGCGCGGAGACGGCCTTGAACCCCGCCGTCATCTTCTGGTCCAGCTTGGTGAGCACCTCTTCCTTCTCCCAGTAGTAGTTCATGTTGCTTTGCACCTGCTCGAAGTACGAGCAGGTCACGCCCCCGGCGTTGCACAGGAAGTCCGGGACCAGGGAGATGCCCTGTCGCTGGATGACCGCGTCCGCCTCGGGGGTGGTGGGGCCGTTGGCCCCTTCGGCGATGACCCGGACCGAAGGCCTGATCTGGTGCACATTGTCGGCGTTGATCATGTTCTCCTGGGCCGCGGGGATGAGGACGGTCGCTTCCTGCTCCAGCCAGGCGCCGCCGTCCAGCCGCTCCCAGCCGCAGGCCCGGGCCTTGTCCGGGGCGATGGTGCCGTACTTGTCGATGGCGGCCTGGAGGGAGGCGAACCCGATCCCGTCGGGACAGCGGTAGGTGTACGGGACCTTGTCGTCGTTGTCCCAGCAGGAGACGGCGATGACCTTGCCCCCGTACCGCGTGAACTGGTCCAGCGCGTACTGGGCCACGTTGCCGGCCCCCTGGATGGCCGCGGTGGCGCCCTCGATGGGGATGCCCAGCTCCTTCATGGCCTCCCGCACGGTGTAGACGACGCCGTAGCCGGTGGCCTCGGTGCGGCCCAGGGAGCCGCCCATGCCCACGGGCTTGCCGGTGATGAAGCCGGGGTAGCGGCCTCCGTGGATCGCCTCGTACTCGTCCAGCATCCAGAGCATGTGCTGGCCGTGGGTCATGACGTCCGGCGCCGGCACGTCCCGCAGGGGGCCCACCAGCCTGGACGCCTGGCGGACCCAGCCGCGGCAGATCTGCTCCTGCTCGCGGTCGGAAAGCTCCCGGGGGTCGCAGATCACCCCGCCCTTGCCCCCGCCCAGGGGGATGTCCACCACCGCCGTCTTCCAGGTCATCCAGGTGGCCAGCGCCCGCACCGTGTCGATGGTCTCCTGGGGGTGGAAGCGGACCCCGCCCTTGGCGGGGCCCCGGGCGTCGCTGTGCTGCACCCGGAACCCGCGGAACACCCGGGTGCTCCCGTCGTCCATCCGCACCGGGATGGTGAAGTGCAGCTCCCGGGACGGGTTGCGCAGCAGGTCCCGGGTGCCCGGGTCCAGGCCCAGCTTCTCGGCCACGGTGTCGAACTGCATCTGGGCCATGGTGAACGGGTTGAAAGGCTTCTCAAGCATCACGTGCTCCTGAAAACGATATGATTCCAACGGGCTTGCCTGTCCTATCCGGGGGTCCGGGTCGGAAAGCCTAGCACGGCGCCTTCCGCCTCCCGGGCGGGCCGGCACCCAGCCCCCCAGCCAACGCAACCCCATGTACCCCATCCGTCTCATCGTCTTCGGCCGCCCCAAGCTGGCGGCGGTGCGCGAGCTCGAGCAGCACTACCAGGGCCTGCTCAAGCCCTACGTCCGCCTGGCGGTGCTGGAGCTGCCCGAAGGACGCGGCGAGCCCCCGCGCCAGCTCAAGGACGAAGCCGAGCGGCTGCGACCCCACCTGCTCGCCGCCCGGTGCCCGGTGCTGCTGAGCGCCGACGGGCCCGGGCGCAGTTCGGAAGCGTTCGCCGGGTGGCTGGGCGAGCGCATGGACCGGGGGGACAGCCTGGCCTTCGTGGTGGGCTCCAGCCACGGCTTCGACCCGGCCCTCAAGGCCGAGGTGCGCGACCACCTGAGCCTGGGCCCCATGACCTTCCCCCACGACCTGAGCCGGGTGCTGTTCCTGGAGCAGCTGTACCGGGCCTGCTCCATCCTCAAGGGGACCCCGTACCACAAGTGACCGGGTCGGGGCCTGGGGACATCTTGTTATAGCAATCATTTTTTACTCCTAAGAATTAATACAAAACCATCGGGTTATTCCGCCCTTGGGAGCCTGAATTTATTGTATTTTTATATTTTATTGAAATCCAGGCTTGCTGCACGGATCATTGGATTTCTGGAATATGCCGTTTTTTCATTTTTAGGATCATGGTTTCTCATTTCACCGGGATCGGTGTCCAGAAGGTATATCCATATAACCAGACAAGTTCCTGTAACATGACTTATTGTTGAGTAATGAAGTCAAGTTTAATCTTTTCTTGCAGACGTACCCGACCCTTTGTACATTCAAGATACCTAGTCGTCTGGAGACTGTGCCCCAGCTCCCGGGGCTCGCGCCCCTTGACATGGGCACAAACGGTCAACCGCTGGAAATATTAATCTTTATAGTTTCAGCAGTCCAATGTCGGGACTTGATCTTTGGAGAACCGTGATCGGACAGGCCCCAGGGGAGGCGGGTCGAGCCGGTAGCCCCGATGAGCGGGCCCCCGGGGCGGCTGGCCTCGAGGGCTGGAGGCGTGCCCGGAACACAGTGCCTATCGGGAACTTGTGTCCGAAATCATATCGGGGAAACCAGATAAAAGATTGACGTATCCTTAATTTGGTTCAAAATCCAGACACCTGATTATTTCAAATCCAGCAGCACCCCCAGATTTCCAGCCGGTCCAGCAGGTTTGGACCGGCTTTGCGCCTTGGCCTGTGCAGAGGAGAAGAACCATGAAACAACGCAACCGTGTGGTCCTGCTAGTCACCCTGGCATCAACCGGTGCGTGGGCCCAGGAATTCAGCGGTTTCAGCACCACCATGCTCCAGTACGGCAAGCAGGACGTCCCGGGGTTCAACCAGACCATCGCGCCGGGGACGGAATTCCTGGGCATCGATGGCACCCACCTGGGGTCGGATGCGTTGTCTCTGCACTTGTACGGCTGGGGGGCCATGGATCTCGGGGACCAGAGCCTGCCCTTCGGCAAGTCCGCCGGCGACCTCAGCTACGCCTACCTGGACTACCGTTTCGGCCAGGCCAACGCGGAGCTCAAGGCGGGCCGGTTCGCCGTCAACCAGGGCGCGGGGGTGGAACAGGTCGACGGGGTCAGCGCCCGCACCGACCTCAGGGGCGGCTTCAACCTCTCCGCCTTCTTCGGGACCCCGGTCCACTACAAGACCCAGGAACTGCGGCCGGGCACCAACTACGACTACAAGTACCAGACCGACGTCATCTTCGGCTCCCGCCTGGGCTACCGCCTGGGGACCGTGGGCGAGGTGGGCGTCTCCTACCTCCAGGACGGGACCACCAAGGTGGAGGACATAGCGACCCCGCCCCCGGTGGACTTCACCCGGAAGCAGGTGGGCACCGACCTCCGCCTGGCGCCCGTGGCCAGGCTGGAGATCACCGGACACACCCTGTTCGACGTGGCCAGCCACTACCAGGCCCCCGGCACGCCGGGCCAGAGCCCGTCCCGAGTGGCTGAAGAGGACTACGCCGCCAGCTACAAGTTCTCGCCGGTGGCCACCCTCACCGTGAACTACGTGGAGCGCAACCTCGAAGCGTACTTCGCCGGCACCAACCTGCCCGACCTGTTCCATCTGGACACCCCGGACAAGATCAAGGCCAAGGGCGGCACCCTGGCCCTGGGGCCCGCCGACGCCGTCCAGGTGATCCTGGACTACCGCCAGACCGACCGCGAGACCTACGGGACCACCACCCGCTACGGCGCGGACGTGCGCTGGGCCGTGCCCGAGTCGAAGTACCAGGCCGGGGGCGGGTTCCACAAGGTCAGCTCCCCCGACCTGCTGATGCCGACCGCCATCCCCTACTCCTTCGCGCCGGCCCTCTTCGGCATGTCCAGGGAAGAGTACCGCGCCTGGGTCATGTATCAGGGCAAGAGCTTCCACGCCAGCCTGGACGGGATCTTCTACCAGTTCGACGACAGCTCAAACCCCAACCTCTACAGCAAGTCGACCATCACCCAGGTGGTGGGTTCCGTGGGCATGAACCCCACCGCCAACCTCTCCGTGTCCGGCGACCTGACCTACGCCCTGGACGCCTACTACAAGAACCAAGTCAGCGTGCTGCTGCGCACCACCTACCGCTTCAGCATCGCCAGCAAGGGAGGCAGTAAATGATCCGTAAAGCCCTTCTTCTCGTCCTGGCCGTGGCCTTCGGCCTTGGGCTGACGATCGCCTGCAATCCCATCGCCCCCGCCTCCAGCTTCGCTCCCACCCATCCCCAGGAACTGGGCCCCGGCCGGCCGCAGTGCACCACCTGCCACGCGGACGGGACCCTGGCCGGCGCGGCCAAGCCCTATTCCGCCTTCGACCACACGCCCGAGTTCATCAGGGACCACCGTTTCGCGGCGGGCCGGGACTCCAACGTGTGCGCCGTCTGCCATTCCACCGCCTTCTGCGCCGACTGCCACAGCGGCAAGGTGATGATGCGGCCCGACGTGAAGCTCGGGGACCGTCCCGACCGGGACATGCCGCACCGGGGGAACTACCTGGTCCTGCACAAGTTCGACGCCCAGGCGGATCCGACCAGCTGCTTCAAGTGCCACGGCCGGGCCGACAACGAGAAGTGCCTCCTCTGCCACAAATAGCTTCGGATTGAAAGATGAAGGGGAACATGATGAGCAGAGCCAGCCTGAGGGTCGGAACCGGCATCGCGGTGGCCATCGCCGCACTCTTCCTGGGGTGCTCTGGCGGAACCAGCCAGGCGCCGACACTGAGCGCGACGGGCCAGCATCCTGCGGATTGGGTGACGACCCACCCCAACACGTTCTACCAGAACCCCGCCTACTGCACGACCTGCCACGGGTCCTACACGGATCCCACCCAGGCGGGCGGGATCTCCAAGGTGAGCTGCTTCGGCTGCCACCATCCCAACGGCCCGGCGCACCCCGCCAACTGGCAGGACGGCGACCAGCACGGGCTTCAGGGCGCCATGGCGGTCGCCGGTCCCACCTCCGGCATGGCCTACTGCACCACCTGCCACAACACGGACTTCGCCGACGGCCCGGCCATCTCCTGCTACGCCTGCCACCCCGGGGCGCCGCACCCGGCGGCGGCGGACTGGACTAGGCCGACGGATCCCCTCATCAACCATGCGATCACGAACCTGAGCAATGCCCCGGTCTGCTACCAGTGCCACGCCGGCGGGGCCAATTCCACCCTCAGGCCGGCCAATCCCGCGCCCGCCGGCACGGCGCCGGGGTGCACCAACAACACCATGTGCCACGGCGAGCTGACTCCGACCAGCAACAACTAGAAGCCCGTGCGGGCGGATCCGCTTCGGCGGACCCCCCTTCCCGGTTCAAAGAGATCTTGACCTGAAAACCATTCAACTCTGCAGCAGGAGGTGAGCCATCCATCCAGTCGCTTCCACCGATTGCAACCCTGAACCGTCATACCTCAACCCTCACCTCTAAGGAGACCGCCAGAATGTCACCTCATCCCACCACCCGGTTTTGCGCCCTGCTCGCAGGCGCGATAACCGTCGCCATCCTGGTCGGGTGCAACGGCTCGACCGGACCAGCCGGACCAGCCGGCACCAGCGCCCCCAACACCAACGGCGCCGTCAACGCGGCCAACCTGACCTCGGCCCAGTGGATCGCCCTCAATCCCGTGGGCACCATCAGCGGCGTCACCGTCAGCTCGACCCAGGGCAAGCCGGTAGTGAACTTCAAGATCACCGGCAATGTCGGCGGCGTCCAGATGCCCATCGCGGGGCTCGACACCTTCACCAAGCTGAGCCCGAGCAGCGACCTGACCGCCAGCTATCCCAACCTGACCTTCACCATCGCCAAGCTGATCCCGCAAGGCGGGCTGCCCAGCGCCCCCGTTGCCGGGGCCCCGAGCAAGTGGGTCAACTACGTATGCATGACCACGCCCACCCAGAAGAGCCCCACTTCGGTTCCCACCGGTCCCACCACGGACGGCAACGGCACCCTGGTCGGTCACGGCGACGGCACCTACACCTACACCTTCATGACTGACATCACCAAGGTGGCGTCGGCCGTGACCGCGTACGGAACGGCCAACAGCAAGGACGTGAGTGGCCTGGATCCCACCAACCTGGCGTTCGACGCCAGCGCCCCCACCCGCGTCGTCATCGAGTTCTTCGGCAACGCCCGCGGCTACGGCGTCGGCAGCCACGCCAACACCCCGGACGGCTCCAACGGCCCGTCCAACGCTGAGATCCAGCATCCCATCAACATCAGCTACGATTTCGTCCCGGCCACCGGCGCGGTCGTGACTCCCTCGGCCAACAGCCGCGAGATCGTCCTGCTGTCCACCTGCGACAAATGCCACACCGAGCTGGCCTACCACGGCGGCCACCGGACCGACCCCAAGAACTGCACGATCTGCCACACCGATCAGCGCAGGTACGGCGCCACCGAGGCCACCAGGACCTACACCGCCGCGAACAACAACGTGACCGGCACCTTCACCAGCAGCGTCGCCCAGGTCAACGGAACCGCCGAGTTCACCTTCGACGAGCTGATCCACCAGATCCACCAGGGTTCCAACCTCCTGATGGCTGGCCACGACATCACGCCGGACAACACCTCCAACGCCTCCGCGGCCTCCGGTGTCGCCGGCGAGTACTCCATCAACTTCCCGCAGAACACCGCCAATTGCGGCGCCTGCCACGTCACCAACGCTGCCGCGCCCCAGGCCGGCAACTGGCAGACCGTGCCCAGCCGCGCAGCCTGCGGCGGCTGCCACGACAACGTCGACTTCATCACCACCGGCACCAACCACGTCGGCGGCGTCGTGACCGACGACAGCCAGTGCGCCACCTGCCACTCCGCCCAGGACATCCAGGTCTACCACACGCCCCTGATGAGCCCGGCCGAGAACGCCACCAACGTTGCTGCGCACGGCAGCCTCGCCACCAACAACTGGCAGGCCACCAGCCCGGCCAACCTGCCCGCCGGCGCTGCCACGGTCAGCTACAACATCTTGTCCGCCGCGATGACCTCCACCAACAACCCGGTCCTGAAGTTCCAGATCCTGATCAACGGGACTCCGGCCATCCTCAATCCGTTCGTGCCCGGCACCACCGATCCCACCACGGAAGCCATGCCCACCGGGTTCGCCCAAGGCCCGAACATCGCGCTGGCCATGGGCATCCCCCAGGACGGCATCACGCCCACCGACTTCAACTACGGTCACAATGACAGTGCTTCCTGGAACCTCAGGTACATCTGGAACAAGACCGCGACCACCAAGTCGGGCGTGCTGGTCGCTTCCCAGGGCATCCAGATGCCTGGCGCCCCCGGCACTTACCAGATCGTCATGGACGGCATCCAGGTGCCCCCCGGCACCCAGCTGGTCGCCCTCGGCATCGGCTTCTCCGGCGTCGTCCAGGCCAGCCTGACCGCCGACACCCACCTGTCCAACCGTCCCAACAGCGCCTACGGCACCACCGCTCCGAACTTCGTCTGGAACAAGGCGACCACCGCGAGCGGCAACGGCAGCCAGGGCACCGGCGGCCTCCTGCTGCCCGCCCAGACCACCTGGGCCAGCGTCACCGGCACGGCCAACGGCGTCAAGCTGATCGCCCGGCGCTCCATCATCGACCCCAGCAGCTGCAACACCTGCCACGAGAACCTGGGCAACTTCACCACCAACGGCACCAGCGCCATCCCGTCCTTCCACGGCAACGAGTTCAACGACGGCTCGGCCTGCGTCTTCTGCCACTACGCCACCGGCACCACCGGCGGCTGGACCTACGACGCCAAGACCTGGGTGCACGCGCTCCATGCGGGCGGTTTCCGCAGCAACGCCTACACCGCGCAGTCCAACTTCCCGGGCATCCTCTACCCCGGCATCCTGAACGACTGCGAAGCCTGCCACGTGCCCGGCTCCTACGATTTCAGCAACAGCACCAACGCCGGGCAGATCTCCGGCATGCTGTGGCCGACCGTCGCCTCCGGCACCTTGGCCGCCACCGGCAATTCCCCCTGGGTCACCCCCAGCGGCAACTACGGCGCGACCCAGTCCTTCGTTGCTCCGGCCCCGGCCACCGCTGCCTGGGTCACCGCCCAGCCGGCCAATTACGCCCTGAGCGCAGTGACTTCGCCGATCACCTCGGCCTGCGGCGCCTGCCACGACAGCGCGGCGGCCGTGAGCCACATGACCGCCAACGGCGGCACGTGGTATGTCCAGCGCGGCAGCGTCCCGGTCAAGAACGCCAACGGCTCCTTCACCACGCCCACCACCGCTCCCAGCCCCATCGTGCTGGCTTCCAACGAGCAGTGCCTGGTGTGCCACGGGTCCGGCGGCGTGGCCGACATCGATGTCGTTCACATGAACTTCTAATGTCCCGACCGGGCGGAAGCGATTCCGTCCCGGACGCTTGCAGGACCTGAAGCAGCGACCCGGGTGCGACCCCGCATCCGGGTCGTTTTGCGGTTGTCTCCGAGACCCCGGCGGCACGGGCCGCCTTGACAAGCCCGCGCCCGTTTGTTAGAAAAAGAGACCGTATAAGTTGTTTGAGGAGATAATTTATGAATCATGGCGCCCTCAAGGCCATCATCACCGCTTGGATCCTGCTGGCAGGCGCCGGCGCCGTGGTGGCGGGCCCGACCAATCCGCCGGCGGCCCACGGGCCCATGGGCTCTGCCCCCGCCCCCAAGCCCTTGGCGAGCCTGATCGACCTCAACAGTGCCGGGAAGGCGCAGCTGATGACCCTTCCAGGCATCACCGAGGCCTATGCGGACAAGATCATCGCCGGACGGCCGTACCGTTCCAAGGCCAACCTCATCACCCACCACATCCTCCCCACCAGCGTCTACGCCCAGATCCATAGCCTGGTGGCCGCGTTCCCCCCGGGCACGAAGAAGTAGGCCGCCTCCGTTCCTCCTCCGCAGGCTTTTCGCGGTCCGCCCCATGGGGTCGCCAGACCGGTCAGGATTCGTCCCATGAAGAAGCTCTTTGCCACCCTCGCCTCGCTCAAGCTGGCGGTGATCCTGCTCGTGCTGCTGCTGGCGGGGCTGTCGGCCGGGACCATCCTGGAGAGCCGGCTGGGCACCGAGGCCGCCGGGCGCCTGGTCTACTACGCCTGGTGGTTCCTGGGCCTCCAGTGCCTGTTCGCGCTCAACGTGGCCTGTGCCATCGCCGACCTGTTCCCCTGGGCCCGCAAGCGCATCGGCTTCGTGGTGGTGCACGCCTCGCTGCTGCTCATCTGCGCCGGCGCCGCCACCAGCTACTTCCTCAAGATCGAGGGCACCATCGGCATCCGGGAAGGCCAGCAGGGCTCGGTGATCGAGGACCGGGACGCGCAAGGCAGCCTGCGCGCGTCCCACCAGCTGCCCTTCGACGTGAAGCTGGACCGGTTCGTGCTGGAGACCTATCCCGGGACCATGCGGCCCTCGGGCTTCAAGAGCGTGGTGGAGATCACCGACCACGACAGCGGGCGCACCTTCCCGGCCGAGATCTGGATGAACCACGAGCTGCACCACCGGGGCTTCGCCCTGTACCAGTCCAGCTACCGCCAGGAGAACGGGCAGCAGGCCACGGTCCTGTCAGTGTCCAAGGACCCGGGCCAGAACCTGGTGTTCACCGGCTACATCACCCTCATCGCCGGCATGATCATCGTCCTGGCCACCCGCATCGCCCAGGCTCGGGAACTGGCCGGGGCGAAGGTCAGGAGCGCCGCCATCCTGGGCGCCAAGGCGCTGGTGGCGGCGGTTCTGCTCGCCGGCGCCGGCACGCTCCGGGCCGGCGCCGGCCCGGACACGCTGCGCGTGCTGCCGGTGCAGCACGACGGCCGGGTGATGCCCATGGACACCCTGGCCCGGGAAACAGTGTGGGAGATCACCGGCGCCTCCGCCTGGCACGGCCAGGATCCCATGGACACCTTCACCGCCTGGCTGTTCGATCCTCCCGCCACCGCCAACGCGCCGGTGGTCAAGGTGGGCTCCGCGTCCTTCGCCCGGGAACTGGGCCTGCCCCCGGGGACCAGCCACGCCTCCTTCCAGGCCCTGGCCCAGAACGCCAAGTTCCTGGAGCTGATCCAGGCCGAGCGCCAGGCCCAGAGCGAGGACCAGCCCCGGCACGGGGACCTCCAGGAAGCCGAGGCCGCCGACAAGCGCATGGGGATCATGCAGACCGTCCTCCAGCAGCAGATCGCGCGCCCGGTGCCGGTTCCCGGCAACCCGTCGGCCGCCTGGAGCCTGCCCCCGGGCGTGACCGCCGAGGCCTTCGCCGCCCTCCTGGATGGGCCCCGGCCCGAAGGGTGGCCCTCCGCCGCCAGGATCGACACCGAGGTCCTCTACAACCGCCTGCATCCCTCCCGCTGGTCCTGGATCATCCTGCTGGCCTCCCTGGGGGCCGCCATCGCCGCCTGGAACCGCCGCAGCAAGGCCCTGGACGGCCTGGCCCTGGGCCTGCTGGTGGCCGGCTTCGCCATGATGAGCTGGGGCATCCAGCTGCGCTGGGTCTCCGGGGGCCGGATCCCGGCCGCCAACATGTACGAGTCCATGCTGTTCCTGGCCTGGGGCGTGGGGTTCTTCGCGGTGGCGGCGTACGCCGTGATGCGCAACCGCCTGGTGGTGGTCAACGCCGCCAGCATGGCCGCCCTGGCCATGATGCTCACCGACCTGCTGCCCATCGACCCCTTCATCCACCCGGTGCCGCCCGTGCTGGCGGGCACCCCCTGGCTGGCCATCCACGTGCCCATCATCATGGTGAGCTACTCCATCCTGGCCCTGGGCCTGGTGGTGGCGCACATGCAGATCGGCTTCACCATCTTCGCGCCCGCCCGCACCGAGGCGATCGACCGGATGTACGAGCTGCTCTACTGGTACATCTTCGTGGGCTCGCTGTTCCTCATCACCGGCATCATCACCGGCTCCATGTGGGCGGCCTCCTCCTGGGGCCGGTACTGGGGCTGGGACCCCAAGGAGGTGTGGTCCCTGGTGGCCTTCCTGGCCTACATGGCCATCCTGCACGCCAAGCTGGACCAGGTGATCGGCAAGTTCGGCGTGGCGGCCATCAGCATCGCCGCCTTCCAGACCATCCTGATGACCTACCTGGGGGTGAACTTCGTGCTCACCACCGGGATGCACTCCTACGCCATGGGCGACACGCCGGTGGTCATGTGGATGGTGCTGGCGGCGCTGGTGGAAGTGGCGTTCCTGGCGTGGGGGACCGTGGCCTACCGCCGGAGCCTGGGGAAGGCTCCGGCCTAGCGGGACGCGCGGCTTCCTACTTGCCCAGGCTCCCCGTCCTGGTCTCCAGCGGGATGTTGATGGTGTCGGGCTCGAAGCTGCGCACCCGCGGGATGCCCTTCTGGTTGCGCAGGTCCAGCAGCTGCAGGTCGCGGACGGTGACCATCCGCATGGTCTCCTCCAGCTGGGTCTTCACCTGGCACCAGGCTTCGTGCAGGGGGCAGGGCTTCTGCCTGCCGTCGCAGTTGATGAAGCCCATGACGCAGCCGGACATGGCTTCCATGCCGTCCAGCACGCCCACCACCTCGCCCACGGTGATCTTGTGCGCCGGACGCGACAGGCGGAAGCCGCCCCGGGGGCCGCGCACGGACGTGAGCACGCCTTCCTGGGCCAAGGTCTGCAGGATCTTGGCCAGGTAGGGACCCGGCAGCCCAAGATGACTCGCCAGGTCCTTGGCCAGGCTGTAGCTTCCGTCCTCTGGCATGGCGGCCAGCGCGCGCAAGGCATAACCGGTGGCAGTCGAAAATAACATTTTTCTATCCCCTGGTTGAATTAAGGATAGATCGGTCGTCTTTTTCCGCAATATAAAAGGCAAGAATTATCAAGGAACTTGTGATTACCGTTTCAGCCGGTGCAGGGTGGTCCCGTCCACCCGGAGGAAGCCCAGGTCCTGGAGGGAGCGGAACCCCCGGGACAGGGTCTCGGGGGTCATGCCCAGCTGTCCGGCCAGCACCTTCTTGGTCACCGGCAGGGCCAGGGAGCCCCCGGCGGGCACCTGCTCCCGGATCCAGTTCAGGAGCCGGTCGGCGCTGTCCGAGCCGGTGAGCTGCTCCACCGTGTGGGTCAGGCGGCGCAGCCAGACCGCCTGGGCGTGGATGATGGCCTGGGCCAGGTCGGGCTCCTCGCGCATGGCCGCCAGGAAGGGGCCTTTTGGGAAGTGATAGACCCGGGAGGGCTTGAGGGCGGTGGCCGTGGCCGGGAAAGCCTCCCCGCCGAACATGGCCGCCTCGGCGAAGCTGGCCACCGGGGTGATGACCGCCAGGGTCGGGTGGGCCCCCGGGTTGTCGGCGCTGCGGGTGAGCTGGATGGCCCCCTCCACCAGGACGAAGAACCCGGTGCAGGGGTCGTCCTCCATGAACAGGATCCCCTCCGGCTCCAGGTTCCGGGGCCGGGCCAGGTGGTTCAAGCGTTCTCGCTGGGCGGCTTGCAGCGAGGTGAAGAGGGGGGCTTGGGACCAGGTCGGCGTCGTCATGGTTCCAGGATAACTGCCCGACGCCCGGGAGGATTCGGACCTGGCAAGTATGTTTAATAATTTATAATTTGGGCAGCACCCCGAAGGTTCCCATGTTCCCGTCCCATCCCCGGCTGTGGCTGTATGCATTGACCCTGGGCCTCGCCCTGGCCGGGCTGGGCTGCGGGAGCGGGGCGCCCACCGTCCCGCTGCCGGGACCCCAGCCCCTGCCGCCCATCGACCCGGCCACGGCCGGGAACCTGAGCGTGCACCTGGTCCAGGACGGCCCGCCCGGCGACCTGGTGCACCTGAACCTCGTCATCGCTGAGCTGGAGGTGCGCTCGGGCGGCTACTGGCGCCCGGTCTACCAGCCCAAGGTCCCCGTCGCGGTGGACATCCTGGCCGGCAATGACCAGACTCCTCCCAAGCCCATCGATCTGGCCGACCAGGTGCTCTGGCCCCCCGACCCCAACGACGCGCTCCGCTTCACCTTCGCCCCGGGCTCGACCGCGGAGCGCCAGAGCGATTTCGACCCCCTCCCCCTGGCCACTCCCGCCCAGGTCGTCTACCCCATGGGGCTGCCGGGCAGCTTCTCGGTGGCCACCGGCGGGGCCTCCGACCTCAGGATCACCTTCAGCGTGGACCACGTGGTCCAACAGGATCCCCTGGACTTCGACCGCTACCTGTTCCTCCCGGGTCTGGTCCGGGGCTACGACCTGGCCGCCACGGGGTACATCACCGGCACGGTCGAGAACGAGGCCGGCGAGGTCATGCCGGGCACGGTGGTCACTGCCCAGCTGCTGGTTCCGGGGGGGACCGCCAGCACCGCCGGGGCCTTCCGGACCGTGCAGTCCGACCAGGACGGCCGCTTCACCCTGGACCTCCTGCCCAAGGGCAGCACCTGCACCTGGACCGCGGTGAGCCAGGTGGTCAGCGGCCCACCGTCCTTTCCTGGGACGGCCGGCCAGGTTTCGGGCACCCTGGGCAATTCCCCGTACGACCATTTCGACTGCCCCATCATGCTCGAGGAGGTCCAGTCCAACGGCCTGGTCCACGGCACGGTGACCCCGCCCCCCGGTACGGGGCAGGCCGAACGGGTGGACCTGGTGCAGGCGGTCCAGAACGACCCCCTGGGCTTCTGTCCCCTGGTCGTGACTTCCGCTCCGGTGGCGGCGGACGGCACGTTCACCTTCGAGGTCTCCGGCGGGTACCCGCCCGTGGGCCCGCCGGTGGGCATCTATTCCGCGGTGCTCCACCGGTTCGCCCTGGACGCGGGCCTGGACCTGGTGGACCAGCCCGTGGCCTCCGAGCCGATCGTGGTGCAGTCGGGCGTGGAGCTCAATCTCCCCTTCTGATCAGAAGGCCGGCGCCGGCTCGGGAAGGGCCTGGAGCTCCTGGACGTAGTCCCGGATCCCCACCACCTTCCCGCCTTTCAGGTACACCCGGGGCACCCGCTTGTCGATGCCGCAGACCACCTCGTGGGTGATGGTGCCCATCCAGTCGGCCACGTCGTCGATCCAGACCTTGCCGTCCTCCTCCCCCCCGAACAGCGTCACCACCTCGCCGGGCTCCACCTCCAGGCCGGTGACGTTGACCATGCACTGGTCCATGCAGATGCGGCCCACCACCGGGACCCGCCGGCCGCGGACCAGCACGTGGGCCTTCCCGCTCAGGAGCCGGGAATAGCCGTCCGCGTATCCCACCGGGAGGGTGGCGATCCGCTCGGTTCCCCGGGTGTGGTAGATGTGCCCGTAGCTAATCCCGCAGCCCGGGGGCAGCTCCTTCACGTGGCTCACCCTGGCCTTCAGGGCCATGGCCTCCTTGAGCCGGACGGCCTCGTGGGAGACCGACCCGGACGGGTAGAGCCCGTAGAGCATGAGCCCCGGGCGCACCATGTCCAGGTCGCAGGCCCGCAGGTCGATGATGGCCCCGCTGTTGGACACGTGCCGGAGGGGGATGCGCAGTCCCTTGGCCTCCAGGCGGTCCATCACCGCCATGAAACCCTCGAACTGGACCTGGGTGACGGTCTTGTCGGGCTCGTCGGCCTTGGCGAAATGGGTAAAGGCTCCTTCCACCTCGATGCCGGGCAGGGCGGCGATGTCCAGGATCCGGTCCACGGTCTCGGGCGTGGCGGGCATTCCGATGCGCCCCATCCCGGTTTCCAGCTTGAGGTGGATCCTGGCCTTGCGCCCGGTGGACCGGGCCGCTTCGCTCAGGGCCAGCGCGCAGTCCCGGGTGAACACCGTCGGGACCACCCGGTTGGCCACCACGGTCCCGGCCAGCGCCGCCGGGGTGGCGCCCAGGAGCATGATCTCGGCCTCGGGGTAGGCGCGCCTCAGCTGCAGCGCCTCCGGCAGCACCGCCACCGCCAGGAGGTCCGCGCCGTTGGCCAGCATCGTGCCGGCGATGGCCACCGCTCCGTGCCCGTACCCGTCCGCCTTGATCACGGCGGCCACCCGGCATCCGGGGCGCACCACCCGCCGGACCTCGCGGATGTTGTGGGCAAGGTGGTCCAGGTTGACCTCGGCCCAGGCGTCCCGCAGCAGCACTTCCATGGCTTTCACCTGTCGATCGTGTGGCTTGATCTAATCACGCCGGAAGGGAGGGAACAAGCCTTGGCGGTCGGTCACGGACGCGCGCGGCGCCGTACCAGGAGGGGCAGCAGCGCCAGGACCAGCCCCGCGAGCAGCCCCCACTGCACCCAGGGGCTGCGGGCCGGGGTGGCGATGGGGCGCCAGCGCAGCTGGATCCCGTAGGTGGCCTGGGTCATGGGTTCGCCCCAGAGCTCCCAGGAGCCGTCCTCCCGGAACAGCCCGGACTTGCCGGTGAGAGTCGCCCGCACCATGGGGATGCCGGCCTCCACCGGACGCAGGCGGATCTGGGCCGCGTGCAGGTCGGTGGCCGGGCTGCGCTCGAACCAGCCGTCGTTGGTGTGGTTGGTGAGCAGGTCCCCGCCCGCCAGGGCCAGCCCCTCCTGGACCCGGTCGCTCTCCAGGGCCTCGCTGCAGATGAGGGGGTGGACCTTCAGTTCCCCCTGGGACGTGGGGATCCGGAAGCTGCTGTTCCGGGTCAGGGTCCCGGGCCGCTGGGAGACGAAGCCCAGGTGCTGGTCCAGCCATTCGCGCACCGGTTCGGGGCCCGGCATCCGCTCCCCGAAGGGCATGGGATCCACCTTGGCCTGGAGGAAGCTGGGCCGGCCCGCCACTTCGCCCCGCACCAGGTTCAGCAGCCCCCCCTCGGTGCCGTACAGCCACGCGATGCCCCGGCGCTGGGCCTCCAGCGTCAGGCGCGGGTCGGGGTAGCGGTCGTCCCGGCCCAGCACCGAGCTCTCCGGCCACAGGACCAGCGTGGCCGTCCCGGGGCGCGGCCAGCCCAGGCCCTTCAGCGCGGCGTCGGTGAGGCGCCACATGTCCTCCTCCATCCCCGGCCGGCGGAGCCCCGCCTCGAAGTCGGGCTGGACCACCAGCACGTCCAGGGACCGGAGGGGCCCGCGGGGCAGAGCATGCCAGAGCCCCGCGCCGCCCGCCAGGACCGCCAGCAGCAGCGCGGGCCCGGCCAGGATCCGCCGGGGCCGGGCCCGCTCGGCCAGGGCCGAGGCGCTCCAGGCGGCGCAGGCCCAGACCAGGGCGGCCAGCCCGTGGGTGCCCAGGAAGGCGGCGGACTTGGCCAGCCAGGGCACCCCGCCCAGGCAGGCGCCCCAGCTCCAGGTGTAGACGTGGAAGCCGTACGCCTCCCACGCCAGGATGGCCAGGGCGGCCCCGCAGGCGGCGGCCCAGGGGCCGCCCCGGGCCCGGGCCCAGCGGACCCAGAGCGCCACCAGCAGGAACCCCAGGGCCTCGTAGCCGTAGAACAGGCCCGCGCCCAGCAGGGCCAAGGGGTAGGGCACCGGCCCCTTGACCGCGATGGTGCCGGGCACCCAGTAGAACAGCGCCACCAGCAGCAGGACCAGGGACAGGTAGGTCCAGCCCGCCCGCCGGCCCCGGAACAGGGCCGCGAGCAGGAGGACGGGCCCCGCCAGCCCCGCGGCCGCCTCCAGGTAGCCGTGGCCCGAGGCGGCCGGGAAGCGGAAGCCCAGGGCCAGGACCGCGGCCACCAGGACGGCTTCCAGGAGCCGGACGGCGAGGGTGCGGATCACGCCTGCGCCGCCCTGCGGGCGGTCTCGAAACAGGCGATGCCCGCCGCCACCGCCGCGTTGAGGCTCTCCACGCCGTGGGCCGGGATGGCGACCCGGCGCACCCAGGGCGGCAGTTCCGCTCCTTGCCAGCCGTGCCCTTCGTTGCCGACCAGGATGCGCAGGGGTTCGTCCAGGTCCGCCTGGGCCAGGGGGATGGCGCCCGGGCCGTCGTCCAGGGCCAGCCAGCGCCCGTGGTCCGCGGCCAGCTCCCCGGTCCGGCGCACGGGCATGAGGAAGGCCGCGCCCATGCTCCCCCGCAGGGCCCTGGGGCTGAAGGGGTCGGCGCACAGGGGCCCCAGCAGGGCTTCCTGGAACCCGAAGGCCGCGGCGCTGCGCAGGATGGCGCCCAGGTTCCCGGGGTCCTGGATGCCCCAGGGCACGATCACCCGTGCCGGCAGGGGACCCCCCGGGTCCGGGCCGACCGCCGCCAGCAGCGCATGGTGGGGCGGGCTGGCGGCCTCGGCCAGGTCCCGCATCAGGGTCCCGCCCAGGACCAGGGTCTCGGGCGCCAGGCGCCGCTCCAGGGGATGGGGCGGCGCGCCCTCCAGCCGCAGCCAAGCCTGGGGCCGGAACCGGTCCCGCCCGGAAGCCGGGGCCTGGGCCCAGGCCTCGATCAGCTTCTCGCCCAGCAGGAGGGTATGCCCCCGCCGGGGCCCGCCCTGGACGAGCAGGGCGCGCAGGGCCTTGAAGCGGGGATTCGCCCGGCTGGAGATCTGGGATTCCGGCTGCATCCCCTCCAGCCTACCTCAAGTCTAGTACCGTTGGATCCGGGCGGATCTGGACGCCCGTTCCAGGCACAAGCACCCCTGGCGGGCAAGCCCGCAAGGGGTGCTAGAAGCGGTACGAGATTCCGGTCTGGACGCCCCCCAGGGTGTGGTTGTTGACGGTGATGAAGGAGTACTGGGCCAGGACCCCCCAGTTGCGGCCGAACTCGTAGCCCAGCCCGGCCAGGCAGGCCAGGTGCACCCCGGTCTCCTTCAAGGTGGTGATGGTCACCGGCTTGGGGGATCCCGGGAAGATCAAGTCGTCGTTCCCCTTGATCATGAGGTTGGAGGCGCCGGCGCCCACCTTGAAATAGACGCCTTCGTCGTCGCTGCTGGGGAAGTACAGGTACTGGGCGGTCACCGAGTTGCTGCGGGGCTTGCCGTCCTGCACGGCGGAGATGGAAGCCACCGGGATGCCGGTGCCGGCGGCCGCCCGGGAGCTGCTGGCGTACCAGACCCCGTCGTAGCCCAGGCGGAACACCCTCCCGGGCCCCAGCTCCCAGCCCGCGAACACGCCGGCGCCATAGCCGTTGTTGTTGGTGAAGTCGCTGCGCATGCTGCCGGTGGGCCAGCTGGCCAGGGCCTGGAATCCGATCCTGGGCGCCTCGACGGCCAGGAGCGCGCAGGCCGAAGCCCCCAGCAGGGCCTGCAGTCCCCGTTCGTACAAACCACGGGTCATGGCTTCCTCCTTTCAGAAGTCAGGGGAGCGCTCGGCGCTCCGGGTTGGGCCACCTGATTAGTGAGCGGGAAGATGGAAAGGTGCCGGTGCGCTCCGGCCCGGAGCCCGCGCCCCTCCTGCCGTCCGTCGGTTCAGTCTCCGAAGCAGGTTCCTACCTTGCGGGCGCACAGGACCAGGGGGTGGTCCGCGGGCACCAGCTTGCGCCGCCCCACCACCTCCTGGAGCGGCACCGGCACGCATTCGCCGTTGCGGTACGCCACCATCACGTTGAAGGTCCCCTCGCCCAGGAGCTCGGCCGCCTTGGTGCCCATCAGGGTGCTGAGGGTGCGGTCGAAGGCGGTGGGGACCCCGCCCCGCTGGACGTGGCCCAGGGAGGTCACCCGCGCCTCCACCCCGGTCAGGGCCTGGAGATGCCGGGCCAGGCGCGAGGCCATGGGCTCCTGCACCACGTGGTAGGCCATGGTCTCGTCGTGCAGCCGCTGCACCTTCAGGGGCAGGTCGGCGCGGTAGGCGTCCACGGCCTCCTCTTCGGTGGCCCCGCCGTTGGTCGCCTCGCCCTTCTCGGCCCGGTCCGGGTCCTTGCCCTTGCGCCGGTCCTTGTCCTTGGCCTTGTCCTTCTCCTTGGCGGCGGCCTCCGCCTCCACGTCCCGCAGGGACCGCGCCCCTTCGGCCACGGCGATGATCGAGAACCGCTTGCCGTGCCGGCGCCGCTCCAGCAGGAACTCGGCGATCTTCTCCAGGTCGTAGGGCAGCTCGGGGACGAGGATCACGTCGGCCCCTCCGGCGATGCCGGAATGCAGGGCCAGCCAGCCGGCGCGGTGCCCCATCATCTCGCACACGATCAGCCGGTGGTGGCTGGTGGCGGTGGTGTGCAGCCGGTCGATGGCCTCGGTGGCGATGGCCACCGCGGTGTCGAACCCGAACGAGACGTCGGTGCCGTAGACATCGTTGTCGATGGTCTTGGGCAGGGTCATGACGTTGATCCCGCCTTTCTGCTGGAGCCGGAAGGCGTTCTTGGCGGTGCCTCCGCCCCCCAGGCAGATCAGGCAGTCGATCTGGTGCCGGCGGACGTTCTCCACCGCGGCGTCGGTCATGTCCATCAGCCGGCCGCCGATGGGCATGCTGTGGGGCTTGTCGCGGCTGGTGCCCAGGATGGTGCCGCCCCGGGTCAGGATCCCGGAGACGGTGAGGTCGTCCAGGGTCACCATCCGGTTCTCCACCAGGCCCCGGAACCCGTCCTGGATGCCCAGGACCCGGATGCCGTACTCGTTGATGGCCACCCGGGTGATGCCCCGGACCACGGCGTTGAGCCCCGGCGAGTCGCCGCCGGCGGTGAGGATCCCCACGCAGCGGGTCTTGGATGTCGGCATAGGCAGCGCTCCTACTCCAGGATGGCGGATTTCGCCAGTCCCGCACGGGAACGTTTCCGTAAAAATTCCACCGCCGCCGGCCGGGAGGGGACGGCGCCTGGACTGGCCCGGAGCCTGCCTACTCGATGGGCAGCCGGCGCCTTCTATTCAATGGGCAGTCTGCCCTGGGTCATGCGGATGATGGCCGGCACGTGCAGGTCCTCGGCCAGGGTCACCAGTTCGCCGCTGGGGGTGGGCGCCTGGGGCAGCAGCCGGGTGGGGGTGAGGGGCGGTTCGCCTCCCTGGTAGGCCTGGGCCACCTCGCCGTAGACCCGCACGGACTCGCCGTTGGCCTGGCGCACGGGCTCGGCTGACGCGGCGGCCGGTTCGGGCTCGGCCGGGGCGGGCACCGCCGCGCCGGGTTCCGAGAAGCCCGAGGCCAGCACCGTCACCAGGGCCCGGTCGTCCAGCTCCGGGGCCTCCACCTGGCACAGCTTGATGTCCGCGTGGCCGTGGTAGTGCCGGCTCAGGTAGCCCATGGCGGTCTCCACCGCGGACAGCTCCACCCGGTCCCAGTCGGCCATGATGGAGACGATGACCTGGGAGGCCACGCCGGTGTTCTCCCGCTCCAGGAGGGGGCAGTCCAGGGCCCGGGTGAGGGCGTCCAGGATCGCCTCCTCGCCGCGCCCGGCGCCGGTGCCGATGAGGGCTTCCCGCCCGTTGCGCAGCACCGCCTCCACGTCGGCGAAGTCGCCGTTGAGGGTGCCCGGGCGCAGGATCAGGTCGGTGATGCCCCGCACCCCCTGGATCAGCACCCCGTCGGCCACCCGGTAGGCCTCCTTGACCTTCACGCCCTTCTCGCAAAGGGTCAGCAGCTTCTCGTTGGAGACCACGATCACCGTGTCGGCGGTGTTGCGCAGGTTGTCCAGGCCCTGGACGGCCTTGTCCGCCTTGTTGACCCCCTCCCACCGGAACGGGGTGAGCACCACCGCCACGGTCAGGGCGCCGATCTCCCGCGCGCAGCCGGCCACCACCGGGGACGCGCCGGTGCCGGTGCCGCCGCCCATCCCCGCGGTGATGAAGACCATGTCCGCACCCTGGAGCTGGGCGAGGACCTCTTCCATGCTCTCCTCGGCGGCGGTCTGCCCGCGCTCGGCGTTGCCGCCGGCGCCCAGGCCGCGCATGCTGATGGGCCCCAGGGCCACCTTCACGTGCGCCTTGCTCTGGGCCAGGCTCTGCTGGTCGGTGTTCATGGCGATGAACTGGACCCCGGTCACGCCGCTCTGGATCATCCGGTCGATGGCGTTGCAGCCGGCGCCGCCCACGCCCACCACCTTGATGTTGGCGCCGGGCAGGTGGATCGGGCTGGGGAGGAAGGGGATGTCGGACATGAATGCTCCGGTCAGCTGAAGCGCTTGAAGAACTTGTCGAAGAAGCTGCCGCCCCGGCCCTGCTTGCCCATGGTGTCGTTGAGCCCGCGGTGGAGCGCCTTCACAGCGCCCAGGGCGTTGGTGTAGAGCGGGTTGGCGATGACCTGGCTCAGGCCCTGCACCCCGGTGACCCGCCCCAGCACCACCCGGGGCCGGCCCAGGATGTTCTGGGCCAGGATGGGCAGGTGCGGCAGGAGCGCGCCCCCGCCCACCAGGTGCACGCCTCCGTGGATCTCGTGGATGAGGCCGGAGCGGCCGATCTCCGCCAGCACCATGTTGAGCAGCTCCACGGCCCGGGCGTGCAGCACCTCCGCCAGCTCCCGGCGGGACACCTGGCGCCCTTCCTCCTCGAGCTCGATGTGCTCCTCGGGGGGGACCTGGGTGGGCAGGGCGGTGCCGTAGACCCGCTTGATCCGCTCGGCCATGGAGATGCCGCCCAGGTGCTTGGTGATCTCCAGGTCCTTGGTGAAGTGCATCCCGCCGATGGGGATCACCGCGCTGTGGAACAGGGTGCCGCGCAGGAACACGCCCAGGTGGGTGAGCTGCTCGCCCACGTCCACCACCACCGCGCCGTTCTCCGCGTCCTCCCTGGACAGCACCGCCTCCGCCGAGGCCAGGGGCGAGTACATCAGGCCGGCCCCCTGCAGGCTGGACAGGTGCAGGGCCCGGTTGATGTTCTCCAGCACCGAGCCGGGGGCCACGATGATCCGCACCTCGGCCTCCAGGGTCTCGCCGATCATGTTCACCGGGTTGCGGATGTCCCGCTGGCCCTTGATGTGGAACATCTGCGGGAGCCGGTGCAGGACCGTCTCCTCCTTGGCCAGCTTGCAGCCGTTGGTGGCCTGTTCCAGCACCCGGTCCCGGTCCTGCACGGTGATGATCCGGTCCGGGGAGGCGATGGTGATGGAGTCGCGCAGGTTCTCGCCCTTGAACTGGATGCCGTCCACCGACACCCGGATGCCGTCCAGCCGGGTCTGGCCGGCGGTGCGCATGGCCTCCTCCACCGCCCGGGTCACGGCGTTGACGGTGAGGTTGATGTCGGTGATCTCCCCCTGGCGGATGCCCCCCTCGGGGTTGGCCAGGCTGGCGCCCGTGACGTTCAGGGCCCCGCTTTCCTCCTGCACGGCAACTACTGCGACTACTTTACTTGCTCCGAGATCCAGGCCGAGGAGAACCGCCGGTTGCACCATGAGTATCCCTATTTCCTTGGGGCCAATGATAACCGCTTCCGGGGCCGGATATCAGGATTGAAAGAAGGGAATTTTGCTGGCAGAGGCGTCCGCTAGCGGGATTGCGGGCGGGCATTGGGGGGCTGGGAGGCCAGGGGCTCGCCCACGGCGATCTCCTCGTCCCAGCGGAGGTCCACATAGCGCAGCCGGGCCAGGTCCGGGCGCTTGGACAGTTCGTTCAGGAAAAGCATCTGAAAATTGGGGATATTCTTGGTGGCGTCCTGCCGGGACAGGTAGATGGGTGCTTCAAGCCCTTCCAAGAAAGCCACCGGGCCGTGGTCGCTCCAGCGCAGTTCGGAAAGGCGGTCGTAAAATTCTTTCTGTTTATTACGAAGGCTAGTGGCGGCGCGGATCAGCTGGACCATGGGCGCGTTTTCCTGGCTTTTGGGGTCGGCCACCACGGGAATGGGCATTAAATCGACTTGCGAGAGCCGGTCCAGCACGATCCCGTCGTCCGAGACCAGGAACACCCCCTGGGGCCGGGCCAGCCAGAGCACCGGCTGGCGCTCCTCCACCACCAGGCTCAGGCGGTCAGGCGGGTCCCGGCGGATGAGGAGGTCCTTGACCCAGCGCTGGGCTTCCAGGGAGCTGCGCAGCCGGTCGGCGTCGAACCAGAACAGCGGCTTGCCCAGGCACAGCCCGTCGGCGATGGTCTGGGCCTGGGCCAGGCGGCTGCCCCGGCACCCGGTGATGGTGACCTGCTCGATGGTCAGCTTCTGCAGGCCCAGGTAGCGGTGCCCCAGCTCCAGGGCGCCGTAGCCGGCGGCGCTGACCAGGAGCGCGACCAGCCCCACCCGGGCCCAGGGAACCCAGGGACGGCGGGAGCGGTTGCGGGAGAGGGCGGCCATGAAAGTGCTAGATTAGCCAGTAATCGGCCCATGGGAATCCCAGATCTCCACTTCGGGCTCCAGGGTGATCCCGTGCCGGTCCAGGACCTTGGCCCGGACCTGCGCCATCAGCTCGGCGAACTGGGCCGAGGTCGCGGCCCCGTGGTTGACCAGGAAGTTGCCGTGCTCGGGGCTCACTTCCGCGTCCCCCACCCGCAGCCCCTTCAGGCCGGCCTGGTCGATGAGCCGCCCGGCGCTCTGCCCGGGCGGGTTCTTGAAGATGCACCCGGCGTTGCGCTTGCTGAGGGGCTGGCTGGTGCCCCGCCGGCGCCGGTAGTCCTCCACCAGGGCCCGGATCCGGGCCGGGTCCCCCTCCGCCAGGCGCACGGTGAGCCCCAGGGCCACCCGTCCGTCCCCCACCACGCTCCAGCGGTAGCGGAACTCCCCGGGCTCCGGAGCCTTCTCCACCAGGTCCCCGTCCGGGGTGAGGAAGCGGTACCGCACCAGCACGTCCACCAGCTCACGGCCGTAGGCCCCGGCGTTCATGTGCAGGGCGCCGCCCACCGTGCCGGGGATCCCCGAGGCGTACTCCAGCCCCGACAGGCCCAGGTCGGCCACCGCCTGGCTGAGGCGGATGTGCCCGTGGCTGGCCGAGGCCCGCACCTCCAGCCCGTCCCGCGCCAGGTCCCGGGACAGGTTCAGGCGCAGCACCGGCGCCTCCACGTCCCCCAGCACCACCAGGTTGCTGCCCCCCCCCAGGGTGCGCCAGGGCAGCCCCTCCCGGGCGCAGGTGCGCACGAATGCCTGGGCCTGGGCCTCGGTCACCGGCTCGAACAGCCAGCGGCAGGTCCCCCCGACCCCCAGGGTGGTCAGCTTGGAAAACGGAACATCCCGCCGGTGGGGCAGGGCCAGGAGGGCGTCGGGGAGAGGGCGTGCCATGGCCTCCATTATGGGGGTACCCGACCGACGGCCGCTTGGGCTAGGATCGAGTCCATGCGCTGGCTGGCCCTCGACCACGGCACCAAGAACATCGGCATCGCCTTCTGCGACGAGCTGGAGATCCTGGCCACCCCCTTCGCCGTCTGGCCCAACCAGGGCGAGCCGACCCTGGCCGCCCTGGCGCGCCTGGCCCGGGAGGAGGGGGCCCAGGCCCTGGTGGTGGGTCTGCCCCGGCACCAGGACGGCGCCGAGAGCGGAACCGCCGGGCTGGCCCGGGCCTTCGGAGAGGCCCTGGGGGCGCGCACCGGGCTGCCCCTGGTGTTCTGGAACGAGCACCTCACCAGCGCCGAGGCCGAGCGCCTGCTCGCCCAGCGGGGCGTGAAGGCCCGGGACCGCAAGGCCAAGCTTGACGCCGCGGCGGCGGCGGTCATCCTGGAGGATCTGATCGCCGAACGGCGAACTAAAGGCTTATTTTATAAACAATTATAAAGGCCCTGGCCCTGGCGGCCCATTCGGTAAGATGGCCCGTGCTTGCCGCCGGAGGGCCTTTGAAGATCCCTTTCCTGATCGCGTTTTTCGCGCGTGCCGCCATGTCCGCCGCCGATGTCGCCGCTCCCGCCGTCACGGCGGTGGAGGTCGGGCAGGTCCGGGTCCAGGCGCTGTCCCCCACCCTGGTCCGCCTGGAAATGAAGGGCCCCAAGGGCTTCGAGGACCGGCCCACGTTCCACGTGGTGGAGCGCGGTTGGCCCGGGGCGGCCCTGCGGCGGACCGATTCCGCCCGGGAGGTGGTGCTGCGGGCCGACCGGTTCGCCGTGCGCATGCCCGTCCGCCCCCGGGACCTCCGGGAGGTGCGGATCCAGGATCCCCGCGGGCACGCATTGTTCGCCTGGGATGGACGGCTGGCCGGCACCTGCGCCCTGCCGGACCCCGGATCGTCGCCCCGGGCCTGGGCGGTGGCGGACACGCCGCGGATCGTGCCGCCCCCCTGGGGCGCCACCCCGGCTCCAACGGGCGCGCCCTATTCCCCCTCCAGCGGCTGGGACGTGGGCAACGACGCCCCGGACCTGTACGTGTTCCTCCCCGGCGGCGACTACGGCCGCCTGCGCGGACCTGCTGCGGCTCACGGGCCCCGCCGGACTGCCGCCCCTGTACCTGTTCGGGGCCTTCCACAGCCGCTACCACCCCTACACGGACCAGGGGGTGCTGGGGCTGATCCGGGAGTAACGGGAGCGGGAGTTCCCCCTGGACGTGTTCATGGTGGACACCGACTGGCGGGTGAGCGCCAGCTTCGGCTACGACGAGAACCTGCGCCTGTTCCCGGACCTGGGCGAGTTCCTGGACCAGGCCCACCGGCTGGGGGTGCGGGTGGGCTTCAACGACCACCCCAAACCCGTGGCCGACCAGGCCCTGGACCCGGCCGAGATCAACTTCCGGTACGACAACCTGGCCCGCCTGCTTGTTCTTCCGGCCCATGGAGCTTCCGGTGCGGCCGGTGGCGCGCCGGGTGTGGATCCCGGAGGGGGAGTGGGTCGACGCCTGGACCGGGGAGCGGGTCCGCGGTCCCCGCAGCGTCCAGGTGCAGGCCGCCGCGGCGGTGACGCCCATGTTCCTGCGGGCGGGCAGCCTGTTCGTCCTGGCCCCCGAGATGCGGCACACCGGGGAGAAGCCCTGGGACCCGCTCACCCTGGATGTCTATCCCCACCCCGAGGTCCCGGCCCCGGGGGAGCTGTACGAGGACGACGGGATCTCCAACGCCTACCGGGACGGCGCCTTCCGCCGCACGCCCCTGGAGGCCCGGGTGGAGCCGGGCGGGAAGCTGGTGACGGTGACCGTGGCGCCGGCCGCCGGCGGCTACCCGGGGGCCCTGGAGGCCCGGGCCTGGGCGGTGCGTCTGCACGTTCCGCCGGGAATGGGGAAGGTCCGGCAGGTGCGGGTGGACGGGCGCCCGGTGGAGGGCTGGCGCCTGGTCTCCCGCGGCCTCGCGCCAACGCCGTTCCAGCTGCAGGGGCCGGCCCTGGACGGGGACGTGGTGGAAGTGGAGCTGGGGACGAAGCCGGTGGGGGAGGGACGGACCGTGGAGGTGACCTGGGCCTGAGCCGGGCTATTTCAGGCGTCTCACCTTGGCCGCTTTGCCGAACTTGGCATCGAAGGTGATGACTTCCCGGGCGCCGTTGGCGAATCCGACCTTGGCCACCAGGTGGTCCACGAACCCGCCCTTGCCCCCCTGGCGAGCTGCGTCGATCGCCTCCTGGGCCACGATCGGGGATTCCACCGTGACGCCCCGGGTCTGGAGAAGGCTTTCCAGGGTATCCAGGACCCGGACGCGCTCCCACCTTGCACGCAGCACCCACGCCAGTTCCGCCATGACGATCAGGGGAACGAACACACCCCCCTTCGGCCGTTCTTCGGCCAGGGTCCGGCGGGCCTTCAGAGCCTGGGCCGCATCATCGTTGAGGTAGGCTCGTGCCCAGACGTTGGTATCGGCGACGACCATCACCAGGCCCTCCGGGCCTTGGCTTCATCCATCTCCTTGAACGTCATCACGCCCTTGGCTTTCTGTCCCTCGTCGGCCATCCGCCAAAGATCCTCGAGTTCGTAAAGCACTCGGTCGGCGCGGAATCCGCCGTGGGGGGCAAGGCTGAACCGGATCCGGCTGCCGGTCATGATGCCGAGATGGGCCCGGAGAGCTTTCGGCAGCGTCACCTGGCCCTTGGAACTCACGACGGCTTCCACCGATGTGGCCGGAATGTAAGGAAGGCTTTGTCGCATTGCCATACCTCCGCTTTACATTTTAACCTTTTTCGCCTTACTAGCCAAAAGAGATCTGTTCGCATGACCCCTTGTTAGTTCTTTCAAATGTCATGTCTACAGGCCCGGGATCCGGAGTAACCTTGGTCCACGTAAATCCAGCAGGCCCTGTCCAACGCGGCCAAGCCCGGTTCCCCCGCGGTTCGGGCCGCCCTCTCATCCCGGGAGGCACCCCATGAGGAATGGAACGACCGTCCTGGCCGAAGCGGCTGTCCCCTGGTGGAAGGAGATCACCCGGGAGCAGTGGCGCGCCCTGCTGGCCGGCAAGATCGGCTGGATGCTGGACGCGTTCGACGTGATGCTCTACGTGTTCTGCCTGAGGGCCATCATGGACGAGTGGCACCTGAACCCCGCCACGGCCGGGTTCATGGTGACGGTCACCCTGTTCGCCGTCTGCTCCGGACTCTCCGGGCTGTCCCAGAACCTGCTCCAGCTGGCCGTGGCCCGCACCATCCTCGGGCTGGGCATGGGCGGGGAATGGGCCGCCGGGGCGCTGCTGGTGTCCGAGACCTGGCCCGCCCGGCACCGGGGCAAGGCCATCGGGCTGATGCAGGGGGGCTGGGCCCTGGGCTACATCCTCGCCGCCATCGCCGCCGCCACCATCCTGCCCTGGCTGGGCTGGCGCGCCATGTTCTTCCTGGGCATCATCCCGGCCCTGTTCATCCTGTGGGTGCGATCCAAGGTCCAGGAACCCGAAGTCTGGCTGCGCCAGAAGCGGGAGGCGAAAGCGAAGCCGTCCGCGGGCGGAGTGTTCCTGCAGATCTTCTCCCGGGACCTGGTGCGCTTCACCCTGCTCAGCACCATGATCTCCACCTTCGTGATGTTCGCCTACTGGGGCCTGTTCACCTGGCTGCCCAGCTTCCTTGGGTCCCCGGTGGCCAAGGGCGGCGCGGGCCTTTCGGTGGTCCGGGCCCCGGTCTGGATGATCCCCATGATGGTCGGCGCCTACATCGGCTACGTCACGTTCGGCTTCATCTCCGACCGGATGGGGCGCCGCCCCGCCTTCACTGCCATCGCCTTCGTCCTGGGCGCCGTCTCCATCTTCTCGGTCCCGGAGACGATGGGGACCGAGCTGAGCTGACATGGCCAGTCCGGTCAGCCCCCGTGCCGACGCCCTCCGGGTGGAGGCCCTGGGCGACCGGGCCCTGGTGGCGGTCCTGGGCGACCGCATCGATCCGGACGTGAACGCCCGGGTGCACCAGTTCGCGGCCCTGGTCCGGGCCCGGGGACTGGCGGGCGTCACCGACCTGGTGCCGGCCTACGCCACCCTCACCGTGCACTACGATCCCGCCCTGTGGGCCGGCCGCGGCGCGCCGCCCCACCAGGCTCTGCGCGAGGAGCTGCTGCGGATCTGGGGCCGCGCCCGGGCCCGGGCTCCGGGGAAAGCGCGCCGGGTGGAGCTGCCGGTCTGCTACGGCGGCGAGTTCGGCCCCGACCTGGAGGAGGTGGCCGCCCGCTGCGGCCTGTCCGCGGCGGAGGTCATGGCCCGGCACAGCACGGCCGAGTACCGGGTCTACATGCTGGGGTTCTCCCCGGGGTTCCCCTACCTGGGCGGGCTGGACCCGGCCATCGCCGCCCCCCGCCGGGAGACGCCGAGGCTCAGGGTGCCCGCGGGCTCGGTGGGCATCGCCGGGATGCAGACCGGCATCTACCCGCAGGAGAGCCCCGGGGGCTGGCAGATCATCGGGCGCACCCCCGGGCGCCTGTTCCGCCCGGACCGGGCCGAGCCCTGCCTCCTGGGGCCCGGCGACCGGCTCCGGTTCGTGCCCGTGGGGCCCGAGGCCTTCCGCGCCGCGGCGGGGGCCGGCCCATGAGCATCCGGGTCGAGGCCCCGGGCCTGCTCACCACCTTCCAGGACCTGGGCCGGAAAGGCTACCAGCACCTGGGCGTGAGCCCCTGCGGAGCCATGGACGAACTCTCCCACCGCCTGGCCAACCTGCTGGTGGGCAACCCGCCCGGAGCCGCCGCCCTGGAATGCACCCTGGCCGGCCCGGCCCTGCGCTTCGAGGAGGAACGGCTGATCGCCCTGTGCGGGGCGGACCTGTCCCCCGCCGTCGAGGGGCGGGCCCTGCCCCAGTGGCGACCGGTGCTGGTGCGCGCCGGGACCCAGCTCACCTTCGGCCGGCCCGTCCAGGGCGTCCGGGCCTACCTTGCGGTGGCCGGCGGCTTCCGGATCCCCGCCATGATGGGCAGCGCCAGCACCCACCTGAAAGCCGGCTTCGGCGGCCTCGGGGGCCGGCCCCTGAAGACCGGCGACCGCCTGGAACTGGAGCCCTTCCCCCGGGACCGCTGCGCCGGCCTCCTGGAAGCGTCCCGCCGGCGCGGGACGGCCACGGGAAGGTCCGCGCCGTTCCTTGCGTCGCCGTGGTTCGCGCCCTGGCACCACGACCTGGATTTCAACCGGCCCGCTGTCCTGCGCCTGGTCCCGGGACCCCAGTGGCCGAGCCTGGAGCCCTCCAGCCGCGACACCCTGGTGACCGCGGTCTACCGGGTGGCCCCGGCCTCGGACCGCATGGGGATCCGCCTGCAGGGCCCGGCCCTGGCCCTGGAGTGGCCCCAGGAGATGATCTCCGCCGGCGTCACCGCCGGCACCGTCCAGCTCCCTCCCGACGGCGCGCCCATCGTGCTCATGGCCGACCGCCAGACCACCGGCGGCTATCCGCGCCTGGGGGAGGTGGCCGCGGTGGACCTGCCCCGGGCCGCGCAGCTGCGCCCCGGGGAGGAGCTGCGCTTCCAGCAGGTCGACCTGGACCGGGCCCAGGTGCTGTACCTGGAACGGGAGGCCCGCTTCCGCGCCCTGGAGGAGGCCCTGGCCCCGCGGTTGAGCCAGGACTCCTGGAGCCCGATCCCGTGACAGGCCATGACATGGGTTATTCGGCCCCGTTCAGCAGGTGTGCTGAGTCCTGGCGATGATGTTCTCCTGCACGTCCCGGTCCAGTTCGATGAAATACGCCGAGTACCCCGCCACCCTGACCATGAGGTTCTTGAATTCCGCCGGGTTCGCCTGGGCCTGGCGCAAGGTCTCGCGGCCCACGACGTTGATCTGGATGTGCTCGCCCATGAGATCGAAGTACGAGACCACGATGTCCTTCAGCACCTTGAGACCGCTGTCGCCCCGGGTGATGGCGGGGTCGAACTTCACGTTCAGCAGAGTCCCGATCAACGGCTTCATCTGATCGATCTTGGACACGGACTTCACCATGGCCGTGGGACCATTGATGTCCCTGCCCATGACCGGCGAAGCATTGTCGCTGAGGGGCTCGAACGCGCGCCGGCCGTCGGGAGTCGCTCCCAGGCTCTTCCCCTGCAGGACATTGAACGACTGGGAGAGGATGGACAGGACGTACCGGCCGCCCCTGGAATCGCGGTACTTTTCCAGCTCGTCGGCAAAGACCGATACGCACCTCCTGGCCAATCCGTCGACGAAGTCGTTGTCGTTCCCGTATTTCGGCGGCCTGTTCAGGAGCAGCTGCCGGGTCCTTTCCTGGCCCTTGAAGTCGTCCAGGAGGATGCGGTTCAACTGGGCGAGCGTGAGCGTCCCGTCCTGGAACACCACCTGGCCGATGGCCGCGAGAGAATCGGCGGCGTTCGCCAGGGAGGTCATGAAGCATCCGGAGAAGTTGTATTTGGCCCCGCCCTCCTGAATCGACCGGCCGTTCTTGATGCAGTCGTCGACCGTCGCCGAGGCGAACGGGGCGGGCGCGCGGGTGGCATGGAGCGAGCCGACGATGTTGTATCCTTCCAGCATCAGCTTGATGAAGTATTTCATCTGCGTATCGAAGGCCGCCAGGACATCATCGAAGGTCTTGAACGAGTCGATCTCCCCGGTCCTGACACCGATGAGCTTGCCGGCAAGAGGATCGATCCCATTGAGAAGGTGACGCCACCCCCGGAATGCTTGTAGAAGGTCCTGTCCTTCACCACCTCCGCCATGACCTCGGTGGTCGTCATCTCCTTGCCGACGACCTGCTTCGAGTCGGCATAGCAGAGCTCGGCGCACTTCAGGCAGTTGCTGCACAGGCTGGCGTCGATCCGGAAGAGGGGCCCGTCCTGGACGATCGCCCGCTCCGGGCAGTTCTTCTGGCAGGCACGGCATCCGATGCACCGCTTGTGGAACGAGGCGATCTCCGGGGTAGTCCCCTGTGACTCCGGGTTGGAGCACCAGGTGCACTTCAGGGGGCATCCTTTCAGGAACACCAGCGTGCGGATGCCCGGTCCGTCATGGATCGAGCACTTCTGGATGTTGAAGACGATGCCCATGACCTGCCCACTTCGGAGGGAGCGGCTACCGGATGGCGACTTCCAGGCCCGGAGCCACGGAATGCATGACCTTCGCCTTCGCCTCCATGTGCGCCCTGGAGGGAGTCTTGATGTCCTGAAGTGCGTACTCCTGCCCCAGCTCCCGGTACATGCCCGTTCCCAGGCGATGGTACGGCAGGAGCTCCACCTTCTTCAGGTTCGGCAAGCTGGAGCAGAAACGGGCCAGGCTGCGCAGGTTCTCGTCCTCATCGTTGACGGACGGGACCACCGGCATGCGGATGATCAGATCAGGCCGGTGGCGATGGGCCGAGACGGCCCGGATGTTGGCCAGGATCAATTCGTTGTCGAGGCCGGTCAACGCCTCGTGCCGCCCGCCGTCCATGTGCTTGATGTCCGCATAGAGCAGGTCCAGGTGCGGCAGCACCAGTTCGATGGCCTCGGGAGACGCGTACAGGCTGCTCTCGAGCGTGGTCCGTATGCCCAGCCAGTGGCAGCGCCTGAGGATTTCCGCCACGAACTCCGGTTGGACCAGCGCCTCGCCCCCGGAGAGGGTCACCCCTCCGCCGGAGTGGAAGAAGAAGACCTCGTCCTTCTCGATCTCCCGCATCAACTCGTCCGCGTCCATGACGCGGCCGTAGGTCTTCCCCGCGGCCGTGGTCTGGGGCTGGGGGCCCAGGCCTTCCGGGGTGGAGCACCAGGCGCAGTGGAGCGGGCACCCTTTCAGGAACACGACCGTCTGGATGCCTTCACCGTCGTGGATGGAGGCATGCTCGATGCGCAATACGGTTCCCTTGCTGGGATCTTGCATGTGGAACCACCTTCCGGGGACCGGCCTCAACAGACGGACGCCTCTTGATGCTGTACTGTGCGGGCGATGATCTCGTCCTGGACGTCCTTGCCCAGTTCCACGAAGTAGGCGGTGTACCCGGCCACGCGGACCAGCAGCCCCTTGTATTCCTCGGGATGCTTCTGGGCGGCGATCAGCTTCGCCTGGTCGATGACGTTGAACTGGACGTGGTACAGGCCGAGCGAGCACAGGCTCTTCAGCAGCGCCATCATCTGCGAAATGCCGAATTCGGAGGAGAACAGGTCCGGCTCGACCTTCATGTTGAGCAGGGTGCCCTGCACGAAACGGGCGTGAGGCAGCCCCGCGACCGATTTGATGACAGCCGTCGGTCCCTTGATGTCGGTGCCGCCGGATGGGCTGACACCATCGGCCAGGGGCTTCCAGCCCGGCCTTCCGGACGGCAGGGCGCCGACCTCCAGGCCGAACGGCGTGTTCCCGGACACGGGCAGGATGCCCGGAGTCATCTTGCCGAACTTCCCTGAGTACTGCTCGATGTCATCGGCCATGAAGGTGAACATCCCCCCGGTGATGTCATCGGCCAACGGATCATCGTTGCCGTATTTCGGCGCACCGGCACACAGCCTGCGGACGTCCTCGTAGCCCTCGAAATTGGCGGCCAGCGCAGCGCACAGACGCTCCATGGTCAGGAGCTTCTGGTCGTAGACCAGGTGGCGGACCGCCGCCATGCTGTTGATGAGGTCGGCCACGCCGATCAGGATGATGCCGTTGCCGCAGTTGTACTTGGCTCCGCCCGCCGAGTAGTCGACCCCCTTCTCGATGCACGCCTTGAAGGTCAGTGAAAGCGCGGGGCTGACGCGCTCCAGGCCGATGTCGTCGAGCACGTGGCTGCCCATGACCACCACTCGGTTGATGTAGGAGAACGTCTTCTTGACCGCGTGCTCGAAGTCCGCGTAGGTGGCGAAGGTCGCCGGATCGCCCGCGTCCACCGAGACCTTCTTCCCGGACTTGCGGCAGATCCCGCGGTTCAGGGTCAGCTCGATGACGCTGCCCAGGTTGATGTCCGCCAGCGCGGTGTACTGGCGCATCCTTCCTGCGAGGTTGGTTTCGACGCACCCGCAGGGGTTCCAGTCGTAGGCTTCCTTGAGGGGAACGCCCTTGTTCAGCACCATCCTGATGCCGAGGTCGTCGTTGTGGAAGGCCGGGAAACCGGTCCCTTTGCCGATCAGCTCGACGACCTTGCGCAGGAACTTGTTGGGGTTCTTGGCCATGCTGTAGCGCACCGTCAGCGACGGCTGGTAGAGCTGCACATCCATCGTCGCCTGCAGGATCAGGTACGAGAGGTCGTTGACCGCGTCGTAGCCGCTGGTGTCGACCCCGCCCACGCAGGTGTTCTGGAACATGGGGTAGCCGGCGGCGAACTCGGCGGTCATCGCGTCCTGGAACAGGCATGGCTCGCTGAACTTGATCCACAGGCAGTCCAGCAGCTCCTGGGCCTGCTCCTCGGTCAGGTCGCCCTTGGCCACGTCGTCCCGGTAGTACGGCCAGAAGTACTGGTCCACCCGGCCCGGGTTGTAGGCCGCGGCGTTCTGCTCCATGAAGATGCTGATCTGGTAGAAATAGAAGGACTGGAGGGCCTCCCTGAAGCTGGTGGCCGGATGTTCGGGAACGCGGCGGCAGATGCGGGCGATCTGTTCAAGCTCCCCCCTGCGCCGGGGATCGGCTTCCTTCCTGGCCATCTCCTCGGCCAAGGCTGCATAGCGGTTGGCCAGGATGACGATGCCTTCGGCCACCAGGAGCAGGGCCTTGAGGAAGTTGTCCTGGTCGAACGCCCCGGGGTCGGTGAGGTTCAGGCGCGCACGGCGCTCCTTGATCGTCTCGGCGATCCCCTTGATCCCTGCCCGGAGCACCCAGGAATAGCCCGCCGTGGTCTCTCCCCAGCCGCGCACCGCCTTCCGGTCGATGTAGATCACGCCATTGTCGCGCAGGGTGGTGGCCTCTTCGGGAGCCTGGGCGATCCATTTCTCGTAGATCGAACGTCCCTTCCAGTAGGGGCGGATCTTCTCTTCGAACAGCTTCCGGTCCTCAGGCTTAAGGAAGAACGGATCGTACCGCCGCGTGCTGATGGTCTCCAGCTCCTGGTCCAGCACCGACCAGCAGGAATCGGCGCAGAGAATCCCGCCGCGGATCTTGCTGCCGGAATTGCCGACGATCAGTTCGTCGTCGGCGATGAAGATGGTCTTCTCGCGGCACTGTTTCCGGAACGCGTGCGCCTTCTTGACGATCAGGGGATGGCCTTCCATCTCCTGGAAGCCGCTGGTGAGGATCGACGCGTTCTCCAGGTCCATTTCCGGTCGGGTGCTCAGGAGACGAGCCTTCAATCTCTTGATCCTGTCCATGTATGCCGCCATGACTGACCTCCGTGGAGTGGCGCCGGACTAAGAGGATAGGTAGGTTGGCTGCTGTTTGTTACCAGGGTAAATTATGGTCCTACCTAATGCCATGTCAACTAAAGGGGGAGAGCGCCGCGCGGTGAAGCACGGCGCCTCGAGGGGAAGCGCCGGGCTCAGAACTGCGCGTGCTCCGTGCGCTTGATGATCTCGTCCTGGAGCGACCTGGACAGGTCGCAGAAGTAGTCGCTGTAGCCCGCCACCCGCACGATCAGGTCCCGGTACTCCTCGGGCTTGGCCTGGGCCTCGCGCAGCTTGGCCGCGCCCACCACGTTGAACTGCATGTGGTGGCCGTCCAGCTTGAAGTACGACCGCACCAGGCTGTGCAGGTTGTCGATGCCCTGCTCGCCCTCCAGCAGGCCGGGGGAGAACTTCATGTTCAGCAGGGTGCCGCCGGTCTTGACGTGGTCCATCTTGCCGGCGGACTTGAGCACCGCCGTGGGGCCCTTGCGGTCGGCGCCCTGCACCGGGCTGATCCCCTCGGACAGGGGCAGGCCCTGGCGCCGGCCGTCGGGCGAGGCCAGGCACACCTCGCCGAAGTACACGTGGCAGGTGGTGGGCAGCATCTCCACCCGGAACGCTCCGCCCTTGGTGTTGGGCCGGCCGTCGATGGCCTCGAACAGCATGCGGAAGGTGCGGACCATCTGGTCGTCGGCATAGTCGTCGTCGTTGCCGTACTTGTGGGTCTTGTTCACCAGCCGCTGGCGCAGGGTCTCCATGCCCTTGAAGTCGTCCTCCAGCACCTGGATGAACCGGGGCAGGCCCAGCTCCTCCTTCTCGTAGACCACTTCCTTCAGGGCCGACAGGCTGTCGGAGATGCTGCCGATGCCCACCGCCTGGATGAAGGTGTTGTTGTAGCGGGCGCCGCCGGCGTTGTAGTCCTTGCCCTTCTTGATGCAGTCGTCGGTGATCACCGACAGGAAGGTGTGGGGCATGCGGGTGGCGAACATCCGCTCGATGATCAGGTTGCCCTGCATCTTGATCTCGAGCACGTGCCGGAACTGGGTCTCGAAGGCGCGGAACAGGTCGTCGAAGGTCCTGAACCCGGCCGGGTCCCCGGTGTGCGCCCCGATCTGCTTCCCGGTGCGGCGGTCGAACCCGTCGTGGAAGGCCAGCTCCAGCATCTTCATCAGGTTGAAGTAGCCGGTGAGGATGTAGGCCTCCTTGCCGAAGGCGCCCACCTCCACGCAGCCGGAGGTGCCGCCCTCCCGGGCGTCCTCCAGGGTCTTGCCCTGGCGCAGCTGCTCCTCCACCACCGCGTCGGCGTTGAACAGGGAGGGGAAGCCGTAGCCGTTGCGGATCACCCGCAGGGCGTGCTTGAGCACCGCGTCCGGGGTCTTGCGCGACACCTGCATGTTGCTGCTGGGCTGCAGCAGGTGGAACTCGTCGACGACCTCGAGCAGCAGGTGGGTCAACTCGTTGGAGCCGTCCGCGCCGTCCCGCAGCAGGCCGGCCAGGTTGATGTTGGCGAAGTCGGTGTAGGTGCCGCTCTCGGCCGCGGTCACCCCCTGCTTGGCCGGCGCCGTGTGGTTGTTGAACTTGATGAAGAAGCACTCCAGCAGCTCCTTGGCCTGGTCCCGGGTGAGGCTGCCGTCGGCCAGGCCTTTCTGGTAGAAGGGCCACAGGTGCTGGTCCAGGTGCCCGGGGCTGAAGGCGTCCCACCCGTTCAGCTCGGTGATCACCGCCAGGTGGCAGAACCAGTAGTACTGCAGCGCCTCCTGGAAGTCCCGGGGGGCGTGGGCCGGCACCCACCGGCACATGCCGGCGATCTTCAGCAGCTCGGCCTTGCGGGCCGGGTCCTTGCAGCCGGCGGCCTTGGCCTCGGCCAGCTCGGCGTAGCGCTGGGCCCAGCGGATCACCGCGTCGCAGGACAGGGCCATGCCCCGCAGGGCCTCCCGCTTGTCCAGGGCCTCGGGGTCGTGCACGAAGTCCAGGGAGGCGATGTGCGCCTCGATCTCGGCCTTGAAGTCCAGCAGGCCCTTGCGGTAGAGCTTGCCGTCGGCCACCGTGTGGCCCGGGGAGCGCTGCTCCATGAACTCGGTGAAGCAGCCCGCCTTGTAGCAGTCGATCCAGGCCTTGGGCAGCTCCGCGAACATCAGGTTGCGCATGGAGCGGTCCTTCCAGTACGGGATGACCTGCTTGCGGTAGGTCTCGATGACCGCGGGGTCCACCTTGTACGACGTGAGCGGCCGGCAGTCCAGGATGCCCAGGTCCTCGACGCTGTGGCAGGTCAGCTCGGGGAAGGTGGGCACCGACTTGGGCGCGGGGCCCCGCTCGCCCACGATCAGCTCGCCTTCGCCCAGCCACAGCTCCTTGCGCTCGACGATGGCCTGGAAGTTCAGGGCGCGGAGCACCGGCATGCTGTGCTTGCCGTAGTTCTCCTGGTAGAAGGCGGTGACGATCTCGGCCCGCTCCCCGGTGATGGAAGGGACGGCCGCCAGGCTCTCCTGGCGTAGCCGAAGGGTGCGTTCGCTCATGGGTGGCCTCCAAGGTTGGTGACGAGCCCCCGGGCGCGGAAGATTCCCGCCAGGGCCTCGAGCCGTTGCGGAGTGGGGGTTTGGGTTTCGGGAAGGGCGTAGGTCAGGCCCAGGCGGGCGAACTTGGCCACGCCGGTGGGGTGGTAGGGCAGCAGGTCCACCTGGCGGATCCCCGGCAGGGGCGCCAGGAACCGGGCCGTGGCCTCCAGGTTGGGCGCGTCGTCGTTGACCCCGGGGATGACCGGCACCCGGATCCAGATGTTGGCATGGACGCAGCACAGAGCCCGGAGGTTGTCCAGGATGATCCGGTTGGACTGGCCGGTGGCGGCCCGGTGCCGGACTTCGTCCATGAGCTTGAGGTCGTACAGCACCAGCGAGGACAGCTTGGCCGCCGCCAGGAGGTCCTTCCAGGGGGCGAACCCGCAAGTGTCCAGGGCGGTGTGCACCCCTTCCAGGCGCAGGCGCTCCAGGGACTCCAGCAGGAAGGCCGGCTGCACCAGCGGCTCCCCGCCGGAAAAGGTCACCCCGCCGCCCGAGTCGTCGAAGAAGATCCGGTCCCGCAGCAGCTCCCGCACCAGGTCGGCCGGCTCATAGTCCTCGCCCACCTGCTGCACCGCGCCGGTGGGGCAGGCTTCCAGGTCCTCGGTGCCCAGGGCCCGGGGCGACCGGCCGGCCACCTCCTCCGGGGTGCAGCGGCCGCAGGCCATGCAGCGGTTCTCCAGGCGGATGAACTGGGGCTGGGCCGCCTGGCTCTCGGGATTGTGGCACCAGGCGCAGGTCAGCGGGCAGCCCTTCATGAACACTGTGGTGCGCAGCCCGGGCCCGTCCTGGGTGGAATAGCGCTGGAGGTTGAAGACGGTCCCGAGGGTCATGGCTGATCCCGCTGCCGGCTGGCGAAGTAGTAGGCGTGGACGAAGTGCTCCTGCGACTGGAAGGACCAGTGCACGTCCTGCAGGTAGTCGGCAGCCTCCCGCAGCGCGCCGCGCTCCAGCAGGTTCACCAGGCGGCTGTGCTCCCGGGCGATGGAATACTCCTCCCAGCTCTTCACGAACCCCTCCCGGCGGGGCCAGTCGTACAGCCGCTGCTTCAGGGAGCGCACCACGGTCAGGAGGCCCTTGTTGTCGCTGAGGTTCAGGTAGATGTCGTGGAAGGTCAGGTTCAGGTCGTAGTAGCGGTCGAAGTCGTTCTCGGCCACCGCCTGGGCCATGGCCTCGTTCAGTTCGCGCATGCGGGCGATGTGTGCGGGGGTCAGGGCCGAGCCGAAGTCCCGCAGGGTGGCCGCCTCCAGGGCGCCGATGATCTGGTAGTAGTGCCGGATGTCGTCCAGGGACAGCTGGTTCAGCCGGAAGCCGCGGCGCGGCAGCACCGTCACGAAGCCCTGGGTCTCCAGCTGGAGCAGAGCCTCCCGCAACGGCGTGCGGCTGATTCCCAAGCGCTCGGCAATGGCGTTAAGATCCAGGAAGGCTCCGGGCTGGAGTTCGCCCCGGTTCATCTCGTCCCGCAGGTATTCGTACACCTGTTCCCGCAGCGAGCGGGTCTGGAGGGGAGGGAAGGTGGACCGGATGGGGGGCATTAGATATCTAATATATCAGATATCAGGCCGCCAAGCCATTTTTCAGGATTCCTCCGGCAGGTCCAGGAGGTGCTCCACCGGCACGCACTTGAGAGGGATTCTCACCGTGTCGGGCTGGTGCCCCAACAGGCGCGCCAGGATGGGCCCGCACACCCGCCCCTGGCAGGGCCCCATCCCGGCCCGGGTACAGAGCTTGGTCTCCCGGGCGCCCCAGGCGGGGTCCACGGCGCCCAGGGGCACATCCTCGCACCGGCAGACCAGGGTGTCGGCCCGGGCCAGGGCCAGCACCTCCCGGCGCAGGCTGAACAGCGCTTCCACCCGCCGGCCCATGCTCCGGGCCCGGTGCCGCGCCAGGGCCAGGCGCCGGCCTTCCTGCGAATCCGGGTCCCACGCCCCGGCCGCGGCCAGCCCCGCGATCCGGCCCTCGGCCAGGGCCGCGTCCACCCCGGCCACGCCGCACACCTCCCCGGCGGCGTAGACCCCCTCCAGGGAGGTGCGCTGGGCCCCGTCCACCGCCAGGGTGCCCCCGGCAAGGACGCAGCCCAGGTGCCGGCCCAGCTCCAGGTTAGGCACCAGTCCGAACCCGCAGAACAGCCAGCGGCACGGGAGCACCCGCTCCCGCCGGCCGTCGGTGATCCGCACCTGCTCCAGCCGCTCGCCGCCCAGGGCCTCGGCCACCCACCACCCGGGCCGGTACGGCGCGCCCCGGGTGGCCCAGCCCAGGCCCAGGGCCTGGAGCGCCTTGGCGGGGCGGGCCGCCAGCAGCGGCGCCAGCCCCAGCACCCGGCCCCAGGGGGCCTGCTCCAGGATCGCCCGCAGATCGCCCCGGTGCAGGCGCGCCGTGGCCGCCACCGGCATCAGCAGCGGGCCGGTGCCGGCCACCACCACCGGATCCCCGGCCAGGTCCAGACCATCCTTGAGCAGGGCCTGGCCGCCGCCGGCCCCCAGCACCCCGGGCAGGGTCCAGCCGGGGAAGGGCAGGAACTGCTCCCGGGCGCCGCAGGCCAGGATCACCGCCGCCGCGGCCAGGTCCAGGCGCTCCCCGGGCCCCGAGGCGGCCAGCCGCCAGGCCCCGTCCCGGCGCCAGGCGTCGAACACCCCGAATCCCGAGCGCACCTCCACCGGATGCTCGGCCAGGGCCCGCAGCACCGGCCTGGCCGCGGGCGGCGCCGCCCCGGCCCGGTGGCGCCAGATCTGCCCGCCGGGGCGGAAGCCCTCGTCCAGCACCGCCACCCGCAGCCCCCGGGCGGCGGCCGCCGCGGCCGCGCTCATGCCCGCAGGCCCGGCGCCCACCACCGCCACGTCCACGGGCAGGACCGGATGCTCAGTCATGAGTGCGCACCTCCATCCCAGCCCGCACCGGCTCCAGGCAGGCCCGCGCCTGGCGGCCGTCCACTGTCACCAGGCACTCGTAGCAGATGCCCATGGCGCAAAGGGGGGCCCGGGGCTGGCCCGAGCAGCTCTCCCGGAATTTCGCGCACCCGGCCTGGAGCAGGGCCACCGCCAGGTTCGATCCCGGCTCGGCCTGCACTGGCCGGCCGTCCACGGTGAGGGTGCAGCGGGGCTCAGTCATGAGTGGGCTCCGGGACCTGGGGCAGGAACGGCGCCGGGTCCAGCACCGCGGGCGTCCCCAGCAGGTGGTGGGCCACCAGTTCGGCGGTGGCCAGGGCGGTGGTGATGCCCAGCCCCTCGTGGCCGGTGGCCACGTACAGCCCTGGGCGCCCCGGCCAGGGGCCGATGGCCGGGAGGTTGGCCGGGCCGCAGGGACGGAACCCGGTCCAGGCGCGCACCACCGGGACCTGGGCCAGGGCCGGGATGAACTCCACCGCCATGCGCAGCATGGTGGCCAGCAGCGGCCGGTTGGGGGCGGGGTCCAGCCCGGCGAACTCCCGGGAGCTGCCGATGAGCAGCTGGCCGGTGGACCGGGGCTGGACGTTGAAGGCCACGCTGGCCGCGTCCCGCCCGTGGGCGCTGCGCAGGTAGCCCCACTCCATCACCTGGTGCCGCAGCAGGCCCGGGACCGGGCCGGTGATGGCCAGGTGCCCCCGCCGGGGCGCCATGGCCAGTTCCGGCAGCAGCCCGGCGCTGCCCAGCCCCGCCGCCAGCACCACAGCGTCCGCCCGGGACCGTCCGGAATCGGTGACCACCCCGCCCGGCTCCAGGGCCCGCACCGGCTCCCGCACCAGCTTCGCGCCGCGGCCCAGGGCCCGGTCCAGCAGGAACCGGGCCGCCAGCGGGGGATACAGGACCTGGTCCCCGGGCACCAGCAGGCCCCCTTCCAGGCCGGGGCGCAGGGCCGGCTCCTCGGTCCGCAGCCGCTCCCCGTCCAGGAACTCCGCCGCCACCCCCACCCGGGCGTAGCGCCGGAGCGCGGCCTGGACTTCGTCCCGCTCGGTCCGGTCCCGCACCACCCACAGGGTGCCCCGGGCCTCCCGGCCGCAGACTCCGGGCAGCGTCTCCCGGCGCCAGAGGGCCACGGACCGGGCGGTGAAGCCCAGCATCAGCGGACTGTCGTCCATCACCGCCAGGTGGCCCATGCCCGCGGCCGTGGCCCCACCGGCGGGGATGCCCGCCTCGAACACCGTGACCGCGCAGCCCGCCCCCTGCAGCCAGTCGGCCACCGCCGCGCCCACGATGCCGGCACCGACCACCAGCGCGCTACGGACCATGGGGCCGCCGTGCGGGCGCTGGATCAGATTGAGAACGGGCCATGGAGTCGGATCTCCAATGGCGATGATCTTATTATGATTCTTCCAGGAGTCCAGCAGGACGGACGGGAATTCCCGGCCGATCAGGCTCCCCTGGACTCCCCGAAGCCCGCCATCACCTCCGCCATGCTGGCGTAGCGCCGGTCCGGGAAGGCTTCCAGGGCCTTCAGCACCGGTTCCGCCGCCTGGTTTTTCCGCGCCCGCTGGATCAGGTCCCCCTTCATGCAGGGGAAATCGATCCCCTTGAGGTGCTGCGCCAAGTTGGACGGCGACTGCCCACCCACACCCCTGGTCATATGGCCTCCCTTCAGAAAAGGCGGCGGCTCCTTCCCTGCCCGGGTCTGGACCGCGCCGGTTCTCAGTGAGTGGATCCAGGCCCGGGTTGGTTCAAAAAAAGGACCGGGGGCCGCGGCTGCCGGACCGGATCAGTGGCCGTGGGACGGCACCCGGGCGATCAGCTCGATCTCGATCCGGGCGCCCTTGGGCAGGGCGGCCACCCCGATGGTGGAGCGGGCCGGGAACGGGCGCCTGAACTGGGTCTCGTAGACCGCGTTCATGGTCTCGAAGTCGTTCATGTCGGTGAGGAACACGTTCACCTTGACCACGTGGTCCAGGGAGAGGCCGGCCGCCTTCAGCACCGCGGCCAGGTTCTTGAAGCACTGGGCGGTCTGGGCGCCCACGTCCCCCGCCATCAGGATCCCGGTGGCCGGGTCCATGGGCGTCTGCCCGGACAGGAAGACGAACTTCCCGGCCTGGACGCCGGGAGAGTAAGGGCCGACCACCACGGCGGCCTCGGTCGTGATCGCTTTGCGTGCCATGTCCGGACTCCGATGCTGGGGAACCCCCGACCGGGGGATCCTGGATCCACCTTACCGCGGGACCGGCCCGGAGGGGGCCGGCTAGCCGAGCTGGCTCCGGGCGATGGCGGCGAAGTACTGGGCCCCCGGCAGCAGCAGCGCGTCGTTGAAGTCGAACAGGGGGCTGTGCAGGGGGATCGACCCCGGCTCCGTGTGGGCGCCGCTGCCGATGAACAGGTAGCACCCGGGCACCAGGGCGGTGAACGCGCCGAAGTCCTCCGAGGCCAGCACCGGCGGGCAGTTGCCGTCCACGTTGGCCGGGCCCACCACCGCTTCGGCGGCCTTCACCGCCGTGGCCACGCACTGGGCGGCGTTGATGGTGGGCTCGAACTCGAAGGTGTACTCGAACTCGTGGGTCGCCCCGTGGGCCTTGCAGATCCCCGCCACCAGCGCGGCCATGCGGTCCTGGAGCAGGTTCTGCACCGCCGGGGTGTAGCTGCGGGTGTCGCCCTTGAGGGTCACGTCCCCGGGCAGGACGTTGCGGGTGCCGTTGGTGAGGAACTCGGTCACCGAGACCACCGCCGGGTCCACCGGGTCCAGGCTTCGGGCCACCACGGTCTGCAGCGCCAGGACGATCTCGGAGCCCACCACGATGGCGTCGATGGCCATGTGCGGCCGGGCCGCGTGGCCCCCGCGCCCGTGGATGCGGACCACGAAATTGTCCTCGGAGGCCATGATGCCCCCGGCGCGGGTGGCGAAGCGCCCGGCCGGGATGCCCGGCATGGAGTGCACGGCGTAGATCTCGTCCATGGGGAAGCGGGTGAACAGGCCGTCCGAGATCATGGCCTTGGCCCCCCGCCCGTGCTCCTCCGCCGGCTGGAACACGAAGTGCACGGTGCCGTCCAGGTCCGGATCCTGGGCCACCAGCCCGGCCGCGCCCAGCAGCATGGCCATGTGCCCGTCGTGGCCGCAGGCGTGCATGCGCCCGGGCACCTTGGACTTGTAGGGGCGGCTGCCGGCCTCCTGGATGGCCAGGGCGTCCATGTCGGCCCGGAAGCCGACGGTGCGCGTGCTGCGGCCCCGGCGCAGGGTGCCCACCAGCCCGGTGCCGCCGATGCCCCGGGCCACTTCCAGGCCCAGGGCGGCCAGGGTCCCGGCCACGAACTCCGCCGTCTCGCGCTCCTCGAAGCCGGACTCCGGGTAGGCGTGCAGGTGGTGCCGCCAGGCGATCATGTCCTGTTCCAGGTCCTCCATCGTCGCACTCCTAGCACTCAAGAGTATAAGTTGCCGTAAGGGGCAACACCCCTCACGGCAATCAGGAACCACATCCAGCGGCTCCTGGTTCCGCGCACGCACTTAGGTCCCCTACGGGGCCCTAAGTACGACAATGCCAATGTTAGGAGCCACTTGATGTGGCTCCTAGCATTGGCATTGCCCCCAGGCGGACGGTCCGGTCGCACCGCTCGGCCAGGGCCACGTTGTGGGTGACCAGCAGGGTGGTGGGGCCCAGCTCCCGGTGCAGCGCCTGCAGGAACCCGAAGGCCTCCATGGCGGTGGCCGGGTCCAGGTTGCCGGTGGGCTCGTCCAGCAGCCACAGGCCGGGCCGCCGCACCAGGGCGCGCACCAGCCCCACCCGCGCGGCCTGGCCGCCCGAGAGGGTGTGGGGCAGCCGCGGGCCCATCCCGGCCAGGCCCACCGTGGCCAGCAGTTCTTCCACCCAGTGGCGGTGCCCGTTCATGAGGTCGCCGGCGATGCGGAACGGCATCAGCAGGTTCTCCTCCACCGTGAACTCCGGCAGCAGGTGCGGCTGCTGGAAGGCCAGCCCCACGTGGGCGCGGCGGTAGAGGGCCGAGACCTCCGGCTGGCCGATGGGCACTTCCGTGTCCCCGGCCCGGATGGTCCCGGACTCCCACCGGTCCAGGCCGGCCACGCAGTTGAGCAGGGTGGTCTTGCCCACCCCGGACGGGCCCACCACCGCGCACAGGGAACCGGCCTCCACCTCCAGAGAGAAGCCGTCGAACACCGGATGCTCGGCCCCGGGGTAGGTCTTGTGCAGGTCGCGGATGGAAAGGGGCAGTCCGTTCATTGCATCAGCCCGATCAGCTTCCAGTACAGCTCGAAGGTGGCCAGGGCGTCGCCCAGCGCCGTGTGCCGCTTCTCCTCCGGCACCTGGATCCCGAAGTGGGCGAACAGGTCGGTGGAGCTCAGCTTCTCCAGGGGCAGCCGGCCCGCGTCCCGCAGGGCGGCGGCGATGCTGTGGGTGTCCACGGTGCGGTGGCTGAACCTCGGTTCCAGGGTGCGGCCCTGGGACTCCAGAAACACCTCCAGGAACCCCTGGTCGAAGCCCACGTTGTGCCCGGCCAGGGTGATGGGCCTGCACGGGTGGGGGAAGTGCTGGTCCAGGAACACGTCCAGCACCGACAGGGCCATGGCCGGGTCCAGGGCCTCGGCGGTGTGGCGCACCAGGTCGATGCGGTTCACCTTCATGCCCCCGCCGGAGACCACGTAGGGCTCGTGCCGGACCAGGATCTCCAGGCTGTTGACCACCTGGGGGCCGTCGCCGACCACCAGGCCGATGCTCAGCAGGCTGTGGCGGCGGGGGTCCAGGCCTCCGGTCTCGGTGTCCAGGAAGAGGAAGGGTTGGGACATGGACATTATTCTAGCAACCGTTGCGGCGCTCGCGCCGTTACGGTTGCTTGTGCCTGGAATGGGCGCATGAACATGCTTGAATCCAACGGTGCTAGTCCGCCCTCAGCGCTTCGACCGGATCGACGCTGGCGGCGCGCCGGGCCGGGTAGCGGGAGGCCACCCACGCCACCAGCAGCGGGAACAGGGTCACCAGGACGAGATCCATAGGGTGAAGGTGGAAGGGCACGAAGGTGATGAAGTCGTAGACCGACGAAGGCAGCTTGATCAGCCGGTAGTGGTTGGCCACCAGGCAGAACGGGATGGAGACCCCAAGCCCCCAGGCGGTGCCCACGGCGCCGATGCGGATGCCCTGGAGCTCGAACAGGCGCTGGATCTGGCGGGGGGTGGCGCCCAGGGCCAGGAACAACCCCAGGTCCCTCCGCTTCTCGGTCACCAGGAGCACCAGGCTGGCGACGATGTTGAAGGCCGCGATCAGCACGATCATCCCCACGATCGCCCCGAAGATCCACTTCTCCACCCGCAGGGCCGCGAACAGGGACCGGTTGGTGTCGCGCAGGTCCTGGGCGAAGAACGGCCCCGGCCCGGGCCCGTTCAGGGCCCTGAGCACCGCCGGCTTGACCTGCTCGATGGCGTCCACGCTCCGGGCCCGCACCTCGATCAGCTCGGCCTGGTCCGTGCCGGCCAGGCGCATGGCGTCCTTGATGTGGATGAAGGCCCAGCTCTTGTCGTACTCGCCGATGTGGCTGTAGAAGGTCCCGGCCACCTTGAACCCGGCCATCTTGGGCTGCAGCCCCGAGAGCCCCAGGTCCATGCGCAGAAACACCACCCCCACCGGGTCCCCGACCCGGATCCCCATGCTCCGGGCCAGGTCCTGTCCGATGAAGATCTCCCCCTCCTTGAGCTGCTCCACCGGGATGGGCCGGCAGCTGTCGAAGATGCTGGAGGTGCCATGGGCCGAGGCGGGGTCCACCGCCTTGATCATGAGCGGGGCCGGCGGCGCGTCGCTGTTGCCCGGCTTGAGCAGGCCGTGCTCCAGCCGCACCGGGCTGGCCGCCACCACCCCCGGGGTCGCCCGCACCAGCTTCAGGTCCGCCACGGTGTCGGGGATCTCCCCGCTCAGGTTGGCCACCGTGAAGTGGGCGGTGGCCGAGAACAGGTTGGCCTGGATGTCCTCCCGGAACCCGTTCATGAGGGCCAGGGCGATCACCAGGGCGAACACCCCCAGGGCGATGCCCCAGCGGGCGAAGCGCACCATGATCCGGACGAAAGCTCCCTTCTTGCGGGTCCTCAGGTATCGTTGGGCGACGAAGCCCTCGAACGATCTCACGGGTGGTCCCTTTCAGAATCGTGGAAGAACCGCGACAGGAGCCGGTCCGCCAGTTCCCACACCTCCACCAGGGCGGCCAGGCACATGGCCGCGGCGATGCCCAGCAGCAGGCCCCGGCCGAGGGGCGACTGGAGGAACCGGGGCAGCCAGGCCCAGTGCCAGAGCGACTCCGGGAGGCGGATCCGGTTGTTCAGCGCCAGGGAGCCCAGGAGCATGGCTCCCCAGAGCAGATAGAAGAACCGCAGCCCCCGGACCAGGGTCGTCATGGACGGCCATTCCGTCGATCGTTCCATGTGCCCGTCGGGCCAGATGCGCGCGGCGCCCCGTCCCTCGCCCCAGCCATCATTGCTGGGCTACCTGGGACTTGGGTGCGGGCGCCTGCTTGAAGGTGAGCAGCTTGCGCTGGAGCATGGCGTCGGCCTCGGGCATGACCTCCACGGCCTTCTGTACCTGGGGATCCCGGATGCAGGTGAAGCGGAACCCGGCCTCCACCCCGAAGGCCACGTTCTGCATCTCGATGCCCAGCTGGTCGCGCATGTCGCTCTGGTTCTGGGGATCTTTCCAGTCCGCCTCGGCGAACTCGATCTTCTGGGCGGTGAGCCAGGCCTTGAACCGGGCCATGATCGCGTCGCCCACCTCCTGCTGGGGCTTGACCCCGTACTTCTCCTTCTCCACCAGGGCGTACTTGAAGAAGGCGCTGTTCCGGAACTTCAGGTTGGTCACGAAGGGGGTGAGCTTGCCGCCGTCCACCGTGAAGTCGGGGGTGATGCCCCCGCCGCCGTAGACCACCCGGCCCAGGTCGGTCTTGAACTGGGGCCCCTGGGGCGCCACCGGCCCCTTGGGGTCCTCGTCCGGCAGCAGGTAGTCGTCCAGGCCGTGGGTGTAGTCGCGCTGGATGCAGCGCCCGGAGGGGGTGTAGTAGCGGGCGGTGGTGAGCGCCAGGCCGCGGGTGCGGTTGATGGCCATCACCGCCTGGACCAGGCCCTTGCCCCAGCTGACCTGGCCCACCACCAGGCCGCGGTCGTGGTCCTGGACCGCGCCGGTGACGATCTCAGAAGCCGACGCCGAGCCCCGGTTGATGAGCACCACCATGGGGAAGGTCTCCATGGCGGCGCCCTTGGGGGTGCGGTTCTCCACCACGTCCCGGCCGTCCCGGCCCCGCTGGGTGACGATCAGCTCGTTGGGGCCCAGCAGCTGGCGGCAGATGCCCAGAGCCGCGTCCAGCATGCCCCCGCCGTTGAAGCGCAGGTCCAGGATCAGGGCCTTCATGCCCTGGGCCTTGAGGTTGCGCACGGCCCGTTCGAACTCCTCGGAGGTGGTCTCCCCGAAGTCCTTGATGGTGATGAAGCCGGTGGTGGGGTTAAGCATGAATGAGTAATAGACGCTGTTGGAGGGGATCTCGCTGCGGGTGATGCTGAACTTGAGCAGGCCCGGGAAGCCCATGCGCTGGACCGCCACCTCCACCACCGTGCCCTTGTCGCCGCGCAGCTTCTGCACGGCGGCGTTGCTGGTCATGTTCTCGGTGCTCTTGCCGTCGATCTCCCGGATGACGTCCCCGGCCCGCAGCCCGACCTTCTCCGAGGGGCCCCCGCGCACGGTGCTGACGATGACGATGCCGTCGGGCTGCTGGACGATGATCGAGCCGATGCCGAAGAAGGAGCCCCGCTGCTCCTCGCGCATGGACCGGAACTCGGCCTCGTCCATGTAGTAGGAGTGGGGGTCCAGCGTGCGCAGCATGCCGGAGATGGTGGCGTGGGCCATCTGCTTGGGGGCGGGCGGATCCACCGACTCCTTCTGGACGATGTCCATGATCTCGGTGAGGGTGTCCAGGCTCTTCTGCCTGGCCCGCTCGTCGCCGCTGCGGCCCGCCAGGGGCGCGTACACCATGGTGGTGGCCAGGATGACCAGCCCGATCCAATACTTTTTCAGCCAATGCGCCATGTCGCGCCCCATCTCCGGTCCGTTACGCTGGTTGGTGATGACAGCCCCCTGTCCGCGGGGCGGCGTCAGAAGCTGTCCAGGATGTTCTTGGCTGCCGCCCCCATGCGCTCACGACGGCATCGGGTGGCAATGATGATGGATTCAAGTCTGCGGTAGGCCTGGTCCACGGTGTCGTTGATCACAAGATAATCATAGCTTTCCCATTGCGCCAACTCATGCCTTGCATATTCCAGGCGAATCTTGACTTGTTCCGCGGATTCGTCGCCCCGCCCCCGGAGCCGGGCCGCCAGTTCCCGGGAGGAGGGGGGCAGCAGGAACACCATGACCGCGTCCGGGATGACCTCGTGGACCCGGCGCGCCCCCTTGCTCTCGATGTCCAGCAGCACGTCCCGCCCGGTGGCCAGCTGCTCCCGGATCCAGGCCTTGCCCGTCCCGTAGCGCCGGTCGTAGACCCGGACCCATTCCACGAACCCGTCCTGGGCGACCATCCGGTCGAATTCCGCATCGTCCACGAAGAAGTAGTCCCGCCCGTGCACCTCCCCCGGGCGGGGCCTGCGGGTGGTGAACGAAACGGAAAAGTCCAGGTCCGGGATCTCTTTCACTAACTGCTTGGCCAGCGTCGACTTACCGGTCCCCGATGGAGCCGAAAGGACGAACACGTTTCCCAAATGACTCAACAAAGGCTACTCCTGGCTACCATCTTAACCTCTTGTGGCCCCAAGGCGGAGGTCCCATACTGTCCGACCGGCCCTTCCAGGCCCCGCGGGGTGAGGCGGGCCGGGCGCACCACCCGGGGGTGACTGGTTTCGACAGGTTGCCGTTGGTGTGCGAGGTGCAGGCGGGGGTTTATCGGCCGGCCCCCTCATCAAGCCGATAAAAACAAAAAAGCCAAGAACGTGATCGGATTTGATCGCACTCCGGCCCTCTGCGCTGCGTAAGCAGTGCCGAGGCGAGCCCCCGGGATCTCCTGGTACCGGGGCTCGTTAAACCGCCCAACGGGTGACTTCGGTCTGCCGGACGGCGGGACAGGATAGGTTGCCGCGACTCCCCTGACGGCGGCCGAGACCAGGGGAACCGTCCTCGATCAGGGTCGCCCGGTTACCCCCTGCAGAGGTCACGCGAACCGGGCCAAGCCTGTAACGAGCCTCCACGTCACACTTCTTGGACGCGGGTTCAACTCCCGCCACCTCCACCAATAAGCCGGCCCTCCAACTGGAGGGCCGTTGTGTCGCGGAACCATGAGTTGTCGCGAACGACAGCTTATGGTTCGTTGCACGGGGCGACATCTTATGGTTGGTGGATGACCCGTACCTTCATGTTGACAGGAGAAAACAAGCTGAAAGGGAACGAACAGTTGTATCCTCGGGTTTCCTTCCGCTGACATTTCCGGGCCCTTCCTCGGGACCACCTTCCATGAACGTGAAATCTCTCGGCGTTCGCCTGCCCTTGCTCGTGGGGGCCTCCTTCCTGCTCCTCGGGGGGAGCCTGATCGGCTATACGACCTTCGTGGTCCGGCAGGAGGCCGTGGAGAAAGCCAGGTCGAGGATGATGGAGGCCTCCCAGCGGGAAGCCCTGAAGATCCGCGAACGGATGGACCGGGCCCTGACCACCGCCCGGGCCCTCGCCCAGTCCCTTTCCGCCGTCAAACGGTCCCATATCGGCCTGAGCCGGGACCAGGTCAATGCGATGCTCCGCCAGGTGCTCCGGGACAATCCTGATTTCCTCGCCGCCTACACCCTGTGGGAGCCCGAGGCCTTCGACGAGCTGGACGCCTTGTATGCCAACACGCCCGGCCACGATTCCACCGGCCGATTCATCCCCTACTGGAACCGGGGCCTCTACGGGGCCAACATCCGCCTGGATCCCCTGGTCGACTATGAGACGCCCGGAAAGGGCGACTACTACCTCCTGCCGAAACAGACCCGGCGCGAGCATGTCCTGGAACCCTACGCCTACCCGGTCGAGGGTCGCGAGGTCTGGATGACCTCCTTCTGCGTGCCCATCCTCGCCGGCGAGGTCTTCTACGGCATCACTGGGGTGGATTTTCGCCTGGATTTCCTCCAGACCCTGACCCAGAACCCCAGCATCTACCGAGGAGCGGGCCGGATCATCCTGGTGGCCAACGGGGGCACGGTGGCCGCCGCGTCGGAGCACCCGGACTGGATCGGGAAGCCGATCGCACGGATCGATGCGGCCCTGGCCCGCACGATCAGCGCCGAACCCCTGGCGGAATCCTTCCACCCGGCGGGGGACGTGCTGGTGGCCCACATCCCCTTGATCCTGGGGGAAAGCGGCACTCCCTGGTCCCTGCTGGTGGAGGTGCCCCAGCGGGAGGTGTTCGCGGAGGTCTACCGGCGCCTCGCGGTCATGGTCGCCATCGCCTGCTTCCTGATCCTGGCCGGCACCACCATCATGGTCGGCCTGCTCCGGAAGCTGGTCGGGGACCGCCTGCGGATGGTCGCCGCCGCAGCCGACGCCCTTGCCTCCGGCCGCTACGACACCCGCTGCCGGCTGGCGGGCAACGACGAGCTCAGCCAGTTCGCCGAGACCTTCAACGGCATGGCTTCCACCATCGAGGGGAAGGTGCGGGACCTGAAGGAATACCAGGAGAACCTCGAGGGCCTGGTCACCACCCGGACGGCGCAGCTGGCGGCGGCGATGGAGGATGCCAGCGCCGCCAACCGGGCCAAGAGCGAGTTCCTGGCCAACATGAGCCATGAGATCCGGACGCCCATGAACGCCATCATCGGCATGGCCTACCTCGCGCTCAAGACCGATCTGACTCCGCAGCAGAAGGACTACGTCAACAAGGTGCACCAGGCCGCCAAGGCCCTGCTCGGCATCATCAACGACATCCTGGATTTCTCCAAGGTCGAGGCGGGCAAGCTGGAACTGGAGCAGGTGCGGTTCCGCCTCGAGGATGTGTACGGGAATTCCCTCACCATGCTCCGCCAGCGCGCCCAGGAAAAAGAGGTCGAACTGCTGCTCGACTTGTCCGAGCCCCCCCTGCTGGACAAAGCCAACTCCCTGTTGGGCGACCCCCTGCGGCTCGGCCAGATCCTCACCAACCTGCTGTCCAATTCGGTGAAGTTCACGCACCAGGGCTACATCAAGCTCAGCATCCGCATCGAGGCCATGGACGAGGACGTCCTGACGCTGCGCTTCTCCGTCCGGGATACCGGGATCGGCATGACCCCAGAGCAGATGGACCACCTCTTCCGGGAGTTCACCCAGGCCGACGCCTCGACGACGCGGAAGTACGGCGGCACCGGGCTGGGGCTGACCATCTCGAAGAAGCTGGTCGAGCTCATGGGCGGCAGGATCTGGGTGGAGAGCACGGCCGGGGCGGGAACCTGCTTCCATTTCACCGCCCGGTTCCCCCTGGCTCCGGCCGCCGAGGAGACGCCCTACGCCCTGACCGGGCAGGACCGGCTGCGCGTGCTGGTGGTGGACGACCACCCCGAAGCCCGGCTCGTCCTGTGCGACCTGCTCAAGGCCATGAAGGTGGGCGACAACCTCCAGCCCATGGGGGTCGAAAGCGCCGGGAGCGGCGAAGACGCCCTGGGGATGCTGCAGGTGGCGGACGCGGCAGGATCGCCGTACAACCTCCTGCTGCTCGACTGGGTCATGCCGGGAATGGGCGGTGCCCAGCTGCTCAAGCAAATGAATCTCGCCGGCCTGGCCGCGCCGCCCCTGCCAGTCGTGGTCTCGGCCTACGATACCGACGCCATGCGGGAAGCCGCCCGGAGCCTGGCGCCCGCTTCGGTGTTCCTGTCCAAGCCGGTGCTCCCGGAATCCCTGGGCAGCCTGCTGCGGGAACTCACGGGCAGCGCGAAGGAGGAACGCAGCGGAAAGGACGCGGTCTCCGCCTCCGCCGATCTCCAGGGGATGCGCGTGCTGCTGGTGGAAGACAATCCGATCAATCAGCAATTGGCCGTCGAGCTGATGGAATCCAGGGGCGTCCACGTCCGGATCGCGAACCACGGTCAGCAGGCCCTCGACCTCCTGGCCGGGGCGCAGGAGGTCCCGTTCGAAGTGATCCTGATGGACCTGCAGATGCCCGTGATGGACGGCTACGAGGCCACCCGCCGCATCCGCGCGGACCCGCGCTGCGATGGCATCGCCATCGTGGCGATGACGGCCCACGCCATGGCGGAGGAACGCCAGCGCTGCCTGGCCCTGGGGATGCAGGACCACCTCAGCAAACCCATCGAGCCGGATGAGCTGTACGCCACGCTGGCGCGCTACCGCAAGGACCTGGGCGCGGCGCCGGTGGCCGCCCCCGCCGGAGCTTCCCCGGCTCCCGCCCCCGCCCCGGGGACGCTTCCGCCCATCCCGGGACTGGACATGGTCTCCGGCCTGCGTCGCGCCGGCGACAAGGAGGACCTGTACCTCTGGCTGCTCAGGAGTTTCCTCGCGGACCACGCGGAAACCCCCGCCCAGATCGAACGGGCCATGGCGGAAGAGCGTTGGGAAGAAGCCCACCGGCTCGCCCACACGGTGAAAGGACTGCTGGGGAGCATGGGAGCCCTGGACGTCCAGCCGCAGGCCGAAGCCCTGGAGCAGGCCCTGAAGGAACGGCAAGCCGCCTGGAGGGATCGGCTCGCGGCCTTTTCGGAAGCGCTCGCCCCCCTGCTCTCGGCCTTGCGGGAACGGGTCCCGCCCGAGGCGGCTGCGCCGGCCGGCGATGGGGAGGCGCAGGGAGGCGCGGCCCTGCCGGCTTGGCTGGACGAATTCGAGACCCTGCTCGGGGAGGGCGACTTCCGAGCCACGGAGCGGTGGGAGTCCGGAAAGGCGGAACTGACGGGGGTGGTTCCGGCCCGGACCATCCGGCGCATTTCCGACGCTCTGGCCGTGTTCGACTATGAACAGGCAAGGGCACTCGCATCCGAAGCGATCCGGGCAGCCGCCGGCGGCCCAAGCGAGGTGCTATGAGCACGACGGGCAAGGCCTCCATCCTGGTCGTGGACGACACGCCGGCCAACCTGAGCCTGATGGCGAACCTGCTGGCGGAACGGTACACCGTCAAGCTGGCCAACAGCGGCGCCCGGGCGCTGGAATTGGCGGCGGCGACGACTCCCGACATGATCCTGCTGGACATCATGATGCCCGGAATGGACGGCTATGAAGTCTGCCGCCGCTTGAAGGCCGACCCGCGCTCCGAGCGGATACCGGTCATCTTCCTCACCGCCCAGATCAGCATGGAGGACGAGGAGAAGGGGTTGTCCATGGGTGCGGTGGATTTCATCCACAAGCCGATCAGCCCGCCCATCGTCCTGGCGCGCATCCAGACCCAGTTGCAGGTCAAGGCGTGGCAAGACTTCCTCCAGGACCGGAACGCCTGGTTGACGGCCGAGGTGGAGCGCCGCCTCGCGGAGGCGAACGCCGCCCGGGCCGAACGGGACCAGTACCTGGCCCAGAAACTGAAGATCGAAGGGGAACTCTCTGCCGCCCGGGAGATCCAGATGAGCCTCGTTCCCGGGATGGCCCTCCACGGACCCGATTGGCCTCACTGCCAGCTCTATGCCAGCCTCCGGTCCGCCAAGGAGGTCGGGGGGGACCTCTACGATTTCTTCCTGGACGGCGAGGGCAAACTGGTCCTCGCCATCGGCGACGTGTCGGGCAAGGGCGTGCCCGCGGCCCTCTTCATGGCCGTCACCAAGACCCTGCTCAAGGCCCTGTCCGAGGTCGGGCAGCAGCCCCACGAACTGCTGGAGCGGGTGAACCGGGAACTCGCCGCCGAGAACGATGCGCTCATGTTCACGACCCTCTTCTGCGCCAAGCTCGACTTCACGACGGGTGAACTTCTCTACTCCAACGCCGGCCACAATCCGCCTCTGCTGGTGCGCCAGGAGCGGGTGGATTGGCTGAAGCTGCCCAAAGGCTTCGTGCTGGGACCGGACGGAGCCTCCAGGTACCTCACCGAGCGCCTGGTGCTCGAGCCCGGCGACAGCCTCCTCGCCTACACGGACGGGGTCACCGAGGCCATGAACGTCCAACGGAAGCTCTACGGTGAGCCGAAACTCATCGAACTGGTCCGCGGCGCCGCGCGGTCCAGTCCCATGGACTTCGTGCGCCTCGTGGAAGCCTCCGTGACCGAACACGCTGGCGAAGAACCCCAATCCGACGACATAACCCTGCTGGCCATCCGGTACCTGGGCTAGTCCTGCAGGATCTTCCGGGCGTACGCCAGGAGGAAGACCGGCATCAGCACCGCGCCGGTGAGGGCCTCGGAGCAGACCAGGAACTTGGCCCAGAAGCCCGCCAGGTCGGAGAGGTTGCCCAGGCCGAGGGTGGTGAGGCAGATGATGGAATAGTAGAAGCCGTTCCCCAGGCTCTGGGCCAAGGGTTGGCCGGCGGCCCGGTGGAAATGGAGCGCGAAGGCCGCGCCCCACACCAGGACCATGACCAGGAGGGTGATCAGTAGCGGTCCGCGGCCAAGCCTTCAGGCTTCGGCGAGGAGGTCGATGATCTTGCGGGCGAACAGGTGGGCGTGCCCTCCCGAGCGCCCCGTCACCAGGTCCCCGTCCACCACCACGTCCTCGTCGACATAGACGGCCCCATAGGCCCGGGCGTCGCCCAGCAGGTTGTTGTGGCACACCACGCGCCGGCCCCGCACCAGTTCCGGCGCCGGGGCCACCAGCCAGAGCCCGTGGCAGATGATCCCCTTCAGGATCTTCCGGTTGGCGAAGGCCCTCTTCAGGAAGGTCACCGCCGGCGGGAGCTGCCCGGGATCCTCGGTGTAGCGGAGCCGGTCCGCCACCATGCCCGAAGGGACGATGATCGCCGAGAACGCGGCAAGTTCCTGGTCCGACAGGTTCTCGAAGCTCTCGGAGCATTCCATGGGCGCCCTGTGCTCATGGCCCAGGAAGGTCAACCGGGGCTGGCCCCACAGCCGGCTCAGGAAATGGATCTCCGCGCCCTCCTCCGGAAACCGGAATGTGTAGTAGAAGATTTCGTTTTCATAGAAATCTCCCTCAATAAGCACACCAATCTTCTTGTTTGCAAGTTTCATGGTTTGCCTCGCGGAATCTGCCTTGAGTCTAGTACCTTCTCTCCCCCCGTGCGTTGTGTTTTTAGGGTGACGGCCTGGGGCAATGCCAAGCCCGCGAGAACCATCAAAAACCAATCGCAGTTTCAAGTTTTCAATATATGTGCATTCGCCGTTCAGAAGCCATCGTCTGGCCATCGACGGGTCGCCACATCACTGCTTGACACAACTGAAAAAAAGGACAACCTTGAGCCGCTCTTAAGAATTTCATCATTTCACCCACCCGCAGGCCCAGGCTGCCGACCGGTCCCTCGGGGACCCGTTCCTAGGCGCCTGGTCCACGTTTTCTGCCCTCGGCTTCCCCATCCGGCTCAAACCACGTCCCACGGCCCCATCCATCCCGTGCCGGGGACCCCGCGCAGGAGTTCAGCCATGGCAACGGGAATCGGATACACCTTTTCGGATACCATCGCCGGGTACGTGACCGCCTTCAACCGCTCCGAGCGCACCTTCGAGCTGCGCACTTCCGACGGCCGGGAGTTCGCGGCCAGGCTCACCCGCACCACCTTCGCCCGGCTCACCCAGAACCTGGGCGAGAACTACCATGACGCCACCGGGCGGATCAGCGAGTTCCTGGTGCCGGGCGCGTTCGTGCACGCCTACTGCATATTCTACCCCGAGGGCGGCGACTACCGGATCGAATGCATGTCCCTCATCTTCCCCGGGGACACCCCCGGCACCTTCCGGCACGAGGAGCCCGGATGGTGGGTGAGCCAGGTGCGCTCCATCGCCGACAGCTACCTGAAGTGGCAATTCGATTACCCCCGCAAGCCCATCGACTACCGGGAATACCGCACCTTCCTGCACCTGGGCGGCACCAAGAAGGGCGACTACCTGCAGGAGACGGACACCATCTCCCGGCTGGTCTACGGCTTCGCCACCGCCTACCTGATGACGGGGGAGGACCGGTTCCTGGAGGCCGCCGAGGCGGGCACCGAGTACCTGCGCGGGCACATGCGCTTCTACGACCCGGACGAGGACCTGGTCTACTGGTACCACGGCATCATGGTGTCCGGCGCCCGGGAGCAGAAGCTGCTGACCTCCGAATTCGGCGATGACTACGACTCCATCCCCGCCTACGAGCAGATCTACGCCCTGGCCGGTCCCACCCAGACCTACCGTATCACCGGCGACCCCCGCATCCTCCGCGACGCCCAGAAGACCATCGCCCTGTTCGACAAGTACTACAAGGATCCGGTCCAGGGCGGCTATTTCTCCCACATCGACCCCATCACCCTGGACCCGCGCTCCCCCACCCTGGACAAGGGCAACAACCGCGCCAAGAAGAACTGGAACAGCGTGGGCGACCATGCCCCGGCCTACCTCATCAATCTCTGGCTGGCCACCCACGAGGAGCGCTACGCCGACTTCCTTGAGGACACCTTCGACACCATCCGGGACCGCTTCCAGGACTACGACCAGAGCCCGTTCGTGCAGGAGAAGTTCTTCGAGGACTGGTCCAAGGACCAGACCTGGGGCTGGCAGCAGAACAACGCGGTGGTGGGCCACAACCTGAAGATCGCCTGGAACCTGATGCGCATGAACAGCCTCCGGCCCAAGGCAACCTATGTGGAGTTCGCCCGGCGCATCGCGGACCTCATGCCGCAGGTGGGCTGCGACCGCCAGCGGGGCGGCTGGTACGACGTGGTGGCCCGCACCCTGGCCCCCGGCGAGAAGTTCCACCGGTTCACCTGGCATGACCGCAAGGCCTGGTGGCAACAGGAACAGGCCATCCTCGCCTACCTGATCCTGTACGGCATCCTGAAGGACAAGGCCTACCTCATCCAGTCCCGGGAGGCGGCGGCCTTCTACAACGCCCACTTCCTGGACCGGGACGACGGCGGCGTCTACTTCAACGTCCTGGCCTCGGGCCTGCCCTACCTCCTGGGCAACGAGCGCTTCAAGGGCAGCCACTCCATGAGCGGGTACCACTCCACGGAACTGTGCTTCCTGGCGGCGGTGTATACCAACCTGCTGATCACGGGCGCGCCCATGGACTTCCACTTCAAGCCAAGGAGCGACGGCTTCCCGGGCCGGGTCCTGTACGTGTCCCCGGACATCCTGCCCGCCGGCAGCGTGCGCCTCACCGGGGTCACCATCGACGGCCGGCCCTGGGCCGACTTCGATGCCGAAGGCCTGTCCGTGAAACTCCCGGCCCGCGACGGAGCCCTGCGGGTGAAGGTCACCCTGACCCCCGTGGGCGCCGCGAACCTGGCGCCGGAAACCGCCGCCGCCGCGGCGACCCGCTGAGGAGGCCCCCATGGCCGCGAACCTCGCCATCGAACTTACGCCGGACTACGCGGCGGGCACCGTGACGGGAGAGATCGACGGCAAGACCGCCCCGGAGATCCAGGCCCGCCTGGTGGGCCTGGCCGAGACCCATGCCCGCCTGCGGCTGGACATGGAGGGCGTGACCTTCCTCTCCAGCTCCGGGCTGCGCATGCTGCTGCTGCTGTACCGCCATTTCGCCGCGAAATCCGGGGAAGTCATCCTCGTCGCCGTCCCGGAGGAGATCCGGGACACCATGTCCATGACCGGCTTCTCCAGCTTCTTCACGTTCCTGGACCACGCCAGCGACCCCGGGCCGGGTCGGAGCTGAACCCATGGGCACACTCTCCTCTTCCGGCGCGTCGGTCCTGCCGGTCCCGGCCATCGACGCCCGCATCGATTTCTATCCCACCCACGAGCACGAGGGCTTCAAGCTGAGGCCCGGTCGCCCGTTCCCCTTCGGCGCCACCCTGGTGCCCGGGGGCGTCAACTTCTCCATCTTCTCCAGCGCCGGCGAGACCTGCACCCTGGTGCTGTTCGAGAAGGGCGGCAAGGTCCCGCTGGTGGAGATCCCCTTCCCGGACTCCTTCCGCATCGGGATGGTGTGGTCCATGGTCGTGTTCGGCCTGGACTGCGAGAACATCGAATACGGCTACCGGGTGAGGGGCCCCTTCGACCCGGCCCGGGGCCACCGGTTCGATCCCGGCAAGATCCTCCTGGATCCCTACGCCAAGGCCGTGGCGGGCCGGAACACCTGGGGCGCCCCCCCCAACCGGGACGACCCCTTCCCCTACCGGGGCCGCCTGGTGTTCGAGGACTTCGACTGGGAGGACGACCGGCCCCTGGAGGTCCCGATCCAGGACCTGATCATCTACGAGATGCACGTGCGGTCCTTTACCCGGCACCCCTCCTCCGGCGCCAGGCACCCGGGCACCTTCGCGGCCATCCGCGACCGGATCCCCTACCTGCGGGACCTGGGCATCAACTGCGTGGAACTGATGCCCATCTACGAATTCGACGAATTCGAGAACTCCCGCACCCGCCCCGACACCGGCGAGACCCTCTACAACTACTGGGGCTATTCCACGGTGGATTTCTTCGCGCCCAAGGCCGGCTATGCGGCCACCAGCCGCCACGGCATGCAGGTGGACGAGCTGAAGACCCTCATCAAGGCGCTGCACCGGAACGGCCTGGAAGTCATCCTGGACGTCGTGTTCAACCACACCGCCGAAGGCAACGAGCAAGGCCCCACCTTCTCCTTCAAGGGCCTGGACAACCGCACCTACTACATGTTGACCCCCGAAGGCTACTACTACAACTTCTCCGGCTGCGGCAACACCTTGAACTGCAACAATCCGATTGTCCGCAACATCGTGCTGGACTGCCTTCGCTACTGGGCCAGCGAATTCCACGTGGACGGCTTCCGCTTCGACCTGGCCGCCATCCTGGGCCGGGACGCCTGGGGCGCGCCCCTGCCCAACCCGCCTCTGCTGGAGACCCTCGCCTTCGATCCGGTGCTGGGCAAGTGCAAGCTCATCGCCGAGGCCTGGGATGCGGGCGGGCTCTACCAGGTGGGGTCCTTCCCGGCCTACGGGCGCTGGGCCGAATGGAACGGCAAGTACCGCGACGATGTCCGCCGCTTCCTGAAGGGCGAGCCGGGACTGGCCGGGGCTCTGGGCGAGCGGATCCAGGGGTCCCCCGATCTATACGGCTGGAACCGCCGGGGCGCCACCGCCTCCATCAACTTCGTCACCTGCCACGACGGGTTCACCCTGATGGACCTGTTCTCCTACAACGGGAAGCACAACGAAGCCAACGGGGAGGGCAACCGGGACGGGGGCGACGACAACCACTCCTGGAACGCCGGCGCGGAGGGCGAAACGGCCGACCCGGGCCTCCTGGCGCTGCGCAAGCGCCTCATCCGCAACGCCTGGACCCTGCTCATGATGAGCCAGGGAGTCCCCATGGTGCTCATGGGGGACGAGGCCGGCCGCACCCAGAAAGGCAACAACAACACCTACTGCCAGGACAACGACCTCAGCTGGTTCGACTGGGGCCTGGTGGAGCAGAACGCCGATCTGGTGCGCTTCGCCCGGAACATGACCGCCTTCCGTTCGGCCCACCCGGTCCTCCGCCAGCCGGGGCACCTCACCCACACGGACCGCTCGGGCCAGGGCTACCGGGACCTGAGCTGGCACGGCACCCGGCCCTGGGCACCGGACTGGTCCGATTCCAGCCGCACCTTCGCATTCATGCTCTCGGGCGGGCACCTGGGCGACAACTTCATCTATGTGGCCGCCAACAGCCATTGGCAGGCCCTGGAGTTCGGGTTGCCGGACCTGCCCCCGGGCCTGGCCTGGCACGTGGCCGTGAACACTTCCATGCCCACCCCGGAGGACATCGCCGCGCCCGGGCAGGAACCCGCCCTGGGCGGGCAGCGCGGATTCCTGGTGGGAGCCTACTCCGTCATCGTGCTGGTGGGACGCTGAGCGCCCGCCCCCCTCTCCAACCATGATCCACAAGGAGCACCCATGGCCTTTTCCGCAACCCTCGAAGCCTTCGATGCCGCCACCCGGGAAGCCCGCGTGACCCTCAAAGGGGAACTGGACGCCTCCGTGGCGGGCCAGTTCAAGGATGTCATCGAGCAGGCGGCGTCCCGGCAGCCCAGATCCCTGACGTTGCTCATGACCGACCTGTCGTTCATGGCCAGCGCCGGGCTCAGAGTGCTCATCTTCGCCAAGCAGAAAATGGGGCCGGAAGTCCCGCTCGTCCTGGTGGGCTGCCAGGAGCCCGTCCTCAATACCCTGGAGATGAGCGGATTCTCGTCCAGCGTCCAGCTCCTAGCCAGACTCTGAAAGGCGGACCATGGAACCCACCGGACCGATGGCGTCCAGGCGTTTTGCCGCGACCCTGCAATCCCTGGGCCCGCTGCGGACCTTCGTGAAGGAGGCGGCGGCGGCCTGCGGCCTGGAGCCCAAGGCCGCCTACGGGCTGATGCTGGCTGTCGATGAAATCGCCACCAACATCGTCACCCATGGCTTCCAGGAAGCTGGGCTCACCGGGGATTTCACCGTCCATTGCCAGGTGGACTCCGGGCGGCTGCGCATCGTCCTGGAGGACGAGGCCGCGGCCTTCGACCCCCGCAGCCGCGACCTGCCCACCCAGGAGGAGCTCGCCCGGCCCCTGGAGGACCGCAGTGCCGGGGGCCTGGGCATCTTCCTGACCGTGCAGGGGGTGGACCGCTTCGACTACCAGCGCCGGGAAGGCAGGAACGTGAACATCTTCGAGCTGGTCCTCCCCTCCGGGACCTGATCGCGGGCCGCTGCGGCGGCCCGCGCAACCTGTTGGCAAGACAACCACCGAACCGATCAAGCCGCGCGACCCGCGCGCAGGGAAGGGGGAGCTGACCCATGCATCCGGCCAACCTCACAGACAGCCTCCAGGAGGGCATCGAATCCGCACGGCAGGGCGATCTGCCTCGGCTCAAGGCCTGGCTGGGGCAAGGGAACGACCCCAACCAGCACGACCGCACCGGCTGGACCCCCCTCCTGTGGGCGTCGGTGCGGGGACACGCCGAGGCCGTGCAGTTGCTCCTCGCCAATGCCGGCGCCCCGGCGGACCCCGGCCTGCCCCACCGGATGTCCGGGGCGCGGCCGGTCCACATGGCGGGCCATGGCGGCGATGTCCGCACGTGCAGGATCGTGCTGGACCGCCGCCCGGACCTCCTGGATGCCGTGCTGGAAATGAACGGCCACACGGTGCTCCTGCAGGCGGTCTTCTACGGCCACCTGGACCTGGTCCGGACCCTGCTGGAGCAGGGCGCGGACACGGCCATCACCACGGCCCGCGGGCTGGGCCCCATGGAACTCGCCACCCAGTTCCAGAACCTGGCCATGATGGACCTCATCCGTCCTTTCGACGCGCCCGCGACAGCCAAGGCCCGCTACTACGCCGGGTTCCTGGAGCGGATCGCGCCCGTGGTGCCGCCCGGGGAACGGGCGGCCCAGGCCCTGGCGGACGCGTTCGTGCGCCTGGTCGACGACGGGATCCGGGAGGCCCTGCACACGCCCGGCAAGGCCCAGGACACCCTGCTGCGGGCCAGGGCGATGGTCGAGCGGGAGGGGGTGGAGGTGAACCGGCTGGCCGGCCCGCTCCAGCAGCCGCCCCTGATCGTGGTCGCCACCGGCAACAACGGCTGGCCCACCGTTCCCGCCGCGGCGGCCCTCAGGCTCGACCTGGCCGACTTGCTGCTGGCCCACGGCGCCGACCCCATCCGGCGCGAAATCCACCCCATGGGCGCCCAGACCATCATCCGCGCCGCCGTGTTCAACCATCTCGACATCCTGAAGCGGTGCGCGGCCGTGCTGGCGCCGGAGATCCTGCGGGACGCCATCAACGAGATCCCGGTCATCAACGGCCTGACCGCCATGCACGACACCGTCCTCCGGGCGACCATGGCCGCCGCCGACCGCTTCGACGGCTACCTGGACCAGGCCCGCTGGTTCGTCCAGAAGGGCGGGCGCAGCGATCTGGAGGATTTCGCCGGCTCGACCCAGCGCCAGCTGGCGGAACGGGCCAAGGATCCGGTCGTGCGGCAGCGGCTGCTGGCCGTCCTGGACGGCAGAGCCTGAACCGCCACTTTTTGAAAGGAGAGGCACCATGAACGAAAAAGGACAACGCGCCCCCAACCGGCTGAAGCGGAACCTGGCCGCGGGCAAGGTCTGCCTGGGCGTCACCCTGACCATGAACAGCCCCACGGTGGCGGAGATCCTCTCCCGGGTCGGGCTCGACTGGCTCTGGCTGGAAACCGAGCACTCGTCCCTCACCGACGACAATGTCCTGGCCATGCTCCAGGTCACCAACGGCTCGGACACCTCCACCATGGTCCGGGTGCCCTGGAACGACAAGACCATGATCAAGCGGGCCCTGGACCTGGGCCCGGACGGCATCATCATCCCCCTGGTCAACAGCCGGGAGGAGGCCGAGGCCGCCATCCGCGCCATCAAGTATCCGCCCTGGGGGGAGCGCGGCGCCGGCCTGGGGCGGGCCCAGGCCTACGGTCTGACCATGGGCGAGTACCTCCAGACCGCCAACGACGAGGTCATGACCACCTTGATGATCGAGCACTACCTGGCGGTGGAGAACATTGACGCTATCCTCCGGGTCAGGGGGGTCGACTCGGTCATGGTGGGGGCCCTGGACCTTTCGGGCAGCATGGGCATGCTCGGCAACACCGGGGATCCCAAGGTGGAGGGCGCCATCCAGAAAGTCCTGGCCGCCTGCAAGCGGGCCGGAATGCCCGCCGGCATCATCACGGTCTCCCCCGAGCAGGCCAATGAGCGGATCCGGCAGGGCTTCACCCACATCATCATGGGCATCGACGTCCTGTTCCTGCACGGCGCGGTCCGCACCGCCCTGGGCCAGATCGCCCGGTCCTGAAGCCGCCGCCTGGCTCCCTACCAGCCCCAGCGGGTGAGGCCATTCTCCAGCACTTCCACCATCTTCTGGCCCGTGAGGCAGGAATCGGGGGTGGAGCGGCCCGTGATGAAGGGATAGTCAACAATGCAAGATAGATCCTTCCCGAAATTGCCTATGAAGGCTCCTTCGGAGCCAGTGGCGTCCCGGAGGATGAATTCCAGGGGATAGGGCGGAGGCCCCATGTTGAAGTCCACCCCCACGAAGCCGGTGCCGTCCTGGTAATCGTATTCCTTGCAGTGCCCAGTGACGTGCTTGCCCCAGAGGATGCTCCGGCAGTCCTGCCAATCCCTGGCGAAGGCCAGACAGGCCACCCCGTAGCATTCCGCCCCGATGGGCTTGCCCATGGCCAGGAAGGCCAGGACCAGCTGGTGCACGCGCTGGTTGTTCGCCAGATCGACGATGGGGCCGCTGCCGCCCACGATCAGCAGGGCGTCGAAACCGGCGAGCACCTTCTCGGTGGCCCGGGCGATGGCCGCATGGTACGCCTCCAGCTCCCGGATGAGCCTAGGTGAGCAGAAGTACGGGCGCTCCGGCAGGAGGGAGGAGAGGTCCAGAGGGTGGTCCATGCGCGGGGAGGCGTCCAGGGCCCGGACCCTGGCCGCCATGGCGGGAGTCGTGACGGACTTGCCCAGGGGCGGGTCGAAGAAGTCCGGGTCCATGCTGGGCGGCAAAGGCCTGGGCCGCCGGCCCCGCGGGGTGGCCAGGGTGCAGGTGTAGCCGGCCCGGTCGAACAGTTCCAGCGGCCCCACCAGTTCCTCGCCCCAATAACCGTACTCCGAGAGAAGAATGAGGATTTTGCGCGTCATGGCAGCCCCTCGTCAGGCCAGGAAGCCTGGATCGCCATCGTCCGGGAATTGCCGACATGATTGCACCATCACCGGACAAGTCCAGTCCTGCAGGGGGAACCCATGCTTGGCCTGGACGGGACCTTCCCGGAGCTCCGGCAACTGCACAGGGACCAGGACGCCTTGCGCATGGTTCAGGGCCGACTGGCCGCCCTTGGGTTCACGGAAACCCTCTGCCGATAAAAACAAAAAAGCCAGGAACGTGATCGGATTTGATCGCACTCCGGCCCTCTGCGCTGCGTAAGCAGTGACGAGGCGAGCCCCCGGGATCTCCTGGTACCGGGGCTCGTCAAACCGCCCAACGGGTGACTTCGGTCTGCCGGACGGCGGGACAGGTTAGGCCACCGCGACTCCCCTGACGGCGGCCGAGACCAGGGGAAACGTCCTCGATCAGGGTCACCCGGTACTCCCCTGCAGAGGTCACGCGGACCGGGCCAAGCCTGTAACGAGCCTCCACGTCACGCTTCTTGGACGCGGGTTCAACTCCCGCCACCTCCACCAATAAGCCGGCCCTCCAAGTGGAGGGCCGTTGTGTCGCGAACCAAAAGATGTCGGGAACGACAGCTTATGGTTCATTGCACGGGACGACAGCTTTTGGTTCGCGGATGGGCCTTCCTGGCACCGGCCATGCAAAGGCCCAAGCAGTAGGAATCCTTGTTGTGGTTTTTCCGATGAATGCTGCCCGCTTGTCAAGGTTCAAGCTGCTGGCCAGCTTTGCCAGGTGGGGCTGATTACCCACCGGGTCCCATCGCGAAGTTTCAGGTCTGTTATGTCATCCTATCCCCCCGCCCAGGCTTGGCCTGGCGCACCTTAAGAGTTCATGGCCGGGTATTTCACGCCATTGGATTCAAAGGACATCGCAACTCAAGTTGCCTGAATCCTATATTTGGTACATGCGGTGGCCCTGCGGCAGCCTATGGGTGAATGGGGAAACGGTTTTGAGTTGAATTCGTCAAATTTTCGTATATATTGAACGCAGATCATCCGCCCTCAACCTTCGAATCCGGGGCGACCTCCCTCCCCGGTGCCGACATCTGGTTCTTTGCTTATGGATACCAACGCAAGCCTGATCCCCATGAACAGGATCACTCGGGCCATCCTGATGCTCCGTGGAGAAAGAGTCATCCTCGACCAGGACATCGCCGACCTCTACGGCGTCCCGACCAAGCGCCTCAATGAATCGGTCAGGCGAAACGGCGCCCGGTTCCCCGAGGACTTCATGTTTCAGCTGAACGCTGAGGAATGGGCGGTCTTGAGGTCGCAATCTGCGACCTCAAGTTCCGGTTCATGGGGTGGTCGGAGAACGCCACCTTACGCCTTCACGGAGAACGGAGTGGCGATGCTCTCGTCCGTCCTGAACTCGGAATCAGCCATCCAAGTGAATATTGCCATCATGCGCGCGTTCACAGACCTTCGAAGGATGCTTACCTCCCATCATGACTTGGCCCGGAAGTTGGAGGACCTTGAAAGCAAATACGATTCCCAGTTCAAGATTGTATTTGAGGCTATTCGCCAACTCATGGCCCCAAATATTTCTAACAAGAAAAGACCTATTGGTTTTCGAAAGGAGGATTGAAGGAAAGGCATACCTACGAGCACGCGGAGGCGATTGGGCGGGAACTCGCACCTGCCTGCCCCTTTTTGGGCCAAGAGCCCATAGCGCGTTGGAGGCGGAACCCGGAAACCGACTCACCTGCAACGCCATCCGGCACGGTAACAACACCACTCTAAGCGGCGCACCAGATGGCCCCCCCCCCGGGGCAGGCTTCCGATTGGCGACTCCCTGGGCGGGGCGCCTGCCGTGGCCATCCGGCCCAGGCAGGAACGCCCCGAAACAAACTGAATCATTTCCCTCCGGGATGAGTAGTTCCCAGTGCGTTTTTTCGCACGCTTATCGGAACCTCACCACCGGACCCCATGGCACTACTTGCAATCCAGGCTGACGTTGTCCAGCACGAAAGACGTCTTGGACTGTTTCCGTTGGCGGAGACGGCCCGGGGTCCCGGTGAACGAGATGACCACCGTCTGCCCCTTGTAGGAGCTCAGGTCGAAGCTGTGCGCCTGGTAGCCCGACGCGGCCTGGGCGCTGGTGTAGCTGGCCAGGGTGGCCAGGACCGAGCCGCTTGGGTTCAGCAGTCTGACCTTGAAGGTGCCGCCGTTCCAGGCGTAGGCGGTGCCGTTGATGTGGAGGTAGAAGGCCAGGGTGGCCTGGGTGATGGTGGCGGGAATGGCCACGGTCTGGCTCAAGGTGCTGGTGCTGTGGGCCGGGGCGCTCGGGCCGCAGAGCCAGGCGTCCCAGGTGCCCGCATAGGGGGGAGCCGCGCTGCCCCACTGGCCGACCACGCCGGAGGAGGCCTTCCAGGCGGTGGTGCCGCTCTCGAAGCCGCCGTTGACGACCAGGTTGGTCACCACCGAGGAGGTGACGGTGAGGGTGGCGGAGTTGGAGGTGGCGCTGCCTGCGGTGTTGGTCACCACCACGTGGAAGGTGGCGCCGCTGTCGGCGAGGGTGGTGGGCGGCGTCGTGTAGCTGGCCGAGGTGGCGCCGCTGATGGCGGTGCTGCCCCGGTACCACTGGTAGCTGAGCGGCGCGGTGCCGGTGGCCGCCACGCTGAAGGTGGCGGTGGCGCCCAGGTTGACGGACTGGTTCGCGGGCTGGCGGGTGATGGCCGGCGCCGAGACGGGGCTGGTCACGGTCAGGGTGGCGTCGGCCGAGGTGACGCTGCCGCTGGCGTTGCTCACCACCACGTAGAAGGTGGCGCCGTTGTCGGCGGCGGTGGTGGGCGGTGTGGTGTAGCTGGCCGAGGTGGCGCCGCTGATGGCGGCGCTGCTCTGGTACCACTGGTAGCTGAGCGGCGCGGTGCCGGCGGCCGTCACGCTGAAGGTGGCGGTGGCGCCCACGGTGACGGTCTGGTTCGCGGGCTGGGTGGTGATGGTGGGGGCCCCGGTCGATGGGTTCGACCAGCCGGTGGGCACGAAGGTGTCGAACTCCCAGATGTCCATGTTCCCGCCGTAGTTGATGGTGTCGGCGTAGTTCATGGCCTGGGGCAGTTCGAACCATCCGTCCGGACGACCGTTGGTGGTGCCCCAGCTGTTCTGGATGATCCAGGCGCTGTCGGTTTCGTCATAGCCCACGACGCAGACCAGGTGGCCGCCGCCGCCGGAATCCATGGTGCTGCCGTTGTAGGTGTCCACCCCGGCCCAGGGGGTGGTCTCGGACTGGCTGTCCCAGGCGTTGTCGAAATCGGTCCAGCCCGCGCTGGGCAGGAAGAAGGCGAGGAGCACGGCCTGGTGGTTGTCCAGGACGGACTTGATGTTGGCGATGGCCTCCGCCTGGCTGACGCTGCTGGTGGCGATCTGGGCCACGGAGATCTTGCCGATGCCCACGTAGGGACTCTGGGAGATGGAGGAGGCAGGGGTGGCCGGGGTGCTGGGCCCATTGCCGTCGGCGTAGCCTGCGCCGGTGTTGCTCCAAGGGATGAACTTCGGGTGGCCGTTGTACCAGTCGGCGAAGGTGGTGTCGTCGCCGCCGTCGCAGGTGGACTGGCTGTCCGTGGCGTAGTAGTCCGAATCGAACCACTGGGTGGAAAACAGCTTGGGCGTCCCGCTGGCCACGCCGTCATCCACCGAGGCCGCCGCGGTGGACCCGAACACCCAGCAGTTGCCGCACGCGCCCTGGTCCCACCCGGTGGGGCCGCCGCAGGAAGCGAAATTCATGTTGGTCGACAAATTGACCCCCACGGTGCCGCCCGGCCGGTGGGAATGGATCACCGGCAGGCCGGCCCGGCGCTCGTGGTGCGCCTTCACCCATTCCGGGGTGAAATGCATGATGGTGTGGGTGTGCTTGCACAGCGGCAGGTCCTGGCCGCGGATGGGGCCGGCCGCGCAGGCCAGGGCCATGGCCAGAAGGGTGAGGTTGCTTGCATGCCTTTTCATAAAATGTTCCTGAATGGAAAGCGAAGCCCCGTCTCCTCGACCAAGGAGAGAGGTTTCATATGGGTGTCAGCCAAGGGCTGGGTCAGTAAAGGTGTTTCGAAAAGGATCAGTCATGCGATTGAAAATACCGAGCTTCAGGATCAGCTCCGAAGGGGGTAGGGGCAAGGTGGAATTGCCTTGTCCCTTCCGCAGGCATGCCTGACCCGGGGCCGACGAGGGATGGCCATTTTCGCGGCCGACGGGGTCGTTTGGGCTTGAGTCGGCGACGGATCAGGGGCCATTCTCTGGCCTCCTGCCCGTCTGCTTGGATCAGTTTGGCGTTTTCAAGAAATGCCCTTCAGTTCAAACGCCAGCGAACCGATAACCTGAATGGCGCTGTAGCCGGACCCTTTCCGTCACGATGGCCTCAACCCGCCATCCTGGCGGAGCAATGGCATTCATTCCTGATCCGCCTTCCTGGAGTTGTTCCCTATGACGCCATCAGGCGGGGTTCCCAAGAGCGCTGCCATCCTGGACGAGATCAAACGGCTCCAGCAGGTGAAGGACCTCGTGGAGGTGGAGGAAGCGCGAGTCAAGGTGGTCGTGTTCATCTGCGGGGGAGGCCGCTACGGATTCTTCGGCGCCAAGGTCCAGGAGATCCTCCCGCCCCGGGAGGTGAGCTGGGTTCCGGGTCTTCCGGATTATCTGCCCGGCCTGATCAACGTGCGGGGGGACATCGAATCCGTCGTGGATCTGCGGATCTTCCTGGGGCTGGGCCCTGGTGATCCCTCCTGCTGCTTCATCGCCATGGTGGTGGATGGCGGGTGCCGGTTCGGGGTGCTCATCGACTCCGTGGAGGACGTGACCGATGTGGCGGCCAGCGGCATCCACCCGCCCCTTTCAGGCCTGAGCGGATCCATCAGGGACCTGGTGGCGGGCGAACTGCAGGCGGGCCCCGGGGTGGTGACGCTCCTGGATGTGGGGAAACTCGCGGCGCGGATCAGCGCATGAAGGAAAGCCAGGCCGACGGCCCCATGGCGGATCTCGAGCTGGCTCTGTTCCAGGTCGGCGGCGTACGCTATGGCGTCGAAGCCGGACAGGTGGCCGGCACCGAGGTGTTCCAGGGACCGGGAGCGGTCGGGGTGCGCTGGTTCCATGAAATCATGGGGTATCCGGACGGCCGGGTGCACTATCGTGACCCGGTCGTGCTCACCCTTCATGGCGCGGTCGGCAGGATTGTCGTGGATGGCCTGGAGCACCTTGCCTGCGTTCCCCTGTGCGATCTGAGACCCTTCCCTCCCCTGGCCGCTCCGGCCGCCAGGGCCCGGGGCCTGTGGGCAGTGGCGAAACGCGGCGAGCACCTGGTCCTGCTGGTGGATTTCGACCTTCTCAACGCAACCGATGTTGCCTTAAAAGGATCATGACGATGCGATGGACACTGCGAACCAAGGTCATGGGATTGACCATCGTCTGCGCGACCTTCATCGTGACAGTCGTCACCGCCCTCAACATCTCGACCACGGTCAAGCGCGGCCGCGAACGGGTCGCCATCTACCGCGAAACCTTGCTCAACGAGCGCAAGAACCAGCTGCGCGCCTGCGTCGAAATGGCGGTCCGGGTGCTCGAGGGCCTGCCCCAGGACCAGGCCCTCAAGGTGGCGGCCACCATGCGCTACGGCAAGGACGGCTACATCTGGATCAATGACACCGCCAACTTCATGCTCGTGCATCCGAGCCCGGCCCTGCAGGGAACGGACACATCCGGCCTCAGGGACCCCAACGGCATATACATCGTCAGGGACATCACCCGGCTCTGCGTGGAGAGTGGCGAAGGCTTCCTCGCCTACTCGTGGAAGAAGCCCGGCCACGACGAGCTGATTCCGAAGATCTCCTTCGCCAAGGCCATCCCGTCGCGCCACTGGTGCGTGGGGACCGGCATGTACGTGGACGACGTGGATGCGAGCGTGGGCCAGGAGCAGGCGCTGGTGCACACCCAGGTCAAGGACGCCATCTTCCGGTCCATGGCGATAACCCTCGTCTTGACCGTGCTCATGGTCGGGGCGGCCATGGTCATCATCCGGCGCAGCATCAGCGGCCCGGTGGAAGCCATCACCAGGTCCATGAAGAACTTCAACAACGACCTGACCCTGGTGGTGCCGGCCACCACCTCGGACGAAGTCGGCGAACTGGCGCGCTGGATCAACGACCACATCCAGAAGCTGCACGAGGTCATCAGCCTCGTTTCCGAGGTCACCGGCAAGATCTACATCAATGGGGGCACCATCGCATCTTCCATGGAGAAGCAGGCGAGCTTCGCCACGGAGCTTTCCAGCTCGGTGGTGGAGATCGCCACCACCATGGAAGAGTTTTCCTCCACCGCCACCCAGATCGCGCAACACAGCCAGGGCGTGGTGAGACGGGCCGACCAGACCCTGGTGGAAACCCGCTCCGGGGCTGCCGAAGTCGAGAACCTGGCCGTCCAGATCAGCAACCTCAACCAGGGAATCCAGAACAGCCTGGGCGAAATCGTGGAACTGGGACGGAAATCGCACGAGATCAACAAGGTCATGGAGATCATCAACAACATCGCCAGCCAGACCAAGCTGATCGCCTTCAATGCTGCCCTGGAAGCCGCCAGCGCCGGGGAGTCCGGCAAACGGTTCGGCGTGGTGGCGCTGGAAATCAGGCGCCTGGCGGACAGCGTGGTGGAGTCCACGGGCGAAATCGAAGGGCGCATCGCCGAGATCCTGGATGCCGTCAACCGGCTGGTCATGAGTTCCGAGAAGAGTTCCCACATCGCCGAGCAGGGCCAGGAGCACGCCACCCGCACCGTCTCCGTCCTCACCGGGATCCTCAACGGCGTGGAGGAGACGACCGATGCCGCACGGCAGATCTCCCTGTCCACCCAGCAGCAGCAGGTCGCCAGCAGCCAGGTGGTGATCGCCCTCAGGGACATCGAACAGGGCGTGAAATTCTCCACGGACACCGCCCGCAGCACCAAGGACGCCACTTCCGAGCTGGCCGAGTTCTCCCACAAGCTGCGGTATCTGGTGGACAGTTTCAAGCTTGACGGGCCCGGATCGACCCATGACCAGGCCGGCCGCTGAGCCGAGAACCATGAACCCCGGCGACCGAGAGATACGCGTGATGGTGGTGGACGACAGCCCGGCGGTCCGGACCATGCTGGTGGAATTCCTGGAATCCGATGGGATCCGTGTCGTGGCGCAGTGCTGCAACGGCCAGGAGGCGCTGGCCCGGGTCGCGGCCCTGGCGCCGGACCTGGTGACCATGGATCTGGAGATGCCGGTCATGGGGGGGCTGGAGGCGATCGAACAGATCATGGCCCGGTATCCGGTCCCCATCCTGGCGATCACCGCCGCTTCGGGGGCTGGAACCGCCTTCGCCGCCGTCACCAGGGGGGCCATGGACCTGATCCCGAAGCCGGACCTGAGCGGGAAGGGCCGTGAGCAACTCATCCAGAAAGTCCGCCAGCTGGCCGGCGCCAACATGGGGGCCTTCCTGGCCTTCCGCGGCATGAAACCACCCGCCATCACCCAGCACGCCCCGGGCGCCTTCCCCGGACAGGGCGGCACGGTGCTGGCCATCGCCGCCTCCACCGGCGGCCCCCAGGCGCTCCAGGCCATTCTTTCCCGCCTTGACCCCAGTTTCCCGGCCCCTGTGGTCATCGCCCAGCACGTGGGGGAAGGGTTCTGCAGGGGGCTGGCCGAATGGCTGGGAGGGTCCACCCCCCTGGAGGTGAAGGAAGCGGCCCCTGGCGAGGCCCTGGCCAGCGGCCGGGTCTACCTGAACCCGCCCGACTCCGCCATGCGCATCAGCGTCCATGGCAGCGTGATCCTTGCGGAAAGGGACGGGAAGAACTGGTACCGGCCCTGCTGCGACACCCTGCTGCAGTCGGTGGCGGAGGTCTACGGCCGGCGCAGCATCGGCCTGATCCTCAGCGGCATGGGCGACGACGGGGTGAGGGGCATGCTGGCGATCCGCAAGGCCGGCGGCGCCACCCTGGCCCAGAACGCGGCCACGTCGGTCGTCTATGGCATGAACGGCGCGGCCGTGGAGGCGGGGGCCGTGGAGTGGACCCTCCCGCTGGACGAAATCCCGGCCCGCCTGCAGCGCTTGGCTCTTGAAGCGAGGCAGGCCACGTGATGCTGTTCCCGGATCCGGACCCCGCCCAACTGGCCCAGTTCAAGCAGCTGATCCTGCTCACCTGCGGCCTCAGCCTGGAGAACGGGCGCGAAGCCACCCTGCGCGAAGCCCTGAGGGAGCGCATGGTCGCCGCCGGCCAGGGCAGCTTCGAAGGCTACTTCGCAGCCCTCCAGGCGGACGCCGGGGAGTTCGGCCAACTGGTGGAGCGCCTCACGGTCAACGAAACCTACTTCATGCGGGAACCGGCCCATCTGAAACTGGCCATCGAGCACCTGGTGCCGGAGCTCCTGGCTTCCCGGGAAGGGCCCCTGCGGTTCCTGTGCGCGGGCTGCTCCACCGGCGAAGAACCCTACTCCCTCGCCATCCTGCTGCGGGAGCGGTACGGCGACGGCTGCGAGCGCATGTTCTCCATCGCCGCGGTGGACATCGACGGGGCGGCGATCGCCACGGCCCGGCGCGGCGTATACGGCCGCAATTCCTTCCGGGGGACCGATCCCGAACTTCTGGCCAGGCATTCCGACTCCCTGGGCGATGCCGGCTTCAGCATCCGGGAACCCATCCGGCGGCTGGTGACGTTCGAGCCGGTGAACCTGCTGGCGCCGGTCTTCCCGCCCCTGATGCTGCGCCCTGACATCATCCTGTACCGGAACGTCTCTATCTATTTCCCTGGTCCCGTGCAGGGGCAAGTATTCCGTGGGCTGGCGGAGGTGCTTTGCGGGAACGGCTACCTGATCGTCGGCGCCACCGAGACCCTCCCCCATGATCTGGGAATCCTGGCCCTGGTCGCACGGGAGGGCTTGTTCGTTTTTCGCAAGCAGCCCATCCCCGTTTCGGACCGCCGGGAAGCCAGGCGACCGGCAACCCCGGCGCCATCCCTTCCACTCCGCGTGCCCAGGGTCCGGTCCGAGACCCCGCCGGCCCTCCCCGCCACGGTCCGCAGCCTCTTCGACGCCGCCTTGGAGCATGCCCACGCCGCCCGCAACCCAGAAGCCCTGCGGATCCTGGACGAACTGCTCGGCCTGGATTCCACTTTCCTCAAGGCCCATTCCCTCAAAGCTTGCGTCCTGATGAATGGCGGGCGGCACGAGCAGGCGCGCCAGACCTGCGAACGGGCCCTGGAACTGGACGCCATGTGCCTGGAAGCCTGCCTGATGCTGGGCGTCATCGCCCGCAGCGAGGACAACGATGACATGGCCCAGAAGCGCTTCCGGGAGGCCATGTACCAGGATCCGGACTGCTGGCTGGCCCACTACTACTTGGCGGAGATCCACTTCCTCAGAGGAGAGCGCGGCCGCGCCCGGGCCGGCTATGAATCAGCGCTCCGGATCCTGCAGGACCCGTCCCTCCTGAAGCGGGGCCGGAGCCTTTTCCCGTTGTCCTTCAAGGCTGAGCCTTTCGTCCACATCTGCCGCCATAAACTGGCGCTGATCAAGGCGGAGCTCTGATGGCCATCGATCCCCGGAAATTCCTGGCGCGGTTCATCGAAGAATCGCGGGAACACTGTGCCCGCATCACCGATGGGCTGCTGGCCCTGGAACAGCGCCCGGACGACCAGGAGACCGTCCATGGACTGTTCCGCTCCGCCCACACGATCAAAGGCTCTTCGAGGATGCTGAAGCAGATGAACATCTCCAGTCTGGCCCATCGCATGGAGGACGTGCTGGATTCCGTTCGCGGCGGTGCCCTGGCCATGCCCCCCGCCATCTCGGACAGCCTGCTGAAGGGCGTGGACGCTCTGACCGCCCTGCTGGACGCCCTGACCCGCGGCGACGCGGCTCCGGAAGCGCCCCAGGCATTATTTGACGAACTGTCAATGATCGTCACGGCCCTGCCGGCCAGCCGGGAGACCGCGGAGGCTGCGCCGGAAACCCCGATCCCGGCAGCCGAAGCGCCGGCGCGGGCGGCTTCCCCCGGCCCTGCTCCGGCCGAGTACCTGCGCATCCACGCCGCCAAGGTGGACGACCTGATCCACCTCATGGGCGAGATCATTTCCGAACAAAGCCGCCAGCGGAAGCAGGTGGGCCGGCTGCAGGATGCCGACCGGTCGGCCCAGCGTTTCAGGAAGACCCTCGACGCCTGGTTCGAGCGGGCCGGCATCCCCGAAGCCGCCCGGCGGGAACTGAGGGAGTCCCTGGCGACGCTCCAGCTTTCGCTGCGCGCCCCCATTCGCGCCATCCGGGATGCCTCCATCCTGCAGGAACTCCTGGTGGGCGACCTCCAGGAAGCCTCCCTGAAAATGCGCATGCTTCCCCTCTCGACCGTGTTCGACCCGCTGCGGCGGACCGTGCGCGATCTGGCGCGGGAGCACGGAAAGGATGTCGAATTCATCATTGAAGGCGGCGAAACGGAGCTGGACCGCAAGATCATCGAACGGCTCGGGGACCCTCTGATCCACATGATCCGGAACGCCCTGGACCATGGCCTGGAAAGCGCGGAAGAGCGCCTGGCCGCCGGCAAGTCGCCGAGGGGAACGATCGCGATCTGCTCATTCTATGAAGGCGGGTTCGTGTCCCTCACCTTGCGGGACGATGGCCGGGGTCTGTCCAGCGCGCGCATCAAGGAGAAGGCCCTGGCCAGACACCTGTACGACGCTGAAACCCTGGCGGCCATGTCCCGGTCCGAGATCAACAACATCATCTTCCTTCCCGGCTTCAGCACGAGTCCCATCATCACGGACCTTTCGGGCCGGGGCGTCGGCATGGACGTGGTCCGCAAGAACGTCGTGGACGACCTGAAGGGTTCCATCACCATCGAATCCAAGGAGGGCGAGGGCACCACGTTCTGCCTGCGCCTCCCCATGAACCTGGCCGTGTTTCCGCTGTTCCTGGTCATGGCATGCGGGCAGACCATGGCCATCCCGGCGACCGCCATCGTGGAGATGCGCTCGGTCCGGCGGGAGGACCTGGTGGAGGTCGTGGGCAAGCGCGCCTTCCGGCTGCGGGAGCAGCTCATCCCGGTGGAAGAACTGGGATCCCTGGTGGGGCTCGGGCCCTGCGCCGGATCCGCAGGCGAGCAGCTCGTCGTCATCGTCGCCGCCGGCGACGAGCGGTTGGCCCTGATCGTCGAGGAGATCCTGGGTCGGGAGGAAATGGTGGTGAAGCCGCTGCCGGCGCATATGCCGAAGGTGCGCATCCTGTCGGGCGCCACCCTGGGCGAGGGTGACAGGATCATCAACGTACTGCAGATCCCCGAACTGATCCGCCTGGCGAAGGATGCGGGCCGCGGCGCGCCGATGCCGGCCGTGGTGGCCGGTTCCCGCGCGGCCACCATCCTGGTCGTGGACGATTCCTTCAATACCCGGGAGATCGAGAAGAGCATCCTGGAAGCCCACGGCTATCTGGTCGTGACGGCCGAGGACGGGGAGGAGGCCCTCGAGAAGACCCGGAGCGAAAGCTACGACCTGGTCATCACGGACGTGGAGATGCCGCGCATGGACGGGTTCTCCCTCACCGAACGCCTGCGCCGGGATGACCGCACCCATGCCGTCCCGATCATCATCGTCACGTCCCTCGAGAAGGATGCGGACCGGCGCAGGGGCATCGCCACGGGAGCCGACGCATACATCGTCAAGCGCGCCTTCGACCAGTCCAACCTGCTGGACACCGTGCGCGGACTGATCGGATAACCAAGGAGGATCCAGATGAACGAAACCCCGATCCCGGTCCTGGTCGTCGGCGACGACGCTTTTACGGCCAGCCTCACCGGCATGGTGCTGGAGGAGGCGGGCTACGACGTCACCCTTGCGGAAGGAGGCCCGGACGCCTTGGCGAAAGTTGCCGGCAACCCCGCCATCCGGGTGGTGGTTTCCGACCTGAACATGCCCGGCATGAATGGAGTGCAATTGTTCGCGGCGCTCCGGGAGCAGGGTCACCCCCCGTTGTTCGTGCTCCTGACGGGAGATGGCCAGGAGGCGCAGCGGACCCTGTTCCCGGGCATGGCCGCCATTGTGGCCAAGGACGAGCAGTTCCAGGAAACACTGACGGAAACCCTCGCCGCTCTGCTTCCCGCCACTTGAACGGAGGCAGCGCCATGGCCGTCCAGAGCTCCAGAACCTCGGCAAGAATCAATGCCCTCCGTGCGTCCTTCTTCCAGCGACTGCCGGACCTGATCGCGGCCGTCCAGGCGGCCCACGAAAGATGCGCCGCCGGCGGCGCGGTTCCGGCCGACTGGGAGGACCTCTTCCGGCTGATCCACAACCTGAAGGGGGGGAGCGCATCGTTCGGATTCAGGCCCCTGTGCGATGCCACTCTGGAAGGAGAACGGCTCGCCAAGGCAGCCCTGGGCGGGGGAGCCGGCATCGACCTTGCCTGGCATGGAAGGATGCGGGATTGCATCGCCCGCATGAGCCAGGAAGTCGCCCGCGGGTCATGTTTCCTTGAAGACCCAGTCATGCCGGCCACAGCGCCCGGACCCGACGCCCGTTGCGGCGAGCGCAAACGCATCTTCCTTTGCGATGACGACCCTCTCCAGGTGCAGGCCCTGGTGGAGCAGATCCGCTGTTTCGGTTTCGAAGTGATCTCATTCGAGGAGCTGGCGCCATTCCAGGAGGCCGTGGAGAAAGACCCGCCGGATGCCGTCATCATGGACGTGATGTTCCCGGGCAAGCCCATGGGCGGACCGGAGACCATGAACCTGATCCAGGCGGCCCGCCCGGTGGCGATCCCCACGGTCTTCATTTCCGCCCAGGCCGGCCTCGACTTCCGCCTGGCCGCGGCCAGGGCCGGTTCCAGCGCTTTCATGGTGAAGCCGGTGAACATCACGGACCTGTGCGGCAGGCTGGCCAGACTGACCGCCCCGGAAACCTCCGAGCTTACCCGTGTGCTCATCGTGGATGACGATCCTCCGCTGGCGGAATACCACGCCCAGATCCTGCGAGAGGCCGGCATGGAAACGCGGATCGTCACCGATCCGCTGCTGGCCATGGATCCGCTCCTGGAGATGAGGCCCGACCTGATCCTCATGGACATGTACATGCCGGGATGCACCGGAGTGGAACTCGCCAAGACCATCCGCCAGATCGACACCTTCTTCAGCATTCCCATCGTCTTCCTGTCCAGCGAGACCGACCAGGACCGGCAGGTCCACGCCCTGGTCACGGGCGGCGACGAATTCCTCACCAAGCCCATCAAGCCCGGCAACCTGGTGACCGCCGTGGCGGTGCGGGCGGAGCGGATGAAGATCCTGCGCTCCTTCATGATCCGGGACGGAATGACCGGCCTGTTCAACCACACGGCCACCAAGGATTTTCTCGACGCCGCCTGCGCCGATGCGGCCCGCACCGGCCAGGAAGTCTGCTTCGCCATGATCGATCTGGACAAATTCAAGCTGGTCAACGACACCTACGGCCACGCCATGGGCGACCGGGTGCTGATTGCCCTTTCCCGGCTGCTCCAGCAACGGTTGCGCAAGTCGGACCTGATCGGGCGGTTCGGCGGGGAGGAATTCGCCGTGGTATTGCCGGACTGCAGCCTGGCCAAAGCCGAATCCATCCTGGATGAGCTCCGCGCGAGCTTTGCCGGGGTCACCTTCAAGGCGGCAGGTGTCACCTTCACCGCGACCTTCAGCGCGGGCGTGGCGGCCCTGTCGATGCAGCCTGACGCGGCGGCCCTGTGCCAAGCCGCGGACGAAGCGCTCTACCAGGCCAAGAGCGGCGGGCGCAACCGGGTGGTGGTGTCCGGGCCCCGCCCGCCGGATTCCATTCCCGGCCTGGATCTGGCCAAGGCCCTGTCGGGCCTGAAAGGCAACTGGGTGAGGCTGCATGGGTTGATGAAGGATTTCGCGGAGGATTCGCGGAATGCCGGCCCCGAACTGGGCGCCCTGCTCGCGGCCGGGGACCTGGCCGCGGCCGGTGCGCGGTTGCACACCCTCAAAGGGATTGCCGGCATGCTGGGCGCGAACCGCCTGCGCGACGCCATCCGGACCGTGGAAACAGAAGTGAATGCAGGCCAGACCGCTCCGCCCTCCTGGCAGGTCTTCGAGCATGCCATGCGGGAATTGCTGGACGGAATCCAGGCCCTGAGCGAACCCAAACCGTGGCATGCCGAGGTGAATCATGGCCAAGATCGTCGTAGTTGATGACAGCCGGATGGCCCGGAATCTTGCTTGCGCTCCCCTGGAGGAGGCCGGCCACGAGGTCCATGGGATCGAGCCCACGTCGCTTTTCGACGTGCTGCAATGCATCCAGGCCCTCCGCCCGGATCTGGTGATCACGGATTGCCAGATGCCCAGATGCAACGGGGAATCCCTGGTGCGCGCCATCCGCGCGGATCTCAATCTGAACCAGACTCCCATCATGCTGCTGACCGCCCACCGTGATGAGGACCGGATGAAGCGCATCACCATGCTCGGTATCAGCGGGTGTCTCTTCAAGGGCGAGGGCATGCTGGAACTGGCGAGGAGCGTTGCCGCCATCCTGAATCCCTGAGACCCGCCGTCGGTCGCGGCCTTCGAGGCTTCGGTCGCCTTTTGCAAAACCAGGGGCGGGCCAAGGCGTTCCCGATGATTGGCGCTCAGCACGTTTTCCAGTGAACCCCGAGTTGGACCAGTTCTGACGCGGTGGTGACGGTGTCGGGGCGACTAGCCTTTGTGGCCCTGCAGGAAGGCCAGGGTCTTCTGGTTGAACGCCTCGACCTGCTCGTAGATGGGCGCGTGGGAGCAGTCCTCGAAGACCACCAGCTCAGAATGGCGGATGGGGCCGGTGAGCTTCTCGGCGAACCGGGTCGAGCACACCAGGTCGTGGCGGCCGAAGGTGATCTGGGTGGGCGCGGTGATCTGGCCCAGGACCGCTTCGGCGTCATGGCCGAGCACCGCGTCCGACTGGCGCATGAAGGCTTCCAGCGGCGTGGCCGGCCGGCTGCGCACGAAGGCCGCCAGGGACTCGATGTACTCCGGTCTGGCGGCGTACAGTTCCGGCGTGAAGCACCAGGGGAAGATCCCCTGGATGACCATCTCCGGGACGCTGCCCAGCCCCTTGGCCAGTTCCCGCCACCCCTGCACGACGGTCTTGAGGAAGGGATCCGACTTGGTCCATCCGCTGTGCAGGGACAGGGTCAGGACCATCCCGGGATGCTTGGCCGCCAGCCACATGGCGGTGGCCGCTCCCAGGGAGAGGCCGGAGACGTGGGCCTTGGGGATGCCCAGGGCCTGCATGAACCCGGCCACGTCCTCGGCGAACAGCTCGGTGGTGTAGGTCCCGCCGGGATGATCGGACGTGCCCTGCCCGCGCAGGTCGAGGGAGATGCAGGTGAAGCGCTTGGCGTACTCCGCCACCTGGAAGGCGTAGCAGGCGCAGTCCGCCGCCAGGTAGGGGATGAGGATCAGGGGTTCGCCCTTCCCCTCCTGCTCGTAGTGCATGGTCAGGTCTTTGACTTTGACAGTGGGCATGGGGTCCCTCCTCGTCATGGCGGCCTCCTGGCCGCTCCCCCGGTATGATGCGGCGGATACTCTACCCCACCAGCCCGGACGGGACCAGCGTTGATTGGGCGAAATAGCTGGTTGATGCTAGGAAAAACAAGGCATATAAAAGAATAGCAACTGCACCCCCCAGGTCCAAACTGGTGGACCCGGGTGATGAACAAGCCGATGGCTGGTCGAAGCCTCAGCTGCTCCCCGCCGGCCCCGGCGGAACCTGGGGCCGGGCGCGGGCATCCAGGAAAGGTACCGGACGGGGGCGCGATGGACGAATGGCTGGGCTTCGCGGCGGCGGCCGTCACCACCCTCGGGTACCTCCCCCAGGTCCTCAAGGCCTGGCGGACCCGTTCGGTCCAGGACGTTTCCCTGGGCATGTACCTGGTCGTCACGGTGGGATCGGCGCTCTGGGTCTGGTATGGGTTCCGGACCGGGGCGGCCCCGGTGGCGGCCGCCAACGCCTTGATCCTGGTGCAGGCGCTGCTGGTCCTGGCGGCGAAGATCCGGTACGCCTGACCGGTGGCCGCCTACGCCGGGGCCGTCCCGGCCGCTGCCGCCATTCTCTCCCGCCGGGCCTCGAAGGTCCTCAGGTGGGTGTGGGCCAGCGCCAGCAGCGGCAAGGCGGCGCCCCGAGCCCGGCCCCGGCGCACCAGGTCGCCGATGATGGGCTCGGCCTCGGTGGGCCGGCCCCGCTCCAGGTCGTCCAGCATGGAGGCCGCCACCGCCGATCCGGGCTCGGTGAGGATGGCGCGCATGCGCTCCAGGGCGGCGGCCCGGGGCGGGAAGCCCTGCCTGGCCGCCGCGGCGGCGCATTCCTCCAGCAAGGCGGCGACGAAGCCGGTGCCGGCCGCGGCCACCACGTCGCCCACGGTGGCGCGCATGAGGCAGGTGACGCCGGCGGTGGCGGCGATGAACACCCACTTCTCCCATAGTTCCTGCACGATCTCCGTGCTCCGGCGGGCGTCGAACCCGGCCCCCGCCAGGGCCGCCTCCACGGCCTCCAGGCGAGCCCCGCCCACCCCGCCCCGGTCGCCGAACACCATTCCGTGCATCCGGTTGCGGTGCACGATCCGGCCCTCCGGATCCATGACCGAGGAGATCAGGCAGAGGCCTCCCAGCACCCGCCCGGCCCCGAAGCGCCGGTCCAGGGTCTCGAAGTGGGCCATCCCGTTGAGCATGGGCAGCACCAGGGTCGCCGGCCCCACCGCCGGCGTGAAGGCGTCCAAGGCCCCGTCCAGGTCGTAGGTCTTGCAGCTGAGCAGCACCAGGTCGTACGGCGCCCCGAGGCCGCCGGCCTGGACCGTGGGCGGCGCGGGCAGGTGCAGGTCACCGAACCCGCTGCGGACCCGCAGCCCGTCCGCCGCCAGGCGCGCCGCGCGCGCCGCCCGGACCAGGAAAGTGACGTCCCGCCCCGCCGCCAGCAGGCGTCCGCCGAAATAGCCACCGATGGCGCCCGCGCCGACGACCAGGATCCGCATGGAACCCCTCCTCTGCCAAGGTTTCATGCTACCTCGCCAGGCGGTCCGTACGCATACTCGATGGACGAGGAGGCATCCATGCGCTTCGACACCAAGATCGCCGAGGCCTTCGCCCGGGCCACGGCCGATCGATGCCGGTCGGAGCCAACGGTATTAGGGCGGCAGCCGCAGCGGGTGCAGGAGGTCCCGGAACTCCTCCAGGTGGGGGATCCGGGCCAGGAGCCGGAGGTCCCGTTCCACCGCCCGCAGCCGGGCCCGCAGCCTCCGGGCGCGCGGCCCGGTCCCGGCCCGGGCCAGCTCCCGCCGGATCCGGCTCCGTTCCCGCACCAGCCGGGCCCGGTAGCCGGGGTGCCGGAAATACAGGGCGTAGAAGCGGGGGTGCTCCCAGCGCAGGCGTTCCAGTTCTTCCATGTCCTCCAGGAGGGTCCGGCCATCGATGAGGACCACCTCGTCGCCGGCGCTTTCTGCAAGGTGCGGGCGACGGGCCTGGGGCGGGTCCGGGACGACCGTCTCGAGGCCGTCCGGGGCCGCCCTGGAAGGGACCGGCCTGGGCAGGAGCTGCAGGGACGCATCGGGGTGCGGGGGATGGACGCCCAGGAACATGGCCAGGCCGAGCCGGACGGCGGGGCGGAACTTGGCGCTTGCGGTCTTCAAGGCTCGGTCCGGGGCTGCGCCGGCAGCGAGGCCGGCTGAATCATTATAAATTAATTATTGATTTTTGGGGTTCGTCCGGCTATCGCTTGCGACCGGGGGCCCGTGCGCCAACAATGGGAAATCCCTGTCAGAACCGGACCTACCCCCTTACGACCGGAGGAGCCTCATGCGTGGTGCCGACCTGCTCGTGCAGATGCTGGTCAATTACGGCGTCAAAGTGGTCTTCGGGGTGCCCGGCGACACCAGCGTGCCGTTCTACGAGGCCCTGGAACGCCGGTCGGCGGACCTGGAGCACGTGCTGGCGCGGGACGAGCGCTCGGCCGGGTTCATGGCCGACGCCTACGCCCGGCTCACCGACCGGCCCGGGGTGTTCGAATGCCCCTCGGGCGGCGGGGCCCTGTACTCGCTGCCGCCCCTGGCCGAGGCCAACGGCTCCTCGGTGCCGGTGATCCTGCTGACCCTGGACATCCCGCTGGCCGGCGAAGGCCGGGGCATGCTCACGGAACTGGACTGCGCCCGGCTGTTCGAGCCGGTGGCCAAGCTCTCGGTCCAGGTCAAGGTGGCCGAGAAGCTGCCGGAGACCGTGCGCCGGGCGTTCCGTGCGGCCTGCTCGGGCCGGCCGGGCGCGGTGCACCTGCAGATCCCCAAGGACCTGCTCCTGGCCGAGGTGGACCCCGCCGCGGTCTCCCTGCACGCTGAGCCCGAGTGCCGGACCTTCCCGGCCTATCCTACGGCCCCGGCGCCGGGGCGGATCCAGGAACTCTGCGGCCTGCTGGCGGCGGCCTCCAGGCCCCTGATCGTCGCCGGCGGCGGGGTCCACCGCTCCCATGCCGCCGCGGCCCTGGCCGAACTGGCCACCCGCCTGCACCTGCCGGTGGTCACCACCCTCACCGGCCAGGGGGCCCTGCCCGGGGACCATCCGCTGGCCATCGGGGTCATCGGCGACAACGGCTTCCACCCCCAGGCCAACCGGGCCCTGGAGGAGGCCGACCTGGTCCTGTTCATCGGCTCGCGCATCGGATCGGTGGTCACCTCGGACTGGACCTTCCCGCGCAAGCCCCTGGCCGGGCGCACCGCGCAGATCGACCTGGACCCCGGGCACCTGGGCAACACCTGCGAGAACCTGCTGGCCCTGGCCGGCGATGCCCGGCTGGTGCTGGCCCAGATGCTGGACGCGGTCCCGGCGGGGTTCGATCCCGCCCGGCACCAGGACTGGGTGCGGCGTCTGGCCGGGTACCGCGCCCGCTTCTGGGAGCACGCCGAGCGGGTGATGGCCCTGGACCAGGTGCCCCTGCGCCCGGAACGGGTGATGGGCGAACTGGGCCGCGTCCTGCGGCGGTGCGGAAAGCCGGTGCACCTCCTGGCCGATCCCGGCACCCCCACGCCGTACCTGGCGCGCTACCTGCGCCTGGGCCCGTGCCGCGCGGACTATGTCATCCCCCGGGCCTTCGGCGCCCTGGGCTCGGCCCTGCCGGCGGTGGTGGGCGCCTGGTGCGCCGACCGCGCCCGGCGCCCCATCGCCCTGTTCGGCGACGGCTCCTTCAACATGGCCGTGGGAGAGCTGGAGACCCTGGTGCGCCTGAAGGTGCCGGCGCTGCTGCTGCTGTTCAACAACGCCTGCTACGGCTGGGTCAAGGGCCTGCAGCGCCTGCGCGGCCAGGGCGAAAGCTTCGGGGTCGACTTCAGCCCGGCCCGGGGCCAGGCCATCGCCGAGGCCTTCGGGCTCAGGGCCTGGACCGTGGAGACGCCCGGGGAACTGGCTGCCGCGCTGGATGCGGCGTTCGAGTGCGACGGGCCATGCCTGCTGGACCTGCACGTGGAGTCCCTGGCGGACCGGGTGCCGCCGGTCTACTCCTGGCTGGCGCGCAAGGGGAAGGATCCGCTGGAACTGGCGCCGGAGGATGTGCCGTACCGTTAGAGGATGAACACCCCCTCCAGCACCTTCACCGCCTTCCCGCCGATGTCCACCCGGTCCCCCTTCAGTTCGCAGAACAGCTCCCCGCCCCGGGGGCTCACCTGCAGGGCGCGCATGCGCGTCTTGCCCAGGCGCTCGGCCCAGAACGGGACCAGGTTGCAGTGGGTGCTGCCGGTGACCGGGTCCTCGGGGATGCCTTCCTTGGGCACGAAGAAGCGCGAGACGAAATCGGCCGACTCGCCCTTCGCGGTGGCCACCACCCCGAAGGCCTCCAGGCCCGCGATGGCGCCCATGTCCGGCTTCAGCTCCCGGACCGTGCGCTCCGAGTCCAGCACCGCCACCAGATCCCGGGACTGCCAGGTCTCCAGCAACCGGGCGCCCAGGGCCTCCTCCAGTCCCCGGGGCACCGGCACGGAGCGGGGCGGGCGGCTGGGGAAGTCCAGGCGGAACCGGTCCCCGTCCCGGGCGACGGCCAGGGGGCCGCTGCGGGAGAGGAGCGCCACCCGGGGCCAGGACGGCTGCAGCTCGGTCAGGATGATGAAGGCGCTGGCCAGGGTGGCGTGGCCGCAGAGGTCCACCTCGTTCATGGGCGTGAACCAGCGGATCCGGTAGCCTTCGCCCTCCGGGACGAAGAAGGCCGTCTCGGAGAGGTTGTTCTCCTTGGCGATGTACTGCAGGAGCGCGTCCGGAAGCCATTGGTCCAGCGGCATCACGGCCGCGGGGTTGCCGCAGAAGGGGCGGTCGGTGAAGGCGTCCACCTGGTGGATGGGAAGGCGCATGGGAACCTCCTGGAAGTGGAAGATGTGAAGGACGGCCTGGTCTACCCGGCGGACAGGTTCAGTTCGTAGCTGGTGCTGCGGCCTCCCGCCTCAGATTTGCGCAGGACGCCATGGGCCAGCAACTCGGTGATGTCGCGCAGGGCGGTGTCCTGGGAGCACTTGGCGATGGCCGCCCACTTGCCGGTGGTGAGCTTGCCTTCGAACCCGTCCAAAAGGCGGTTGAGCAGTTCCGTCTGCCTCGTGTTCATCGGGGTGCCGGCCCAGCGTTGCCAGAACCGGGCCTTGGCCAGCACCGTGTCCAGGATGACGTGGGCCTGGTCGACGGCGCCGCGCAACGTGTCCAGGAACCAGGCGAGCCACTCGGTGATCTCCCCGTCGCCCTTTTGGGTGCGCTCCAGGATGTCGTAGTAGGCTTTGCGTTCCCGCCGGATCTGGGCGGACAGGCTGTAGAAGCGCTGGGGGCTGCCGTCGGAGCGGGCCAGGAGCAGGTCGCCGACGGCGCGGGCGATGCGGCCGTTGCCGTCCTCGAACGGATGCAGGCTGACCAGCCACAGATGGCCGATGCCCGCCTTCAGCAGGGGCGGGTCCTGGGAATCCCCATCGATCCAGTCCAGGAACCGCTCCATTTCGGTTTCCAGGCGGTCGGCCGGTGGCGCCTGGTAATGGACCCGCTGGCGGCCGGCGGGTCCGGACACCACTTGCATCGGGCCCCCGGCATCGTCCCGCCAGGCTCCGACCTTGATCCGGACCAGGCCGGAGCACCCGGTGGGAAAGAGTGCCGTGTGCCAGGCGAACATCCGTTCCCGGGTCATGGGGGCCGCGGCGTTGAGGGTGGCGTCCAGCACCATTTCCACCACGCCCTCCACGTGCCGGTCCGCGGGAGCCAGGGCGCCGATGTCGACGCCCAGTCGGCGGGCGATGGAGGACCGGACGGACTGGGGGTCGAGGTGCTCGCCCTCGATTTCGCTGGTCTTCACCACATCCTCGGTGAGCGCGGACAGGCTGGCGCGATCGCGAAGGGCCATGCCCACGTCAGCCAGGCGGCCCAACAGCATCCCCTGGGTGCGGCTCACCCCGGCCAAGGGGCCGGCCAGCGCAACCAGGTCATATCTCCAATTGGGCCAATGGTTGGTCTCCCAGACGTAGGTATAATCTCCGCTTGCCATGCGGTGATTATGGCTACAATTCACCGCATGCGCAAGATATTCACCGCAAAAAATGCGGAGATTAGGCCTCCTAATCTCCGTATGCCCATCCCGGGAGGCGGGCGTTCAATCGCTGCCGGCACCCTCGTCGAAGTCGAACGGCAGGGTCAGGCCGAGGTAGTCGCCGATCTCCTTGACATCATAGGGCCCGTTGAGGAGGGTCGTGTCCGGGATCGCAGGATATTGCCAGACGATCGAGTTGTTCCCGGGATCCACTTCGATGACCCGGTTGTTGAACTGGTCAGCGATGAGGAGGTTGCCCGGGGTGTTGAATCCGGACCCGGGCCCCGCCCAGGGCGAGGCAGAGGATCAGGGCGCCGAGGCGCGAAGGGGTCCGTCTGGGGAAGAATGTTTCCGTTCTCATGACCGCTCCCGGAACTGGATGGGGGTGGGGCAAACCCTGGAGCGCGCGCCCCCTGGATCTGGTAGGTCCGGTCTACGGCCTCCTCACCGTCGGGCAGGGCGAAGGCCAGGGGCTTGTCGGCAGGGAACGCCTTTGCTGGAATGCGACCTTTTTAGAAAAGGTTCATTAATTCAACCGGGCGGCCGGCCTACTTCCGGACGCTGGAGAGGAACTGCCGCAGCCGTTCGCTGCGGGATTCGTCCAGCATCTGGTCCGGGGCGCCCTCCTCCTCGATGCGGCCGTTGTGCAGGAAGATCACGTGGCTGGAGACCTCCCGGGCGAACCCCATCTCGTGGGTCACCACGATCATGGTGCGGCCTTCCCCGGCCAGCTGGCGCATCACCTTGAGCACCTCCCCCACCAGTTCGGGATCCAGGGCCGAGGTGGGCTCGTCGAACATCAGCACGTCCGGCTCCATGGCCAGGGCCCTGGCGATGGCCACCCGCTGCTGCTGGCCGCCGGAGAGGTGGGCGGGGTACTTCCGCTCGACGCCGTCCAGCCCCACCTTGTCCAGGCAGGCCCGGGCCCGGCGCACGGCCTCCTCCCTGGGCAGGCCCAGCACGTGGATCGGCCCCTCGGTGATGTTCTCCAGGGCGGTCATGTGGGCCCAGAGGTTGAAGTGCTGGAACACCATGGACAGCTTGGTGCGCAACCGCAGGAGCTGGTTGCGGTCCGCCGGGACCCGGTGGCCGAACCGGTGGGTGGTCATCTGGATCTCTTCGCCGTTCAGGGAGACCGTCCCCGCGTCGGGCAGTTCGAGGAAGTTGATGCAGCGCAGCAGGGTGCTCTTCCCGGATCCCGAGGAGCCGATGATGCTGATCACGTCGCCCGCCGACGCGGTGAGCGAGACGCCCTTGAGGACCTCCAGGGTCCCGAAGCTCTTGTGCAGGTCTTTCACGCAGAGGTTCAGCATTGCATTTCCTTGGGCTGTTCCTTGGGCCGGAGCCTCGGGGGGCGGGGGCTGGCCTGGACGGTCTGGGGCTGCAGGTAGGCCATCCACTTCCGCTCCGCGCGGCGGAACAGCCACACCAGCAGGAAGGTCACGGACAGGTAGATGGCCGCGGCGATCCCGTAGGCCTGGAAGGTCATGAAGGTGGCGGCGTTGACGTCCACCGCCACCTTCAGCAGGTCCGGGACGGTGGCCGTGAAGGCGATGGAGGTGGAGTGCAGCATGAAGATCACTTCGTTGCTGTAGGCCGGCAGGGAGCGGCGCAGGCTGCTGGGCAGGATCACCCGGCGGAACAGGGTGGCCCTGGACATGCCGATGGCCAGGCCCGCCTCGATCTCCCCGTAGGAGGTGGCCTTGATGGCGCCGGCGAAAATCTCGGTGGTGTAGGCGCAGGTGTTCACCACGAAGGCCACCATCACGCAGTTGAACCCCGCCCTGAAGAACGACCACAGCATGGGCGTGTGGCGGATGAAGTGGATGCCGGCGAACCCGCTGTAGATCATCAGCAGCTGCACGAACAGGGGAGTGCCCCGGAAGACGTAGGTGAACAGCCACACCGGCCGCCACAGCCAGGGGTTGCGCGAGGCACGGGCGATCGCCATCGGGATGGAGAGGAAGAAGCCCATGCCGCAGGAGAGGACCAGGAGCCACAGGGTCATGGCCAGCCCGGTGAGGTTGTACCCGTCGCTCCACAGGTAGCTCTTCCAGTAGGTCTGGATCAGGTCGATCACAGCCGGGCCTCCTGGACGCCGATGGCGAAGCGCCGTTCCAGGTACTGCAGCAGGACCTGGGACAGGGAGGTGATGGCCAGGAAGATCACCGCCACCACCCCGTAGAAGAAGAACTGGCGCAGGGTGGCGTTCCCGGCCTGGCGCGCGGCCTTGACCATGTCGTTGACCCCCAGCAGGGAGACCAGGCCCGCGGTCTTGACCAGCACCAGCCAGTTGTTGGTCACCCCGGGCAGGGCGTGGCGCATCATCTGCGGGAACTGGATCCGCCGGAAGGCGCGGGACCAGGGCATGCCGATGGACAGGGCCGCCTCCATCTGGCCCCGGGGCACCGCCAGGTAGGCGCCCCGGAAGGTCTCGGTGAAGTAGGCCCCGTAGATGAACCCCAGGACCATGATCGCCGCCGACACGGGCTCGATGTCGATCTGGTTCAGTCCGAACTTCTCGGTCAAGTGGTTCAGGCCGATCTGCACGCTGAAATAGAGGATCAACATCAGCACCAGGGCGGGAATGCCCCGGATCAGGGTGGTGTACAGGGACACGGCCCAGGCCAGGATGCGGTTGGAGGACAGCTTGGTCACCGCCCCGGCCAGGCCGATGAGGAACGAAACCACCAGGGACAGGAAGGAGACCTTGAGGGTCACCCAGGTTCCCTCCACGATCAGATGACTGTAGCCCTCAAGGGAGAACGTCATTGCACCATCCTGGAAACGCCAGCGGCGGGGCCCTCCGGAGCGCGGTCCGCATGCGCCCTGGACGGCCCAGCGGGATCAGGAGGAAAGGGCGGCTTCAATCGCCGTAGACGTCGAATTTGAAGTATTTCTTGGCGATCCTGTCGTACGTGCCGTCCTTGCGGATCTCGGCGAAGGCCTTGTTCAGCTTCTGCAGCAGGGCCGTGTCCTCCTTGCGCACCCCGAAGGCGGTGCCGATCCCGAAGATCGGGTCGTGGTAGGGCGGCTTGGCGTACTCGTAGTCCTTGCCCTCGGGCGTGGAGAGGAGGGTCGTCATCAGCACCACCGCGTCGTCCATCACGGCGTCCAGCCGGCCGGCGAGCAGATCGGCCCGGTACAGGTCGGGGGTCTTGTAGGGAGTCACGGTCACGCCCTGGGGCGCATAGTACTTCCTGGCGTACTGCTCGAAGATGGTGCCCTGCTGCATCCCCACGCTCTTGCCTTTCAGGGACTGGACGAGGGTCGTCAGGCCGCTGCCCTTCCGGACCACCATCCCTGGAGGGGTATGGAACAGCTTGTCGGTGAAGTTGATCTGCTGCTTGCGCTTCTCGTTCACCGCCATGCCCGAAACGATGACGTCGAACTTCTTGGCCTGCAGGGCCGGGATGATGGTGTCGAAGTCGTTCTCCACCCACGCGGGCTTGACGCCCATCTTGTCGCACATGGCCTTGGCGAGGTCGACCTCGAAGCCGACGATCTCGCCGCTGGGCGTCTTGGATTCGTAGGGGGCGAAGGTCGGGTCCGTGCCCAGCTTGAGGACCTGCTGGGCGTTCAGGGTGAGGGCGAACAGGGCGCCCAGGAGCCAGAGACTTTTCATTGGAAAACCTCCAGGTTGGGGTTGGCAGGGTGCTTCAGCGCTTCAGTTCAGTCGCCGTAGGGGTCGAAGGAGAAGTACTTCTTCGCGATCTTGTTGTACGTTCCGTCCTTGCGGATCTCGGCGAGGGCCTTGTTCAGCTTCTGCTGCAGGGCCGTGTCCTCCTTGCGCACCCCGAAGGCGGCTCCGATCCCGAAGATCGAGTCGTCATGCAGCGGCGGCTTGGCGAACTCGTAGTCCTTGCCCTCGGGCTTGGCGAGGAAGTTCGTCTCCAGCACCACCGAGTCGTCCATCACGGCGTCCAGGCGCCCCGCCATCAGGTCCTCCCTGGCCAGGTCGGGGGTCTTGTAGGGAGTCACGGTCACGCCCTTGTCCGCGTACCACTTCCGGGCGTACTGCTCGTAGGTGGTGCCCTGCTGCATCCCCACGTTCTTGCCCTTCAGGGAACCGGCGAGGGTCGTCAGGCCGCTGCCCTTCTTGACCACCATGGCGCCCGGGGTATGGAACACCTTGTCGATGAAGTTGATCTGCTGCTTGCGCTTATCGTTCACCGTCATGCCCGAGACGATGACGTCGAACTTCTTCGCCTGCAGGGCCGGGATGATGGTGTCGAAGTCGTTCTCGACCCACACGGGCTTGACGCCCATCTTCTCGCACATGGCTTTGGCGATGTCGATCTCGAAGCCGACGATCTCGCCGTTGGGCGCCTTGGATTCGAACGGGGCGAAGGTGGGGTCGGTGCCCAGCTTGAGGACCGGCTGGGCGTTCAGGGTGAGGGCGACCAGGGCGCCCAGGAGCCAGAGCTTTTTCATGGGTAAACCTCCATATGAGGGTTGTTGGAGTGTTTCAGCACTTCAGTTCGAACCAGACGTAGTGGATCCGGCCGCCGGCCTCGGCGCGGACCGAATGCCGGGCGCCCTTGGGGATGCAGGTGCAGTCGCCTTCCTCCACCGGGATGGTCTCGCCCTCGGCGGTGAAGGCGAACCGGCATCCGGGAAGGCCGACGTACCACTGCTGCAGGTTGGCGTGGACATGCTCGCCCACATTGTCCGGGGCGCCGCCGTCGCTGACGATGAGGCCCATGCTGATCCGGGCCAGGTTGTCGTGCTCCACGATGGTGTAGGACTTGACCGAGGGGCCCTTGAAGTCCTCGTGGTAACGCGGGCACTGGCTCAGCAGGGCGAAGTGCGGCAAATACATGCGGCACTTGCGGAACTCGGTGCGGTCGAAGTCGTTCATCTTCACGATGAAGTGCAGGTATTCCAGGTCCGCGCCGGCCTGGATGAAGAAGCTCTCCTGGTCGAGCATGGGCACGAACACCGCCACTTCCGTGATGTTGTGGGCCCGGTCGCGGGTGCCGATGTAGCCGGTGCCCTTGGTGAAGAAGAAGATCTGGATCCGGTCCGGATAGACCCGGGGCGTCACCTGGCTGCCGGCGGCCTGGAGGCACTTGAAGGTCTCCACCCCGTCCATCTGGTCCGGGAGCATCAGCCCGCGCCGGAGCCCGCCGCCCAAGTCGGTCATGGGGATGTCTTTGCTGCGGATGTGGCTGATGGTGGGCATGGGGTCTTCCTCGTGGTGGATGGTGGATGATTCCGGCCTGGCTCGCCGAGGCTTCTCATCCGGAGAGGAACTCGCCCCAGCGGCCCATGTTCTGGGCATCGGCCGCCGCCGGATCGGAGCAGTACCGCTCGTCGGTGAGTTCCTGCCCCAGGAACCCCCGGTAGCCGTTCCTGAGCAGGCACTGCACGAACTCGGCCATGGGACGGTCGCCGTCGCCCCAGACAAGGTGGCCGTACGGGGTGCCGTCCACGAAGTGCATGTGGACGATGGCCGCCCCGAAGGCGTCGAACCACTGCTGCAGGGTCTCCCCTGCGACCCCCATGGCCGTGGTGTCCACGGTCACCCGCAGGGCCGGGTGGCCCACTTCGGCCACCATCCGGCGGGCGTCGGCGAGCGTCGTCACCAGGCCCGACTCCTCCGGGCGCAGCGCCTCCATGGCCAGGACCACCCCCTCCCGGGCCGCCGCTTCGGCCAGCCGCCCCAGCATGTGCCGGGAGCGCGCCCAGGCGGCCTCGCGGGGTTCGTCCCGGTAGCCCCACCCGGAATTCACCACCATGGTTCCGCAGCCCAGTTCCGCCGCGGTCCGGATCCCGGCCCTGGCCTGGGCGTCCAGGAACTGGTCCAGGGAGAAGAACACGTGGTGGGTGTTCATCCCCGCGACCTGCGATCTGGCCAGCTTGCCCATGGGGCTGCGCTCCGCTTGGATTTGGAATGGGTCCATTTTAACAGGGGATAGCGATGGATTCGCCACGGGATCCGGTGAAAATAGACCAGGAGTCCAAATCAGTGATCCTGGGCCGCGGCCCGAAGGTGCAGGAGTGACCATGCAGGCGTTCCTGGACGAACACTTCCTCCTTCCGGACGAGAGCTCCCGGAGGCTCTTCCACGACTACGCGGAGTCGATGCCCATCTTCGACTACCACTGCCACCTGCCTCCGGCGGACCTGGCCGGCGACGTGCGCTTCCGGTCCATCGCCCACGTCTGGCTGGGCGGGGACCACTACAAGTGGCGGGCGATGCGTGCCAACGGCGTCCCCGAAGAGGACATCACCGGCCGGGAGCCAGGCTTCCGCACCTTCCTGGCCTGGGCCCGGACCGTGCCGTACCTGGTGGGCAATCCCCTCCACCACTGGACCCACCTGGAACTCCGGCGCCATTTCGGCATCACCGAGCTCCTGTGCGAAGCGAGCGCGGCCCGGATCTGGGAGGCCTGCAACGCCGCCCTGGCCCGGCCGGAATTCAGCGCCCGCGCCATCCTGGCCCGGATGCGGGTGCGGGTGGTGTGCACCACCGACGACCCGGTCGACGGCCTCGAGCACCACCGGACCTGCCAGGCCACCCGCAGGCCCGGGGATCCCCTGGTGGTCCCCGGCTTCCGCCCCGACCGGGCCACGGCGGTGGCGGACCCGTCCGCCTGGAACGGCTATCTGGAGCGGCTGGGGCGGGCGGCGGACCTCCCCATCGACACCTACCCGGACCTGGTGGCCGCCCTGGAGCGGCGCCATGCCGCCTTCCACGACCTGGGCTGCCGCTGCTCCGACCATGCCCTGGCCGCCGCCCCGGTCCCGCCCCCCCGGCCCAGGGCCCTGGACGGGATCTTCGCCCGGCTGCGGGCGGGCCGCGGGGTGAGCCCGGACGAGGCCGAAGGGTTCCGGTCCGCCCTCCTGCTCGACCTGGGCCGCATGGATGCCCGCAGCGGGTGGGCCATGCAGGTGCACCTGGGCGCCCTGCGCGACCTGAACTCCCGCCGGTTCGCCCAGCTGGGGCGCGACGCGGGCCTGGACGCCGTGAACGACCCGAGGATCGCGGCGGGCCTGTCCGGCTTCCTGGATGCCCTGGACCGGGACGGCCTGCTCCCGAAGATGGTCGTCTACACCCTGAACCCCGCCCACTACGAGGTGCTGGGCACGGTCCTGGGCTGCTTCCAGGAAGGCCCCCAGCCGGGCCGGATGCAGCTGGGCGCGGCCTGGTGGTTCAACGACCACATCGAAGGCATGCGCCGCCAGCTGGCGGCCCAGGCCAACCTCGGGCTGCTGTCCCGGTCCGTGGGCATGCTCACCGACTCCCGGAGCTTCCTCTCGTTCCCGCGCCACGAGTACTTCCGCCGGGTGCTGTGCGCCCTGGTGGGCGGCTGGGTCGAGGCCGGTGAGGCCCCGGCCGACTTCGCCGCCCTCGGCGCCATGGTCCAGGACATCTGCTACCGCAACGCCAGGGGCTACTTCGCCGTCCCGGGAGCGGAAGCATGAAGGCCTGGGTCGCCTACGCCATCGTCGCCATCGTCTGGGGCTCCACCTACTTCGCCATCGCCCTGGGGATCGGCTCGTTCACCCCGTGGGGCATGGTGTCCTGCCGCTACCTGACCGGGGGCCTGGCCGCCCTGGCCGTGAGCCGGGTTTCCGGGGAGCCCCTGCCGGGCCGGCGCGACGTGGCGCACCTGATGCTCCAGGGGGTCCTGATGCTGACCCTGTCCAACGCCCTGGTGACCTGGGCCGAAGAATCCGTCAGCAGCGGCGCCACCGCCGTGCTGTGCTCCACCACCCCCCTGTTCTATGCGGTGATGGGGCGGGAGGACCTGGGGCTGCGGGGCTGGGGCGGCCTGCTGCTGGGCCTGGGCGGGGTGGGGGTCCTGGTGCTGGTCCGCTCCAGCGTCCAGGCCGTGGGGCTGGTCGGGGCCGGGGCCCTGCTGCTCGCCACCTTCCTGTGGGCCTGGGGAACCCTGCACGGGCGCCGCCACGTGAAGGGGCGGGGGCTGTTCGGGCAGGTGGGGGTCCAGATGGTCACCGGCGGGGCCCTGGCCCTGCTGCTCTCACCGCTCAACGGCGGGATCCTGCACGCGCCCCTCACCCTGAAGGCGGCGCTGGCCGTGGGCTACCTGGCCATCTTCGGCTCCCTGGTGGCGTTCAGCGCCTTCGTCTACATCTCGCGGGCCTGGGCGCCCTCGAGGATGAGCACCTACGTCTACATCAACCCGGTGGTGGCCGTGCTCCTGGGCTGCCTGGTCCTGGGGGAGCCCTTCAATGGAAGCATGGTGCTGGGAATGGCGGCCATCCTGGTGGGGGTGGGGCTGCTCCAGACCCAGCGGGTGGCCCGGACCGCGGCCGTCGCGTCCGAATGAGCGGGGTCAGGGGAGGGGCAGCTCGTCCAGGGCCAGGTCCATCCGCGCGGCCAGCTGGTCCTTGACCTCTTTCGGGAAGGCCTCCCCCAGCCCCTTGGCCGGCACAAAGTCGCTGACCACGGTGCGGGAGGCCCGGGTCTCCAGGGTCCTGGGGTCCAGGAGCAGGATCCGGACCGTGGCCTGGACCGCGGTCTTGTACTTGAGGAAGCCCACACTCCGGCTGTTGCAGTCCAGGTCCAGCACGGCCAGAGTGTCGGGGTGGTGCTCCTTGGCCAGCTGCAGGTTCAGGTTGAAGTCGTCCGCGGCGCCGCGGGTGTCCAGGTCGTAGGCGACGTCGGTGCCGGGCGGGAGCTTGCCGGCCAGGGCCTGGAGGAGGAACTTGAAGTCCTCGAGCTTCACGCCGAAGCGGGACAGGCTGCCCTTCTCGTAGTAGACCCCGTTGACCCGCCCCTCCCGGAGCACCAGCAGGGCCTGGGGAGCCTTCCGGGGCGCGGGCTCGGGGACGGCGGCCGGGGCCGGCTCCGGGACCGCGGCGGGCTTGGGGGCCGGAGCGGGAGCCGGGACCGGCAGCGGCGCGGGGACGGGGACCACGACCGGGACGGGAGCGGCCGCCGGGGCGGGGGCCGCGGGAGCCGGGGCCGATCCGGGGGTGGGGACCGCGGCCGGAGCGGGGACTGCGGCCGGAACGGGGGCCGGGACCGGAGCGGGGGCCGGCGCCGGGACCGGGACCGGAGCCGCCTTGCCGGCGGCGGAGGCCTTGGGGGTGAGCTGGCGGACCAGGGCGGCCACGGCGCCGCCCAGGCTGGAGCCCTCGCCCACCTCCAGGATGTTCTTCACCACCGAACCGTCGGCGGCGTCGGTCAGGCGCAGGGTCACGGTCACGGTGACGGCGCCCTTGGCCAGGTTGGTCTCGGGCAGGTAGCTGCCCATCAGGACGTACTGGGCGCCCAGGCGCTTGCCCAGCGGCGGCACCGAAGCCGGATCCACCGGCCCGGCCGGCAGCTTGAGGTCCGCCAGGGCCGCCTGGACCTTGCCCGGCTCGACCAGGCGGAACCCGCCCGAGTCGCCGAAGGCGGTGGCCACGCACATGTTCAGGGTGTCCGAGAGGTCGCCCAGGTCCTTCCGGCCCTCCTCCTTCAGGGGCAGGATGGCCAGGGACGGAAGGCCCGCCGGCGGCTGCGCCTGGGCCAGGAGCCTGGTGCCGGAGCCGGCCCCCAGGAGCAGGATCGCCGCCACCGCCAACAACACCCTTCGCATCGATTCCTCCTCGCGAGCCCTGATCCCTAGTGGAGATTTCAATCAATATATCCCGATTGCCTGCGCGGTGGGCAAGGCGGCCGCGCCATCTTTCGATTTCCCCGGCCTGAACGGCAACCCGGTTATTCTCAGGTGATCACCTTTCCTCGCCCCGGGGGCGAGCCAGCGTGGAGCACCTGATGTCCTGGACGCCGAGTCTCCGTTCGGACGTGGATCTCACCGCGCTGCCCCTGGACCCCCGTCAGGGCTTCCTGCTGGCCCAGGTGGACGGCCGGACCGAAGTCTCCGCCCTGGCGGCGGTCACCGGGCTCGACCCGGACCTGGTGACCGCCATGCTGGAGGAGCTGGTGGCCCTGGGCGCGGTGATGGGCCGGGAAGGCCCCGCCGCCCCGCCCGCGCCTCCGCCGCCCCCCGGACCCGGACGGGGACCGGACCGGCAGGAGGCCGGGACCGGCACCCACCGCCAGCTGTACGAGACCCGCCTGCGCCACCTGCCGCCGGACCAGCGCGCCGCCCTGGCCCGCTCGGCCCAGGAGCCGGAGCTGAGCGCCCTGTGCTTCGACCCCATGCCCAAGGTGGTCGCGGCCCTCATGGAGAATCCGCGCCTGGCGGGCGTCCACGCCCGGCTCGTGGCCCGCCACCATCCCACCGGCGCCGGCCTGGAGGCCCTGGCCGCCCGGGCGGCGTTCGCCATGGACCCTGGGGTGCAGAGGGCCCTGCTGGGCAACCCGGTGCTGCCCCGGGAGCTGTACCGGCGCCTGTGGTCGGGCAAGCGCCTGCTGGTCCAGTTCCAGGTGGTGAGCGACCGGGACTGTCCGGAGCAGACCCGCGCCGCGGCCCGGGACCAGCTGCGCGCCTCCTTCAACCAGCGCCAAGGGGAGGAGCGGGTGGAGCTGATCCTGACCACCGAGGGCCGCTGCCTGGCCGCCCTGACCGGGCTCACCGTGGACGGCCGGACCACCGCCCTGCTGTGCCGGCGCAGCTACGCCTCCACCCTGCTCATCCAGAACATCGCCGCCTGGAGCGCGGCCCCGCCCCAGCTCATCGCCCACCTGCTGCGCCAGGACCTGGTCCGGCGCAACCCGGGGCTGCGCCTCCAGCTGGAGCGGCACCCCAACGCCCCGGCATGATCAGGTACCTGTTCGCGCGGCTGTTCCCGGGGCACCTGCTCCCGGCCCGCTGGGCCCGCAAGCTGGTGAAGCTGCGGCACTGGATCCTGCTGGCCATCCCCATCGGGCTCCTGACCGGGCTCGGCGTCAGCGGTCTGGGTTCGCTGTGCAACCAGGCCCTGTGGTACCGCCTGGCCCGCCTTCCACTCCCGGTGCGGCTGGCGGCGCCGGTGGCCGGGCTGTGCCTGAGCGGCTGGATCCTCCACCGGCTCGGCCGGCGCAGCATCGCCCTGCTGAACGAAGTGGTGCTGGACTACCACCATCCGCCCGAAGCCCTGCAGCCCAGGCGGGACCTCATGGCCGTGGGGGCCTGTGTCGCCACCGTCGGCCTGGGAGCTTCCCTCAGCCTGGGCGGGCCCAGCCAGTGGCTGGGCACCCGCCTGGCCTGCTACCTCCGCCACTTCCTGCGCCGGTTCCGGCCCATGCAGGGCATCAGCCACCGGCAGGTGATGCTGGTGGGGGCCGCCGCGGGCGTGGCCGCCTATCTGAGCGCGCCCCTCACCGGCACCATCCTGGCCATGGAGACCCCGTTCCGCCGGGATGTGGACGCCACCGCGTTCCTGCCCGCGTCCCTGGCGGCCCTGCTGGCCTACCACGTGCACAGCCTGCTGCTGGGCCCCGCCCCCATGCTGCCGTTCCAGAACCTGGGGCGCGCCGGGTGGCGGGCCCTGGCCTCCTCGGTGCTGGTGGGGCTGGCCGCCGGGATCCTGTCGCGCATCTTCCAGGGCGGGGCCCTGTGGGCCAAGGAGGCCACCGACCCGGTCCCCTGGTACCTGCGCGGGCCCCTGGGCGGGGCGGTGGTGGCCGCCACCGCCTGGCTGGCCTGGGCCGCCCTCGGGGACACCTGGACCCTCCAGACCGGCCTGCCCATGGCCCGGGGCATGATCGCCGGGCACTTCAGCGGCTGGGCGCCCCCGGCGCTGCTGGTGCTCAAGCTGGTGGCGGTGTGGGCGACCCTGGGCACCACCGGGGTGGCGGGGGTGCTGGTGGTCACCCTGACCCTGGGCACCGTGCTGGGCGCCACCCTGCAGCCCTTCCTGCCCGGGTTCGGCCCGGGCCTGGCCTGCGCCGTGGCGGTTTGCGCCTACCTGGCGGCCACCTACAACGCGCCCCTGACCGGGGTGGCCCTGGCCCTGGAGTGGGGCGGGGCGGCCCTGCTCCACTCGGTCTGGCCGGCGGTGATCATCGCCGCCTGGATCGGCTCCGGCATGGCCAACACGCCGGCCAAGCGCCGGCACGCGGGGATCCGCCCGGTCTAGTCCTCGGGTTCCGTCCCCTCCTCCACCGCCTCCACGTCCAGCACCGGCGCCTCCCCGGCCACCCCCAGCTTGGGCAGGCCGCTCACTTCCAGGTGGATGGCCTGGGGCGCCCGCAGGTCCAGGGCCCGGCCCTTGCGCCGGGGCGCTGGGCGGATGCCCAGCTCGCGCAGCTTCGCCCCGGTGGCCAGGACCCGGCTCTCCAGGGAGCCGGCGAACCGGTTGAAAGCCTCCACGCTGGCCACCAGCGCCTTGCGCAGGGCGTCGGTGTGCTCGGCCATGACCATCACCCGCTCCAGCAGCTCGGTGCCCAGCTTCTGGATCTCCTCGGCGTTGGCGGTGATGCGCTCCTGGGCCCAGCCGTAGGCGGCCGCCTTGAGCAGGGCCACCAGGGTGGTGGGCGAAGCCAGGATCACGTTCTCCTTCAGGGCGTCCTCCAGCAGGTGGCGGTCCCGCTCCAGGGCCAGGCTGAACAGGGCCTCCAGGGGCAGGAACAGCACCACGAAGTCCGGCGACTCGGCCAGCCCGTCGAAGTAGCGCTTGTCGCCCAGGCCGCGCACCTGGGTCCGGATCTGCTCGGCCACCGCGTCCAGGCGCTCCTCCCGGGCCGCGCCCTCCAGCTCCAGCGCCTCCAGGCAGGCCTGCACCGGGGCCTTGGCGTCCACCGCCAGCCGCTTGCCGCCCGGGAGGTGCACCAGCATGTCCGGGCGGCGCCGGGCGTCCCCCACCTCCATGGAGTTCTGGAGCTCGAAGTCCACGTGCTCCTGCATCCCGGCGTACTCCACCACGTTGCGCAGCTGGATCTCGCCCCACTGGCCGCGCACCTCCGGGCGGCGCAGGGCGTTGGTCAGCTTCGAAGTCTCGCCCTGCAGCCCCTGCTGGGCCTCGGCCAGGTGGCGGAGGTTCTCCGTGAGGGTGGCGTCGGCGTGGGAACGCTGGAGGGCCAGGGCCTGGACCTGGGTCTGCATGGCCTCGAGGGTGGTCCGGACCGGGCTCAGCAGGTTGGTGATGGCCTCCTGGCGGGCCTGCAGGTCCGTGACGGCCTGCTCCCGGCCGCCCTGCATCTGGGCGCCGGCCAGCTGCAGGAACGCCTCGCTGTTGGCCTTGAGGGCCTGGGCGGAGAGGGCGGCGAAGGTTTCCGACAGCCGCCCCTGGGCCTCCTGGACGGCCTCCAGGCGGGCCGTGGCGGTGCGCTGCAGTCCCTCCAGGTGGGCCTTCAGGGCCGCGACGTCCGCGCTGCGCTCGCCGAGTTCCTTTCTCGCGCTCTGCAGCTCCCCGCCCAGGCGCTGCTCCGCCTCGGCCCTGGCCTGGGCCCGGGCCAGCTCCACCCGGGCGCGGAAAAGGGCCAGCGCGGCCAGGTAGCCGATCCCCAGCCCGGCGAACGCGGTGATCAGGAGGACGAGGGCCATGGCAGCTCCGGCGGGAAGGGGATGATGGAGGATCAGCCAAGGTTAGTCCTTCCCGGTGGTGGGAATCCAGTGCCCCAGGTTGTGCTTCTAAATGTCTATATAAATCAAGATAACTGGCCCACCCGGCGGTTCCATGCTAGGCTCGGGGATTTTCCCAAGGAGGAATGCCATGTCAAGCACGTCTCTCCCATCCCGGACCCCCGTGGCGCTGGTCCCCAAGGCCGAGGCCCTGGACCGCATCGCCCGGCGCCTGGCGTCCCTGACCACCGAGCTGGACGCCGCCAAGGAGCGCATGAAGACCGCGGTGAAGCCCGGGCGCTACGCCCTCAACTTCCAGATCAACGCCCTGAAGAAGGAGATCCACTACTGGAAGAGCCAGGCCACCCGCCTGCGCAGCCTGCCCCGCAACGAAGTCCCGATGCTGGACAAGCTGAGCCCGTAGGCCCCTCCCAGAATGGCCGCGGGGGTTTCCGTGCCCCCGCGGCCCACCAGGATTCCCCCATGCGCCTCGTCCTCATCTCCGACACCCACACCCGCCAGGGCCTGGACCTGCCCGGCGGGGACCTGCTGGTCCACGCGGGGGACGCCACCAGCACCGGCACCCGCGAGCAGGTGCGCCGGTTCCTGGACTGGTTCGCGGCCCAGCCGCACGGCCGGAAGGTCTTCATCGCCGGGAACCACGACTGGCTGTTCCAGCGGGACCCCAAGGCCGCCGCGGAACTGGTGGCGGCGCACCCGGGCCTGACCTACTTGCAGGACGCGGGCGCCGGGATCGACGGGCTCCGGTTCTGGGGCTCGCCCTGGCAGCCGGAGTTCTGCGACTGGGCCTTCAACCTGCCCCGCCGGGGCGAGGCCTTGCGGGCGGTGTGGAGACGCATCCCCCCGGACGTGGACGTCCTGGTCACCCACGGCCCGCCCCACGGTTTCCTGGACCAGGTGGGGAGCGGGGAGCACCTGGGCTGCGAGGAGCTGCGCCTCCGGCTCGGCGCCGTGCACCCCCGGCTGCACGTGTTCGGGCATATCCACGACGGCTACGGCACGGCCTTTTCGGGCCCGACCCTGATGGTGAACGCCAGCACCTGCGACGAAGCCTACCGTCCGGTGAACCGCCCGGTGGTGGTGGACCTGGACCCCGGGAACGGCCCCGCGCGGCTGGTGGAGTAGAATCAGGCGATCCCGCTGCCGAGGATTGGAAAGGTGCCGCCATGCTCAAGGACTTTCCCCTTGCCGAGGTGTACCAGCTCCTGGAGCCCGGTCCGGTGGTCCTGCTCGCCACCGCCCACCGGGGCCACCCCAACCTCATGCCCATGTCCTGGCACATGATGGTGGAGTTCACGCCGCCCATGCTGGCCTGCATCGTCAGCGGGGCCAACCACAGCTTCACGGCCCTGCGCCGCACCAAGGAGGCGGTGATCGCCATCCCCACCGTGGAGCTGGCCTCCACCGTGGTGAAGGTCGGCAACGTCTCGGGCCGGGACGTGGACAAGTTCGAGCGCTTCCGCCTGACCCCGCTCCCGGCCAAGCGCGTGTCCGCGCCCCTGGTGGCCGAGTGCTACGCCAACCTGGAGTGCAAGGTGGTGGATACCCGCATGGTGGGCCGGTACAACATGTTCGTCCTGGAGGTGGTCAAGGCCTGGGTGGACCGGGCCCGGCGCCGGCCCCGGACCCTGCACCACCAGGGCTTCGGGAAGTTCGTGATCGATGGGGACGTGATCCGGCTGCGCTCGGCGAAGGCCTAGAACCTCATGGGCGGAATCCGGAATCGCGTCGAAACCTTCTGCGCCCGGTTCGGGCTGCGGATGCCCATCCTCCTGGCGCCCATGGCCGGAGCCAGCGCGACCGCCCTGTCCATCGCCGTGATGCGGGCCGGCGGCCTCGGCGCCTGCGGCGCTCTCCTCATGGGCCGGGCGGAGATCCTCGCCTGGGCCCGGGAGGTCCGGGCCGGAGGCGGGGCCGCCTTCCAGATCAACCTCTGGATCCCGGGTCCCCGCCCGCGCCGGAATGCGGCCCAGGAGGCCCGGGTACGGACCTTCCTCGAAGCCTGGGGCCCGCCCGTGCCCGCGGAGGCGGGAGACGCCGAACCCCCGGATTTCCAGGCCCAGTGCGACGCGCTCCTGGCCGCCGGCGCGCCCATCGTCTCCTCGGTCATGGGCCTGTTCCCGCCCCGGTTCGTGACCCGCCTGAAGGCCGCCGGCGTGGCCTGGTTCGCCACCGCGTCCACCCTGGCCGAAGCCCGGGCCGCCGAGGCGGCCGGAGCCGACGCAGTGGTCGTCCAGGGGATGGAGGCCGGCGGCCACCGGGGCTGCTTCAACCCCGCCAGGGCCGAGCAGGAGCTGGTGGGCCTGTTCTCCCTGGTGCCGGCCGTGGCGGACGCCGTGCGGATCCCGGTGGTGGCCTCCGGAGGGATCGCCGACGGCCGGGGCGTGGCCGCGGCCCTGGCCCTGGGCGCCAGCGCCGTCCAGATCGGCACCGGCTTCCTCCGCTGCCCCGAAGCCGGCATCGCCCCCGCCTGGGCCGACGCCCTGGCCGCCGCTGCCCCGGAAAGCACCCGCATCAGCCGGGTGTTCAGCGGCCGCCCCGGACGCAGCCTCTTCACCGCCTACGTCCTGGCCGTCACGGCCCCCGGAGCCCCGGTCCCCGCCCCCTACCCGGTCCAGCGGGGCCTCACCGCCGCCATGCGCAAGGAAGGCATGGCCCAGGGCGACCTGGCCCGCATCCAGGCCTGGGCCGGCCAGTCCGCGGCCCTGGCCCGGGCGGAGCCTGCCGAGCCCCTGGCCCGGCGGATCTGGGAGGAGGCCGGGGCCATACTGGAGGGCGGAGAGACGACGACATGAACCCGGATGCCCTGCTCGCTATACTTAGGGCAAAGCAACCTACATCATGCGCGACCTCGCGACCCTCGTCGGTGCCTGCCCCAGGGAACGGTTCACGGCCTGCAAATGCTGCGGCGCCCAGGCCGTGCTCGCGGGCAGCGTGGATTTCAACAAGACCTGCATCGAAGTGCGCGGGCAGGGCCTGCCGCGCCTGGGGTTGGCTGTGGCCTACCACTTCTGCCTGGCCTGCGGTTTCCTGTTCAGCCGGCTCTGTGACGGCTGGACCCAGGAGGAGTTCGCCGGCCATATCTACAACGCGGACTATGTGAAGGTGGACCCCGACTACCTCGGTTCCCGGCCGCTGAATTTCGCCCAGACCATCCTCCAGACCTTCGCCAGCCAAGGGGAACACATCAACTTCCTGGACTGGGGCGCCGGCGCCGGCATCCTGGCCCGCCGCCTGAAGGAGGCCGGCTTCCGCCGGGCCGAGGCCTATGACCCCTTCGCGACCCACGGGTCGCCGCCGGAAGGTCCGTTCAACTTCCTGGGCTGCTTCGAGGTCCTGGAGCACGTCGTGGATCCGCTCGCAACCATCCGGACCCTCGCCCGGACCCTGGAGCCTGAGGGAATCCTGCTGTTCTCCACCCTCACCCTGGGCATCAACATGGCCACCGCGGGCCTGGGGTGGTGGTACGTGGCCCCGCGCAACGGGCACATATCCATCTATTCCGAAGACTGCCTGCGGAACCTGATGGCCGGCGAGGGCTTCCAGATGGCCGGCCTGAACGGCCACCTGCACCTGGCCTGGCGGACCATGCCGGCCTTCGCGGCGCAGGCGCTGGGTATTCCCACAGCAGCCTCCGGAACGCCTCAGCAGTGACCCGGGCGGGCACCAGGCTGGCGTGTGTCTTTGGCCATCAGGAACCGACCCCCTGTTTCGTGGCATAGCACTCCAGCACCTCCGCCGCGAACCGCGCATATACTGTCGCCGGCCCGGTTGGATACAGGTGAGTCGATTTCGGTCCAAAAGGTGAGCAACAGCGCCATCGAAGGGGTGGCCCTCGACCTGGAGACGGTCCGGGCCTCGATGATGCTCCGCCTGGGCGTCGAGGCCAACCTTGCCCGGATCCCCGGCGGGACCCGGCAGGTGGACCCTGTCGTGGGGATCCTCACGGAGGCGGCGGAGAACTGGAGCAATCCCCTCACCCTGGAGCGGATCTTCGGGTGGCACCGGGCACTGTTCCCGAAGGGCGTCCAGGACGGCCTCCAGACGTTCCCCGCCGGCGAACTGCGCGGGGAGGCGCCGATGGTCGTGGCGACCCTGAGCCGCCGCCCGGGAGAGCCCGAGGCCATCCACTTCGAGGCCCCGGGCCGCGACGTGCTGCAAGCGGAACTGGACACCTTCCTGGTGTGGTTCAACCATCCTCCGGCCGGGCTGAACGGCCTCCTGCGGGCGGGCCTCGCCCACCTCTGGTTCATAACCCTCCATCCAATGCTGGACGGCAATGGACGCCTCGCCTGGACCATCACTGATCTTGCCCTGGCACAGGATGAGCGGATCTCCCGCCGCTTCTACAGCCTGTCGGTCCAGATCCTGCGGGCAGCAGGGCCACGGCCGTCCGGGACCTGTCCGTGCTGGCAGAGATGGGACTGGGCTCGCCGTAGACCAAGTCTGGGTCGGGTTAAAGGAAATCCCAGGAAGTCTTCCATTGCCTGATGGCAAAAGTTCACGACCGCGCGCAGGTCTACACCGGACGACCACCAAAGCAGCGGTCGCCGCAGCCAGGACGATCAAGAGCCCTTCGCGGCTCCGATTGCCGAGCGTGACCGCCGGAAATTGCGCGGATCAGAGCTTGCTCAGGATGCCGGGCGCCTGGGGTTCCGACGGCAGTTCCTCACTGGAGGGGGTCAGGCCGGGTTCCCCGGCTGAGATGGTCATGCCTTCAAAATCGATCACGCCCTCCAGCGGCAGGCGCCGGACGACGATGCGGGAGTCCAGGTCCTTGCCGGGGATCTGGAAGCAGTATGTGCCCACCTCGCCTGGCTTGAGCCAGCGCTGGAAGTACGGGATCCGCATCGGCGGATCGTCCGGTTCGGGCCGCCAGGGGCTCCATGGGCGGGTGACAGCGAGGGTCTGGCCGGTCTGGTTGTGCACGGTGAGCGTGGTCGCGGCAGGCACAGCGACGCAGGCCAGGGCCCCGCAGGAAAGGAGCAGGGGGGACAAAACGGACATGGGTGGACCTCCTCAGCGACGCCGGATCTGTTCTTGTGTTTCGGACCGGGGAAGAGGTTCCTGTCCTGCGGGAGAACTCCTGGTTGGGTGGACCCGGGCCTGTTCCGGGCCGGGGAACCCAATTTTGCAAACTTGTTGTGGCGGCGGCTCGACTGGCCTAACGAAAGCAGTTATCGGTTTGGGCGGCAAGGAAATGGTAGGAGAAGCGGAGGTAGGCCCCCAGTATGCAGCCAATCTGCTTCCCGTGGTCGGTGGGGTTCAGGGTGGGATTACTGGGTTGGGTAGGGGGGGGTTGGGGATGCGCTTGGGGTTGGGGTCGGGTCAGGCGGCACGGATGGGTCAGGTGCTGATAACCGTGAAATTCAATCCAGGCGCGCACCAGGCCAGAGCGGGTGTCAGATCGGGTCAGACCACGACTGCGCCCCCCTTCACGGCACCAGCACCGCCGCCCCTTCGAACGTCCCGTTGCGCAAATCCGCCAAGGCCGTGTTCGCCTGCCTCAGCGGATAGGCCGTGGTCTGGGTCCTGATCCCGATCTCCGGCGCCAGGCGCAGGAAATCGAGGCCGTCCTTGCGGGTGAGGTTGGCCACTGACACCAGTTGGCGCTCCTCCCACAGCAGGCGGTACGGGAAGGAGGGCAGGTCGCTCATGTGGATCCCGGCGCACACCACCCGTCCGCCCTTGCGCACGGCGCGCAGCGCCAGGGGCACCAGCGCTCCCACCGGCGCGAAGATGATCGCCGCGTCCAGGGGCTCCGGGGGCGCCTGGTCCGATCCGCCGGCCCAGGCGGCGCCCAGGCTCCGGGCGAAGGTCTGGCCGGCCTCGTCGCCGGGGCGGGTGAAGGCGCACACGGTGCGGCCCTGGTGCCGGGCCACCTGGGCCACGATGTGGGCGGAGGCGCCGAAGCCGTAGAGGCCCAGGCGCCGGGCGTCGCCGGCGAAGGTCAGGGCGCGCCAGCCGATCAGGCCCGCGCAGAGGAGGGGTGCCAGGGCCGCGTCCTCGCCCCGCTCGCCCAGGGGGAAGGCGTAGCGGGCGTCGGCCACGGCGGCGGTGGCGAAGCCGCCGTCCCGGGTGTAGCCGGTGAAGGTCGGGTGGTCGCACAGGTTCTCCCGCCCGTCGCGGCAATAGGCGCAGGTCCCGCAGGTGCCGCCCAGCCAGGGGATGCCCACCCGGTCCCCGTGGCGAAGGTGCTCCACTCCCGGCCCCACGACGTCGACCCGGCCGACGATCTCGTGGCCGGGGATGATGGGCAGGCGTGGATCGGGCAGCTCGCCGTCCACCACGTGCAGGTCGGTGCGGCACACGGCGCAGGCCGCCACCCGCACCCTGATCTCCCCGGCCCCGGGCTCCCGGTCGGGCAGTTCGCGCCACTCCAGGGGGGCTCCGATCCGCTCCAGCACCATGGCGTGCATGATCCGTCCTCCTTCGGGGACCATTATTCCAGCGCTGAACGGCGTGGGGACTTGCCTGGGAAGAATCAATTATTAATTTATTGATGATCGGGTCCCATCCGGATGTTGAAAACCCCAGCCTGATCCCGGAGCGCCCATGCCGGCTTTCCTGTCCCACCTGTCCCTGTTCGGCATGGCCGCGGTGGTCGTGCTGGTCTTCGCGGTCCTCGCCCTGGGCGCGGCGCTGGCGGTGGAGCGCTGGGGCGGGCGCATCCAGCTGGGGCGGGAGTCCACCGACTACGGCCTGCTGGTGGGCGGGCCCATGGCCACGGTGTTCTCGCTGGTGTTCGCCCTGGTGGCCATCGCCATCTGGCAGAACTACGACCGGGTGCGGAACCAGGTGTCCGAGGAGGCCGGGTGCATCCACAACATCTACCGCTGCCTGGAGTCCTACCCGCCGACGGTGCGGGACCCCGCCCGGGACCTGATGCGCCAGTACGTCCAGCGGGTGATCACCCACGAATGGCCGATCCTGGGCGAAGGCAAGGAGGATCCGGAGGCCCACCGGCTGATCACCGAGATCAATGCCCGGCTGGTGGCCTACCGTCCCCGGAGCCTGGGCGAACTGCCCCTGCACCAGGAGGTGCTGGCCCAGGTGTCCCGTTACCGGGAACTGCGCCACGGGCGGCTGGAGGCCAGCATTCCCGCGGTGGACGCCACCATGTGGATCTCGCTGGGCGTGGGCACCCTGATCCTGCTGGGCTACTGCTGCCTGTGGGGCCTGGAGGGGGACCGGCGCAACCTGTTCCTCGCCGCCACCCTGGGCGCCAGCCTGGGCATCGTGTTCTTCCTGCTGCTGGCCTACAACCACCCGTTCGCGGGGCCGGCGGCGGTGGACCCGGGCCCGTTCCAGTCCCTGCTGGACAACAATTGGTGACTACCGGAACGTCTCCAGGATCCGCCGGGCCGTCGCCCGGCGCCGCTCCTGGCGGGCCCGGGCGGCCAGGATGACGGCCTCTACCTCCCGGGCGGCCCGGTCCAGCTCGTCGTTGACCACCAGGTAGTCGTACTCCGGGTACCGGGCCAGCTCCCGCCGGGCCTGGCCCAGGCGCTGCGCCAGCTGGGCGGGGGACTCGGTGCCCCGGCTCGACAGTCTCCGGCCCAGCTCCTGGGCCGAAGGGGGCAGCACCAGCGCGGTCACGGCGCCGGGCATGGCCTTACGCACGGCCCGGGCCCCGGTGGTGTCCAGGTCCATGATGACGTCCTCCCCGGCCGCCAGGCGCTGGCGCAGCCACTTCCGGCTCAGGCCGTAGCGGTGCCCGTAGGTCTCAACGCACTCCAGGAAGCCGTCCCGGGCCCTGATGGCGTCGAAGGCCGCCCGGTCCACGAAGAAGTAGTCCACCCCGTCCCGCTCCCCGGGCCGGGGCGGCCGGGTGGTGTGGGAGACCGCGAACGCCAGGCCGGGCACCTGTCCCACCAGGCGCCGGGCCAGGGAGGACTTGCCGGCGCCGGAGGGACCGGAGAGGACGAACACCCCGCCGGGGACGGCGGCCCGGGTCTTCGGGCAGGGGCAGGGGGCGGGACAGGCGCTGGGGCAGGGGCATGGCGCCGGCGGTGCGGCGGCGCAAACCAGGCAAGCGGCCGCCAGCGCCATCCGGATCCCGATCGACCGCCCCATGGAGCCCTCCCCCAGGAATCTGCGGGAAGGGCCGGTACAGGTTCCGCTACATCTCGTCCGCGCTGGGACCGTACAAGGCGGGCACCGGCAGCCCCAGCAGGCGCAGGTACACGGTCAGCTGGGCCCGGTGGTGGATCATGTGGTTCAGGATGAAGCCCCGGTACACCGCCGTCCGGGGGAAGGACAGCACCACCTGGCCGCCGCTGCGGCCGGTCCACACGGCCATCATGTCGGTGTCCGAGGCCCCGGCCAGGGCCGCCCGGGCCGCCTTGACCCCCTGGTCGAACTGGGCCACCAGGGTCTCCGTGGTGGCGGCGGGCAGGGGCATGCGCTTGGCGGTCTCGGGATCCACGAAATCCAGTTCCGTGGTCTGGAGCATGGTCACGAGCCAGGTCGGCACGGACGCCAGGTGGTTGGCCAACTGTCCCAGGGAGAAGGACTTGGGATGGGGCTTGAAATCGAACCGGGCGGCAGGGACCCGTTCCAGGGTCTTGCGGCACCCCGCCATTTCGTGGTCGAACTCGGGCAGGAGGGTGGAGGCGATCGCCATGGGCGCTCCTTTGCGGGCCTCAAGAATAGCCCAAAGCGGCGGGCCCGGTTACCATGGCGGACCATGCCCAGCACCAGCCGCCGCCTCGATCAGTTCACCGAATCCGTCATCCGCAGGATGACCCGGGTCGCCAACCGGTGCGGGGCCGTGAACCTGTCCCAGGGGTTCCCGGACTTCGACCCGCCCGCCGCGCTGGTGCGCGCCGCGGAACGGGCCGCCCGGGAGGGCCCGCACCAGTACGCCCTCACCTGGGGCGCCGCGAACTTCCGGGCCGCCCTGGCCCGCAAGCAGTCCCGGTTCACCGGCCTGGCCATCGATCCGGACGCCCACATCGTGGTCACCTGCGGCAGCACCGAGGCCATGATGGTGGCCATGATGACCGCCTGCGACCCCGGCGACCGGGTCATCGTGTTCTCCCCCTTCTACGAGAACTACCTGGCCGACGCCATCCTCTCCGGGGCCGAGCCCATCCACGTGCCCCTGCGCCCTCCGGACTTCGCCTTCGACCCCGGCGAGCTGGAGCGCGCCTTCCGGCAGAAGCCCAAGGCCCTGGTGCTGTGCAACCCGGCCAACCCTTCGGGCAAGGTGTTCACCCGCGAGGAACTGCTCCACATCGCCCGCCTGGCGGAGGAGCACGACACCTTCGTGATCACCGACGAGGTCTACGAGCACATCCTGTACGCCCCCCACCGGCACACCTACTTCAGCGCCCTGCCGGGGATGTTCGGGCGCACCCTCTCCTGCGGCTCCCTCTCCAAGACCTACTCGGTCACCGGCTGGCGCCTGGGCTACGTGATCGGGCCCGAGGCGGCGGTGGAGGCGGCCCGCAAGGTGCACGACTTCCTCACCGTGGGCGCGCCGGCCCCGCTGCAGGAGGCCGCGGTCACGGCCCTGGAGTTCCCGGACAGCTACTACCAGGAGCTGCAGGCCCTCTACACCGCCAAGCGCGACCTGTTCTTGGGCTATCTGGACCGGGCCGGGCTGCGCTACACCCGGCCCCAGGGCGCCTACTACGTGCTGGTGGACATCGGGGAGTTCGGCTGGGAGGACGACGTGGCCTTCGCCGAGTGGCTGGCCCAGGAGGTGGGCGTGGCCGGGGTGCCCGGGTCCAGCTTCTTCCGGGACCCGGTGCGGCACCTGATCCGGTTCCATTTCGCCAAGCGCGAGGACACCCTGGCCGCGGCCGGGGAGCGCCTGCTCACCCTGAGGGAGAAGGCCCAGAAAGGCTCCTAGCCGCCCGGCAGTCGGATTCGCTAAAGTATCCGCATGCCCACCCGCGAATCCTCCTCCCGACCCGTCGTCCTGGTCACCGGCGCCGCCCGCGGCATCGGCCGGGCCATCGCCGAACAGCTGGCCCGGCGCGGCTGCCGCCTGGCCCTGCACTGCCGGACCAACGCGGCCCTGGCCGGGCAGCTGGCCGCGGACCTGCCCGGGGGCGGGCACCGGACGTTCACTGCCGACCTGGCCTCCGCCGCCGAGGTGGAGCGGCTGTGGCGGGAAGTGACCGCCGCCATGGGCCCGGTGGCCGTGCTGGTGAACAACGCCGCCATCTACGAGGCCCACCCCCTGTGGGCCACCGGCTACGAGGAGTGGCAGGAGGCCTGGCGCCGCACCCTGGACACCAACCTGCTGGGCCCGGCCCACCTCTGCTACTTCGCCGGCAACGCCATGGCCGCCGCCGGCGGCGGGCGGGTGGTGAGCATCTCCTCCCGGGGCGCATTCCGGGGCGAGCCGGAGACGCCCGCCTACGCCGCCAGCAAGGCCGGCCTCAACGCCCTGTCCCAGTCCCTGGCCCTGGCCATGGCCCCGCGGGGGGTGTACTTCTTCGTGATCGCGCCGGGGTGGGTGGAGACCGACATGGCCGCCGCGAACCTGGCCGGCCCCGACGGGCCCGCCATCCTGGCCCAGCACCCTCTCGGCAGGGTGGCCCAGCCCGAGGAGGTGGCCGCCGCCACCGTCTTCTGCGTCCTGGACGCCCCCGCGGCCATGACCGGATGCGTCCTGGACGTGAACGGCGCTTCCTACCTGAGGACCTGACATGACCGACGAGAAGAAGGAGCCCTGGCTCAACTACCTGGCCCTCACCACCGTGGTGCTGGCGGTGTGCGCCACCCTGGCCACCTTCAAGGGCGGCGGGTTCTCCACCCGCCAGGTCCTGGCCCAGGCCCGGGCCTCGGACCAGTGGGCCTACTACCAGGCCAAGAGCGTCAAGGGCAACCTGTACGAGGTGGCCAAGGAGAACGCCGAGGCCGACGCCAAGGCCCAGCCCGCCGGCGCCCCGGAGGCCGTGAAGCAGGCCCAGGCCAGGCGGATCGCCGACTTCACCGCCAGGATCGCCAAGTACGACCAGGAAAAGGCCCAGATCATCGCCGAGGCCAAGCGCCTGGAGGAAGTCCGGGACGAGGCCGCGAAGCACGGGTCCGCCTTCGGGGTCGCGGTGATCTTCCTGCAGATCTCCATCCTGCTCTCCTCCATCGCCGCCCTGCTGAAGAAGAAGCCGGTGTGGGCCCTGGGGCTGGTGCTGGGCTTCGCCGGGGTGGTGTGCTTCCTGGACGGGTTCTGGCTGTTCTTCTGACCTGGGGCGGTTTCGGGGGTTAGAATCTGGGGGTGCCCCAGCTGGGCCCCCACGGCGCCACCACCCCCCGGCCAACCCCATCGTGCTGGAGGAGGGCGCCCTGGGGGAGATGCTGGGCCGGATCGGGCTGCCCCAGGACTGGGCCCAGGAGCTCAAGGACGGCATGATCCTGCGCCGGGCCGCGCCGGGCGAGGGGGTCATCCGCGAGGGGGACCGGGCGAGTCCCTGTTCATGGTCATGTCCGGCGGCCTCCAGGTGGTGAAGGTGGCCGAGCGCACCGAGCCCTGCACCGGCCTCTACTGGGACGTCCTGGCCGAGTTGGGCCCCGGCGACTGGTTCGGCGAAGGCTCCCTGCTCACCGGCGCCCCCCGCAGCGCCACCGTGGTGGCCTCCGCCCCCTGCGAACTGGTGGAGCTGCCCAAATCCGCCTGCGAACGCTCCCTGCGCAGCAACCCCCATCTGGTGGAGCACCTGGCGGACCTCATGGCGTCCCGGGCCGCCCACGCCGCCGAAGCCCCCCGGGCCGCCCACCGCCGGGAGGCGTGGATGGCGGAGATCCGGCACTGGTTCAGGATCTGATGCGCCTGTGGGGGGACCGCCCTTTTTTGCGGTGCGCTCTGATCGCACGCATGCGTGCGATCCCCACACCCCCACTCCATGCCCTGGCGGGGCCCGGTCATGGAGTCTAGTCGGCCATCTCCGTCCGCCGGGGCGGCAGCAGCGCGTCGAAGGCCGAGTTGATCTGCCGTTCCAGGCGCTGGCCCAGCTCCGCGGCCTCCATGGGCCGGCCCATGAAGTAGCCCTGGAACCCATAGCAGCCCATCTCCGCCAGGGCATCCCGCTGCTCGGCGGTCTCGACCCCCTCGGCCACCACCAGCATGTCCATGTTCCGGCCCAGGTTGACGATGGTCTGGACGATGGGCAGGGAGGAGACCACCCCCGGCTGGCTGGGGAACATGGCCCGCACGAAGGTCTGGTCGATCTTGAGAGTGTCGATGGGCAGGCGCTGAAGGTAGCTGAGGGAGGAGTAGCCGGTGCCGAAGTCGTCGATGCCGAACTGCACCCCCAGCGCCTTGAGGTCCTGGAGCACCGCGTGGGCGGCCTTGGCGTTCTTGAGCAGGATGCTCTCGGTGATCTCCAGCTCCAGGCAGGCCGGCGGGAGCCTGGACTCCCGCAGGGACCGGGCCACCGTGTCCACGAACCGGGGATGCACCAGCTGCACCGGGGACACGTTCACCGCCAGCTTGATGGGCCTGGGGCTCATGGTCTGCCAGATGAAGGCCTGGCGGCAGGCGCTGGTGAGGATCCACTCCCCCATGGTGTGGATCAGCTGGTTCTCCTCGGCCAGCGGCACGAACTTGGACGGCGGCACCACCCCCAGCACCGGGTGCTCCCAGCGCACCAGCGCCTCCGTCCCGAAGATCACCCCGTCCACCGTCACCTGGGGCTGGAACACCAGCTGCATCTCCTCCCGGATCACCGCCTCGCCCAGGTACGACTCCAGCTGCTGGCGCTCGAACGAGGCCTCGCTCAGGGTCAGGGTGTTGCACTGGATGGTGTTGCCCCCGCTGGCCTTGGCCCGGTTCACCGCGTTCTCCGCCTCCTTCTGCAGGGTGGGCGCGTCGTCCCCGTCCTGGGGCGACGTGCTGATGCCGATGCTGGCCGTGAGCCGCACCTCCCGGATGCCGAGCCGGAACGGGATGCGGATCGCGTCCAGGATGCACTGGGCCATGCGCATGGGCTCCAGGCCGTCGATCACCTCCGGCAGCAGCACCGCGAACTGGTCCGAGCCCACCCGGGCCAGGGTGTCCCCCGGCCCCAGCAGCACCCCCACCCGCCGGGTGAGCTGCAGGCACAGCTCATCCGAGTCCTTGAACCCCAGGGCCTGGTTGATGGACTTGTACCGGTCCAGCTCGATGAACAGGATCGCCACCTGGGTAGACTGCCGCCGGGCCCGCAGGATCGCCTGCTCCGTCCGGTCCGCCAGCCGGATCCGGTTGGGCAGCCCGGTCAGCGGATCCCGGTCCCGCAACACCTCCAGCTGCACCTTCAGCTGGGTCACCTCCGCCCGGGCCTTGGTCAACTCCTCGAGGAGGTCCACGGCCTGCATGGGAAGGCGCTTGTCATCCTGCTGGGGGGGGACTGGGGCCACGCCGGGGACTCCTGGAGGGACGCTCAAAGGGGGATGCCTGAATTATAGCCGGGCACCCCCCGTGTCCCCTGCAGGAACAAGGACGAACACAAAACGAAGGCTCCCTTACGGGGGCCGCCAAAATGGCCCGCCTGTGTTCACTACCAACCGATAGTGCCACGGTAGGCTTTTTGGGGCGCACCGTGGTTAGGTCGGGTCATTGCCCCATCCTGGGGCAGTCTTTGACCCATCCCCTGGAAGCCAGGCCAGTTGAGACGTCAGTTCAACACCGAAGGAGCATCCTGTAGGGAATCCTAATGGGATTCCAGCACTGTACGATCCACGAGGTGGACAGCTTCGGCCCGGACGCTCGCCCAGGCATGGTCGGCCCTTCCGGGAGTTCGACCTGCACCAGACCATCACGGATCCGGCTGATGCTTCCTTCGAGGATGTTCTCGACCCCCACGAAGCTGGCAACGAACCTGTCCACCGGCCTGTTGAAGACCTCATCGGGAGTCCCCACTTGCACGAGTTTTCCGGAGCGCATCACCGCCACCTGGCCGGCAAGGACCTGCGCTTCTGTCTGGTCGTGGGTCACGAAGATTGTCGGAATGCCGATCGCGCGCAGCAGCGCCTTGAGGTCGTCGCGCAGCGTCTCCTGCCGGCCGTGTTCGCCCAGCACGAAGGCGACGAAGCGGCTTGCCCAAGCCCAGGCTGATGGTAGTACTTCTCGGCGAGTTCCAGCATCTGCACGGTCTGGTATCCCGATGGGTCGGTATCCGGGTTCGACCTCCCGATTTCGACGCCGGGGCGTGACAGGATCTGGTTTCCGGCCTACTGGAGTTGCATCCAGATGGTCTTCAGTTCGGTGTACTGTTCTTGCGCCCAGATGGACTTGTCCCGGCCAGCGAAACCCGACTGTTTGAATCCTCCGAAGGGCGTGGTGATGTCCCCTTCCGAGAAGCAGTTCACCGATACCGTGCCGGCGCGGATGGCCCGTGCCGCGCGATGGGCGGTATCGAGATTGCGGGTGTACAACGACGCCGCCAGTCCATAGTCGGTGTCGTTGGCGATGGCCAAGGCCTCTTCTTCGGTGGAGAAGGGGATGACGGAAAGGACGGGACCGAATATTTCCTCACGAGCGATCTTCATGTGGTTTTCGACCTCGTCGAACAGGGTCGGTTCCAGGAAATACCCACCGGTCTCCGGCAGAATGCGCCTTCCGCCCATGACCAGCTTCGCCCCTTCCTCCTTGCCGGCCTCGATGTAACCGAGCACTTTTTCCATGTGCGGTTTTTCCACCATCGGGCCGAGACGGATCTCCGGATCCAGCGGATCGCCGACCTTCCAGGTCCTCGTCAGTTGAGCGACCTTTCCGATCAGATCGTCCTTGATGTCCCGGTGAACGATCAGCCGCGAGCCGCAACTGCAATTCTCGCCCATGTTCCAGAAAGCAGAGGAAACCACGTTGGTGGCGACGAGATCCAGGTCAGGTGCGTCTGCGAAAACCACCTGAGGGCTCTTCCCGCCGCATTCGAGAAGGATGCGCTTCAGGTTCGACTCCGCCGCATATTTCAGGAAGAGCCTGCCCACCTCGGTGGAGCCGGTGAAAGCCACCAGGTCCACACCCATGTTCCTACCGACTGCCTGGCCCGCGGTTTCGCCGAAACCGGGAACGACGTTGAGCACGCCAGTGGGCAGACCAGCTTCTGCAGCAAGCTCGGCCATGCGGATGGCGCTCAGGGAGGTCAACTCGGCCGGTTTGAGGACGACGCTATTGCCGGCGGCCAAGGCAGGGGCGATCTTCCACGCTGCCATTTGGGCCGGGAAATTCCACGGCACCACACAACCGACCACGCCCACCGGCTCGCGGAGGATCAAGGCAAGGTTGTCCGGACCCGTGGGGGCGACCTGGCCGTAGAGCTTGTCGATGGCCTCGGCATGCCAACGGACACAATGGATCGTGTCGGGGAGGTCCACGGTAGCGCAGTCGCGGATGGGCTTGCCCGCTTCGAGGGTATCCAACAGTGCCAGTTCAGCGTCGTTGGCTTCCAGCAGATCGGCGAAGCCAAGTAAAATCCGCTTTCGATCCGCAGGCTGCATCCTCGACCACACGCCCTTCTCGAACGCCCGCCGGCCTGCCTTTACCGCCAGGTCCACATCAGCAGCGTCGCATTCGGCTATCTGGGCCAGGGCCTTCCCCGTGGCCGGGTTTTCGCTGATGAAAGTCTTCCCGCTCCGCGCGTGGACAAACGTCCCATCGATGAACGCCTGGGTCCGGAAGCTCAGGTTGGCGAGCGCGGCTTGGATGGCATGGGACTCAAGTTGCAGTGTCATCTGGTTGCTCCTTGAATTTTAAGGGGTTGTCGCTGCCCATCAGGAGCCGAACTCCTCCGGGCTCAGGCTCTGCAGGAACTCGGCCAGCATCCGGTGCCGCCGGATTGGGGCCTTGGTGCGCTTCAGGTAAATGTAGAACCAGTCCTCCACCGGCCGGATCGCCGGCAGCAGGGGCACCAGGTCGCCACGCTCAAGTTCCTCCAGCACGCTGTAGGTCGGTACCAGGAGGGCTCCCATCCCGGCCCTCGCGGCGTTGATCATGGCACGGATGTGGTTCACTTCGATGATCCTCGAGAAGTCAGGGCGTTCCGGCTCCGGCAAAGCCATCAGGAACCTATGCCACCAGGTCCCGGTTTTGTCCAGAGAGAGGACGGGGCAGGAGCCCAGGTCCATGGGTTTGGCGATCGCGCGGGTGGTGCGGAATTCCTCGGAGCCGGCTACCACGTAGGTCTCCCGGAACAGGGGCAGCTTCTCCAGTTCCGGCTGGAAGTGCTCCTGGCAGTCGATGATCAGGTCCAGGTCGTCGCGCAGTAGCAGCGGGAGCAGGTCGTAAGTGAGGGTGAAATCTATCTCCAGGCCCGGGGTTGCCGGTCATTTTTCGCCTGACCCCGCATGTGGGTGACGAGGAGGTACGAGGGCTTCAGCGCCTTCACACTGTGCAGTTCGTCCTGGTCGAAGACCACCCGCTCACCGGGAACAACCGGAATCCAGGTCTTCCCCTTCAGTGCCTCGATTCGACCGGCGAGGAGCTGCACACCAGCGGGGTAAGGCGCCTTATGGGGCGCAATATCCAATCCTGCTGGCAACGCCACCAACACCAGTAAAGGCAGGTCAATCATTATGCGGCTTCGGGGTCATTGCCGAAGACCAGCCTCCAGGCGGCGAGGAACAAAGGCACCGCGCCGGCCAGCAGGAAGGTAAGGTCTGCGATGATCCGGATCCACTCAAGGACATGGAAGGTCCCACCCATGATGTAGGAGAGGCGCCGGGCGTGCCAGTAGCCATGGGATATGGCATCCCAGAGTTGGATGACCCCACCAGGGAAAAGGTCCAACAGGATCATGAGACCCAAACCCACGTTGACTCCCCAGAAACCCGTCCGGATGTATTTTTCCGAACGACTCCAGGCCGTGTCACTGGTAAGGGCCCTAAGACAGAAGACCATGACCGCCAGGGCCAACATGCCGAACACACCGAACATGGCAGCATGGGCATGGTTGGCCGTGAGAGCAGTGCCGATCTCGAAATAGGAAACGATGGGCAGATTGATGAGGAAACCAAAAACGCCCGCCCCCACAAAGTTCCATACTCCCACGGCGATCAGGAACTTGATGGCCCAGACCTGTTTGGCCGCCAAAGGCCGATTGCAGTCGGAGCAGGTCTTTTCCTTCAGCCGGATGAAGTCCCAAGCATCCAGAGTCAGCAACGTAAGGGGCACTACCTCCAGGGCGCTGAAGCAGGAGGCCAGGCCCATATTGAAAGTGCTCTGGCCAGTGAAATACCAATGATGTCCCGTGCCAAGGATCCCGCCGGCTAGGTAGAGGATGGCGTCCAGGTAGACCAGTCGTGTGGCTGATTTCACTGTGACGAGGCCCATCTGGTAGAAAATGACCGCGACCAGCACCGTGGCGAAGAGTTCGAAGAATCCCTCGACCCAGAGGTGGATGATCCAGAAACGCCAGTTGTCGATGACCGCGTAATTGGTCTGTGGCCCATAGAAAAGCGCCGGCAGGTAGAAAAGCGGAATGGCGGCAGCGGCATAGAGGAAAAGGGAAGGGAGCGCGCCTTGCTCGGTTCCCTTCATGGCAGGACGCAGGGCTCGGAACATGAGGAAGAGCCAGAAAATCAGACCCATTGCCAGGAGGATTTGCCAGAATCGACCCAGATCCACATACTCACCGCCCTGATGCCCCAGCCAGAACCAGAGGTTCCCCATTTTCCCGTGAATGCCGGCAGCCTCGCCAGCAAGGCTGCCAAAGACGACGATGGTCAAGGCACCGAGGAGCACCAGGACACCCAGCCTCTGCTTTCTGGGTTCCACCCCGCCTACAAGGGGAGCAAGGAAAAGCCCCCCTGCGACCCAGGACGTAGCGATCCAGAAGATGGCCAGTTGGAGATGCCAGGTGCGGGCGAGGTTATAGGGGAGGAATGCAGCCAGGTCGAAGCCATAGAAAGCACCAGACTCCACACGGTAGTGCGCCAGGGCGCCACCCAAGCCTGTCTGGGCAAGGAAGAGTAGTGCCACGATGGCGAAGAAGAAACCAAGAGCCTTCTGGCTGGGAGTCAGTATCCAGGCTTGCAGCCGCCCTTCCTGAGCGTGCTTGTAGCCTTCAGTCCCACCCCAACCCAAGTAGTCGAACTTCCCAAAAATAAACAAGATCAAACCCAGGCCGCTGAGGAGCGACACCAGGCTGAGTGCGCTCCAAAGATAGGCGCTGGCCGTGGGACCATTGCCGACCAATGGTTCGAAGGGCCAATTGTTGGTGTAGGAGTAGTCGACTCCAGGTCGAGAGGCTACAGTGGCCCAAGCCGCCCAGGCGAAATAACCAGCGAGATGTTTCAGTTCCCTTTCATCCTGGATGAATTTGGAGGGAAGCCCTGGAGCGGGAGTGGCTCCCGTGAAGTAATCCTTCCATTCCCCAACTTGGGTGCGATAGGAGGCGCACTCGGCTTCTGTAAAGATGAGGGTATCCGTCTTCGGGTCATAGCGATTCTGCTTGAGCTGAACTTTCAGGGTTTCGCCGATCTCCATGGCTTGACCGGAATCCAGGTCCTTGAACAGTTTCCCATACCTCGCTTTGGCCAAGGTGTCCTGCCCGATTTCGGCGAGTCGATGCAGATACTCCGCAGAGTAGTCCGGGCCCAGGTAGGCCCCGTGGCCCCAGAGCGTGCCATGCTCCATCAGGCCGTACTTAAAGAAGACCTCCTGACCCTCCTTGATGTCCTTGCCCAGGAGGACGACCTGACCAGCGGGATCTACAACCCGGGCAGGAATGGGCGGCGCGCCCTGGTAGGTCTTCACGGTCACCAGGGTGAGCAGGGAAAAGCCGAAGATCATCACGAGGATGACCGCCTGTCTCCACCAAGGGGAAAGCGGCGAACTATCGCTGGCGTCGTGGCTCATGGGTGCTCCGCTTTTCGCAATGGGATTGTGGTTGTAAGTATACAAACCCTGAAAACGAATACCCAATGCACCCTTGTGCTGACGAAGCCCATAAGGTCTGGGTCCCAGCCACCCCTAGGCGAGATCAAACTCTGGACAGGAGTGTCAAGAGCCCCCTGCCCCAGCAGAGACTCGGGGGAACGACCCCTGAGGAAGGGCGCCACAGGACCAAGGCCTGACTCTTGCAATACTGGTGCGTTCCTTAATTGATTAGATTAATTATTATTATTAATCATGTTTAATTAAAAATATTAGTAAGAGACACTCAAATTATTTTATTGACTTATCCACCTATGGAATGTAAACTTTCTTTACATTCACTGGTACTGAATGCTAGCAGCTTACCCTCAACGAATTCACTTGCTCATGGAGGTGCTAAATGGTCATCACACCCTTGTACGATCGTGTCCTTCTTAAGCGCAGCAAGCCTGCGGATACGGGAAGGGGTGGCATCATTATCCCGGACACTGCCAAAGAAAAGCCCATGGAGGCCGAGGTCGTGGCGGTGGGTGTAGGCAAGTTCGCTGACGACGGGAAACGCATCCCTATGACCGTCAAGAAGGGCGACAAGGTCCTAATCGGAAAGTACACCGGATCAGAAGTCAAAATCGAGGACGTCGACCACGTCATCGTCCGGGAGGATGAAATTTTTGCTATTATAATTTAATTATTAAACTCTAAAACCGTTAAACCCTAAAGGAGGAGAAATACATGGCTGTTAAATCGATTGCTTATTCCGAAGGAGCCCGCCAGGCCATTTTGCGTGGGGTGAATAAACTTACCGACGCGGTCCAGGTGACCCTCGGGCCCAAAGGCCGAAATGTCCTGATCGAAAGGAAATTCGGCTCTCCCCTCATGACCAAGGACGGTGTCACGGTCGCCAAGGAATTTGAACTCAAGGACAGGCACGAAAACATGGGTGCCCAACTACTTCGCGAAGTGGCCTCCAAGACCTCCGACGCGGCCGGTGACGGGACCACCACGGCTACGGTGCTGGCTCGGGCCATCTACAAGGAAGGCATCAAGGCCGTAGTTAGTGGGGCTAACACCATGGAGATCAAAAAGGGCATCGACCTGGCCGTGGACGCCGTGGTAGCGGCCATCGATGAGATCAAGAAGCCCGTGGAAGGCGACGCCATCGCTCAGGTTGGCGCCATCTCCGCCAACGGCGACCAAGAAATCGGCAAGATCATCGCCGACGCCATGGCCAAGGTGGGCAAGGACGGTGTCATCACGGTGGAAGAGGCCAAGGGTCGCGACACCGAGATGACCGTGGTCGAGGGAATGCAGTTCGACCGCGGCTATCTCAGCCCCTACTTCGTCACCAACCCGGATCAGATGAAGGTCGAGTTGGAGACCCCCCTCATTCTCATTTTCGAGAAAAAGATCTCCAGCATGCGCGATCTCCTGCCCCTCCTGGAGCAGGTTGTGAACAGCCACCGCCCGTTGCTCATCATCGCCGAGGACATTGACGGCGAGGCCCTGGCCACCCTGGTGGTCAACAAGATCCGCGGCACCTTGAACGTTGCCGCAGTGAAGGCCCCCGGCTTTGGCGACCGCCGCAAAGCGATGCTGGAAGATATAGCCATCCTCACCGGTGGCAAGGCCATTACCGAGGATCTGGGGCTAAAGCTTGAAAATTTGAAGATCGAGGATTTAGGTACCGCGAAAAAGGTGACTATCGACAAAGAAACCACCACCCTCATCGAGGGCGCTGGAACCACCGAGGCGATCCGGGGCCGCGTGAAGCAGATCCGCAGCCAGGTGGAAACCTCCACCAGCGACTACGACAAAGAAAAGCTCCAGGAACGTCTTGCCAAACTCGTGGGCGGCGTCGCGGTGATCAAGGTAGGTGCCGCCTCTGAGACCGAAATGAAGGAAAAGAAAGCTCGGGTTGAAGATGCCATGCATGCCACCAAGGCGGCCGTGGAAGAGGGTATCGTTGCCGGCGGTGGTGTGGCACTTCTGCGCGCCCTCGTCAAGCTTTCCGGTCTTAAATTGACCGGCGACCAGGCCACCGGGGTCGAGATCGTCAAGAAGGCCCTAGAGGAGCCCCTCCGCCAGATCGCCAACAACGCCGGCGAAGAAGGGTCGGTCGTCGTCAACCGGGTGAAAGAAGAAAAGGGCAACTTCGGCTTCAACGCCGCCACCGGTGAATTCGGAGATATGATCGCCTTCGGTGTCGTCGATCCCGCCAAGGTGACCAAATTCGCCCTACGCAACGCCGCTTCTGTGGCTTCGATGATGCTCACCACCGAAGCAATCATCTGTGAACTGCCCGAGGACAAGCAGGCTACCCCCATGGGCGGTGGTCAGGGCATGGAAGACATGTATTAATCCAGTTTTCGGACCATTTGATGAGCCCCTTCGGGAGCTTTTTTTGCCTCCTCGCTGAATGGTGTGGGTAACCCCTGCTGCTGATTTCGGCGAGGGGGCGGTGTGGGAATTGCACCAGCGATTTTCAGCCGAAGGCCAGGGTGTGGAAAGGACGTGGACCCAAAGGGAGGGCGCAGCCCGTTCCCCGGAGGGGAATCCAACATGCTTTACCAGGCATCACCGCTACTATGCGCTGGTCCACCCCGGCGCCCCGTTTCGGTACTCGGGTCCTTTGGGCTGCTTCCTCTGAACCGTCGCCTCGAGGACTAGAATTTCGCCCTCCAGCCGAATCTGGACCATGATCTTCTGGGTTTTTTAGAGTAGGGTGTCACTCTCACGTTCAATGACATCAAAGGAGACATGATTTATCGAAGGCACAGGGCATGATGCGAGTCTATCTGATCAACCCGAGCAATCCAGCCGTCCGCCTCACCAAGATCACCGGGTGGAGCAAGCTGAATCGGTGTCGAGTGTGGAAACCGCTCGGTCTATTGATTCTGGCGCGATTAACGCCGCTGGAGTGGGAGGTCGAGGTTATTGACGAAAACCTGGGTCCGGTAGACTACGCGCGTATGCCCCGCCCGGATCTTGTCGGCATCACTGCGTTCACCTCTCAGGCTCCGCGGGCTTACCAAATTTCCACCTACTTCCGGGAGCTGCATGTGCCCGTAGTGATGGGTGGTATCCATGCCTCGATGTGTCCTAACGAGGCGCTGCGATATGTGGACGCCGTCGTCACCGGCGAGGCAGAGTTGAAGTGGCCTAAGGTTCTAGAGGATGTCCAGGCTGGCAAGCTTGAGAGCATCTACGAGGGCGGCCTGATCCAAGTCGAGAATGTTCCCGCCGCCCGACATGAGCTGTTCGCTGGCCGATACTACTTCGGCTCGATCCAAACCACGCGGGGGTGCCCACTGAATTGTAGCTTCTGCAGTGTCACAGCCTTCAATGGCGGAAAGTTTCGCCACCGGCCCGTGGAGAATGTGATCAAAGAACTGCGGCAAATCAAAGAGAAGATAATTCTGTTCGTGGACGACAACCTGATCGGCACCCGCAGGGATCATATTTCCCACACCAAGGAACTCTTCCGGGCGATGATCCGCGAGGGCCTGACCAAACCCTGGATCTGTCAGGCTACGATCAACTTCGGCGATGATGACGAGTTGTTGAAGCTGGCGCAGAAAGCTGGGTGCATGGGTGTTTTCATAGGGTTCGAGTCGCCGACAGTTGAGGGATTGGTTGCAGTACACAAGAGGTTCAACATCCGTCAGGGCCAAAGCTTTCGGAATGTCGTGGAGCGCATACATCGGCACGGCATCTTAGTCGCCGGATCATTCATCATGGGTATCGATACTGATCAAAGAGGAATCAGCGACATTACTGCACATGCCTGTGACGAATACGGAGTTGATATGGCCAATGTGCTTATTCTCACCCCGCTTCCCGGAACAGCGCTCTACACGGATCTGGAGCAGCAGGGCAGGATCCTGGCCACAAACTATCCGGAAGACTGGAAGTACTACACACTGATAAATCCGGTTTCCAAGTTCAAAAATTTCACCTGGGAAGAACTGATGGCGGAGACGAATAGATTCAACGACCTGTTCTACAGCTATCCGAAGATCCTCCGCCGGGTCCTGCGGGTTGCAATTCACAATTGGCGAACGCCACGCAAGGTTTTGGTGAGCCTGGTTGCCAACCTCACCTATCAGCACAATCAACGGTCCAACCGAGGAATTTACTCCAGCGTAAGAAGGGCAAGTGAACGGGAGGGCATGTTCCCCTAGGGTACGCGGCCAGGAACCACCGGTTAGAGATCCTGGACTCGGAAGCCTCATGGACCCGTCTGGTTTTCGCCTGGTATCTAGAAGGCCTCAGCGCCCTGACTATCAGCCAACGCCTCAACGACGAGGGTGTGCCCCTGAAGGCAGCCCAATAGCCACATCCACGACCCTGGACCTCCTCAGGTTGGACCACCAGGGAACCCTAATCCCGCAGTCGGATCGCTAGGGTTGGGTCATTGGAGACTCGGGGGGAATGACCCCTCTCAGTTAAGCGAGGAGCTGTTTTGGTCTTCCAAGAGAGCCCAGAAAGATAAGAAAAATAGGTTTTGGGCAGGTCACTGGACCCTTCTCCGAACCCACATCCATCTATCCAGAAGGCCTCGACAAAGCGGGAATCCGGCCAACACCCTGTCTCCGGCAACGCCTTGGGAGATGAGTCGAAGCCCCGCCATTTGGTGGGCTGTTTAAAATGTTTCCTCGCTGTTTCGGGTGGGTAGGCGCCGTTTAATACCAGGCAGCTTGCCAACTTGATGTCAGGTCAAATTTTGGGGAAGGTGAATATCCATAAATTGAAAATATCAAACAAATTACAAATAAAATAATGAGAATGGGTCTCGATTTCCGATTAACCTAACTCTCCAACAACCGCGAAAGGGTCTCCATGCCTAAATTTGTCATCGAACGTGAAATCCCTGGCGCAGGAAAACTGACCGCCCAGGAACTCAAGGGGATCGCCCAGAAATCATGCAGTGTCCTTAACGATATGGGTCCAAAGATCCAGTGGATCCAGAGCTACGTGACGGACGATAAGGTCTACTGCATATACCAGGCACCGGACGAGAGGACCGTGCGCGAACACGCCAAGCAAGGTGGCTTCCCGGCCAACTCTGTCTTGAAGGTCTCCACCGTCATAGATCCGACCACCGCCGAATGATGTTGTCCAGCCCGGTCATTTGCAATGGGGCCTCCATGCCGCTGTTCCCCCTTCCTGCTTCGGGGATTGCTTTGGCGGTTATGGAGGCCCTAAACCGGTTGGTCGCCATAACCGCTCCTTGGCTGGTTCCCCTTCTGAACCGTCGCGAAGTATGCAAGAAACTCATTGGGTAACCGAGAGGAGGACTTGCATGGCCCAACAGCAACCCTCATTCGACGCAGCGAAGTACAAGATCGCGCAGCGAGAGCAATGGAACAAGGACGGCGCAGCATGGCGGCGCTGGAATCCCACTCTGGATCGTTGGTATGGCGAAGTTACCCGCCAGATGCTAGACCTGGCCCGGATTCAGCCAGGTCAGCGCATCCTAGACGTCGCGACCGGGGCAGGTGAACCGGCGGTCAGTGCCGCCGAACGAGTTGGCCCCAGCGGTTACGTGCTTGCGACCGATATCGCGGAAGGGATCGTTGAGCTTGCGTTCCAGGTCGCCCGTGAACGTGGGCTCAAACAGATTGAGACCCGCGCCATGGACGGCGAGAAACTAGATCTCCCTGACGCTTCCTTTGACGCGGTGCTGTGTCGGCTTGGTCTGATGTATATGCCGCACCCTGTGACAGCGCTACGCGAGTGGCGCCGTGCTCTGAGACCGGGCGGTCGGGTCGCCGTCGTTGTCTTTTCCACGCCCGATCGAAACAGTTGGGGTGCTATGCCCGCTTCCATCATCCGCCGGCGCGCGCAACTCCCGCCTCCCGTTCCTGGGCAACCCGGCCCGTTTAGCCTTGGCGCTCCTGGGATGCTCGAAGGCGTCTTCCGTCAAGCCGGATTTGCCGACCCCGAGGTTCGCGCCGTGCCGGTGCCTCTGAGAATGGCCAGTTCTGCCGAGTACGTGCAGGTCGCCCGAGAAGCCTTCGGTGCATTCAATGCCATGATGGCTCACCTGCCCCCTCAAGAACGCGAGTCCGTATGGAACGAGGTGCAAGGCTCAATGCGCAGTTTCGATTCGTTTGGTGGATTCGAGGTGCCGGGTGAGTGCCTTGTCGGTGCGGCCACGAAGTGATCGTACGCGGCTCTTCGCTGTTTCAGGTGGGTAACCCAGCCAGTCTGGGGACAGTATTGAAGTCGAGTTTGCCTGCGATGAGGTAGGCGATGGTGATGAGGTTCTTCGGGTTCCGGTAGCCTCTGGCCTTCGCGATGGCGGCCTGGATCAAGCTGTTCATGCGTGTCTTTCCGGCAAGCGTGTGTGACCGCCAATCGCGCCGGAAAGCGGTCAGAACACCTGCCCTTGTTTCCTGCGAGCATGGTGCGGGGAATCCCCCCAGGCGTTGAAGGCCACTTCGCGCCCGATGGATTCCACCCGGCCCAGGAGACAGCCTTTGCACTCTTCCCTGGCCTCGTTGGTGCAGGGCTTGCCTTCGTAGAGCACGTAGCTGCCCCGCGCGTGCACGGGGGTGAGGTTGGGCATGGTCACGTTGGCGCCGTAGCTCAGGCCCCGCTCGCGCCCATCCGGGAACATGGCCTGCAGCGCGGTAGTGGCGGCAATGTTGACGTCGGGGCAGGTCAGCCGGACCACGGCGATCATGTTCAAGGCCAGCTGGAACTGTGCCTCGGCAGACAGGGGCTGGGGCCAGTCCTTCATGGGGGCCTCCTCGTGGGGGAGCCAAGGTCCCATGCCGATCATGTCAATGGGGTTGTCCCGGAAGAAGGCGACGTCCTCTGCCAGCATGTCCACGGTCTGGCCGGGGATGCCGATCATGACGCCGGTGCCCACCTGGAACCCGGCCGCGTCCAGGTCCCTGAGGGCCTGGCGGCGCGCCTCCAGGGTCTGGGAAGGGGGATGGATGCGGGCGAACAGTCCGGGGTCGGTGGTCTCGATCCGGAGCAGGTACCGGTGGGCGCCCGCCTTGCGCCACCGGAGGTAAGTCGCCAAAAGCTGCTCGCCCAGGGAGAGGGTGATGCCCACCCCCTGGGGCAGGAAGGGGCGGACGGTGATCTCCCGGATGCGGCGGACCAGGTGCTCCACCCAGGTGACGAATCCTGGATCGCAGCGCTCCCCCGACTGCAGCACCACCGATCCGTAGCCCTCCTCCGCGCTCCACCGGGCAGCATCGAGGATCTCCTGTTCCGTCAAGGTATAGCGCTCGACGGTAGGATTGCCCGCCCGGATGCCGCAGTAGAAGCAGTCCCGGGCGCAGATGTTCGAGAACTCGATGATCCCGCGGTAGTACACCGCCGTCCCGAGGCGGCCGGCGAGCACCTCGTTGGCGCGGATGCGCAGCCGGGCCACGTCCACGGGGTCCTGCAGGGCCAGGAGCCGGACCAGGTCCTCGTGGGAGAACCGGTCCTGGCACAAAAGGGAAGTCAGGGCGTCCAAGGGAATCCTTTCCATTGGCAGTTTAAGGCAGTCCTCCCACGTAAGGGTCGACCAGAGCCTTCAGGACCTGCGGCCTGGGTTCGCCGTCGGCGGTACAGGGCCGGTGTCCGGAGCCCACCGCGGCCTCCAGGGCCTGGGACAGGTCCTCGACCAGTTCGCCCAGATCCTCGATGCCCACCGACAGGCGGATGAGGCCGTCGCCGATCCCCGCCAGGCTGCGCGCCTCGGGAGTCATGGAGGCGTGGGTCATGGTGGCAGGGTGGCAGACTAGGCTTTCCACCCCGCCCAGGCTCTCCCCGAGGGTGAACCAGCGCAGGGCCAGCAGCAGGCGATCCACCGCCTCCAGGTCGGCATCCTTCAGCTCGAAGCTCACCATGCCTCCGAACCCCTTCTGCTGGCGCCTGGTCAGGCCGTGCTGGGGATGGGTGGGCAGGCCGGGGTAGTTCACCACCGCCACGGCCGGGTGCTCCGCCAGCGCCTGGGCCACGGCCAGGGCGTTGGCCTCGTGGGCCCGCATGCGCAGCTGCAGGGTCTTGAGGCCGCGCAGCACCAGGAAACAATCGTGCGGGCTCTGGCTGGTGCCCAGGAGGTTGTTGAGGGCGGCGATGCGCTGGGCCAGGTCCTCCCGGCCCGGACCCGCCACCACGGCCCCGCCCACCACGTCGCTGTGGCCGTTGAGGTATTTGGTGGTGCTGTGGACCGCCAAGTCCGCCCCGAACTCGAACGGCCGCTGCAGGGCGGGAGAAAGGAAGGTGTTGTCCACCACCAGCAGGGCGTCCGCCCTACGGGCGATCCCGGCCAGGGCGGCCAGGTCCGAGAGCCGAAGCAGGGGGTTGGAGGGGGTCTCCACCCAGATCATGCGGGTCTCGGGCCGCAGCGCCGCGCGCACGGCATCAAGGTCGGCCAGGTCCAGGTAGGTGACCTGGAGCCCGTTGACCTTGCGGGCGTGCTCCAGGGTGCGGAAGGTGCCGCCGTAGCAGTCCACTGTGCACAGCACGTGGCTGCCGTGCTCCAGCAGGCTCAGCGCCACCAGCACGGCGCTCATGCCGGAGCTGGTGCAGGTGGCCCCGCTGCCGCCCTCCAGCAAGGTGAGGGCCTGCTCCAGCCGCTCCCGGGTCGGGTTGCCGCTGCGGGTGTAGTCGAAGCCGCCGTTGGTGCGGATGCCGGAGAAGGCGAGGGTGCTGGTCTGGTAGATGGGCGGCGCCACCGCGCCGTAGGCCGAGTCCGGCAGGGCCCCGGCGTGGATGCAGCGCGTGGCGAAATCCGGCTGGCCCACGAGTTTCGATCGCTGGGCCCAGCCGGCGGCAGGCGCGGTGCCCGGGGGAACCGTCCTGAAGTGGTAGGCCGGGTTGCCCGGCACGTTGCTGTCCAGATGCTGCTTGTCCATGGAGTCCTCCTGGGGATGGGGGATCTCCGTCATTCCTGCGCAATCCAAAGAACCCGAGGGGCCCGATCTCTCGGGCCCCTCGATACGTCAGTCAGTTCATGACAGCTCAGCATCTTTCCCGCAGCTTACGCCACAGGCAGGAATTGGCACCACGCTTTCGCGAGCAGGTTGCCAAGGTTTCATAGGGCCCGTCCCTCCACCTTTCTGGATATCGCGCTATGGAACTGACAAAGATCGCATGATTTCGCAGGTTAGGCCATCCGGCTGTCGAAGGCAAGCGGAAAGTGCCTCTTCCTTTTCCAACGTGGCGACCAGGGGCGGGTTGCTCAGATCGGGCGGCGGACAAGTACTCCCCGGGCTACCTCTATGGGGACGCGCTTGGGTCGGTCTGGTGTGATTGCCGGGATCAGCTCGCCGTTGCGCTTTCGCGCATTGCCTAGGAACCCTGCGGGATTCTTCTTTAGGCGAGATCAAACTCTGAATGGGAGTGTTAAGAGCCCGCTGCCCCAGCAGAGACTCGGGGGAACGACCCTCCCTTGTTAAGCAAACACGTGTTAGGACCTTCCAGGAGAGCCCAGAAAGCGCAGAAAGGACGGTATTCGGTCGCTCGGTGGCCTCCCACCCGGGGCTCATAGAAACCTGTCAAGAGGGCCTCGAACAAGCAGGAAGCCCGCAACCACCCTGTCTCTCGCAGCACCTTGGCAGATAATTTTAAGCCCCACCAGTTGATGGGGCTTCATGTTTGGCTCCAGCGCAGAGATTTGATGCCCCGACCCCAATGATTAACAAGAGACCGGGGCAACCACTGGATCAACCCCTCTGGCGACCAACAATTAGCGCGAAGTGGCTCCCCCACATGCTGTGCAGTGATCCGTTCAATCTGACGGTATCTGCCTGTTAACCGAACAGCCCACCTGTTGGTGGGCTGTTGGTATTGGCTCCCAGAGAGCGATTTGGCACCCGGACCAAAAGGTTAACAATAGGACGGATCTGGTATTTGCTAAGTATTTTTTAAATATGTATTTAGGCGGGATTGACCCTCTCTGCCACTAGCAGAGAGATTGGTCCAGTCCCTTTGATTCTGCCTGTTAACCAAACCGTCTGCCACATGGCGGACTGTCTAAAATGATCCCCCGTCGTTGTTGCTCCGCCCCGAGAGCGAGGACCCCGAAACCGAACCTGTGTTCTGGTCTGCGATTTTGGGGGGAACCCAGGAAGGTGAAGAAGGCCAGGCAGGCCGAACTGACAATCCAGGGGTTCAGGGGGAAGCCTTTCGTTGAATAGCCGATTCGCTCCAGAGAACACGTTGGAGCCGGCGAACGCCTTCCTCGATACGGGAATCAGGCAGGTTGCCGAAGCCCAGGATCACCTGGTCCCTGTAGGTTCCCGGCAGAATCGCGTGATGAGTTACGGGATGAACCCGCACACCGGCGGATTCCAGGTCATTCACCAGCGCTTCGGTGAAAGTGATCCCAGGGAAACGAGCTACTACATGCAGGCCGGCGGCGGTTCCGGAGATGAGGCAGTGGGCGCCGAAGGCTCTAGACAGGGCGGCCAGGAGCACGCGCTGGCGGTGTCGGTAGATCTGCTTCATGTCCCGGACATGGCGCTCCAGCTCGCCGGATTCCAACAGCTCCGCCACCAGCTTCTGCTCCAGGAAAGGCGAGTGGGTGTTCACAAGGAATTTCATTTCCCTGGCCCGGATGACCAGATCAGGAGGCAGCACGAGATACCCGACCCGCAGGGCGGGGCTGATAATCTTGCTGAAGGTTCCCAGGTAGATCACCCGGCCCGGATCCATGCCTTGGAGGGAACTCACCGCTGTCCCGCGGAAGTGGAACTCGCTCTCATAGTCGTCTTCCACGATCCGGCAATCCCGGGCTGTGGCGAACTGCAGCAGTTCGATCCGCCGCTGCACAGGCAGGATCCCGCCGGTGGGAAACTGGTGGGATGGGGTCACCAGGACAAAGGCTGGCCGACCTGGCACGGAAGCCAAGTCGCCGGTGCGCATTCCGTCCTCGTCCACCGGTACCGCGTGCAGGCTTGCGCCACAGAAGCGCAAGGTGGCCTGGAAGTGCTCGTGGACCGGATTCTCCACCACCACGGTGGAGCCGGGATCCAGGAGCAGCCTGGTGGCGAGAAACAGTCCCTCCGCCGCCCCGGTGGAAACCACGATGCCATCGGGATGGCTATGGACGCCACGGGTGCGGGCCAGGTACCGGGACAACGCAGCGCGCAGGTCCAGGCACCCCTCGGGGGGACCGTAGCCATAGTCGACCGCAGCCGCCCCCAGACAGATGGATCGCAACCGCCGGCCGAGCCATGATCGGGGGATTCGTTCCAAGGCCGGCGCTCCGGTGCGAAAGTCCACCAGGTCCCGGTTTCCGGCATAGGCATCGACCGTGGAGGTGGCCACCGGCCGTGGGAGCGAAGCGGGCCAGGGATCCAGACTGGCCCCGTGGGCCACGGAGGTGCCCGATCCGGCTCGACCGACCAGGTAACCTTCTCCCTGGAGCTGGGTGAAAGCCTCCACCACCACCGTACGGGACACCCCAAGGTCCTCGGCGAGGCGCCGGGTGGCTGGAAGCCGCTCGCCCCCGCGCAGTTCCCCGCGCAGGATTTTCAGTCGCAAGTGTTCGTAGATCTGGCGGATGTATGGCAACCGGGACGTGCGGTCCAGTTCGAACCAGAACATGGTGACTCCGGCGGGATGACCCGTTGCAAAGTGGTATTGCGAAATGGGCAACGATTGGTGCTACCGATACCTGGGCAAGCGTCCAGACTTTCAATCAAACCCCATGCCCGAACCGAAGTGCTTCGCCGGTGCGCAGCACGGATGCCCCAGCGGGGGTGGCCGGCCATGGGCCATGCCAAGGGAGGTCGCCATGATGTTCGAGTCCATCGCTCGGGTGAAGGAGCTACGCAAGAGGTACAACCACAAGATGTTTCAATCCGGCGTGCCGGTTTTCCGGGCCTTCGAGGAACTGGAAGCCCAGATCCTCTCCAGCGGGGTGCTGGAGCGAAAAGTGAAGGAACTGGCCGCCATCGGCATCAGCATCGTGGCCGGGTGCTACGGCTGCATCGAGTACCACGTGACCGCGGCGCTGGAGCAGGGCGCCACCCGGAAGGAGGTGGAGGAAATGGCCGCCTTGGCCATCTGCATGGGTGGTGGGACAGCCCAGTGGGCGGCCAGGTACGTGTTCCAGGTTCTGGAAGAGTTGGAGCACAAGGGCGCTGGTACGGACCTGTGACCCCTCCCCACGCCGGCCCCGGCCGGAAATTGGTCGCGGTCCTGGCCGGAACCCAGATCCTTTCCTGGGGCACGCTGTATTACTCCTTCCCGGTCCTGGTGCTGCCCATGGGCAGGGATCTGGGCTGGTCCCCGGAACGGCTCCACGGCGGCGTGGCGATCGGTCTGTTCGCCTATGGGATCGCCTCGGTTCCGATGGGGGCCTGGATCGATCGCCACGGGGGCCGCGAGGTCATGGTGCTCGGCTCGGCGCTGGGCGCCTCCGGTCTGGGGTTGTGGGCCTGGGCCCGGACTCCGGGCTGGTACGTCCTGGCCTGGATCCTGCTCGGGCTGGGCATGGCGGGAACCCTGTACGAAGCGGCATTCGCGGTGCTGGTCGGAGCCTTCCAACGGGAGGCCCCGCGCCGGATTGCCACCTTGACCTTTGCCGGCGGCCTGGCCAGCACCCTCTGCCTTCCAGCGACCCAGGCCCTGGCGGATCGCCTCCACTGGAGTGGCGCCCTCTGGGTCCTGGCGGCGGTCAATCTGGCTGTGTGCGCCCCACTGCATGCGGCGGTGGTGCCCAGGACCGCCTCCAAGGCGGTGGCGCCATCGGTCTGGACCGGCGTTGGGACCGGTCGGGCCCTGGTGCGGAGCCGCTCCTTTTGGGGCCTCGCCATCTGCTTCCCGGCCTGCACCCTGGTCACCTCGGCGCTGGTGTTCCAGTTGATCCCCCTCCTGAGAGGATGGGGGCTGGACAAGAAGGCCTCTCTGGGCTGCATGATGCTGTTCGGGCCGCTTCAGGCGGGAAGCAGAATGTCCTGGGTCGCCCTCGGGAAGCACCTTCGAGCCCGAGGCACCGGATGGGTTGTGGTGGCGTCGTTCCTGGTCAGCCTCCTGGTCCTGGTGCTGGCGCCCCACCGCCTGGCCTGGCTCGGCTCGGCGGTGGCCATTCTGGGCCTGGGCAATGGGCTGCTCACCATCCTCCGAGGCACCGCCGTGCCGGAACTGATCCACGTGGGTGGTTATGGGGCGGTCAACGGGATCCTGGCATTCCCGGTGATGATGGCCAGGGCCTTTGGTCCGGCCTTCGCGGCAACGGTATGGTCCTGGAGCGGAAACTCGGCCTGCATGATATGGGCGTTGCTGGGATGCACGGTGGTGGGAGGCCTTGGTTTCCTGGCGGCCATGACTGATCGAGGAGCCCATACATCAACGCCAGGGCCATAAGAATGGAAAGGCTTGCCTGATTGCCTGGGCGCATGGATCGATGGATTCGGCCGCTCCGCTGGAGAGAGCCTGGAGGATCTCGGCCGTGCCCTTGCCAGCGTTCTTGATCTGGTGGGCCTGGTCGCGGGGGATGGTCAGGGTGTCACCTTGTTTCAGGAGGAAAGTCGAGGCTCCGATCGCGACGGAAAGGTTGCCCCAAACCAGATGGCAGGCTTCATCGGTGTCCGGATGCAGGTGGACATCCGTGGTCTGGCCCGGGAACAGGAGCAGGTGTTCCAAAGTCACTCCGCTTCCCGACAGGGCGTGGCTGGCAAGGGTCGTCCTGAATCCCCAGGGCAGGCGTTCAGTCTTCGACCTGTCGCCCTGCTCCGCCCGGACCCCTACCACTTTGCGCATTCGCTTACCCATCATGAAACTGAAGGTTCAAAGAGGGACGACGAGGTTGTCTTCGGCAGCTTCGATTTCCGCCTCCCCTAACTGGGCCAACAAGTCCGTACCCATGTGCGTCATGAGGATTTTCCGACATTCGAGTCCTGCCCGATGGTCAAGGAGCGTCTTGTAGCTGAGGTGATTCGGAACCCGCTTTTCGAAGAAGTAGGCTTCACAGACGAAGAGGTCGGCCCCTCGAGCAACCTCGATGAGGACATCGGTCCATTCGGTGTCGCCGGAATAGGCAAGCACCTTGCCGTCCATCTTGACCCGGAAGGCATACGCGGGCGCGACGCTCGGGTGCTGCACGACGAACGGCGTGACGGTGTACGGTCCCAAAGGCAGTCCAAGACGTTCGGTGAGTTCGAGGTACTCTACCGGGAAACGCCGGTGGACCTGCGAAGAGCCTGGAAACAGTGCCTCCATGACCGTGGTCACGCGTTGCCTCGTGCCCACCGGACCGGCGATCACGAGCGGGCGGGTTCTCTTCTTGAATTGACCATCCAGGATGAGGGAGGGCAAGCCTCCAAAATGGTCGCCATGGAGATGGCTGATGAGCACCCAGCCAATATCCGAGGGATCGACTCCCGCGCGTCGCATGGCCAACAGCGAGGTGGCGCCGCAATCGATCAACAAACTGTCCTTTCCGCTTTGCAGATGAAAGCAGGGCTCGAAACGTCCACCGCTGCCAAACGCGTCACCGCAGCCCAGGAATTGGAGTTGTATCGGGTTCACAGGTGACCCCCCATCAAGATAACGAACGAGAATCCGCATTCCCTCAGCCGGGTCCCGACCATCGCGCCGGCCGTTCAGGGCATGGACCAGAATGGCGGCAAGGCCAGCCTCAACGCCTGGCCGGCGGCATCGAGGGTTTCGGCGGCTCCGCTCGAGAGGACCTGGATGATTTCCGCCGTACCGTCCCCGACGTTCTCGATCCTGTGGACCACGTCGAATGGGATCGCCAAGGTGTCGCCGGGCTGCAGGAGGAACGAAGCAGTCCCGACCTGGATGGAAAGGTTTCCCCGCAGGACATGGCAGACTTCATCGGCGTCCGGGTGGCAGTGGAAGTCCGTGGCCCGGCCTGCGGTTACAAGCAGGCGGTCCAAGGTCAGCGCGCTGCCCGACAGGGCGCGGCTGGCCAAGGGCGTCCTGGATCCCCAGGGCAACGGTTCGCCTTCGGCCTGCTCGCCTTGCCCAACCTTGACTGGAACAACCTGGTGCTTGCTCATGGTTCCTACCTCCACGACCGGGAGTACACCCTCACCCCACGTTCAGGACCTTCGTGATTTTCGAATTTGCCAACAGGGTGTTGTGTATTTTGCATACTTCAACCGAACGCAACAATTCTGCTTTCTGTTTTTCGCTCAAAGAGATACCGCTCGTTTCAATGACTACGGCGATATCGCCCAGACGCAGGCTATCCTCGCTGGCCTCCGCGCTGGCCTGCACCGAGAAGCGGCGATAGTCGAAGTTCTCCTTGCGGAGATAGTCGCGAACATAGTGGCCGAGACAGGCGCCCAGGCTCGCCATCAAGGTATTTATGGGGTTGATGCCGTGTCCTTCCACATCCATGACGAAACCGAAGTCGCCGGATCGTGCATGGAAGCTGGAATCGCTGAAATTGTCGACAGTCGCGCTGTACATGACGTCTCCTTTATCGTTGATGACCATCGGCTTGAGGTCATGATCAAATCTGGGGTTTGAGCACGATCCTTGAAAGACACAAGAACTGAAGTTGAGGGCTGGCACAGATCGGTTCAACCATGAACTGTTGCCTCGGTAAATCAGCCCATCTGCACCCCTGGAATTCCTTTTCCTGCGTGTAGGATCCTGTCCAAAGGATGGAACGCCATGGCGAACCCGCTCCACCGCGTCGTCGAGCCCAAGCCGCTGCTCTACGTGGAGATCGCTACCCGGTTGGAAGCGATGATTGAGCAGCGGACGTATCGCCCAGGCGATCGCCTGCCCTCGATCCGGGCCCTGAGCCGGCAGATGCGGGTGAGCGTCCACACAGTCATGGATGCCTATGCGCGGCTGGAAAACCTGCACATGATCGAAGCCCGCCCCCAGTCCGGGCACTATGTTCGCCATCCCGCCCAGGCCTGGGGGGCCTCGCTGGAGAGGACGGCGGTCCTTGCGAAATTGGAGGTTAGGACCGTGGTCCTGGGTTCTTCCCAGGCGGAGATCCGGCGCCGCCTGGCCGACCCTTCCCTGGTGCCCCTGGGCCTGGGCACACCCGATGCCGATCTGCTGCCGATGGAAAAACTGAACCGGTTCCTGGCGGTCCAGGCCCGCCGCCACCCCCGCGAGAGCGGGAACTACGCTGCGACCAAAGGAATGGCCCGGCTGCGCATGGAGATCGCCAAACGCATGGTGGGTTCCGGCTGCGCCCTCTGCCCTGACGACCTGGTCATCACCTCCGGGTGTGTGGAAGCGGTCACGCTGGCCCTCCAGGCCGTATGCCGGCCCGGGGACACCGTGGCCATCGGCGCGCCGGTCTACTACCGGTTCCTCAACCTCCTGCAGTGGATGGGGTTGAAGATCCTGGAAATCCCTTCCTCGCCCAGCGAGGGGATGAGCGTGGACGTGCTCGAGTATGCCCTCAACCAGAGCCCGATCCACGCCTGCATCATCCAGTCCAATTTCAACAACCCTCTGGGCAGCCTCATGCCGCCGGAGAGCAAGCGCAAGCTGGTGGACCTGCTGGCCGAGCGCGGGATCCCCCTGATCGAGGACGATGTTTACGGCGACCTTTGCTTCGGCCCGGTCCGTCCGCCCGCGGCCAAGGCCTTCGACCGGTCCGGCCTGGTGTTGTTGTGCGCCTCCCTCTCCAAGACCCTGGCTCCAGGCTACCGGGTCGGGTGGATCGCCGCCGGCCGGTTCCAGCCCGAGGTGGAAAAGCTGAAAGCGCTGTTCAACATCACCAGCCCTTCGCCCACCCAACTGGCAATGGCTGATTTCCTCGCCACCGGGGGGTATGACCACCATCTCAGGTCCCTGCGCCGAACTTGCGCCGAGCGCATGAAGCGGGTGCGTGAAACCATCGAAGGTCACTTCCCACTCGGCACCAAGGTCCATCCCCCGGAAGGGGGGACGCTGCTCTGGGTGCAGCTGCCGGAATCCCTGGACGCTGGTTCACTGCATGAAAAAGCGCTGAGGGATGGCATCGCCATCGTCCCCGGCTCCCTCTTCACCATGGGCGACCGCTACCGGAACTGTTTCCGACTAAACGGCACCTTCTGGTCAGAGCGCATCGACCAGGCGCTACGATCGCTGGGTGGGCTGGCCGTCTCAAGCCGTACTGGATAAGCCGGCACACAGGTCTGGTAGTAGCAGCGCGAACCCATCCTTCACGAAAGTCCGGGCATCCCAATACCAAGGTCACCGACCGCAAGTATTAGGTCGACCATGGTGCATCTTCCAGCGCGTGGGCACTTACTACTTGCTACCCTTGGGGTAAGACCCCTACTTTGGGAAAAAGGCCCTGGAGAACGGCCGGTAACGTGGGTTAGGTGAGACTCGGGGGAATACCCCCTCTCAGTTAAGTGAGCAGCCATTTCGACCTTCCAAGAGAGCCCAGAAAGATAAGAAATGTCGGTTTTGAGTGGCTCACAGGATCCTTCTCTGGAATCACGCCCAGGTGTCCAGAAGGCCTCGAACAAGCGGGAACCCCGCCGACACCCTTTCACCGGCAACGCTTTGGCAGTTAAGTCGAAGCCCCACCAGTTGGTGGGGCTTCCTTTTTGGCTCCGGCGGAGGGATTTGAACCCCCGACCCATCGGTTAACAGCCGATTGCTCTGCCACTGAGCTACGCCGGAATGCGCAGACCCCCATTCTACCGGAACCTCCCGCCGGTTCAAGGCCCGATTCCGGAAAGGCCTTATGCCTTCTGGAGTTCCATCAGGATCTGCCGGGCGCAGGCCTTGAGGGCGTCCAGCACCCCGGTGCCCCGGGACGCCACCGCCTCGATCATCGGCTCGTTGTGGAAGCGCAGCAGCCGTTCCATCTCCATCACCGGGGCGGCGCTGGGCATGTCCCGCTTGTTCAGCTGCAGCACATAGGGGATGGTCCGGATGTCGAAGCCGTTGTCCCTGAGGTTGGTGGCCAGGTTGGCGATGGACTCGATGTTGGCCTCCATCCGCGGCCGCTGGCTGTCCGCCACGAAGATCACCCCGTCGCAGCCCCGCAGGATCAGCTTGCGCGACGCATCGTAGAACACCTGCCCAGGCACCGTGTACAGGTGGAACCGGACCTTGAACCCCTTGATGGTCCCCATGTCCAGGGGCAGGAAGTCGAAGAACAGGGTCCGGTCCGTCTCCGTGGCCAGGCTCACCAGCTTGCCCCGCTTCTCCGGGTTGGCCTGGGAGTGGATCCACTGGATATTCGTCGTCTTTCCGCACAGGCCCGGGCCGTAGTAGACGATCTTGCAGTTGATTTCACGTGATGCGTAATTAATAAAGGTCATGGCATGCCCGGAAAAAATCCTGGTTCAATCGCCAAAGAGCCTATCGATGTCCTCATCCGTGATTTCAGAGAATGGACTCTCGAACCGGGTCGATTCCGAGGCCTGGGCCTGGGCCCGGGTCTCCACCCGTTCGAAGATCTCCTGCAGCTCGCGGCTGGCCTTCTTCACCTTGAGACGCACCAGGGCCAGGCTGGAAGTCTGGTCGAAGATCACCACCAGGATCCCCCGCTTGCCCACGATGGAGATGTGCAGGTTGTCCCGTTCCCCTTCGTGGAACAGCAGGCTGAACTCCTTCTCTCCGATCAGCTTGGCCAGACCGTCCGTGGCCGCCACGTTGCCCGCGGTCAGGGAGGCCAGGCTGGTGGCATCGATGCTGCGGACGTCCCCGGAGGCCGCGATCTGCTGCCCGTTCTTGTCCACCAGGAACACCACCTTGCTGGCGGAGTCGGACTGCAGGCGCCCAATGATCTCCTGCAGCTGCCTGTACTCCTCCTCGAACATGACGAGATCGATCTTCGTCACAATGACCTCCAGCCGGTTCCGAATAGTCGAGGATACCGCACTTAGAAGGTCCGGGTTGGATTTGACCGGCCCGGGCGGCCCCCTACCCTCCCTGGCCCGCCCGTCCCCCGCCCATCCCGTCCGTCCCGGGGACCCCCTGCCGGCCCGCCTCCCGCCCGGCCTCTACCCTTGGCCATCGCGCGAGCCCGTGATAGGCTTGGGTTTCCCTGCCAAGGGGAGGTCAGCCAGCCCTTTGGAGAGTTGTCCGAGTGGTTGAAGGAGCACGACTGGAAATCGTGTAATGGTCAAAAGCCATTCGGGGGTTCGAATCCCCCACTCTCCGCCAAACTAGCCCCCTCTGATGAGGGGGTTTCGTTTTGGCCAATCTACCACCCGTCAACCACGCGGCGGACGAACCAACGCCCCCTTGTGGGGGCGGGTTGGTGGTGATCATGCACCGGATGCGCTCGATGGTGGGGCATGGCGTCCTCGGGCGCAAGCCCCGTGTATGGTGCGTCCTGGGGCCGTCGCCAATCGTGCAGCAGGCTGCTGCACAATTCGTTTTCTTCAGGAGGCGACTGGGATCTCCTCGATCGTGTGTTCGCTCAGCCAATTGTGCAGGGCTTCCAGGTCATAACGGACACAACTCCGGGTGATGCGGATCCAGGGTGGACCGAGGCGCTTCCAGCGCCAGTCTTCCAAGGTGTGCCGGGAGATGCCCAGGAGGGCAGCGGCTTCTTCGGTGTTCAACAGGGTGAAGGGTGTCGTGGCGGTGGTCATGGTCTCGAAGACAAAGAGGGTTCTGGAAATGGACTGGCTGGAATAAACGGTTCTTTAGCGTTTCCGCCATGAGGCCGAGCAGAGGCTGGCTCCGGCAGTTCAAATTTGGTTGGTATAGCTACCCAGTCAAGTAAGGATTTTCAGGGATGCATGATTAGTCTGCACTACTGCGGTCGCCCGCCTCGTTGAGGCCGGACGCCCGTAAGCTCCCCTTGGGGAATGAACCCGTTTAACAAGTCTTTATTATTCAATATCTTGGCTTTCTGGTTCGGCTTCATTTCCACCCGTGGTGGAAAACAAGTCGACCTCCGCGGCCGTGCCAGGCTTCCGATAGCGGCGGTTCTGTTTCGCCCCTTCCGGGTTGGCCACCTCCAGCAAGCCCATTTCCACCCACCCTCTCAGCAGCTTGGAGACCCGCAGGGTGTCCTCCGTACCCAGCAGTTCTCGCACCTGGGTATTGGTGATGGTTGGATGGCTTTCCAACAAGGCCGCTACCTGGTCCCAGTTCGAGGCGCGAACCTCATTTCTCAGGGTGACCAGGAGGCTGTCCTTCTCCGCCGCAGATAGCGGAACGAAGATCGGCGGGTAAAGATTCGCCTTCCGCATGAGATCCCGCATCATCGGGATGCCCTCGCCGGCGTCCTGGTTGGGCGGTGAAGGGAATTCGCGGACCTGGTTCACCAGGCTGGGATTCCGCGGCCTCGAACCGACCTTCCCCAGGTCCATGACCTGGATCCGGTAGGCCAGGCCGCCGGGGCTCTCCACCTCGATCCGGTCCGAGAAGAGCCGGATGTGGATGTCATTGGGGATCCGGTAGTCCCGATGGAGGACCGCGTTGGTGATGGTCTCCTGGATGGCCCGGCGCGGGAACCGCTGGACGATCTCGAAGCCCAAGGGACTGACCTGGACACCCGAGGCCAGCTCTTCCTCCACAATCCGGAGGGCTTCGCGGATCTGGTGGACCAGGGGGCCCGCCACGGTCCTGGGTGGACGGAGGAGATTGGTGGTGTTCCCGGTATGGATGATCCGTTCGCCCTGGTAGTGGAAGACCCTGATGGCGCACTTTTCCCCCAAGAGGTCAGAGGGGAATTCGGCGAACAACAGTACGGCCAGGCGGGTGGGCTTCCACGCCTCGCCGACCTTCTTGGCCAACCCCACGGAGCGGAGGCCCTCTTCCAGCGGCCGGGTCAGCCCTCGCGCATCCCGGTAATCCTTCCACCAATGGGTGTCCAGCAACTCGAATGGCACATCCACCGGTTGATCGACCACGCTGGCCTGCCCCAACTGGAGCATGCGCTCATGGATTTCACGGGCGTTCAATTGGCGGTTGCTTCGATCGAACCGGACGAAGGTTCCCCCGGTGACGAGGGAGTGAAGAGTCTCGCTGGGGTGGACCTGGATGCAGACGAGCGTTCCAGGATTCCCCGTGCGAAGGGTGCAGGGAATGGTGTGGAACACCGGTTCCGGCGCCAAGGGTGGCTGGATTCTGGGGGTGAGGAGGGTCTGCATCTGCCGGCGCAGTTCGTCCAGTGCCTCCGGATTCTCTTCAACGCCATAGATCCGGTCGGTGCCGGAGGCCTTCTTGGGGTCCTCCAGGCCAAGCACCAGCAGCCCGCCATTGGTGTTGGCGAAGGCCGACAGGGATTGCAGGCAACGGGAGAGTTCGCCGCCTTTGAGACGCTTCACCTCGAAGGAACCGCCTTCCGGGCGGGCAAGGAGAGAATCAAGGATGGACGTGTCAGCGGTCGGTTGGCTCATGCGGCACTCGCAGGGATCTGACTATTCTGAAGGCATAGGCAAGCGCCCCAGGTGGGCTGCGGGCAACCAAGATCGAGCGGCGGGCCGGGCCTCGCATTGAATGTCATCACTGCCACCTGTCTGTGCTCAAGCAAGATGGTCGCCCGTTACCTTCCGGCGGGACACCCCTCAGGCACGGTCTGGAAATGAAGTGTTTAATCATGTCAAACCAAATCAACAGTTGGGTATTGCTGGCGGTTTCATTTCCTTGAGCTGTGGAAATCATGGGAGGTCGGAAAGGCGGCGCAACCCGAACCCACGGGCCGCCGTGGCATCTTCCTGCATCCCCTGCTCGGGCGCGGACTTCCCATGGACAGCTGGGCCCCTCCCATGGAAATCCGTCCGTCGACCGGGTTCCGGCCGGATGCGCACCCTTCCGGTGTCCATACGGCACCATGCAGCCGAATCCTCGGATTTCCACAGGCCCCGCCCCCCTGCCCACAGGAAACCCGCCTCCCTCGGCCTCCCGGCTGGAAAACCGCGCAGAGCGCCGTTTCCCACATGGGATGCGGGAATGCGAGATCAGCATCAAGCAATCAAAAATTCAGGATTTCTTCTTGGCTTCGCCTCGGGCAGCACGCCCTGAGCCGCGCCCATGTTTTTCCTGGTAGAGAGCAAGAGCTTCCTCCACCACGGTGCCGATGGTCGCTTCGCTCCTGGCAAGCTCTCCGCGAACCGCCCGGGCCTGGAGGTCCGCGACCAGCCGCTGAAGGAGTTCGGCCGGACCCTGTCGAAGGCGCAGGGTGAACGGGATGGTCGGCTCCTTGATGGGTCGTCCAACCTTGCGTCGCTCGGCGTCCTTGCCCTTCGGCGTTCCCATCGCACTGACCGGTGCCTTCCCGGATCCAGCCTCCAAGACCTCGGCGAGGAGAGCGTCCCCCCCCGTGCCAACAATGTTGAGACAGAAATTCTTCACTCGTCTCAGCTATGGTGGGCATGGAAGGAAAGGAAATGTCGAAGGTCGTGAATTCAGGAAATGCCGAGGTGCCCTTGTCCCGGCCCAAGCGCCGGATCTTCAGCACCGACTTCAAGCTGAAGATCCTCGCCGAGGCTGATGCCGCCACGGAGTCCGGCCAAGTAG